>OZ244874.1:0-787871 GCA_965221275.1 Phototrophicaceae bacterium
CCTATGCTGAATTGCCCGACGCGCTGAACCCTTATATCGAGCTGGAAGCGGCTGGTATCGCCAGTTTGGAGGCTTGGGGCGAAGGGCTGAGAACCATCGACAGCGGCAACAGCGCAACAACGATCACGGAACTCGGCGGGAGCGTATTGCCAGCTTGTACACTGGAGGAGCTGTCCAGTGCCTACGACAGCCTGGCGCCAGTCTTCAGGCAGTTGTTGGAAAATGAAGGGATGGCGAGCTCTTTGACCGATTTGCTCGAATTCAGTGGTCAGCATGTCGCTTTGCGGGAAGCGAGTTTACCGTCATTGCCGATCTGTGCCGAAGCTTTCGAGGCAGGTTGGCGGCTTGGCGAGGCTTTGGGAGACGCGGTCGTCAAAGTGTCCCTGGAAAAGGGCGCTTCCAGCACGATGGAGAACCTCGTAGCTGAGCGGATGGAGAGCAACCAGGCAAGAGCGACCGCTGTTCTGGAGGAGATACAAGACAAACTCGGCGGCGGGCAGAGCTCTTCAGTCACGATTGCGCAGGAGAATGCACAAGCTTGCAGCGATGCTGAGACAACCTATCTGCTGACGTATCTCGTGCCGGAGTTCGGCGCGCTCATCGATGCGGCTCTGGCTGTTACCGATGCCGATGACAGCTACAATTTGATCGAGCCAGCGTACAAATTGCGGGATATGCTGTGGGTCTATCTGCCGCGCTGTGCCGAGGCGCTTGATATTGGCTTGATCATGCGGCAGGTCGCGGCTGATTTTGTCGCTGCGCTGGCGCTGGAAACAGCAGGGGCAAGCGCTCAGGAAATCCCTTATGTCTGGGCGATCGCAGCTGGCTTGCAATCGTATTACGAGTGGCTCAATGAGGTGAGCGTTGCCAGGGGTTTCGCATTAGGTTCGAACAACATTTATTATGTGGTCGCGGAGGGCATCGCCAATGTGCGGTCTTGCGGCTCCACGGATTGCGATGTGTTGACGACGGTCCAGCGGGGACAGACTCTGGATGTCCTTGATGATTTGAGTTCTTGGTATCAGATTCGACTGACAAATGACGAGACCGGCTACATCGCCAGTTTCCTCGTTAGCAAGAGCCCGCCCGGTCCTTAGCTCCCCAGAATTCGATTCATCTCGGCGAGGGCAGCGCCCAATTCGATGTTGCGGTTGGTGCCGGTGCCGCCGCCAATATGCGGGCAGAGGATGACATTGTCCAGCGCGCACAAGGGGCTTTCCGCTGGCAGCGGTTCATAGGTGAAGACATCCAAGCCGGCGCCGGCGATGCGATTCTCCTGCAAGGCATCAATCAGCGCTTCTTCGTCAATGATGCCGCCGCGGGCGATATTAACCAGATAGGCGCTTTCTTTCATCTTGGCAATTTCTTGGACGCCAATCATGCCCTCGGTCTCGGGGGTATGAGGCGTTGCCACACAGACATAATCGCTCTCGCGCAGCAGGGTATCCAGGTTAGCATAGGTGGCATCAAAACAAGCTTCCAGCTCGGCGGATAGCGGGGTGCGCTTGTAATATAAATTCCGCATGCCCATCACGCTAGCTCGCCGCGCCAGCTCACAACCAATCTCGCCCATGCCGATAATACCCAGCGTCTTGCCTGTTACCTCGTGCACGCGCTCGTTCTTCATCCAATGGAAGGCGATTTTGCGCTGGGAGGTCAATTCGGGCTTGATGCCGCGATAGCGATAGGTGCCCAGCGCGACGGCTTCATGGGAGATGATCAGGTCTTTGCTGAGCGCCATGATCAAAGTCAGCGCCAGTTCCGCCACGCAGTTGGGACCTTTGCGCGGGACACAGGCGAAGGTCAAATCACGTCGGCGCAGTGCATCGACATCGATATTGAAATAGCTGCGTCCGAGCTTGAGCACTGCCCGCAGGTTGGGCATTTTGTTCAGCAGCGCATCATCCACGGTCGCCGTCTGCGCGATTAAGCCGATGACATCGCCGGTTGCCAATGCTGACAGATCGCCCGTATCATCGGAGCAGCGCAGGTTCACGGCGGGGAAATCGGCCGCCAGCTCAGCCGCCGTCGCTTGGTAGCCGGCATCCGCAATCAAAATCACTGGTCTATTTTCTGCAGGCTTTGTCATAATCTCCATCCTCTCAATATTTATTGGTATTTATTGATGGTTTGCGCCCATCGCGATTTGGTTCCAGCCTTCAGCGATTTCATCGGCGACAAAGTTAATATGCGTCTTCATCAGGTCGACGGCTGCTTCGGCATCGCCGTTCTCGATCACTTGGGCGATCCGGCGGTGATTATGCGCGATTTGGCGCAGGTTGCCTTGCTGCCGGTTGCTGAGGGACATCACTTGCTGCACCCGTTGCGCGACGCTGTTCCAAAGCACGGCGAGCAGCTCGTTGCCGCTGTGCTCAATCAAAGTGTCATGAAACTTGCGATCGATCTGGTTGACTTCGGTCAAGCTGCCGAGATCGGCGGCGTCATCCATTTCGTCGCAAATGGTGTAGAGCTGATGAGTGGCTTGGGCAGCTTGGTCTCGCAGCACAATTTGACGGATGGCGTATGCCTCGAGCATGGAGCGCACATTGAAGAGATCTTCGATGTCTTTCTTGGATAGCTTTTTGACTGTCGAAACATGGTAGGCGACCGTATCCACTAAGCCTTCCAGGCTAAGCGCATAGATTGCGTCGCGCAGAGTCGCCTGGCTGACGCCGATTTGGCTGGCAAGTTCGGTGCCGACCAGTGGTTGCCCGGGCATCAATTCGCCGCTGATGATGGCGTCGCGCAAGACATTGATCACGCGGTCGCGCAAGGAGCGGGATCGAATAGGTTCCATGTTTTCGCCGTTTTCGCCTTTGCACTCAATTGCTACGCTATTGTCCTTCAAGCTGCTGTGGGGAGCCGCGGGTGTGCAAATATAAGCCGACCCGATGACTGACAAATTTCAGTCGAGATTCATGGGTGTAGATAATCGTTTTGCAGGAGCATAGCAGTATGATTATATGGCTCAGCTGAAGGGGTGTCAAGCGAGGCTGATTTCGAGCAGGGCGATCGTTTCAAATGTTCCCTAGGACGATTATTTGTTTTTTTATTTTGCATATGTTACATTCTGCCTAATTAGAGATTGTCGACAATAAGATTATCATCAAGATGCGCCGCGATACAGGTATTGGGTTTTGACGAAGGACAAAGGAATTGATATTAAGGAGAAGTTTATGGGCTTAGCAACAAATGCCGAGCAATTGGTGGAGATGGCTGTGGTCGGTTATGTCAGCCAGCCTACTGTGCGCGGTTACATCCCGCAGGCATCGGGGGAGGCCACCATCTTGCCCGGTATGGCTGGCATGATTTACAACGCACGGGTGGGCGATGCGGCTTTTGGCTGGGCGGCCGATCACCTCGAGCCAGGCGCTTCGATCGCGCATCCCGACCTCGATGCTGATTATGCCATGCACTATCTCACCTGTATGGGCAATCAAGCTTTTTTGATGAGCGGCTTGGCAAAGGGCACGGAAGGCATTGTCACCGGCGAGCACGCGCGCTTGCTGGTCGATTTTCCGCCCGAAGCTGCCGAGTTGATCGCCGTTGGTGATGCGGTGCAGATTCGTACCAAGGGGCAAGGTTTGCAGTTGACGGATTATCCACATATCACGCTGAAAAAATGCAGTCCGCAGCTGATTGACAGCTTGCCGATCGAAGCGGTTGACGAACGCAAGATCCGCGTCCCGGTCACTATGGAGCTGCCCATCCGCATTATGGGTTCGGGGGCGGAGTTAAATCCAGATTTTGTTGATCAGGATTTGATGTCTGGCGACCGGGCGCTGATGGCGGAGCTGGGCATAGACCAGATGCTCCTGGGTGACCTGGTGGTCATCAACCATGCGGATCATCGTTATGGCAGGGGGTATAAACCCGGCGCGGTTACCATCGGTTTGTGCATCCATGGCGACTCGGTCATGACGGGTCATGGACCTGGCATCCTGACGCTGATGACCTGCGACGAGCCTTGCATCGAATGGGTGATCGACCCCGCCGCCAATATCGCAAATTATCTCAATATTCGGAAGGAATCATGAGCGCAAAAAATAATGCCCAACAAGTCGTTAGTGTATCTGTACAGGGGGTGATCACGCCGCCGCGTATGCCGCCTTTGCCCGCCATGCCGTATTCCCTCGCTGCTGATGGCACGCCTTTTCTGCTGCCGGCTTATGGCAGCATCGTTTACAACGTCTCGGTTGGTGATTCGGCTTATGGCTGGCTGGCTGACTGTGTGCATCCCGGCGTCAGCATCAAGCTGGAGGAAGCCACTGGCAATCGCGGGCTCAATGTGCTGTCCTGCGTTGGCAATACCGCCATCGTCATGACAGGCAATGCCCAGCGCGCCCGTGGCATGGTGACCGGAAAGACGGGCCGATTCTCCGAACAGGTCATCATCCATTTCGCGCAGGAAGTGCGGGAGCAGTTGTGCATCGGCGACAAGATTGTGATCCAAGCAAAAGGCGTGGGTCTCAAGTTCGATGATCATCCCGATATTATGCTCAAGGGTTGTTCGCCGGAGTTGGTGGATGCGCTGGAAGTGACGACCAATGCCGAAGGCAAGCTGAGTGTTCCAGTAGTCGCCAGCGTGCCACCGCATCTGTTGGGCGCCGGCGCCGGTTTGACCAGCGAAGGCGGCTCCATCCATATCCAAACTGCCGACCGCGATGCGCTGGAAAAGGCTGGTCTGGGTGGTCTGCGGCTTGGTGATGTGGTAGCGCTGACCGATTATGACAGCAGTTGGAATCACGGCTATTTGCGGGATGCGGTGGGCATCGGCGTGGTTGCGCAAGGGGATAGCCCGCGGGCCGGCTATGGACCGGGCATCACGCTGATCATGACTTCCGCCGGCGGCAATATCGCTCCTATGATCACGCCGGGTGTAAATCTCAATGATTTGCTTTTCTAAGCCTCCTCCAAAAACATGCGCGGCTATCAAGGCGCGACTGGGAGTAGGGATCAGATTGAGCAGCACAGGTCGATACGGGGACCCTGAGGTATGACCATCTCGATGGTTCGGGTGGATGTTGATGCGCTGGAGAGCTTTGTGCGGCGCGCTTTCCTAGCTATGGGTTTGTCAGAGCGAGAGGCGGGTTATTGTACTGATGGTCTGATGGATAGCGAGCTGCGCTGCTTGCCCGGGCAAGGGCAGGGCGTCGGGCGTTTGACCGGTTATTACGAGCGCATCAGCAAGGGACTATACCGACCGGGCACCGAGATGCAGACGGTCAAAGAATCACCCGCTTTGGCTTTGATCGATGCGCAGATGGTGATGGGCTCGGTAGTCGGGCAGGAGGCGATGGCGATCGCTATCAACAAGGCGAAAAGCTGCGGCATTGGCATGGTGCTGGTTTTCAACAGTACGCATTTCGGTTCTTCTGGCTTTCATGCGCGACGGGCGGTGGCTGCGGATTGTATTGGCATTGCCATCAGCAACGCCGGGGCGGAGATGGCGCCTTGGGGTGGGCGGGAGCCGCGGGTCGGCACCAACCCCTGGGGCTTGGCGGCGCCGACGGGGCGCGGTTGGGACATGATATTGGATATCGCCCTGACCACAGCTGGCAAAGGCATGATGCGCTGGTACGAACGTGAGGGGCGAAAGATACCCCGCGACTGGGCGTTGACACCTGGTGGACAAGAGACGGATGAGCCGACGGCGGCGATGGCGGGTGCCCTGCTGGGTATCGGTGGCTACAAGGGATATGGCTTGTCGCTGTTCAGCGATGTGCTGACGGGTGTCCTCAGCGGTGGCGGCTTTGGGTTGGCGCCTTATCAGGATCGCTCGATTGCCAAGCTGGATGTGGCGCATACCTTTATTGCCATCGATATTGAATGGTTCATGCCTGTCGATGAGTTCAAGCGACGCATGGATGCCTTTATCGATGAAGTCAAGAGCAGTGCCTTGCGACCGGGCTTCGATGAAATTTTGGTGCCCGGCGAGATCGACCAGCGGCGCGAGCAAACATACCGGCGAGATGGCGCGCAGTTGGACGAAGAGGTATTTGACAAGTTGGAAGAATTGGCGGCAACACTGAATATTGATTTTCCCTTTGAACGGGAGCTAGTGGTATGAACACAGCAAAGCAGCTCAGCAGACCTCTGGCGAAGCGGGTGGCTGGTTTGGAAACCTTGCGGGAATCCGTAAAGAAGCTAGGGCAGCTGCCGGCGAATGTCATCGAAGCGGCGGAAGCGGCACTGGCGCGGGGCGAGACCCACTATACCGATCGACCTGGCATCCCGGAATTTCGCCAATGGGTGGCGGATCATCTGGCTGCGCGTTACGGCGTGCGGGTTGATGCAGCTGAAGTGACGATCACTTGTGGCTCGACCGAAGCGCGATATGTGACGATGACGCTCTTGGTGAAGGAAGGGGAAGCGGTGCTTTGCCCTGGGGACAGCGCTCCCATCCGAGGCGCGTTGCAGCTGTTAGGCGCGCGGGTAGTGGACAAGCTGGAAGATGCGGAGGCGATCAGCCTAGTCTATCTCAGCCCAGATATCGATCGCGCGCTAGTCATGAACTTGTTGCGACAAGCGAAAGAGAAGAATTGGTGGATCGTCTATGATCTTAGCTTCGCGACAAGGGTGGACGATTTTCATCCAGCGCAAAATATGGATTTGGCGCCACGAGTGGTCACCATCAACTCGCTGTCGGATCGTTTGGCGGGTTGGCGACTGGGCTGGATGGCGGGCAGTGAAGCGGCGCTGCGCTTGCGGGCGGGCAAACAAGCCATCACTATTTGTACGACCGCCGTCTCGCAATGGGCGGGCTTGGAATATGTACGATCGGTTGAAGCATGATGGATAGAAATCCAAAGATCCCCGAGGCAGTTCGCGCTGTCGCAGCAGATGGTACGCAGCTGCGCTATCAATTGATGGAGATGGCGAAGGGCATACAGGACATCATTGGCTTGGGCCGCGGCGACCCTGACCTGCCGACCCCGGCGCATATCATCGCAGCAGCCAACCGAGCCATGCGCGAGCAGCGCACCAGCATCACGCCAGTCAAGGGTTTGCCACAGTTGCGCGCCGCCATCGCCCAGCACATGTGTGATGAAAATGGTTTGCCAGTTGGCGCTGAAAACATCATGGTCACGACCGGCGGGCAAGAGGGATTGTTTCTGGCTGTGCAGGCGGTGATGGACCCTGGCGATGAGATACTGGTTCCCGATCCGCGTTATAGCTCTTATGACGATGCCATAGGTCGGGCTGGCGCTGTGATGGTTATGGTGCCGACTAGGCGGGAAGAGGCATTTAACCTGGAGGCGGAGGCTATTGAGGCGGCTATCACACCGGCAACCAAGGCATTGCTGATCGTCACACCGAGCAACCCCACTGCCGGCATCGTCACCGAAGATCGTCTGCGCGCCATCGCTGATGTGGCTATGCGGCACAACCTGATTGTCATCGTCGACGAAATCTATGGTAAGATCGTCTATGATCCCTGGCGACATTTCAGCATTGGCTCGCTGACCGGTATGGCGGAGCGGACCATCACGCTGGACGCCTTCTCCAAAGCTTATGCCATGACAGGTTGGCGTTGTGGTTATGTTGCCGCGCCGGAAAATGTCATCGATGCCATGGCGCGTATCAAGCAAGTGACCACGGGACCAGTCGCCACGGTATCGCAGTGGGCTGGTTTGGAAGCGATCACTGGACCACAAGATTGTGTCAACGAATACAAACAGATTTACACCGAGCGGCGTGCCGTCTTGCTCGATGGTTTGGATCGAATGGGTTTCGCCTATGGAGAACCCCGTGGCGGATTATTCGTGTGGGCGGATAGTTCATCCACCGGCATTCACGCTGCCGAGCTATCATATTTGTTATTAAAGGAGGCTCGCGTTTTGGTCTTTCCCGGCACGGCTTTCGGCGAGAATTGGCGCGAGTATGTGCGGATTACTATGCTGGAGCCGATCGAAGTCTTGCGGGAAGCGGTGGAGCGGATGCTGCCAGTGTTAGAGCGCTATCGGCATTAAACAGGCGCGCCTTCAGGATCTATCTGGTATAGGTATGTCCATAGACAGCCCACGCCGATTTGGTGCTTGGTGCGCTTGGATGCGGTAAAATCGATGAAAGGCTGCTAAAGCCAGAAAGGAGCAGTTTATTGAAAGAATGAGGCAAGCATCGCAAGGTTTCTTCAGAATGATTAGGAGTTCAAAATGAAATTTAGAATAACGACCACACTAATGTTCGCTTTGATTTTGGTCCTCGGGTTGGTGCCATTGTCGGGAATCGCGCAATCGGTGCCGACGCCGGACGATGACACCCTCGTTTTGGCGATCAACGGCGAACCGGGCTCGATGGATCCCTCACAGGTTGGCGGCGCAACCGGCGGGAGCAACTTCCGCATTATGATGCACGTCTTCGCCTCACTCTACGAGCTGGGTCAGGCAGATGGCGCCATCGATCCGTATCTGGCGCATAGCTTCACGGTCTCCGATGATGGCACAGAATGGACCTTCCACCTCCATGAAGGTTTGACCTGCCACGATGGCGAGCCATTGACAGCGGAAGATGTCGCCTACAGCTTTAACCGCATGGCAGACCCGGCCAACGGCTTCACCGGCAACTCGGCTGGCTTCGTTGTCTCTTCCACTGGATTTGTTGAAGCCCGCGCCGATAGTGAGCTGGATGTCACCATCGTCGCCCAAAAGCCGCAGAACCGCGCCATGCGCCTCGGTTTGATCGCCGAAATCCTGGTTCATTGCAAGGATTCCTATGAAGCGATGACCCTGGAAGAAGCGGCGCGCAACGTGGTTGGCAGCGGTCCCTACTCCATGGGCGATTGGGTGCCGGGCGAGTACATCAGCATGCACAAGGTCGAAGGCTTTGGGCTGCGCGATGCTGGCTTCGATGAGATCATCTGGCGCTTCATCCCCGAGCCGTCAACGGCGGTGGCGGAGGTCATCACCGGCAATGTCGATATCTACAAAGAATTCCCAGCCACACAAGGCGATGCCATCAACAACTCTGGCGTGGCGGAAGCGCGTTTCTTCCCGGGTACGACCCGCGTCTACATTGGCTTCCAGATGAACCCTGAAGCCAGTTTCCGCGTGGACACACCTAGCCTGGGTGCCGATGCCATTATGGAAACTGATGTGCGCGTCGCTTTGCAATATGCCGTTGATGTTCACGCCATTTGTGAGAATCTGCTACTGACTACTTGCGAACGCGCGACCAGCCTGGTCAACTCGCCCAACGATCATCCTACCCTGGAGCCATATCCCTACGATCCGATGAAGGCGGAAGAGCTGTTGGATGCGGCCGGTTATCCCCGCGGCGATGACGGCGTGCGCTTCTCGCTTGATCTGAAAGCGCGGCGCGGGACAGGCGCGGACGGCTCCGATGTTAGCTTGGCTGTGGCACAGTATCTCACCGATATTGGCGTTCAAACCGAAGTTGTTTTCATGGAGTCTGCCGACTTCCGCGAAGAGCTGATTTACCACCAGCTTGGTCCCATATACATGGGCAGGACCGGTGGCAGCAAGTGGAGCGCGCAATACGATATGGCGGATATTCCGGGTCATCTGGCTGGTGGCGCCGCTGCCGAAACCAATTACACCCATTGGGACAATGATGTCTGGTTCGATGGCTGGGATGCCCTGCCAGACCTGGCCTCCGATCCCGAAGCTGAACGGGCGCTGGAAATCGCTATGCTGGAAGAGTTCTATCGCGACCCGCCCTGGCTCATGCTCTACGCCGGACCGCGTAACGAAGCGGTCAGCAACCGTATCGAATACCAGTCGCGGGCTGATTACTTCATCACCGCCTATGCCGCCGAACTGAAAGAAGATATGTAGTCCAACCACCACTTCCCCTCTTCTGCTAACAGAATGCAGAGCGGGGGATAACAAACAAGTCCCTCCCTCAACAAAAGAGGGGGAGGGACTTCGGTGGAAGGCCATCAGCCCGAAGGTTCGCCTCAACATGCACAAGTACATCATCCGCCGGCTGCTCTTGACTTTAGTGGTGATCCTTGGGGTCACACTTTTGACCTTCGTTTCCATCCATTTGGCGGGCGATCCAACCTTGTTCTATATCAGCGAGCGGGCGAGCGAAGAAGAGCGCTTGGAAGCCCGCAGGCGTCTCGGTTTCGATCGTCCGTTACACGTGCAATATTTGGACTTTCTGGTAAACCTGACTCGCGGCGACACCGGCATCTCGCTGATGCACCGGATCCCGGCTTTCGGCGTGGTTATGGAGCGTATGCCGGCCACGCTGGAACTGACTATCGGCGGCTTTCTCCTATCGACGTTGGTGGCTTTTCCCATCGGCGTGATCGCCGCGACCCGGCGCGGTACGATGGCGGATGGCACTTTGATGCTGGGGGCGATGCTGGGACAATCGATGCCGAGCTTTTGGCTGGGTTTGATGTTAATCTTGTTTTTCGCTGTCACCCTGCGCTGGATGCCGGTATCGGGGCATGTGCCTTTTCTCAAGCCGCTGCTGGATGGCAATGCCGCGGAAGCGCTTGCCAATCTCCCTAACGCCATCCGCCACCTGATCATGCCGATGGTCGCGGTATCGGTCTTTTCCATTTCCCGCAATTCCCGCCTTATTCGGTCGGCCGTGCTGGAAGTGCTGCGGCAAGATTATGTCGTCACCGCTCGCGCCAAAGGCTTGAGTGAACGAAACGTCATGATTCGTCATGCCATCCGCAATGCGCTCATCCCAATCGTCACCGTCTTGGCGTTGCAGTTCGCCTTCCTCTTGAATGGCGTCATTGTGACCGAGACCGTTTTTTCCTGGCCCGGCGTCGGTCGCCTGATTTTTGATGCGGTCTCCAATCGCGATGTGCCGTTGGTGATGACGGCGGTTGTTCTGCTTTCCTTCCTTTTTGTCAGCGCCAATCTGATCGCTGACCTGCTTTACGGCGTCCTCGATCCGCGCATCCGTTTGGAATGAGTCTGTGGCAATGAGTTCCCATCCCAATCCAAATCCAGCGCCGACGGCAAAGCGCGTTTCCGCGCTCGATTTTCAAATCGACGAGCTATATACGCCCCAGTCTTTTGCTCGAAGAGCGATAACTAGCATGACGCAGGCGCGTTACCCCGTTATCGCTGTCATCTTCCTGACTTTGATTGCGCTCTGCGCGATTTTCGCTTCGCAGCTGGCACCGAAAGATCCCAACCGCGTTGAGATTTTCGCCGTGCTTAAACCGCCGCTCAGCCAGAACCGGCAAGGGGAGCTTGAGCATGTGCTGGGCACGGATTCCACCGGGCGCGATGTGCTTTCGCGGGCGATTTTTGGCGCGCGGATTTCCTTCTTCGTGGGTCTTGCAGCAGTTGCGCTGGGAGGTGGCGCGGGGACGATTCTCGGTTTGACGGCTGGCTACCTCGGGGGCCGCGTCGATGACATCATTATGCGCCTGGCCGATATCCAGTTGGCTTATCCCTTCATCCTCTTCGCCATCATGGTACTGACCATCCTGGGCGAAGGCGTGCTAAACCTGATTATTGTTTTGGGAATCGGTCAATGGGTTACTTACGCTCGCATCGCCCGTGCCGAGACCTTGGTGCAGCGCGAGCGAGAATTCGTCGAGGCAGTTCGCGCTTTGGGCGCAACTGAATGGCGCATCATGTTCCGCACCATCTTGCCCAATATTTTGACGCCGCTGATCGTGATCGCCTCGTTCAATGTCGCCGGCGTTATCCTGGCGGAAGCATCGCTCTCGTTTCTCGGTCTCGGCGTGCCGGAAAGTGTGCCCACCTGGGGCGCCATGCTGGCCGATAGCCGCAATCAATTGCTGAGCGGGTCTTGGTGGCTGGCGGTCTTTCCCGGCGTGGCGATCATGCTGACTGTGGTTTCGTTGAATGTGCTGGGGGATTGGATGCGCGATTTCCTCGATCCACGCCTGCGCGGTTCGGGGCAGGGATTATGAAGGAGCGCCTGTGAGCCAGTTACAAGATCAAGTTGCCATCATCACCGGAGCGGCACAAGGTCTGGGATATGCCATTGCCAAAGCTTATGTCGCTGAGGGTATGAAAGTCGCGCTGATGGACATTCGCGAGGATATCCTCAACAAAGTCACGCAAGAATTTAGCGACATGGGTGGCGATGTGCTGTCTATCCCTGTCGACCTCTCTCATGCCGAAGCCACGCAAGCCGCCATTGACCAAGCCCTGGCGCATTATGGCAGACCGCGGGTGCTCGTCCACAATGCCGCACTTTTGATCACCCGTTCCATGCTGGAGATCACGCTGGAGGATTGGCAGAAAGAAATCAATATTATCTTGCAAGCGGCTTTTATCTTGAGCAAAGCAGTTTGGAAACCAATGATCGAGGCCAGTGGTGGCAGCATTGTCTATCTCTCTTCCGGTTCGGGTTATAAGGGTTTCATCGAGGAAGTGGCTTACAACCCGGGCAAGCACGGTATCGAGGGGCTGATGAAATGCCTGGCGCTGGAAGGTAAGCCGTTCAATATTGCGGTCAATGCCGCGACGCCGGGCGCGCCCATCAATACACCCATGTCCGACTCTAACTATACCGAGGAACAGAAAAAGAGCTGGGTGGACCCGGCACTGTTGGCGCCCGCTTTCGTCTTCCTGGCGAAGCAAGATGGCAATGGGCTGACCGGGCATCGTGTAGCAGCCCGCAGCAATGGCTCTTGGGATGCCACCAATTTGCTCTAAGTTATACAAGAAAAGGATGTGAATATGGCTGAGCATTATTTGGACGACAGCGTCACACAACCATTTTGGGACAACTCCGTCACGCCGCGCCTGGCGATCGATCCGGGCGATACAGTGGTGATCGAATGTGCAGAACCTGTCGGGCAAATAGAGCCCGATTCAGATGCCGATGCGCTGGCAAATCTCGATTTTGGCAAAGTACATGCCTTGACCGGTTCGATTTATATCAATGGCGCCGCAGTCGGCGATGCGCTTGAAGTGGAAATCCTCGATATGCAGCACAAAGGTTGGGGCTGGACCGGGCATATTCCCGGCTTTGGCTTATTGCAGGAAGATTTCGATTATGCCTATATCCATCATTGGGAGCTGGAGGGCGATCAATGCCGCTTCAAGCTGAACGATATCACTTTGCCATTTGAACCTTTCCCAGGTTGCGTTGGCGTGGCGCCGGCTGAAGCGGGTCGCCTGGACACTGTCCCGCCGCGCTTCAATGGCGGCAATGTTGATATTCGTGACTTGGTGGTCGGCTCGACTTTCTGGCTGCCAGTATTGGCGGAGGGCGCGCTCTTCTCCACCGGCGATTGCCACAGCGCGCAGGGACAAGGCGAAGTCAGCGGTACTGGCATCGAATCGCCGATGACCGTCACCATGCGTTTTAATCTGCGCAAAGACCTAGCTATCCGGGAATTGCAAATACGGCGCCCCAGCCCCATGACCAAGACTGATAGCATGGGCTACCACATTACTACAGCACATGGGCCAGACTTGATGGAAAACGCCAAGAACGCCGTGCGCTACATGATCGAATGGTTGGTGGTAAATCAGGCTTTAGACGAGAGCCAGGCATATTGCCTTTGCAGCACCGCTGGTGATTTGAAGATCGCCGAAATTGTGGATGTGCCTAACTGGATTGTCGCTTTCCACATGCCACTCAGCATATTTGCCCGCTAAGGTTTGCTTGGCGCGCCTGAATCGGTGAAGTTACTGGTTAGGGCTCATCCGGTCGGGCTGGCGACCTCATCGCGCTCTTGCCGGGCATTTTTCTCCAGCTTCTTGATCTTCGCTTTTGCCTTTGCCAGCTTTTTTAGCAGCTTTTGGTCGGTGCTTTTTTTCGTTTTTTTCTTGGCTTTTTTTGCCGCTTTCTTTCGCAGCGATCGCAATTCTGTCCGCGTGTGAGCGAGTTTTGCTTCGCTTTCCACCAGCCGGGCGCGTAGGTTCACCAGGTCGGACTCGCGAGCCACCAGGTCGGCTTCCCGCTCATCGATTTCCAAAGCCAGCGCTTGCAGTTGCTCGTGTTCACGAGCGAGCTTGTTGCGTTCGCGCGTCAGTAAGCCCCGCGCCGTCGCCAACCGCTTCCGTTCCGCTCTCATCTGCGCTACACTCTGTGTTTGCTGGCTCATAATCATTTTTATCCTGTGAAGTTATATTTTCATTATTGGATTAACATAACATAAAGACCTTGAGTGGGCAAGACGCGGCGATTTGGCAGCAGAGGCAGGGCTATTGCAGCCGACCTTTAGGATTGTAGGATAGCCACATAGAAGGATGACGATAAATGACAGCCTGCGAACTCAGCATCGCTTTCCAAACGGATAAGCGGGCGCAAGATTATATCGACTTGGCAAAACTGGTGGACCAGTATCCTTTCGATGCGGTCACGGTCTATTGTGATGCGCCTTATCATCCAAGCTATGGACCGCTATTGCTGATGGCGCCACATATCAAGCGGGCGCGCTTGGGACCAGCGGGCATCCCACCCTCGCGCATGCACCCATTGGATATCGCGGCGCAGAGCGCTTTGCTGGCAGATTTGGCGCAGGGTGGCGTTTATATTGGCTTGGTGCGTGGCGGGTGGTTAGCCGACCATGGGATTAAGGAGCTCAAACCGCCAATACAAGCTATGCGGGAGACGGTCGAGATCATTCGCAAGTTGCTGGCGGGGGAATCGGCTGGGTATGCCGGGCAAGTCTACCAGATCGCCGATCATGTGCGCGCGCCTTATCCGCTGCCAACCAGCCATATCCCCCTACAAATTGGCACTTGGGGGGAGAAGCTGGCTGCCCTCGCCGGCGAACTGGCTGACGAAGTCAAGATCGGCGGCTCCGCCAACCCCGATGTGATCCCCGTCATCGCTGATTACATCGCGGTCGGCGAAGAGCGGGCTGGGCGCGAAAAAGGGACAGTTAAGCTGGTGATTGGTGCAGTCTCAGTGATCGATGAAGATCGCGAGGCGGCGCGTTGGATGGCGCGAAAAGCCGTGTCGCTGTATATGCCGATTGTGTCAAAACTGGATCCCACACTGGCAATCGACCCGGAATTGATGGCGCGCGTCCAATCCCATGTGAACGCGGGGGAAGACGAAGCGGCGGCGCGGCTCATCCCCGATGATATCTTGGATCGCTTCATGTTTGCCGGCAATCCCGCTGATATAATCAGCCAATGCGAGCGCCTTTATGATGCTGGTGCCTATCGTATTGAGCTCGGCACGCCGCATGGTGTACAATCTGCCGCTACTGGCATCCAGCTCATTGGTCAGCGGATCCTGCCGGCGTTGAAACCGTTTTTGTCGGCTTGAGCGTTACTCATTCCTTTTCTCGCATTTTCCAGGTTTATATCAAAAAGAGGCGCCCCAACATGACCAGAAACTCAGTAGTGCCCCTGCTCATCATTCTGCTTGTTTTCTGTAGCGCGCTCAGTGCCCAAGATGGCGAACAGACCTACGTCCTGGGTATCGCCCAGCCATTTAGCGGCACTGTCGGCAGCTTCGGGCAAGACTTCGAACGTGGGATTAAACTAGCGGTCCAGCAAATGAATGCTGAACTGGAAGCGGCTGGCTCACCAATTCGTTTTGAAACCGCCAGCGCCGACAGCGAACAAAGCCCAGAAGGCGCGGCCAGGGCGGTCGAAGCTATTGTCCAAAGCACCGGCGCGCAGGTCATCATCGGTCCCTTGACCACCAGCGAGGTGCTCGGCGCCAAGCAATTCGCCGATGAAAACGCTATCGTGCTGGTTTCCCCCACTTCAAGTGGCAGCGTCGCCGCCATCCCCGATGATAATATTTTTCGCGTGATGTACCCGCCGGATACTTTTGCCTCCCGCGCTTATGCCGCCATCGCCCGGCAGCGCGCTTACGACAATGTCGTCGCCCTGCACATTGATGATCCCTTTGGCAATGGGCTGGTGGAAGCCTTCACCAGTGAATTCGAGAAGACTGGCGGTACTGTCATCAGCTTCAGTTACGCGCCCGATGCCGCCAACCTGCATAGCGAAGCCGCCGCCATCGGCGCCGAAATTGCCAGACTTGGCGATAATACCGTCTTCTTTTGCATCTGCTTCCTGGTCGATGCCCAGCGTGTGATGCAATTGGCGCTGGTTGACCCACTGCTAAGCAGCGTCGAATGGATGGGCATACAAGCTATGACTTCCGCCGAGATCCTTGAAGACCCGGCGCATGCTCAGCTGCTTGCCGATGTCAATTTTATCTCTGTTTCCCTTTCGGACACTTCTACGCCGCTTACACAGCTATTCGTGGATGACTTCAGCGCAACCTATGATATGCCGCCTGGTCCCTTCACTAACTATGCTTTTGACGCCGCCAATATCGCCATGTTGACCATGCTCGCCGCCGGCAACGATGGCAAAGCCGTTAAGTCTATGCTGCCCTTCATCGCGAACCATTACATCGGCACCTCGGTGCAGGCTTTTCTCGACGAAAATGGCGACCAGGCAATTGCGATTTATGGCATTTATCAGCTGAATAGCGAGTATAGCGATTTTGAACAGATCGCCATTTACAAAGCCGCCGATGATTCCATCACCTACGATCGTTAGGACACTAGGGCAAAACACTTTGCCAAGTATTTTGTTAGGGGTTATACTCTTCGATACCCTTTAACTCAGGAGCCGTCAATTTCATAAGAAAGGTAGACGAATATGAGCAAGAAAATCTTGATTGCGCTACTCGTGATCAGCATGACCATAGTAGCGGGGATGAGCGTACAAGCGCAAGACGAGCTGGAAACTTATGTACTGGGCGTGGCTATGCCTTACACTGGCTCGCTAGGCACTTTCGGGCAAGACTTCGGAAGAGGCATTGAATTGGCGGTTGACCAGATGAATGCGGAATTGGAAGCGGCGGGTTCTTCCATTCGCTTCGAGATCGCCAGCGCCGACACTGAACAGACACCGGAAGGCGCAGCACGCGCGCTGCAAACGATTGTACAGACGACCGGCGCCCAAGTGGTTGTTGGTCCTTTGACCACCAGCGAGGTGCTCGGCGCCAAACAATTCGCTGACGAAAATGGTGTGGTCATCGTTGCGCCGGCATCCAGTGGCGCGGCAGCAGCTATCCCGGGTGACAACATTTTCCGTGTCATCTATCCGCCGGACACTTTCTCCTCCAAAGCTTATGCCACCATTGCCTTGGAACGCGGGCATGAGAATATGGTCGTGCTGCATCTCGATGATCCTTTTGGCAATGGTATGAATGAGGGTTTCACCAGCAATTACCAAGCCGGTGGCGGTGGAGAAGTTGTCAGTTTTGCTTATGCGCCAGGTACGCCCGATCTCAGTGCCGAGGCAACCGCCATCAGCGCTGCTATCGCGGGTTTGGGCGCGGAGAGCACCGGTTTCTTCTGTGTTTGCTTCCTGGCAGAAGCCCAAGCCTTTTTACAAGTCGCGCAGATTGACCCGATCTTGACCTCGGTGAAATGGATGGGCAACGAAGCCATGACCACAGACGAAATCCTGGAAGATCCCGGTCATGCAGAGGTGCTGGCGAATGCCGAGTTTATATCCGTGTCTTTCTCCGGCGAATCCACACCGCTGACGCCGATCTTCATCGACGACTTCACGGCTATGTTTGATAAGGCACCGGGTCCTTTCACCAATTACGCTTTTGATGCCGCCAATATCGCCATGCTGAGCATGCTCGTCGCTGGTAATGATGGCGCCGCTGTCAAATCGATGTTGCCCTTCATCTCCAATCACTACATTGGCACGGCGGTGCAAGCCTATCTCGATGAGAACGGAGATCAAGCGATTGCGAGTTATGGTTTGTACAAGGCGCGGTCGGATGGCTCCACCTTTGATGAAGTTGGCGCTTACGACGGTAATACCGATACGATCACCTACAACTAACGCGATCGGTGTTCCGCCATTGTAAATATCGATTTGGAGTGAGAGCCCTTTCTGTTGAAGGGGCTTTCCTTTGTTGCTTGAGTGGGATTGTGATCGCGGCAGAGTAGAGACATAGCGATGCCATCTGCATTATTGGTAACCTCGCTCGTCAACACGATACAGGTTGGCAGTTTATACGCGCTGATGGCACTAGGCATCACCCTGACCTTCAGCGTCGTCAAGCTGCCCAATTTCGCCCATGCCGAGTACATTACCGTTGGCGCTTATACCGCGCTGATCGTATCGCTGACTGGCGCTATCCATCCGCTAGTGATCTTGTTGGCGGCTTTTGTAGTGGGGGCGCTGGTCGCTCTCATCAGTCATTTGGCGGTGTTCAAGCCATTGGAGGGGCAGCAGGTCTCTTTTTATACTCTGATTCTAGCCTCCTTTGCCGTTGGCTTGATCATCCGTTATGTCCTCTTCATGATCGCCGATCACTTTGACCTCTTCGATACACGCATTCGCATCCCCTTGCAAATTATCCTGCGCGAGGGTTCACTGATCCTGACCAATATATTCGCCTGGGTGGTGCCGACCAGCATCTTGCTGGTGATCCTGCTGACGTTGCTGCTCAACCATACATCGCTGGGTCGTGAGATGCGCGCCTTGGCAAACAACGCCAACCTGGCGCGTGTGATTGGCATCCCGGTCGGGCGCGTGAAAAACTATACCTGGTTGTTGGTCGGCGGCTTGGCGGGAGTCGCCGGGGCTTTGTGGGGCTTGCAAACCGCAGCCAGCCCTTTGATGGGTTGGGTCGCCATCCTGTCGGTCTTTGCTGCCGCTATTCTAGGTGGTTTGTCGAGTTTTTCCGGCACCATCCTCGGCGCTTATGTGGTCGCTTTTTCGGAAAATACGGTGATGCTCTTTCTCAATTTCAGCTTCGGTGTCGACCTCTCTTATAAACCGGCGATTCCATTTATCATCATCATCGGGGTTCTGTTGATTCGCCCGCAAGGCTTTACCGAGTTGATCAAACGTGCCGGGAACCTGCAACGATGATCAATATCGACATCGGCGCCACTACAATTGCCATCCTGACTCTCTTCGGTATCTATGCCTTAATGGCGATTAGCCTCAATCTTGAATATGGCGTGGCTGGTGTACCGAACTTTGGGCAAGCGCTTTTCGTCTCCATCGGCGCTTATGTCGCCGGCGTCACTTATACGCGCTTGTTACCGCTCTTGGCAGGCGTCGAAAGCATACACCCTTGCGGACCCACCATGGGGCAAGCGTTGCAGCTGCGTTCCGAAATCATGTCTTCACAGCCCGTGCCTGGTTTTATCAACCTGGCGCTCACCTTTTTGATCGCCGCGATCTTGGCGGGGGCGGTCGGTTTCGCTGTTTCCTACGTCACGCTGCGATTAAAAGAAGAATGGTTTCTGGCGTTGGTGTTGCTGGTCGGCGGAGAGACCGTGCGCATTGTCGTGCGTGGCACCGATGATTTGATCTGTTCGCACAATGGTATTTCCGCCATAGCGCAGCCCTTCTATTTTCTGAACGACTCTCGCAGCAGTTCGCTGCTTTTCATGCTTCTGGCGCTTAGCTTGGCGTTGATCGCCTATCTCTACAGCCAGCGCCTGGTGCATTCGCCATTTGGGCGCATGTTGAAGGGCTTGCGAGAAAACGAAGCTGTCACGCGCGGCTTGGGCAAAGGAGTTTTACTGGCGCGGGCGCAGATCATGTTGATCGGCTCTGCCATTGCCGCCGTCGGTGGTGTGCTTTATGCCTTGAACACCGGCTTCGTCAATGCCAATGACTATGTCGTCACCCTCACTCTCGATATATGGGTGATGGTTGTGCTAGGTGGTTTGGGCAACAATCGGGGCGCGTTGCTGGGGGCAGCGATGATCGCTATCTTGGATCGCTTCACACAAGTGGCGGCCATCGCGCTGAATATGGGCGGCTCGCCCATCGAGTTCAACTATGTGCGTTTCATCGCTTTTGGGCTGATCCTTTTGCTGATGCTGCGCTATCGCCCGCAAGGTTTGCTGCCAGAATCCCGTTTGACCACCAAGGCGCACGAAGTGGTGAAGCGGCTGATGGCTAGCAAAGGTGAACAATGATCGGTAAGTTGTCATGAGCTTGGAACTGGCTGAACCGCTCTTGGAAGTTTCGCACCTGCGCAAAGATTTTGGTGGCTTGCGGGCGATGGATGATGTCTCCCTCAAGGTGCCCCAAGGCGCTATCATCGGCTTGATTGGACCTAATGGCTCGGGCAAGAGCACCTTGCTCAATTTGATCGCTGGCGCAGCTAAACCGACAGCGGGGCAAATCCTTTTCGCTGGCGAGGATATCAGCGCTTGCTCCTCAAACGAGGTCTTCCAAAAGGGCATCGCCCGCGGTTACCAAGAGCCGGCGCTCTATTTCAAAATGACCGTGCTCGATAATGTCCTGCTGCCAGTGAAGGGACAGCGCGGGGAACGCCCCTGGTACGCGCCAATATGGAGCAGCTGGCAAGCTGAAGAAGCGGCATCTGCGGAGCGGGCTATCGATGTTCTGCAGCAGGTGCAGCTGTTGCAGCACTATGATACGCTGGCAGCGGATCTCTCGGGCGGGCAGATGAAATTGCTGGAAATCGCCCGGGCATTGATGGGGAAACCTAGGCTGCTGCTGCTGGACGAGCCGACCGCCGGCGTAGCGCCCAAGCTCGCTTATGAGATTTTTGAACAGATCGCCAGGTTGCGCCGGGAGTATGGCATCACCTTCTTGATCGTCGAACATCGGCTGGAGATCTTGTTCAATTTCGTCGATTATGTCTATGTGATGCACCTCGGCAATCTGTTGGCGCAAGGTAGCGCCGATGAAATCAGCAATCACGCCACCGTGCGCGAGGTCTATTTTGGCGACTAGGCGGCATTCTCATGATTAAAGTGGAAGCGCTGACAGCAGGTTACGGCAAGCTGGAAATCTTGCAAGAGCTCAGCTTGAGCTTCGAGGCGGAGCAATTTACGGCTGTGTTGGGACCCAACGGTTCCGGCAAAAGCACTTTGATGAAAGCGATCATGGGCAGCAACACCATTTTTGCCGGTTCAATTCAATTGGCTGGACGCGAGTTGATTGGCATGCGCACCGAAGAGATTTCCAAATTGGGCATTGCTTATGTGCCACAACGTGAAAACATCTTCGACAAATTAACCGTGCTGGAAAACTTGCAATTGGGTCTGCGGATCCTACCGCGCGAGAAACGCCCAGCGATGATGGCGGATATCTTGACTTATTTCCCGATTTTGGAGCGGCGGAAAGCGCAAAAAGCTGGCTCCCTAAGCGGTGGAGAACATCAGATGCTGGCGATCGCTATCGCCTGGCTCAGCCAGCCAAACATCATGTTGTTGGACGAACCGAGCGCGGGATTGGCGCCGGCGGTTGCGGGCGAGGTCTTTCGCGTCTTGCAGGAACTTAGCCAGCAGGGCATAACGCTGGTGGTGGTGGAGCAGAATGCCCGGCGCGTCCTACAATATTGCGATTATGCCTTTGTCTTGCGGGAGGGGCGCTTGGCTTTCCAAGGCACCGCGGCAGCCTGCCTCAATGACGAGGAGACTATCAAAGGTTATCTGGGCGTACATTAGACTAATAGCGCTTGCATCGCAGCGCGCAGCCGCCCTTCGATCCGCGTTGGCTGTTGTGTCTCCCGATCCACGAAGACATGGACAAAATAACCGACCGCCGCTGGTTCTGCCTGGCCGGGTTTGAAAATAGCGATTTCGTAGCGCACGCTGGAATTGCCCAGCTTGCTCACGCGCAGACAAGCCTCCACCACTTCGGGAAAGCTGATCGGCTTGAAGAAGCTGCAATGCGTCTCGACAGCGAAACCAACTGACTTGCCGCGGCTGTAATCCAAGCCACCAGCTTCCATCAGATAACCGTTGATGACGGTATCAAAAAACTCATAATAGATGACATTATTGATGTGGTGATAGACATCGTTGTCGCGCCAGCGGGTGGGGATTTGGCGGCGGTGTTGGTAATGCTCGCGGCGTTCCTGTTTTGGTTCCAAGGCGATTCCCCTCCCGTTCGGTGAGCGAGATTAGTCATCTGCTTTGAGCTCAAGCGCAAGCGAATTGATGCAATAGCGCAAGCCGGTTTTGTCGCGGGGACCATCGTCGAAGACATGCCCCAGATGCGAATCGCAACGGTTGCAGACTACCTCAACACGGCGCATCCCGTGGCTGCGATCTTCGCGCAAGCCGACATTGCCCTCGTCTATGACATCCCAAAAGCTGGGCCAGCCGCTGAAGGAATTATACTTGGTCTGTGACGAGAACAGATCTTGCCCACAAGCGGCACAGGTGTAGACACCGCTTTTCTTGGAATTGACATACTCGCCGCTGAAGGGGCGTTCGGTGGCTTGTTGGCGCAGGACTGCATATTGCTCCGGGCTCAGTTGGCGGCGCCATTCATCCTCTGTTTTCATGATCTTCTCGGTCATTTTCTTTTTGCCTCTCAGATTACTGGTCAGCTTAAGCGTATTCGGCAAATGTGAACGAAACCTTGCGCTGGTATCAGTATTGTAATAGATGCGCCAAAGTATTGCGCGCCTTTCTTGAGATTTGTGAATCTGCTTCCAGCAGGTAGAATATATGTGATTTATCCACCACACAATTCGAGTAAATCATTGTGGCAACAACTGAACATACCATCAACGATGCCATTGCTAAACTCCTGCGCAAGACACGTTATGCTTGGCGCGACTCAAATGTCGTGCAATCTGAAAGTACGCAATTGCTCGCTGGGTCTCGCAGGCACCAGCCCGACATCTTGATCGCCGAGCCACACACCGCGCCCGTCATTATTGAAACTGAAGTTCTTCCGGCAGTGTCTGTCGAATCCGAAGCGCTATCAAGACTTAGACAAGAGCTTAGTGGATCTGCCACCACCGTATTATCTTCCATTGCTATTCGCTTGCCGCAACGATTACGAGATTTTCAGGGGCGGGCATTGGAGCAAGCGCTTAAGACCGCGGAGGACTTTGATTTTGCGCTCTATACGGTAAAAAACGAGAAAGAACATACCCGCCATCCTCGAAGCGGTTGGATTTCAGGAAACATCAATGATTTGTCCTTGCTGGTACAATCGGCGACTATCCCGCCATTTCTAATAGATGAAGCCGCCAACCTGCTGGAAATCGGAGTCAACCAGGCGGCCGGTTTATTAGATGAGTATGCCGGAAGCCATCCGGGAGCTATTCAAAGAATCGCTGACGAATTGCAACAAGAGGACAGCACACAAACAAGAAGAATGGCGGCAACCATATTAGCCAATGCCTTTATCTTCCACGAAAACTTGGCAGGTGGTCCCGGCGCCCTAGCTGAAGTACGCCCTATTGATGAATTGCGCAATACGTTGCGAGACTTCTCAAAGCCCGTCGTTTTGGACGAGTGGCACAAGATTCTAAAAGTCAATTATTGGCCCATATTTGACATATCGAGGCGCATATTAACGAACATCCCGACTTCCGGTAGCCACAAATTGGTTGGGCAGTTAGTCCGAACAGCGCAGGCATTGGTAGCGCGCAACCTGATGCGTTCCCATGACTTGACCGGCACAGTTTTCCAGAAACTGATCGCCGACAGAAAATTTCTGGCAGCTTTTTATACCACACCGGCTTCGGCGGCTCTCTTGGTCGGGCTGGCAGTCGACTCTGACACCATGCTCTCCGATAGCGATTGGCCGAATGCGGAGCAGGTCAAGTCTCTGCGCATTGCCGATTTTGCCTGTGGAACGGGAACTTTATTATCGACGGCTTACCAGCGAATCAGCCAACTTCACGAATTGCATGGTGGGGATTCCGCCAAAATCCACGCCGAAATGATGGAAAGAGCCTTGGTGGGCTGTGACATTTTGCCAGCGGCGGCACATCTTACCGCTTCGATGCTGTCGGGCGCTCATCCTCAGACCATTTATGAAGGCAGCGCGATATTCACCCAGCCCTATGGTATTCAAGAAGATGGAGAGATTGCGCTAGGTTCGATTGATTTGCTAAGAGATATGGCATTGTTGAAAGGTTCGCAAATCACCGCCAAAGCGCTGGAAGGGACTAAGACAACTGAAAAAGATACCTGGCGTTTTGTGCCACATAGCTCCTTTGATATGGTGATTATGAATCCGCCTTTTACCAGAGCTACCAATCATGAAGGCGAGCACGCGCAAGTACCGAATCCGATATTCGCAGCATTTGGCTCCAGCGCCAAAGAACAGAAGGCGATGGCAAAAGAAGCAAGAAGGTTGACAAAAGGCACAATGGCACATGGAAACGCTGGGGAGGCGTCCATATTTTTAGCATTGGCGGACAGAAAACTACAAGAGGGCGGTATGATAGCTCTGGTCATGCCTCTTTCGCTGCTGACGGGTTCATCTTGGGAGAAATGTCGCAGACGGCTTGCCGAGGCCTATAGTGGGCTAATTTTGGTCTCAATCGCCGGCGTTGAGGGTACAGAGCTGTCCTTTTCCGCAGATACGGGCATGGGAGAGTGCTTAGTTATTGGGCAGAAAAATAACCACAGACAATCGCGAGCTACTTTTGTCGTGCTCAAATCTACACCGGAATATTCATTCTACAGTGTAATTATAGCGAGACAGATAAAAAAACAAATCAGTGACAACGCGATAAGATCATTGGAAGACAGTCCAGTTGGTGGAACTGATATTAGAGTTGGAGATGATTTGATAGGTCAGGCTATTGATGTGCCACTGCCAACTATGGGGAGCTGGAAGGTAGCGCGTATCGCCGATCTTTCACTGGCACAGAGCGCTTTTCATTTGGCTGATAAGAAACGAGTTTGGCTACCCAGACAAAAGAACCCAGTAACAATTCCTATATCACCAATCTTGTTGATTGGGAAAATTGGACCGATTGGGCGTGATATCAATGGCATAAACCCGGATGGTTCTATAAGAGGTCCCTTTGAGGTAAAGCAATTGCATCCTGATAATGTACCAACATATCCGGTCTTATGGGCACACGATGCCAAGCGTGAGAGAACCATGATGTTCGAGGCTGATTGTGAGGGAATACCATATCACTCTAGTTCAAATACAACACAAGATATGCTGAATGAAAAAGTCGCACAACTATTCTCTACTGCAACTCACTGTCACCATAATGTTGACTTTAGGTTCAACAGCCAATCAACAGCCATGCAATTCACTTCTCGCAAAACTATCGGCGGGCGCGCTTGGATATCCATCCAACTAGCAACTGTAGAACAGGAAAAAGCGCTGGTTTTGTGGGCAAATAGTACACTTGGATTGTTGATGTATTGGTGGCATGCATCTAAGCAGCAAGCTGGTAGAGGTAGTGTCCCAAAGATGGCTCTACAAACATTGCCCGTCCTGGATGTAACCGCGCTGAGCGCAGAACAGCTTGAGCGAGCCGTAGAAATTTTTGATGAAATGAATCAGTTGCCGCTCTTCCCTGTACACGAGCTGGATAGGGATGAAAACAGAAAAATCTTGGACCGACGCCTTTACAGCGAAGTGCTGGGTATGCCCGATTCGATCCTGGAAGATAACGGACCATTGGATCTTCTCAGGAAGAAGTTATGCCGCGAGCCCACTATACGCGGCAGCAAAAAATAATCACAGCTAGGAGTCCAACATGTCCCAGCAAATCGACATCAACGAAGTTGCCCATGGCTTCCGTTTTGTCTTGGTCGAAACTTTCGAAAGCGTGCAAGGCGCCTACCTCGACAAAGGCACTTCCTTCTTCGAGACCTTGGCGCAAATAGATGCCGGGACCGCCTCGCAACCCATGGGCAATTGCGCCACCATCGCCGCGCATGTCGCCCATGTAGAGTATTATTTGCGCGTGCTGGAAGATCGCCTGTTCAGGCGCGACTTGAGTTATGTGAATTGGGATGAAATCTGGGAGACGGTCAGCAGCGTCAATGCCAGCGAATGGGAGACCTTGATCGCGGACCTGAGATCGACTTACAAGCGCATCAAAACCCACCTCGATAGCGCTGGTGAATGGGAAGGTATCACCGAATTGTCGTCTATGTTGGGCATCATCGTGCATAGCGCATACCACTTGGGTGAAATCCGACAGATGATGTGCCACCTGGAATCGTGATTCCATGCGACAGGCAACGATCTACCGCCAGCCTGGTCGCTTCGCTGGTTGGCCCGCCAATTATGGCATCTGGCATTGGGACGATGAGATTGTAGTGGGCTTCACTATCGGCGCGCACAAGACAGTCGAGCGCGGTCACGCTCGGGACAAGGATCACCCTTTTGTCAATGTGCAAGCGCGCAGCCTCGATGGTGGCGAGACATGGCGTGTCGAAGCTTTTAATGGCGCGCTTCCAAGCGGTCGCGGGCTCTCCGCCGATGAACATATGGCGGCTGGTTTGCGCTTGGCAGAGGTGATGGACGATGCTTCTGTCATGATGCCTTCAGAGCCGTTGAACTTCGAGCAGGATGATTTTGCGCTGATGGCGGCGCGCACTGGCTTGTCCCGCGGCGTGCGGTCCTTCTTTTATGTCTCCTATGACCGCTGCCATAGTTGGGCGGGTCCTTATCGCTTGCCGCTGTTGGGGCAGACTGGCATCGCCGCGCGTAGCGACTATCTGATCCTCAGCGAGCATTCCGCCCTGCTTTTCTTGACTGCCAACAAAACTGACGGGCGGGAAGGTAAGATCATTTGCGTCAGGACACTTGACGGCGGCATGAGCTTCGAGCTGCTCTCGGAAGTCGGTGATGAGCCGCGTGAAGCCAGTGACTTCGCTATCATGCCCGCGAGCTTGCGCTTACCAAGTGGGCGGCTTATATGCGCGCGCCGTTGCCGGCATGGCGCTAGCGGCAAGAGCTGGATTGATCTCTATGTTTCCGATGACCAAGGATATTCCTGGCAGTACCTGAACCAGTCCGCTCAATTCCAGGAAGCGGGGCACAGCGGCAATCCACCTTGCTTGCAGCAGTTGCCCGATGGTCGCCTGCTCTTGCTCTATGGCAACCGCGACCATCCATACGCAATCTGCGCGCGTATCAGTGTGGACGAAGGGAATAGTTGGGGCGATGAAATCATCTTGCGCAGCGGCGGCGCCAACGGGGATATCGGTTATGTGCGAGCGGCTGTGTTGGAGAGTAGCAGAGTGGTAGCAGTCTACTACTTCAATGATCAGCCGGGTGGCGATGGGGAACGTTTCATCGAGGCGACAATTTGGCAGCCAAAAGCGATTCAATCATGAGCCGATTCGAGCCCCCAAACCGCAGCTTTTTCCACGGTGACAACCTGCTTTTCCTGCGCGCGATCAAAAGCGAAAGCGTTCACTTGATCGCTACTGACCCTCCTTTCAACAAAGACCGCAACTTTGGCGATGCCTTCCGCGATCGCTGGTCATGGCAAGGAGATGTGCGGGCTGAATGGGCTCGTCGGATCAAAAACGAGCATCCTGGGCTCTGGGCGGTGATTAAAACTGCAGGACAGATCGCCGACGAGGGTATGAGCGCCTATTTGTGCTGGCTGAGCATTCGCCTGCTGGAGATGCACCGCCTGCTCCGCCAAGAGGGGTGTTTATACCTGCAGATCGACCACAAGGCGCAAGCCTATGTCAAATTGTTGCTGGATGCCATTTTTGGGGCATCCAACTTCCGCAACGAGATCGTCTGGTATTACAAAACTGGCGGGGTCAGCAAGCGCTGGTTCAGCCGCAAGCATGATAGCATCCTCTTCTACAGCAAGTCCGACAAATATACCTTCCAGCCGCAGCGGGAGAAATCCTACCTGTCACATAGATATGGTTTCTCGAACATCGAACTCAGCCAAGATAAAAATGGCATTTATCGCATGGTGGCAATGCGCGATGTTTGGGACATTCCGGCTTTGCGCGGCAATCAGCCAGAAGCGACCGGCTATCCGACGCAGAAGCCGCTGGCTTTATATGAGCGTATCATCAAAGCATCGAGCGATGTGGGCGATGTGGTACTCGATCCTTTCTGTGGAAGTGGCACAACCGTGGTCGCTGCTGAGCGGCTGGGCCGGCAGTGGCTGGCGATGGATTTATGGGACGGCGCTTATGAGATGCTGCTGGCAAGGCTGGAGAGGGAGGGCAACCTGGCAGGCCAGGCGCAGGTACATTACATCGACTCAAATCGACTAGACCTCGGTACAACCTTTGACGCTAGCGATCGAGAGGAAGGGGCAGATCCACCCAGCGCCGCTCCCGATGCGAAATCTCCACCGCATTGATAATCTCTTGCACGCGGGCGCTCTGGGCGAAGTTGCCTTGATTCTCGTCTGTATAGTTGACGATCTCTTCCATGAAGTTATGCACCAGATTGGCGTAGAACATGGCGGACCAGGGCTCGCCCGGCCTATAGCCCGGCGGATAATAACTATCGGGGATCGTCACTTCCACATATTCAACCTCATGCGCATTGGGGCTGGTCGATTGGCGCAGGACTTCCTGGTTCTCCAGCTCGGCGCCCAGGCGGCACAAGAGCGCGCCTTGGGAACCGTAGATGCGCGCTTCCAAACCGGGATAGCTGTTGACTGTCACATAGCTCGATTGAATGGTGCAGAAGCCACCTTTGCTGTACTCACCGATATAGACATCGCCATCGTCGATATTGGTGCGGATTGTCTGTCCGCCGGGCATGGTGCGGTAGGGCACGAAATTATAGAGCAAGCCCACTAGGCTCTTGAGCGGACTATCCATGAACCACAGGCTGAGGTCAATAATGGGCGCGCCATAGCCCTCGATGGAAGATACCTTGATCTCCTCTCGCTCTGTTTCCGGGATCAGGTCTACCTTGGTGACCGGCTCGGTTGGGCTGATAAATTGAGAGTTCTGTTCATAGCCATTGAAGATGAAGGGTTCGCCGACGAAACCATCGGCGATCAAATCGCGCATATATTGCATCGACGGCGCGTAACGGAAGGTCAAGCCGACCTTGGTCTTTACTCCCTTGGATTGGGCGATTTCGTGGGCGCGCCAAGTGCTGCGATAATCATGGGCGACTGGCTTCTCGCATAGGCAATGCTTCCCCGCTTCCACCGCTGCGTAAGCCAAGGGTTCATGATTGTTTTTATCGCCGATGCCGCCACGGGTGCACACATCGATAACATCGATATCTTCGCGCGCCAGCAATTTCTCATAATCGCTATAGACATCTTCAATACCAAAGCGAGCGGCGGCGTCCTTCGCCATGTCTTGGTTCAAATCACAAATAGCGACCACATCGCAGAGCGGCGATCGCTGAAAACCGGGCAGATGCGCGCTCTTTGACCAGCGCCCGGCACCGATAACACCTACACGCAATTTGTCGGGCATCTCTATTTCTCCTCATGAACTTTTGAATTACATTGGGCTGCGCCGTCGATAGCCGTGTCAGCATAATCGAGCATCCGTCATTGATATGATAGCGGGGGCTGCAATGAAGTTTATGATAACGAGCAGGGCAACAGATAAAAGCAAGATAGATAAACTGCTTAGTCAGAAATAATTGCTTCGGCTTCGATCTCCACCAGATACTCTTCGCCCACCAGCGCGCTCACGTAGAGCAGCGTATTGGCTGGGCGGATCTCGCCAAAGAATTCCCCATGCACCCGCGCTACCGCTTCCCAATCGGCGCCGGGAGCCAGGTAAATCCGCGTCCGAACCACATCTTTCAACTCCGCGCCAGCCTCTCGCAGCGCCCGTTCGATCTTGCGGATGATGAAAGCTGTCTGTGCCCCACTATCCCCAATACCGACCACCTTCGATGCGCCATCGGTCGCTGTGGTGCCGGAGACATTTATATTGGCGCCCAGGCGCACCGCCCGCGAATATCCGGCGATTCGTTCATAATCCGTGCCCGATGAAATGTTTTGCCTGCCCATGGCAACCTCCAGACTATTGTCAGCAACCGCTCAAGCTTAACGATTTTTCGCCCACCACCGACGCCAGCAGAGTGACTAACCCGTTGCCAGGCCTCGCGCCAGCGCCAGCACTTCTTGGGCGCAACCCCAGGATAATGTATACCCGATGGCGGCATGACCATAATTATGGATGACAGTACAGTCGGGCGAAAGCCGCTCCAGCTCCAGACGCACTTGATGGCGCCCGGGGCGCAAACCCGCAAACTGCCTCTTAATTGTGGCTGTGGCCACCGTGGGCGCAATCTCCGAACAGCGGGCGATAATATCGGCTGTCACATCCGCATCAATCTCCCGATTCCAGTCATCTGGCGCTACAAGCCCGCCGATGAGGACACCATCGCCGCGCGGGAAGAGATAGGTGACGACGCTGTCGTTCATATAGCCCTCGGTGATCTGGGGCGCATCAATCAACAGCGTTTGCCCGCGAATCGGGTAGACAGCCTGATCATTTGCCAGCTGCCTGGCGCCCACACCGCTGCAGTTGACCAGCAAGGGGGCTTCATCGGCCAAGTCCATTAGAGACTGCACGCTTCTTAATTCGATCACACCGCCGGCAGCGATGAACTGTTGCTGCAAGTTCTCGAGGTAACGTGGCGGCGCGACGGTGGGCAGGTCCATCAAGAAGCCGGCTTGCGAACCCGCGGGGAGTTCCTTCTCAGGTATTCGTTCACAAAAGGGCAGTTGATCTTTGAACCATGGATCGGGCAGAGGGTGAGAGAGGAACTCGCGGATGCGTTGTAGGGTAACGCCACTGTCCGCTTCGTTCGCCAGTTTCAGAAAGTGGGAGAGTGAACCCTGCGCCCATTGACGCACTCTGCCAGTGGCGCCGCCGCCGTACCAAATGGCGCCAGCCGCTATAGACGTGGTGGATAGCGGTAGCTCCGCAGTGATAATGCGCACATCGAAACCGGCAAGTTGTAGGTTCAGCGCCGAGCTCAAGCCGGAGACACCACTACCAATAACAATGACTTTGTCCAAAACACTTTCCTAACTGTTCATTTTCCTAAAATTACCTTGAGTATTTGCCGTATCAAAGAATTTTAGCGCAATGCCTATCTCTTTTTCAATGTAGCCAGTGAGCAAGCCGGGCAATAAGGTATATATCTAGGTTAGTTTCTGATAGTTTCTTGCTGCTAATGGACTAGACAACATTGATATAGCGATATTGAGTTTCTTTTTTTCTCCGGATTGACAATTTCTATAGAGTATGATATTTTAGATATTAGATAATTAGCATAGTTATCTTAGTGGAGATTGGGAGCGATTTTTCGATGTTGGATACAACATCGCTAAGTGAAAAGATTGAGACGCAGCTCAAGCAGGAAATCATGTCTGGTGATCTATCGCCCGGGCAGCGCCTTACCATCGACGATATCGCCAAACGATTGCAAGTTAGCAGTATGCCAGTGCGAGATGCTGTTCGGCGCCTGGACCGTCTCGGTTTTCTTAAAGTCGCACCTCGGCGTGGTGTATACGTCGAAGATTTTGACCAGACCCGTTTTCAAGATACTATGGAAGTTCGCATCGCTTTGGAATGCCTGGCGGTCGAGCTGGCCACTGCGCGTATCCCGACAGACAAAATTTTGGAGGCTCGAGCAACCTATCAACGCGGTGGTGATTACTATGCGCGAACTGGCGATTTGTCATTGCTCGCCGATTGCGATGATTTATTGCATGATCTGATCATCAGTCACTCAGAGAATCCGCTGCTGATTAATATCATCAAAGAACTGCAAGATTTGATCAGCTGGGCACATCATATCGTCGCCAAACATCGGCCAGACGCCCAAATCCATGCCCTGCCAGAGCATCTGGAAATACTTGATGCATTGCTCGAACGAGATACGGTAGCGACAAAATTGGCTTTGCGCGACCACCTGTTCAACACCATGGGGCGCACCTTGGACGCCTGGGTGCAAAAGCCCGCTGATAGCAAATAGCTGGGAGGGGGTATTATCGATTAGTTTAAAAGCCACTGATTATCTGTCTGTTCAGATAATCTCCGCCAAGCTAATTTATCCGTTTTAGTATTGTGGAGAAAGTATAATGTCAAGAAAACTTAGCATGAGCCGCCGCGATTTCCTCCGTATGGCAGGCATGAGTTCGTTGGCGGCCGGTGTCTATAGTATTCCGGGTGTCGGCTCGGTTCTCGCGCAGGATGAACAAGAAGTCACGATTTTCTTTTGGGATGGTCCGCCTTTGATCGGCATCCGCGAGAAAGCGCTGGCACCATTTAACGATGCTTATCCCGGTTGCAAGCTCAATTTCACTTCAGTGCCGGGTGGACCCAACGCGGGTTACAACGATAAGCTCTTCACCAGTTTGGCAGCCAGCATTCCGCCTGATGTTTTCATCATCGAGATCGGTTTGTTGCCTGGCTTCCTGAAAGATGACTTGCTGCTAGATTTAAAGCCCTATGTTGATGCTGACGACTACGACCTGACACAATTCCCTGACCTCGCTATAGAAGCCTACACCCATGAGGGCGGCATCTATGGTATGCCCGATAACGTGGCATCCATCGCCATCTTCTACAACCAGGACATGTTTGAAGAAGCTGGCGCTATGGTGCCAACTGCGCAATGGGACGACGAAAGCTGGACAGTTGATGATTTCTTCAACTCTTGTGAGAAGCTGACCAAGGTCGATGCCAACGGTAATACGACGCAATGGGCTTGTGACGTCACCGGTTGGGACAAAGTCTGGCAGACTTGGGTACGGATCTTCGGCGGGCAATTGGTAGATGATCCCTTCTTCCCCACCGAGTGTACTTTGAACGAGGCAGGCGCTGTTGAAGGTTTGCAGTTTTATGCCGATTTGCGTTGGGAATATGGTTTCGCGCCGCGGCCCGAAGCGATGGCAGAGATGGGCACTAATGCCTTGATGCAAACGGGCCGCCTCGGCATGTTCTATAGCGGCAGCTGGAGCTTCCCCAACTATCGTGAGACAGACTTCACCGTCGCCTTGGGTCATTACCCGGCTGGACCTGGTGGGCGCGCCAATTACGTCTACTACTATCCGCTGGTTGTCCCGAAGTCTACACAAGTGCCGGAATGCGCCTGGAACTTGTTGAAATTCTTCAACGGTCCGGCGATGGAGACAATCATCCGCGAAGGTGGCTTGCAAGGCACCTCGTTTGTGGAGCAGGAGAAATGGTTTGTCACCGACCCGCTACCGCCGGCGAACAAACATGTCATGCTCGATGCCGCCCGGCACTTTGTTGCGCCGGATCCTGTGTTGACCAACTGGGGCGAAATCACGCAGATTATGCAAGCGCAAATCGATCTACTAATGATCGGCGAAGAGCGCGATGCCAAGGTCGTCTGTGATGAGATCGTGCGCCAAGTCAATCCGCTGATTGTGGAAGGCCAATGGCGGACAGGTTGATCAACCATAAGAAGGGAAACTTTGGTAGTACGTACACTTTAATATTTCTCCCCTTCTCTTCCTGTGACTGAGGAGGGGAGCAGATTGTTATGTTCCCATGAGTCTGGCGCAATTCATTAAAAAGCAAAGCGGCTTTTCGAGCCTCAACATCACCTACCAGCGTGGAGAGACAGTGCTCGCTTGGGCGATGATTTCGCCTTGGGTTGTGGGTTTCCTTTTGTTGACCGCATTCCCGATGGTCGCCTCGCTAGCACTCTCGTTCTTCGATTGGAATATGTTATCGGCACCCAAGTGGGTTGGCTTGGCAAATTACGAGAAACTCTTCTTCAGTGACCCCTTGCCGATGCACTCACTGAGGATCACCGTCATCTTTTCGTTGGTGTCTATTCCGCTGAATATCGTTTTCGGGTTGGGGATCGCGATGCTGTTGAACACCAATATCCGTGGTTTGGCAGTCTTTCGCACTATTTATTACTTGCCCGCGATCTTGTCCGGGGTGGCGGTGGCGATTCTTTGGCAGTGGATTTTTTCTAGTGATTTCGGCTTGCTCAATACCGCCTTGGGCATCTTCGGTATCGAGGGACCTGCCTGGTTGGGAAGCAAGATTTGGGTATTGCCGGCTTTTGTGATTATGCGGTTGTGGAGCGTCGGCGGTGGTATGGTCATCTATCTTGCCGGTTTGCAGGCGATACCGACCGACTTGTATGAGGCGGCCGAAATTGATGGGGCAAACTGGTGGCAACGTATCTTCCGCATCACGCTGCCGATGTTAAGCCCAACTATCTTCTTTCAATTGATCACCGGTGTTATTTTCACGATGCAGATCTTCACCGAAACATTTATCATGACCGATGGTGGGCCCGCAAACGCCTCCCTCTTTTATTTGCTCTATCTTTATCGTCAAGCATTTCAGAATTTCAAGATGGGCTATGCCTCAGCGCTGGCTTGGGTCTTTTTTATCGCCATCTTGCTGCTGACGCTGATTATGTTCGCCACAGCAAAATTCTGGGTTTATTATGAAGCAGAATCGGCGGAGGATAACTGATGAGCAGCACAGGCGTTAGCTTGAGCGCGCGACAAATCATTGGCAAGATTACAGTCTATCTGATCCTCGGCGTTGGCTCGATTGTCATTCTGTTGCCGTTGCAATGGATGATCTCGACATCTTTAAAGCCATTATCGCATGTCTTTCGCTTCCCGCCCGAATTCTTCCCGCAGAAAGTTCTCTGGTCCAATTACTCTGACGCACTGACGCAACTGCCTTTTGATCTTTATTTTCGCAATACAATTTTCATTGTGATCATGTGCCTTCTGGGTGAGATAATTATCTCGTCAGTCGTCGCTTACGCTTTTTCCCGTTTGCGTTGGCGCGGGCGCAACGCGCTCTTTATCATCGTGCTGGCGACCATGATGCTGCCGAGGCAGGTTACGTTGATTCCGGAATTTATCATCTTCAAAGAGCTGAATATGATCGACACTTTCTGGCCCCTTATCTTGCCATCGTGGTTCGGTAATCCCTTTTATATATTTCTGTTGCGGCAATACTTCTTAACACATTCGCGGGAGCTGGATCAGGCAGCGGTGATCGATGGCTGTTCACGTTTCGGTGTTTTCTGGCGCATCACGTTGCCGATGTCGAAGCCGGTATTAGCGGCAGTGGCCATTTTCTCCTTCCAGTTTCATTGGAACGATTTCTTTCGTCCGCTCATCTTCCTCTTCAGCCAAGACAACTATACCCTGGCGCTAGGTTTGCGTTTCTTCCAGGGCACTTATGGCACTGAATGGAATTCGCTAATGGCAGTGTCGCTGGTCGTGATGTTGCCGTTGATCTTTGTTTTCTTCTTCACGCAAAAGTATTTCATCCAGGGCGTCGTCTTCACAGGCTACAAATAAAGTGGAGCGCTATAAGCACAATTCAAATCAATGAGCTATTAAGGATAATGAAATTATGCAGAAAAACAGCAAGTACCAAAAGTTATTCCCCTTGGAACACGATGCGGTTAGTTGGCATGGAGGATTTTGGGGCAATTTGTTCGAGCTTTGCCACAGCACTGTGTTACCGAGTATGCGACAGGCGCTCGACGAGCCCGACAACGGTGCCGTCTTCAGCAATTTTTATATCGCCGCCGGCTTGCAAGAGGGGGAGCGCAAAGGCACGATGTGGAGCGATGGTGACTGTTACAAGTACATGGAAGCTGTGACCCATATTTATGGCGTCACCAAAAACCCGGCCATTATCGAACCATTAGATGAGCTGATCAATGTGATCGCGCAGGCGCAAGAAGACGATGGTTATATCAGCACGCCGATGCAGTTGCGAGACGACAAAGAGCGCTGGACAAACTTGCATGACCACGAACTCTACAACATGGGCCATCTGTTGACCGCCGCCGCCGTACACTATCGCATCACGGGCCAGCGGAATTTCCTGCAGATTGCGATTAATTTGGCGGATTATCTTTATGATCTCTTCACAGCACATCCGCCGGAATTGGCGCATTTTGGATTCAACCCTTCCAATATCATGGGTGCAATCGATCTTTATCGCGTCACTGGCGAGGAGAAATACCTGAAACTAGCACAGACATTCGTCGATATGCGTGGCTCTCAACCGCGTGGCAAAGACTTAAATCAATCATTGCTTTCGTTACGCGAGGAAACAAGAGCGGTAGGTCATGCCGTCACAGCAGGTTATCTCTATTGTGGGGCGGCCGATGTAGTAGCGGAAACCGGCGATGAAGAGCTGCTGGCAGGTTTGCACCGCATTTGGGACAACGCCATCAACAGCAAAATGTATATCACCGGTGGCACTTCAGCACAACATCATGGCGCTTCCCAACGGCCCGAATTCGGCGGTAGCGCGGGACCTGTGCATGAGGCTTTTGGCTACGAATATCAATTGCCCAATGCCACCGCTTACAACGAGACCTGTGCCAATATCGCCAACGCTATGTGGAATTGGCGCATGCTCAACTTGTCTGGCGACGCCAAATATACCGATATTGTTGAACTGGTACTCTATAACAGCATGCTCTCATCAATGAGCCTGGACGGTATAAACTTCTGCTACACCAATCCGCTGCGTTGGTACGGTGCTGAGCACCCGCTGCTCAGTCAAGACACGCAGCAACGTTGGCATCTGTTGCACTGTTATTGTTGCCCGCCCAATACTGCGCGCACCATCGCCCAATTGCACAACTGGTTATACAGCACTTCTGACGAGGGGTTATGGGTACATTTGTACGGCAGCAGTAATATGAATACCGCATTGCAGGATGGATCACGTTTCGCGCTGACACAGAAGACCGATTTCCCCTGGGATGACGAAATTAGCATCACGATAGATGAGGCGCCGGCAAGTGAGGTCGCCCTGATGCTGCGTATACCCGGCTGGGCGGATGGGGCAGCGTTGCACATCAATGGTGAGAAGAGCGATTTACCGCTGACAGCGCAGAGCTACGTTCAAATCAGACGATGCTGGCGAAGCGGAGATACAATCGAATTGCATCTGCCGATGAAAGCGCGAGCAATTAAAGCGCATCCTAAAGCAGAAGAGATTCGCAATCATATCGCCATCATGCGCGGTCCGATCGTCTATTGCCTGGAAGGGGTGGACCTGCCTGAGGATGTCTCGATTCTTGAAGTATTTGCGCCAGATAATATGCAATTGACCCCGAGTAAAGAAGACGATCTGCTGGGCGGTGTCACAGTAATCCGTGCAGTCGCCCGCCGCCTTCAGGAATGGAACAGTTCAAACACTCTCTATATCGAGGCGGGTAAAGAGAAGGAAGAAGAACTTCCTATCACTATGATCCCCTATTATGCTTGGAACAACCGTGGAGTCAACGAGATGACTGTCTGGTTGCCACGCCGCTATTGAATCCGCTGAAGTAGTTTGCCAAGAAAACTAAAGACCATTAGCATAGCCATAGGGTGATCGCAAATGGATCACCCTTTTCGTGTGGATTGGAAACAACAAAGAAACTAGGGCTTTAACCCGTTCGAGAAAGTCTGTATGGTAAATTAAACATAGAAATAGAGACAAGGAGCATTGCGTTTCACCCCTTCTTAATTATGGTAAAAGTATCGCTTAATATTCCTCATCACAACTCTTCATATAAAAACGCAGCACGCAGTTCCCTTTTGCGCAGTTTCACCTTCCTCAAAAAGTATCGCCAGATTGCTCTCGGTGTTTATGGTCTCGCGCTGGTGTCCAATGGTTTGGCAGTGGTCATTCCACAGACAATCCGCTGGATTATCGATGCCGGCATCATCCAGCAGAATATGGACATCCTATTGATGTCGCTGCTGGGCTTGTTGGGCTTGACCATAATCAAGGGCTTGGTCGATTTTGCGCTGGGGCGTTGGACCGAAGTGGCATCGCAAGGTGTCGCCTACGATATTCGCAACGCCATCTACGAAAAGTTGAGCTCCTTGTCTTTCTCTTATCACGATCGCGCGCAAACCGGGCAATTATTGGCGCGCTCGATATCCGATGTGGAGCGGATTCGCTTTTTGACCGGGCGGGCGATTTTGCGCCTGTTCCAATCATCGAGCTTGCTGCTGCTGACCTTTATCGCGCTGCTGTTGATGAATCCGCTGTTGGCGCTGCTTTCGATGATGCTGATGCCTTTGCTGGCTTATGTGGCTTTTCGCTTTGGGCGCATCTACCGCCCGCTGTCGCTGGACTTGCAGCATCAACTGGCGGAGATGACCACGGTGCTGGAGCAGAACCTGCGCGGCGCCAAGATTGTCAAGGCATTCGCCCAGGAAAAAGCCGAGATCCAACGGTTCAATGACGAGAATCGCAAATGGTTCAGCCTGGCGCAAGCTCAAGTCAAGGTACAGACTCAGCACATCCCGCTGCTGGATTTTATTGCCAGTTTGAGCACAGTCGTCATCATTTGGCTGGGTGGGCGCTTGGTGATCGAAGAGGCGTTGACCATCGGTGAATTAGTGGCATTCACCACTTATCTGGGGCAATTGATTTCGCCAGTGCGGCGGCTGGGCATCATCATTCCGGCGGTGGCGATGGCTTCGGCTGCTGGCGAACGCATCTATACCATCCTCGATGCGCAATCGGAAGTGAACGATGTGCCCGATGCCATCGCGTTGCCTCCGATTGAAGGGCGGGTGCAATTCGAAGATGTTTCATTTTCTTATTTCAATCAGCGGCTGGTATTGGATCGGCTCAATTTTGAGGCAAATGTCGGGGAAGTGGTGGCGCTGCTGGGCGCAACCGGCTCCGGCAAATCGACCATCATCAACTTGATACCGCGCTTTTACGATGTCACTAGCGGGCGGATACTCGTGGATGACTATGATGTGCGCGATGTGACACTCAACTCACTGCGCGATCAGATCGGTATTGTGCTGCAGGAGACTGTGCTCTTCGCCGCCAGCATCCGCGAAAATATCGCTTTCGGCTTGGAAGAGGTAACGGATGCAGAAGTCATCGAGGCGGCAAAAGCGGCGCAAGCCCATGATTTCATTCTGGCGATGCCGGATGGCTACGACACCAAAGTGGGCGAGCGTGGCATGACCTTGTCTGGCGGACAGAAACAGCGGATCGCTATCGCTCGCGCTTTGTTGAAGGATCCGCGTATTCTGCTGTTGGACGATGCCACCTCAAGCGTCGATACAGAAACCGAGCGCCTGATTCAGCTGGCGCTGGAACGCCTGATGGTGGGGCGCACTTCTTTCATCATCGCGCAGCGCTTGAGCACAGTGCGGATGGCGGATAAGGTGCTGGTCTTGCAAGGCGGGCGGGTCGCTGCCACCGGCACACATGAAGAACTGCTAGAGAAATCGAGTTTATATGCCGAGATCTATTATCGCAATCTGCGTGAATGAGCCAGCTAGCTTGCCTATCCTCTCAGTATTGCATGGGTAGGCTGGGCTTGGGAAAGTAGTTGAAAGACAACTAGCATGGGATTTTCAATCGGCACAGCAGGTATCCGATCCGGCGGTCCGCGCGGCGCGTTGGAGGGTTTCGCCGACAAGGTCGAAGGGCGCTCTTTTAACCCGCGTGTACTCTGGCATTTGCTGATCTTTCTACGTCCTTACAGCATGCGCATGATCGGGGCATTTATTGCCATGCTACTCGCGACCGGTTTGACGCTGGTGACGCCTTACCTGGTCAAAGTGGCAATCGACGGACCGATCGCCAGTGGCGACCTCCACAGCTTAAACGAGATTGTATTGCTCATGCTGGGCGCTTTCATCAGCTTATATCTAGCATCGATGGCGCAGCGCTATCTGCTGAGCTGGGTGGGGCAGAAGGTGCTGGCGGATTTGCGGTCGGCGCTCTTCAGCCACTTGCAAGATCTGCCTTTGTCCTACCATGACAATCACATCATCGGCGTGACCATTTCGCGCGTGATCAGCGATGTCGGCGTGATCAATCAGCTGCTCTCCCAAGGCTTGATTACTCTGACAGGGGATAGTTTGATGCTGGCGGGCATCATCCTTGTGATGCTCTCGTTAAATGCGCAGCTGGCACTGGTGACTTTTTCCATTATCCCGGTCATCATCTTGGCGACCATGATCTTTGCCGGACGAGCGAAGCGGGCATTCCGCAAAACCCGGGCTTGTAACGCCGACATGATTGGCGACCTGGCGGAGAACCTGAGCGGCATGCGCGTGATACAGGCTTTCGCCAACGAAGATAGCAGCTCGGAAAAATTTGACGAGGTCAACCAAGCCAATCGCGATGCGCATATCGAAGCGATTTCACTTTCCTTCGTTTTCTTACCGACCGTCGAGTTTCTGGGCATGGTTGCCACAGGGATTGTGCTGCTCTTCGGCGGTGTTAGCGTGGCGCAAGGCAGCCTGACGCTGGGCACGGTGATCGCCTTTCTCGCTTATGTCAACCGCTTCTTCCTACCGGTGCAGGAACTGAGCCAATTATACGCCACCATGCAAACAGCCATGGCAGGGGGCGAGCGGGTGGTCAACCTCTTAAACACCGAACCCGCCATCAAAGATCGAGACGATGCGAAGGCAATGCCCCCTATGCGCGGGCGGATCGAATTTCGCGATGTGCAATTTGGCTATCAAGAGAATTTGCCGGTGCTGCGGGATATCAACCTGGATATTCCCGCGGGAACAATGGTGGCGCTGGTAGGTCCAACTGGCGCGGGCAAGACATCCCTCGCCAACCTAATCGCGCGCTTTTACGATATCAGCGGCGGCGAATTGCTGATCGATGGCATCGACATCCGCAGCGTCCAACAACGCTCCATGCGCCAACAGATGGGCTTGGTGTCACAAGATCCTTTCATCTTCGCTGGTAGCATCGCCGACAATATCCGTTTTGGCAAACCCGATGCGACGATGGAAGAAGTGATGGCAGCGGGCGAGCTGGCTAATGTCTCCGAATTTTTGCGTGATTTGCCACTGGGCTACCGGACGGAAATCTTTGAGGACGGGGCGAATCTCTCGGTGGGGCAGCGGCAGTTGATTTCGATCGCGCGCGCTATACTGGCGGACCCGCAGATTCTGATTATGGATGAAGCCACCTCGAGTGTGGACATGGTCACCGAAGGGTTAATTCAGGATGCTCTGCAAAGGCTGCTGTCGAAGCGAACTTCCATCGTGATCGCTCATCGCCTCAGCACCATCGTCAAAGCTGACTTGATTTGTGTAGTCAACAATGGACAGATTCGCGAGCTGGGCAGCCACAGGGAATTGCTCGAACAGCGGGGATTATATGCCGAGCTTTACGAGCGACAATTCGTGGAGATGGAGATGTAGTGAAGGCGCTTCGTTTGAGCCAGGCTGGGATGCTCGAGCCAGAATATGCAACTGGCATGGCGGACAACTAAAAGGCTGCGACAGCATCCGCGTACCAATGGTCGGGCAGGGCATCACGTTGGGCAGCCAACAAATCGCGCAGGATGGCATCGGCATCAGCCACTGAATTGGTGAGCGGGTCGCTCATCATGGCACGGCGCAGCAAGGTATAATCCGCCTTGACAATCGCCTCGGCAGTGAGCTCATGAGTATCGAGCACAACTTCTGTCATGCCACGCAAGCCACGGGGCATCTCGCCAATTGCGCGCGGTTTTGGACCCTTCATGTCGATATCGCAGGGCAATTCCAAAAAGGCATCGTCCCACAGGTTGCCGAGGGCGCCCTTGTTGTAGCAGTTGATGTAAAAAGGTTGACCGAGATCGCCGACCATGTTTTCGATGATATCGGTGGCGTGATCGGGACCAAAGCTCCCCATGAACTCGCTGATTGGCAAGCTGCCGCTAATAAAGTCGTCCACCTGCCGCCACATGGCATGGTGGCGGGCGTAGCGCATATCGGTCTCCCAGATCGAAAGCGGAGGGATTGTATCAGGCAGTATGCCATGCCCTTGATAAAAGCGGACATATTCTTTGGTATGGGCGACACAGGTAGGGATGTATCCGAAGATATCGTAGAGCTGCCAGGCGATGGCATCGTTGTGCAAAGCTTTGGCGCCTTTGTCACCGTCGAGGTCTTCGGTGGCGGCACTGCGTCGCAGCGATTCGGCAATTTGCCGGCTGACATCGCGACCTTGAAATTCAGCTTGCAACATCCAGGTGAAGTGGTTGACACCGGCGATACGCAGGTCAAAATCCGCATCGAGCTCGCTTTGCCATTCGCTGCTGTCATTGATGAAGCCAGCGCGCTGGGCGTAACGAGCTTTGACATGCGGCATGTGCAGGGAATCGCACAGCGCGAAGCTCTTGACCGTCGGCGCATAGCGGGCGATTGCCATGCCGTTGACCGCGCTGGGATTGATATAGTTGATGACCCAGGCAGCGGGGCAGAGGGCTTTGACATCCTCCACACAATCCATAATGATGGGCAACTCGCGCATGGCGCGGAAGATGCCGCCGGGTCCGATAGTATCACCACTGCACATGCGCAAGCCGTATTTCTCGCTGATTTGGCAATCCAATCCACGATAACGCACCGTATCTGCCGCGAAGCTGAGCACGACGAAATCGGCGCCAAGTAATACCTCTTTCCAACCCGTCGCCGCTTCGATACGCAAAGTGACGCCGGTTTCCGCCACCACTTTTTCCGCCAGCGCGCCCATTTTCTCCATGCGCCCCGGATCTTTATCGACCAGCGCCAAAGTGCCCTGGTTCAGATGGGGTGAGTGCACCATCTGCCAGATAGCTTGCCTGCCAAAAAACAGGCTGCCCGAGCCGATGACGACAACTTTAGGCTGCTGAATGACTGTCATATCAAACTCCTCGTTGGTCAATCTATGTCAGCGATACCTTAACATGGCTTAGGTATAAGACGCGACAAGCTCCACAACATCAGCCCGCCGATCAACGCGCAGGGTGGTCAGCTTGGGTGAGATCAGGTTGGCCAGCGGAATATCATCACAGCCGACCACGGCGATATCTTCTTCAAGCATGACAAGCCCAGCTAATATACGCAAACCTTGGCAGATCGTGTATTATGTGGCGATAGCTATAGAGAACCTGGAGCAAGCCCCTAGAATGAGCAACCCTTACGAATACGCAAAGGCAAATCAGGAACGATTCCTGGAGGAATACAAAGAATTGCTGCGCATCCGCACTATTAGCACACAGCCGCAGCACGCTGATGATGTGGCGCGGGCGGCGCAATGGCTGAAGACAATGATGCTGAATATCGGCATGAACCGCGCAGAAGTCATATTGATGCCCCAAGGGCGTTGCCCGCTGGTATTGGGCGAGTGGGACGGGGCAGGGGAAGATGCGCCAACCATCCTGATTTATTGTCATTATGATGTACAGCCGGCGGAAGTTGCCGATGGCTGGGTGACCGAACCCTTTGAACCCACCATCAAAGACGGTCGCCTATATTGCCGCGGGGCAGTCGATAGCAAGTTGCATGTGATATCCAATTTGAAGGCGGTCGAATCTTGGTTGGCGGGCGACAACAAGCCGAAGGTCAACCTCAAGGTAGTGCTGGAGGGCGAAGAAGAATCTGGCTCGGAGAATATCAACGCTTTCATCGCCCAGCATCCCGAACGTTTGGCAGCTGATATCGCGATGGTCTCTGATGGCGCGATCCTGGCGCCGGAGCAGCCAAGCCTGACCTATGGCTTGCGCGGGATCGCCGCCCTCGAATTACATATTCAGGCGCCAGTCAGCGACTTGCACAGCGGGCATTGGGGCGGTTCAGTGCACAATCCCATTCAGGCGCTTTGCGAGATTTTGGCGCAGCTCCATGACGAGAACGGAACAGTGACAGTGCCCGGCTTCTATGACGATGTCGCCGAGGTGACGGCGAAAGATCGTGCCTTGCTGAAACAGGTCGAGCCTTATTTGCAAGCGGAATGGGATGATGTGGTGGCGGCGCGGGCCGTCTGGGGCGAGGCGGAATATATCTTGCCAGAGCGTTTGGGGGCGCGTCCCACACTGGAGATAAATGGCATTCACGGTGGCTATACTGGAGCGGGCATGAAGACAGTACTGCCGGCGCGCGCTTTCGCGAAGATCACCTGCCGGCTAGTACCGCGACAGGATCCAGCGCGGGTCCTCAGATGCGTCGTCGACCATATCCATAATATCGCGCCGGAGACGGTCACAGTCGATGTACGCCCCAGCGAACCCGGTGCCGAAGCTGTGCTGCTGGATGTGGACGGGCTGGCGATGCAGGCGGCTGCTGAAGCCTATACCTATGCCTGGGGCAGCGAGCCGGTATTCGAGCGTTCGGGCGGCAGCGTGCCGATCTGCTTCGAATGTATGAAAGTGGCGGACGAAGTGGTGATCATGAGCTATGGGCTGAAGAGTGGCCGGGCGCACGGTCCCAACGAGAATATCTACCTGCAGAATTTCTTTAATGGGATCCAGGCGACCATCAAGTTTATCGAAGTGGTGGGGGAAAGTCGGGGCTAGATTTTAGTCAAAAATCCCAACAGCCCGCATCGAGCAGGACCGCTTCATCCTCACCGGGCCAAGGCGGCGTAGTCACGATCACAAATTCCAGCGGGACCTCGCCCGTATTGCGGAATTGAAATTGTGTGCCCAGTGGGATTGTCAAACTCATGCCGGGCGCCACATCCAGCAGTTGCTCGCGCTCGCCTTGCTTGCGCCAGACCTGTCCCTTACCCGCCAGGAAAAACCAGATTTCTTCAACGGTACGATGGCGCACTGGAATTGAAACAGCGCCGGCCGGCAGCCTACAATGCACGACGCTCGCGCCTGGGAAGCTGTGCAGCAAGCGAATCTCCGAGCCATCCGGCGCCAGCACATCGTAATCAGCTTTGACATGATTGCTCTCGAAATTAGACATGGTCAAGCTCCTTTAGCGCCGGGCTTCCCAGCGCGCCAGCACCGCCCCCCAAACTTCAGGGTTGATCAAATGAGGCGGGCGTTCGCCGCGCAGGGTTTGTAAGACCTGTTCCATAGCGTGCACAAAGAGACGACGCTTGCCGACCACGGTGGCGCTGGCAACATGTGGTGTGATCACCACGTTGTCGCGTTTGAGCAGCGGATTGGCTGCCAGTGGCGGTTCCGGATCGGTCACATCCAAACCAGCGCCAAAGAGATGCCCGCTATCAAGAGCCCCCGCCAGGGCAGCTTCATCCACCTGTCCCCCGCGCGAGACGTTGATAAAGATGGCGCCGCGCTTCATCTGTGAGAAACGTTCGGCATTCATCATCTTGTGAGTCCCCGGATTGAGTGGCAGGTGCAGGGAGACAATATCCGAGCTGCCGAGTAAATCTTCCAATGTCTTCGCCTTTTCCACACCGAGCTCCGCGAAGCATTCATCCGCGATATATGGATCGTAAGCGAGCACTTTCATGCCGATGGCGCGCGCGATGCCGCTGACGTGTCTGCCAATCCGTCCTAAACCGATCAAACCTAGTTGTTTCTCCCGCAGTTCCAGCGCCACATATCCGCCCCAGATATTTTTGCTGTCGCCACTGTCCAACATGCGGTTAAGCTCGTTCTCGACTCGCTTGATGCTGCGCGCGACTGTCAGCATCAACGTGACAGCTTGTTCGGCGGTGGAGACGGTCGGCGCATCTGGGGTATTGACCACGGCGATTTCCCGTGCGGTGGCAGCAGCGATATCGACCTTGTCATAACCGATGCCAGTGCGGGCGATAATCAGCAAGCGTGGCGCACGATCCAGCGCCGCGGCATCATAGACTCGTCCGCCAGCCATCACCGCATCCGCCTGTTCCAGCCGATAATAAGGATCCTCCTGGACTTGGTCACCCGGGCTAATGCCGGCAGCGATATCCTCGAACATGTGCCGGTATTTGGCGGGCACTGTAGCCTCGAACCAGATGTTATACATTTTGGCTTTTGTCCTTATGGCTTGGCGCGTCTAAAAGTGCACGTTTTCGTCGACGATTTGCCCGATATCGTCAGTAGCTTCGCGGATGCTTTTGAATTCGGCGGTCAGCGCACGATTGAAAGCGGAAATATCCGAGCTGTGCATGACCAAGTTGGCGCCCGCTTTGATCCACTCAATCTCGTGATGGGTGAAATTGTGATGGATGCCGACACCCAAGCCGGCGGCGCGCGACTTGCTGATGATGGTCCGAATCACCCGGTCAAATTCGGGATGATCATATTGTTCTGGCAAACCCAAGCTGCAAGACAAATCGTGCGGTCCCACCAGCACGCAATCAACATAAGGCAGGCTGAGGATCTCATCTAGCCTTTCCAGCGCCGGGACACTCTCGATATTGATAAAGAGCGCTTTGTGGGCATTGCGCCGCGCCAGATACTGCGCCAGTTCCGGCTCCAGCTCGAGGTCGCCAGCCAAAGCCGCTTTCAACTTGTCACCTTTCAAGGGACCTAATTTGACGGCGCCGCCTAAAGCCTTGACCTGCTCGGGAGATTCGACATAGGGGGCGATGATGCCATGGGCGCCACCATCCAGTACCATCTGCGCTTGATAGGGATCTGGCGCAGGGATACGCACCACCGGCGCCAGATCCAAGGCGGAGTAGGCATTACAAAGCCAGGATACCGTATTGCGGTCATGTGGCGTGTGCTCGGTATCGATGAAGACCATATCCAGATCGAGATTCTTCACCACACGGGGCCAGATGGGCGAAGGCGAATAGATCGCCGTGCCATAAACACGTTTCCCCGCTCGGAGTGCGCTTATCAATTCTTTTCCATTCATTCCTGTTCTCGTGAGTCTATTATTGGTTAAGTCACCAGGGGATATTAGCGGCAGCTGGAGGATAAGTCAAAGCTGTGAATCCAATCGGCGCTTGTTCAAGCTGCGTCCTTATGCGACACTCTGGCACAATAGCGAAGGGATGCAGGTATGCGATTAGGACTGATGGTCGGTTATTCTGGCGCGCGGATCAACTTGCCGCTGGATCTAATCAGTGAGGCGGATCGGCTGGGTTATTACGCCCTGTGGACATCGGAAGCTTACGGCTCGGATTGCATCACCCCTTTGGCTTGGCTCGGTGCCCTGACTAAAAACATCAAACTTGGCACCGCCATCATGCAGATGCCCGCGCGCAGCCCGGCGATGACCGCCATGACCGCCATCACGCTCGACCAGTTATCGGGCGGACGCATGCTGCTGGGGCTGGGATTATCCGGACCGCAGGTGGTCGAAGGCTGGCATGGGCGTCCCTATGGCAAACCGCTGGGCAAAACACGTGAATATGTTCAAATCATCCGGCAGATCCTCAAACGAGAGGCGCCGCTAGTCCACGATGGCACGCATTACCAGATCCCTTATCGTGAGCGTGATGCCACCGGCTTGGGCAAGCCACTGAAGAGCATCATCCACGGTCAGGCAGATATGCCGATTTATCTGGCAGCGATTGGACCTAAGAATGTCGCGCTCACCGCCGAAATCGCCGATGGTTGGCTGCCGATATTTTTCTCGCCGGCGCATTATGTGGAGGCTTATGGCGCGGCGGTGGCGGCTGGCTTCGCCAAGGCAGACGACGGCAAAAGTCTCGAGAACTTTGATATCGCGCCATCGGTAACGGTCATAATCGAAGATGAGCTGGAGCTGGCATATAATCAGATCAAGCCGATGTTAGCGCTTTATATCGGCGGCATGGGCGCCAAGGGCAAGAATTTTTATTATGATCTGGCTTGTCGCTATGGTTTCGCTGGCACTGCCGAGACGATTCAAAATCTCTATTTGCAGGGGCATAAGGACAAGGCAATGATGGCGGTACCCGATGCTTTAGTCGACGCAGTGGCGCTGGTCGGCTCAAAGGCGCGCATCCGCGATCGCTGGCAGATTTGGCGAGATTGCCCGATCACCACCTTGAATATCACCGCGTTCTCGGTGGATAGCTTGCGATTGATGGCGGAATTGGTGCTGTAGAGTCTCGCTACCCACGACACAAAGCGATTTATACCTGCCTGACGTGTATAAACAAAGACCGCGCCTGGAGAGTGACCGAAGGAAACAGGTATGAGCTATCTGATTACCGGCGGAGCTGGTTTCATCGGTAGTCATGTCGCCGAAGCGTTGTTGCAACGTGGCGAGCGCGTGATTGCCATCGACAATTTCGACGATTATTATGACCCAGCTATCAAACGCCACAATGCTGCCAACTTAAGCGATTATGACAATTTTCTGCTGATCGACGGCGATGTCCGCGAGGTCGCGCTGGTCGATCGCTTGTTTGCCGAGCAGGGAATTAGCCATGTGGCGCACTTGGCAGCGATGGCCGGTGTACGCGCCAGCGTGGATAAGGCGCGCGATTATTTGGATGTCAACCTGACCGGCACACTAAACCTGCTCGAAGCGGCGAAGACGGCGCAGATTGAGCAATTCGTGCTGGCATCCACCTCATCGGTCTACGGCAAAACCAAGGTGTTGCCATTCATCGAGACCGATACTGCTGATCGTCCTCTGGCAGCTTATCCAGCCAGCAAACGCGCCGCCGAGTTGCTGGCGCATCCCTACCACAATCTCTTCGCCATGAATGTGACCGTCTTGCGCTTTTTCAACGTTTATGGTCCCGCGGGGCGTCCTGATATGATGCCCTGGCGCCTGATGGAAGCGACACAGACTGGGAAGCAAATCAAGCTCTTCAACGGCGGGGATATCCATCGGGATTGGACTTATATCGCTGATACAGTAGCTGGCGTGTTGGCGGCGCTGGAGAGACCGCTAGGTTACGAGGTCATCAACCTGGGCTGTGGCGCGCCGATCTCACTGTCCGATTTTGTATCGATCATCGAAGAATACGCCGGCTGCGCGCTCAATACCGTCTCCGTGCCCACTCCTTTGAGCGACCCGCCCATCACCTATTGCGATAATCGCAAGGCGCGGGAGCTGCTCGGCTTTGCGCCTGCGGTTTCCATCCGCGAGGGTTTGGCACGCACTTGGGAGTGGTATCGGGGTTATCGCGGTTTGTAGCTGTTATTGGGCACAGGCTTGCTAGGTTGTGCTAGGTTGAAAGTCTTCCACCATTTATCAAGAATCTTGTTGTCATCTTTGCAAATGCAAAAGCGAGGAGAACGCATTATTTGGTTTTTCACTCGCGCCGATATAATATAGTGACCAAGGTACATCTTCCATTCTCGATTGGAAGCGCCTTTTTGTCAAAGATCACCACAAACGGAACTGAAGAAGGAGATACTCCATGAAACGGATACTAATACTTATCGCCTTGTTGGCTCTGGCAGCGCCGATCACGGCGCAAGATATGGCAAGCTGCAACATTGAGGCGCCGGAAGCTGCTGCCTCGATCAACATGATCGGCTGGACCTACCCGATTATCGATTTCTACGCCGACGAACTGGAAGCCTGCAACGCTGTGGACAATATCGATGTCAACACGCAATTGCTGGATTCAGGCGCGGCGCATGATCAATTACGTCTAGCGCTGGGCGCCGGTGGTACCTCCCCCTACGACATCATCATGGTAACGCAGGGCGATGTGAATTCTTACGTGGATGAGGGCTGGATGATGCCGCTCAACGACCTGATCGACAAATACGAGGACGATTACAATATCTCCGATATATCGGGATTGGACGACATGTCGATCGATGGCAATATCTACGCGCTGCCGATGGAACTCAATACACGTCACCTGTTCTATCGCCCGGATCTGCTGGAGAAACATAACATCGCTGTGCCGGAGACCTGGGACGATGTGATCGCCGCTTGTGAAGTGCTGCAGGCGGAAGACAGTATCGTCATCCCCTTTACCACGCAACTGCACGCTGGCTGGGCCTGGCGTATCGAATTTGGTGATATGCTGCTCGCTTTTGGCGGCAAAGCGCTCAATGATGACAATACTCCTGCCTTCAGTAGCGAAGCTGGTGTGATGGCTTTAGAGAAGCTGGTAGAGATTGTTGATGCCTGCATGGGTGAAGAAGGCTTGACCTACAGCATTGATGACAGCCAAATTGGCATTGCCACCGGCGAGCTGGCGATGGCTTTCACCTGGGCGAGCCGCGCCGCCGCTATGGACGACCCGGACTTCTCCGATTACATCGGCGGTATCGATTTTGCACCCGCCCCCAAAGCGACAGCTGATGGTCTCTACGGCGCCACCGGTGGTACCGGCGCGGGCTTGGGCATTCCTTCCAATATCGATGATGATCCCGATCTAGTGTTCCGCGTCATCCTGGAAGCTATGGATGTCGAGAGCCAGGTACGTGGTTCGGCTGTTGGGGTTATCAGCCGCAGTGAAGTCGCCGCGGAAGCCGAAGCACGCTATTTGACCGCTGTTTTCGATACCATCCTGGGCGGGGTAGAAGGACAGTCGGTAGCGGCCATTGGCGCGGTTCTCAATCCGATTTGGGATCAATGGCTGCCACAGATTGTCACTGGCGAAATGTCCGCTGAGGAACTGCTGGAAGCCGCCGCAGAAGCCTACGCAGAGGAAGCGACGACACAGGGATTCATCGAGGGTTGACCTAGTAAATCTAGTAAAAGTTCCTCCAAATGTTCGCCGTCATGAAAAGACAGCCTTTTGGGGGAACTTTTTCAATTATTGGCGAGCCTGTAGCCGCCCCTTTGACACTCAAAATATATCGTGTGTGCGTGGCAAATGCCCATTTTCCAGCGCTTCCCGGTAAGCTCACTTGACCTCAGCGAACCACTGGGCAAGCTGGTTGAGGTAGACGGTCGCGCAGTTCACATGCTGGAAATGGGAAGGGGCAGCCCAACAGTCTGGCTGGAGAATGGCTGGCTCGGTCTAACCATGGGCTGGCAGTCCTTTCAGCAACAGTTATCGGCATATACTCGTGTCTGCGCTTATGACCGCGCGGGCAACGCCTGGAGTGATCCCAGTGATAGCTACCGCAGCGCTCAAAACGAAGCCGATGAGTTCGCCGCGTTGCTTGAGGCGCTGGGCGAAGATGAGCCGATCATTATCTTGGCTTGGTCCGGCGGTGGACCTGTCGCTCAGGTTTTCGCTGCCGACCATCCGGAGCGGGTCGCCGGACTGATATTGATGGACGCTATTCCGCCGGGTTACGACCTGTGGGCAACGCAGACATATCCCGAGCGCTATGCGCAAGAGAAACAGGATCAGCTAGAGGCGGTGCGTGGTTTCGCGGAAAAAGCAGCTGCCCGGCAATTGCAGGAAAGCGATATCGCCAGTTGGATGACACCAGCGATTGTCGAACGTTATGGCGAGCGCTACAAGAAACTGCTATTGAACAATCCCAACTACTGGTGGACTTATTATTGGCAAAACCAATACGTAATCGCCAGTGGCGCGCAAGTGCAGTCGAAGTCTTCTCTGCATGACCTACCGCTGACGGTGTTAGTGGCAAACCGGCATGAGCGGGGAGAGGAAGTATATCATCGCAGCCTGGGCGAAATGTGGTGCGCTATGCAATACGCGCAGGCGCGATTATCGACCTGTGGCGCTGTACTGCCAGTTGATGCAGGACATGCGATCTTCCGCGAGCGACCACAAGTCGTTGTCGATGCGGTGCTGGCTATGATCGCCACGATTAACGCCCTGCCCGATTAGACAGCTAATTTGGCGCGCCACTAAAAGAAACTGGGAGCATTCTTGTGAAAAGACAAACATTTGCATTTTTTGTTGGTCCCAGCGTGTTCATTATGCTTGCGCTAATGACGCTTCCCCTGTTGGCATCGATTGTGCTAGGCATGCACTTCATCACCTTTCGCAACCTGGATGCCCCGGTCTGGATTGGTTTCCAAAACTATATGGATGTCCTGAACGATGCTGAGTTTTGGGATTCGCTGGAATTCACGCTGCTCTTCATCGCCGCCACTGTGCCGACACGCATCGTACTCGGTCTGATCTTCGCTTTACTGCTGGACCAGGTCAAACGCTTTCGCGGGATTTTCATCGCTGCGGCGCTGGTGCCATTTGTCTTGACGCCGGTAGTGGGTACGCTGATCTTTCGCGATATGTTTGATCGTGGTGGATTGTATTGGTATTGGATGCAGCAAGTCTTTGATTACCGCCTGTTCATGAACAGCACCACTGTGCCGCTGCTAATCATTTTCCACAATATCTGGACAGCGACCCCTTTCGCGATGATTGTCTTGTTCGCTGGCTTGCAGACACTGCCACCGGAAGCTTTGGAAGCAGCTCGTGTCGATGGCGCTTCTTGGCTGCGGCAGCTCTGGCATGTCGCCATACCACACATGCGTTCACTTTTCGTCTTCATCGCCTTGATCTCGATCATGGATTCTTACCGTGTCTTCGATAGCGTTTTCGTGCTGACACAACAGAACCCCATTTTTGATGCCGAGACAATCATGTACTACAACTTTCAGGTCGCGCTTAGTTTTGGCAGGTTGGGCAAAGCCAACGCCATGAGTGTTTTAACCGTCATCGGGATTTTCGTCGTGCTCATCCCATTTCTCATCATGACCTATCGTGAGCAGTTGGAGGACGCCTGATGACGAGGACGAATCACCCGGTCGCCAGATTGCTGATCAATGTGGCATTGATTCTGTTTACGATTTACAACGTGCTACCCTTCACTTGGACAATTCTGAACTCGGTCAAATTGCCCAAGGACGCCAATGCCAGGACGCCGAGGTTCATCTTCAACCCGACAGGGGAACATTATGCTGAACTATGGCTGAACATGGCGCCGCAAGACTTCGCGCCCTATGGCTTGCTACTGATCATTATCATCTTTGTACTGTTGGTAATCGCCTTGTCCGCCAACCGCATTCCCGCGCCCAATTCGTTGATCTACTTCGGGCTCATCGCTGTTGCCGTCGCCATTGCACTGGGGTTACCGCGGATTGTCAATACAGCTGAGTTTTATGACTACCTGATCAACAGTGTAATCGTGACCTTGGGCACCTTGATCGTCTCGCTAAGTATCGGGGCGCTGGCGGGTTATGGTTTGGCGCGCTATCGCCATGTGGTCTCGGTCTATATCCTGGTTATCGCGCTGGCTTTTCGCTCGCTGCCGAGCCTGGCATTAGTCCTGCCCTTCTATTACCTGGGACAACTATCCGGTTTGTACGACACGCATATCTTGTTGATCCTCTGCCTGGTGGCGGTCAATCAGCCTTTCACCATCTGGATGTTGCGCAGCTTTTTCATGGAAATCCCCAGAGAGATCGAAGAGGCAGCCATGATTGATGGGGCGGGGCGCCTGAAGTCCTTCATCTCGGTGATTGTGCCCATCATGTGGCCCGGCATCATCACCACCGGTTTATTCACCTTGCTGCTGGCTTATAACGATTTCCTGCTGGCGCGCATTCTGACGCAGATCAATTGGACATTGCCAGTCGGCATCGCGCAATTCACTGGCGGGGAAGATCCGGGACATGTCACACTGGCGGCGGCTGGTTCGGTATCGATCACGCTGCCGATCCTGTTCGTCATCATCTTTTTCCAAAAGTACCTGATTCGTGGGCTGGCATCCGGTGCGGTGAAAGGCTGAGTTGCCTTCATCCCCATTTGAAGTTGAAGCGAAGGGCGATTATGTCAACAGAAAACTTGCCTTCTTTCTAGGGGCAGCCAAGACCGGAAAATTAAAGGGTTAGGGACTTGCAAGCAATCATTAAAGGAGGAAATGAAATTGAATATTATTTGTGTCGTCACTGATACCTTACGGTTGGATTATTTACCAACCTATGGCAATCAGCAAGTCATCGCGCCATATCTGACTCAATTCGCCAAAGAAGCCATTGTCTTTGAAGATTGCCATGCAGCTTCTTTTCCCACCGTGCCTACCCGCGCCGATATCGCTACTGGGCGCTTCACCTTCACTTATCTGACTTGGGGTCCCCTACCGCAAGACGAGATCACCTTGGCGGATCTAATGACCAAAGCCGGTTACAAGACTATGGGCGTTGGGGACACGCCCTTCCTCATTCGCAATGGCTACGGTTACGATCGCGGCTTTGACGACTTTATCTGGATTCGGGGCCAGCGTGAAGCATCGGGCCGCCCAGATGTCACCAGTCAGTGGAAAGACGAGGATGATCGCTTCGCGCCACAGACATTTAAAGCCGCGATGGACTGGGTCGAGCGGCATTACGATGAAAAATTTTTCCTGTACATTGATGCTTGGGATCCACATGAACCTTGGGACCCGCCGGCACATTATGTCAAACCTTATCTGCCCGATTATCAAGGTGAGCAGGTCTATCCCGCATATTGGGATTGGCAAGACGCCGGCTACAGCGCGCGTGACTTGGAAATCGCCAAAGCCACTTACATGGGTGAGATCACAATGGTAGATCGCTGGTTCGGCTTGTTGATCGACCGGCTGAAATCACTGGGCATCTATGACGATACCGCCATTCTCTTCGTCTCCGACCATGGCTTTTATTTCGGCGAGTTCGGCATCTTCGGCAAACGTCGTTTCCGCTGGCCCGATAACACGATTCCAGTGATGGAAGCGATGGCACGTTTCAAGCAAGGCGCCATTTCCTACCGCTGCCCATCGCATAACGAGCTGACGCATGTCCCCCTCTTCGTCAAAATCCCCGGCTATACCCATCAACGAGTTTCGGGCTTGGTCAGTATCCCGGATATGATGCCGACCATGTTGGAGCTAGCTGGCATTGATATACCAGAGCGTGTGCAGGCACAGTCCCTGTTGCCACTAGCACGCGGCGAGGTCAACCGATTGCATGAAATCGTGGTGACATCACAGTCTCTGGCCGATACCGCAGGCAACACCACGCTGATTGTCGATGATAGCGAACGGGTGGTAATAGAAGTGTCGCCCAGCACGATTCGCGATGGCGAGTGGGATTTTCTCTACGGCTTGGAGGGCGACCCCATCGAACTCTACGACGCGGTTAATGATTACGAACATCAACATAATCTGGCTAATGAGCGCCCCGATATCTGCGAGATGATGCACGGCAAGTTCCTCCGCTGGATGGAGGAAATGGGGACGCCAGCGGAATATGCCGCGCCTCGACGCAGACTTTAACAGGGGCTAGCTGCAACCTTCCAAGCCCAAGCGCAGGAACTGTTCGGGCGGGCTATCGTTCTCACGCATCAGCCGGACCAAATGAGAGATCATCATCTCCTCGATTTCCGGATCGTCCATGGGGTTTTGTTGTCCCGGATCCGCCTCTACATCAAAGAGCAAGGTGCCATAAGAATGCGCATCGACCCAGGCGCGCCCTGGTATTTTCAGCGTGCGGCAGCCTTTGGTGAATTCAAATGGCTCAGCCAGTTGAATATCCTGTAGCTCCTCAACGGAGAAGGGAGAGCGTATATGCGTCGGCATCAGCGTATATTCGTAAAGCGGCTCGTTGGCGGGGTTGGCTGGCGCGCGCATATAGACCATTTTGCCATCCGTGCAATTGACGTGGCCCCCGTGGATGCCAAAAAGCGCCGCCTCCCGCACTGGCTGGTCTTCGGCAATTGCTCCCCGCAGGGGCACACCCTGCATATTAGGCGGTAGCGCTGCCTCAAAATAATCGAGCAGCGTCGCCGGCAGGTCAATCATCTGCACCAGGCTGGCGCGCCGTTGCCCCGCGACGCGGCTGCGCGGATCCCAAATGAAGAGCGGCGTATGCGCCAATTCGTTGTACCATGGCTGTTTGTTCTTCGCCCACCAATCATGCTCACCAAGCAGGAAACCATGGTCAGTGCAGACGATCAACAGCGTATCGTCCCACATTTGATATTCATCCATCAAATCGAGCACGCGGCCCAAATAACGGTCGCACATACTGAGCAGGGCAGTGTATTGATAACGCATGTATTGCACATATTCCGGCGATTCAGTGAGCGGCTTGTAGCTGGGCCAATCCGAAGGCAGGTCCGGTGGCGGCTGGTCAAAGATCTTGGGATACAGGTTTTTGAATTCCTGATGACTGAAGAAAGGTTCATGCGGGTCGAAGGTTTCGATCTGCAGATACCAATTGTCGGCATCATGATTGTCACGGATAAATTCCATGCCCAGGCTGAAGGTCTGCGCCTGTGGTTGGTCTTCAGGGAGGGGCATATAACTGCGGTTGATCCAATCTTGCACCCAGCCGCGATCGACCGCATTGGGGTCATTGTTAGCGCGCGTGTCGGGTGGTATATCGATGCTCGGCTCGACCTTGCCCTTCCACAAGTCCCCTTCCTGTCCACGCACAAATTCATAGCTGCTGTAGCGGTTGTGATAGGTAGCGCCGCCATCTTCCCAGTAGTGTTGATGATCCGTCACCAGGTGGGTATAAACGCCGTTATTTTTCAGGATTTCGGGCATAGAATCATCGAAGGGTTCTAGCGGCGTCCAGCTACGATGCAAGAAATTGTAGCGCCCGGTATGCAGCTCACGCCGGGCCGGCATGCAGGGCATACTGCCGATATAGCAACGGTCGAAGACCGCCGTATGCTCTGCCAAACGCTGGAAATTGGGCGCATGCACCCAGTCGTTGCCATAAGGTGGCAGCATACGCCGGTTGAGCGTGTCGAACATGATCATGATGGCTTTCATAAGCGCATCCTCCTGCCCCGCTGCTTTAGCCTTTGACCGCGCCGACAGTCAATCCCTTGATAATGTGGCGCTGCGCCAGCAAAACCAGGATCAGCGCCGGGATCATCGCGACAAAGGAACCCGCCGCCATCTCCCCATAACGGATGTTGAATTCCTGGACAAAATTGGCGATGCCGACAGGTATGGTGCGTCCGGCGCTGGTGGTCGTCAATGAAAGCGAGAAGAGGAATTCCTTCCAACTGAAGACGAAGACCAGCACCGCCATCGCCGCGAGACCGGGCCGCACCACCGGAACGATCACCAAGCGAAAGGCTTGCCATTGGCTACAGCCATCGATGGCTGCCGCTTCCTCCAATTCTTTGGGTACCTCGGCGAAGAAATTCATCATCATAATCACTGCCAGGGGCATATTGAGCACCACATGCGCCATGATGACAGCAGCGGGCGTGTCGTAGATACCAGCCGCTCGCGCCCAAAGATAATAGGGAGTAACAAATACAATTGGCGGCATCATATTGATGAAGAGTAGCCAGATCAAAATGCCGCCGGTCACCCAGCGGGACCAGCTCAGCCGAGATACGGAATAGGCTGCCAAGGAGCCGATGACGCCACAGATAACGGCGACGCTTGAGGAAACAATCAGGCTGTTGCGCGTCAATTCGGCGAAATTGCTGCGGCTACCAGTGAAAATCTCTTCGTAGTTGGCGGTCTTGGCTGTGAAGAAAAAGGCGCCACTGTAGATATCGGCTGTACTTTTCAAGGAGGTCTGCACGATATAAAAGACCGGAAAGAGGATGATAAACACCACAATGAGCAGAGCGAGATTCAGCACTATTTTAGAAGGCGTTCGTTTTCTCATTCCAGGCGCCTCCGTACAACGCGGCTTGCCCACAGGTAGAACACTACAAAAACTGTCATGAAAGCAGCTACCATCAAAGACAAGAAAGCAGCATAGCCCAGGCGGAACTGTTCACTGAAGACTTTGTAGATGTGCATGCTAATCACTTGCGTGGCGGTGCCGGGACCACCGGATGTCAGCACGAAGATCTGGTCAAAGACCTTGAAAGCCAAGATAGTGCGCAGCAGCATTGCCACCAGGATGGTCGGCGCCATCATCGGCAGGATGACATGGCGGATCATACGGTATTCATTGGCGCCATCGACACGCGCCGCTTCCAGCAACGACGGCGGAATCGATTCGATGCCCGCCAGCATGATCAAAAACATGAAGCTAGTCCAATGCCAGACATCAACAATGATGACCGATATCAGCGCCAAATCGGGGTCGGCTGTCCACAATGGCGGGTTCGTCACCCCCAGCTCGATCAAAATAGTGGTGAAAAGCCCATAGTTGAAGTCGTACATCAGCGACCACATCGTGCCGATAGCGACAGGCGGGATCAACAAGGGGATGATCACGACACTGCGGTAGAGCACAGACAGGGTCTTGGTGCGGCTTATCGCCAGCGCCAGCACGAAGCCAATGACAGTCTCGAGGATCACCACAGCGACAACAAAAACCAAGGTATTCTTGATGGCGATGCCGACGATGGGATCCTTCGCTAAATTGTCCAACTGGCCCAAGCCGATAAATTCGGAGACGAGCTCTCCCTCAACAAATTCCAGCTCGGACACGCTCATTTGTAGCAGCTGCAAGATGGGCAGGGCGGTAAATATCACCAGAATAATAATAAGCGGCGCCAGAGACCAATACTTGAAACTGCCCGGACCGAAGAACTGCGATCGAATGTCGTTTTTCTTTTTTAGTGCAACTTGCGCCATATCAACTCCGCCGCCAGCAGTTCCCTCGAAATAGGGGACCGTCTGGCATCAAATGCGTGAAAGAGGAACCGACGGTCCGCCAGTGACGCGGCATCGGTCCCTCGTTTCAGATAGGCTATTTTTAGGAGACCGTATAACCAGCGTCTTCCATAACGGTGCGGATCTCGGAAGCCATGAGTTCAACGGCTTCTTCAGCGCCGATCTCATCGACATAGGCTTGCGCCATGCGTGTAGAGACGCTATCGCGGATCAATGGTGTTTCGGGCAAGCGTGTCTCCGGATGCAAGAACGGCGTGCTTTCTGCGAAGGCGCTCGTCCACCAGCCAACAACCTCGTCGGTCGCCAATTCTTCATAGGTATCCTGGCGGACAGGAATAGCGCCAGCCTTAGCATAAGCCAGCTGATTGTCCTTGGTAGTCAGCCACTTGACGAACTCAAGACCGGCCGCAGCGCGCTCAGCCGGCAGGTTATCCGGATGGCACATCACCCACATACCAGTCCGCGGTGAGCGACCTTCAGCGGTGACGCCAGGCACAACCGTCGCGCCCATATTGCCGCCAACCACCGAGATTTCCGGGTTGTCATAGTTTGGCGCCGCCGCGCCCACCATATGGACTTGCGCCAGGCGTCCGCTTGCCATCAACGCCAGCAAATCGCCCTGACCCAGGTCGGCATAATTTTGTGGCGCCCAGGTACGCCCCAGCTTGAGCCAGCGCTGCACCGCTTCCAAACCTTCGGGACGCTCGAAACCGACCGACCAGCTTCCATCCGCTTCCAGGCGCACGTATTCGGCGTCATAGGAATCGACATAGGCGCCAAATTCCCACCAGATCGGGTTGGCGCGGTTGGCGTTACCGAACATGCGTGGCGGATTACCAAATTGCTCGGCAATCGCTTCCATCTCATCAAAGGTCTTCGGTGGCTCGATACCCGCATCATCAAACAGATCGCGACGATAGTAGTAGAGCTGAATATTGCCATTGATCGGGATGCCGAGGATGGTGCCTTCCGGACCGTTGACGCCCAGATTTGAATCCCAGCGGGCGGCATCGCCATAGCTGATGATATTCTCATCCAGCGTGTAATCCGGGTCGATATCGAGAATGGGCTTCAACAAGCCGGAGCTGTAAAAGAAGGGGATATTCTGCTCGGTAATCGCGACCGCGTCATATTCGCTCTCGCCGGCTTGGACCGCATTGCGGGTTTTATCAAGCATGCCGGGGAAAGGCGTGACATCGAGGTTGACCTGGTTGCCGGTGGTCTCGGTATAAAGCTCCACCATCGCCGCGAAACCAGGGAACCAGGGCGAGTCATTGATGAGGATGGTGATCGGCGGCTGGCTAGCCACATCTTGCGCCAACGTCCTGATATTGGTCGATAGCAGCGGGTTAGCTGCCAAGCCGGCCGACAAGGCACCCATCGCCTTGAGAAAATCTCGCCGGGAGAAATTGCCAATTTTCTTGTTCATTTCTAGAACTCCTTATATCAGTTATTGTCTATAGCGAATGCAAAATCGCAGTGAACTAATGGTTTAGATGCCTCCTTTCCGCGGTTCGCTGTCTCTCAATGAGCGCTTTCCGTTATCATCGTCTTGGATAAACGCTACCGCATCTTCGGGTTTTTTTCAAACAATTGGGATAAATAGAGAGTGTGGGATATTGATGATAGCTTGAATTCCACCCCCAGCCTCGCCTGATAAACTTGCTTGCATAATTGAATAGGTGAACTCTCTTAGTCGAAGATTGCACTGTATTTATACAACATCACCAGACAACCTATGTGCCTCGGCAAAAGCATCTTCTTTTCCATTAGGCATTACAATCGCTCTGCTGTATACTCTGCTCTGTTTGACTAGCCAACCTAGGATGTCTCATTTGAATATCAGTGCACTGCCTTATGTAATATTGCTCGCTTTCTTCTTCGGCTCGTCGCTAGTGGTCTCTCGCTTTAGCGTCAGCCAGTATGATCCAACTACTTATATCGGTTTACGCATGATCATCGCTAGCATCATGTGCCTGCTGATGTATACCTTCGTCGCCAGGCGTCGGTTGCCACGCAACTTGGAACTGTGGAAACGGGCGAGCTTGCTTGGCGTATTCGGCACTGCCATACCGATGACCTGTGTGGTGGCTTCGCTGCAATACCAATCGAGCGGCGTCTCCTCCTTGTTGTTATCCACTGGTCCCGCCTTGACCGTCATGCTGGCGCATTTCATCTTGCCGGATGAGTTGTTGAACCGGCGCAAGATTATCGGCGTCAGCCTGGCTTTGGGCGGTGCCTTGCTGCTCGCGCTAAGCGGCGAAGATGGCTTACCGGATGTATCGCAGGCGATGCCCACCGGTTATCTGCTCGTCAGCATCGGCATGGTCTTTAGTGCGGTGATGGTCATCTATGCCCGCAAGTATCTGCGCGGTTATGATACTTATGATGTAGGCAGTATACGCATCTTCAGCACGGCTTTAGTGGTGATGCCGCTGTCGCTATTAACGGTCGGGTTCGATATGAGCGCGGTGAACGAAGCTGGTTATTTTGGTCTGGCTTATGCGGCTGTGGTGGGTACCTTCCTCGGCTTAATTCTGTCCTTTTACAATATCAAACGCTTCGGCGCCACGCCGGCGGTGATGGCCACCTACATTATCCCAATTGTGGCGGGAGTTGGCGGGGTATTGTTTTTGGGGGAAGAGATCACAATGACCATGTTGCTGGGCATGGCTGTGATTGTCGGTGGGATCGCCCTGTTGCAGGAATATCGGAAGCCGGCGGGATTGCTGCGCCGCTACCCCCACCGAGGCTCGTATTGATTGGCTGTCGGGCTATCTCCCCGGTGGCGTCGTTTAGCTTGGCTTGCAGATATCATAAGCTTGTCGCAAGGCCGTCTTCCAATCGCCCGTCGGCAGAAACTCCTGCCCGACATAACCCGTGAAACCGCTATCGACGATGGCGCGGCAGATGGCGCTGTAGTTCAATTCCTGCGTCTCATCCAGCTCATGCCTACCAGGTACGCCCGCCGTATGATAATGCGCGATCCATTGGTGACTATCGCGGATAGTCTGGATGATATCGCCCTCCATCACTTGCATGTGATAAATATCGTAGAGCAGGCGCGCATACGGGGAATTCACCGCCGAGACCACCTGCACGCCCCAGGCGATCGAATCACACTGATAATCGGGATGGTCCACTTTGCTATTGAGTAATTCCAGGATCAGCGTGACATCGGCTGATGCGGCATCACTCGCCAGCTGCTCCAGCTGTGCGATGGCATTTTCAGCGCCGCGGGCATCATCCAGCCCTTCGCGGTTGCCGCTGAAGACGATCAAGTAGGGGATATCCCATTCAACCGCCAGCTTGAGGTTGCGGTCCGCCTGTCGCTTGATATCGTCCCAATATTTCGGCTGGCTAATCCCCTGTTCCAATGGCGCGTGCAAACGGCGCGTCACAATCTTCAAACCATGGTCGCGCACCTGTTGGTATTTGTCTTCTGGCACCATTTCCAAGGCGGTATACCCTATTGATTTAGCCGTTTGGATCAGGTCAAGCGGGTCGATATCGTCGCGTTCATAACACCACCAACAAACTGCTTGTTCGTACGTCATCGTTTAGCCATCCATTTCCATCGTCTGCCAGTAATTGCGGTAGGCGCGCGCCTCGCGCAATAACAGGTCGAGCCGCTTTTCCAGCTTTTCTAGTCCGCTTCTTGGCGCGGCATCCGCCTGCTCCAGTTGATACTGACCGCTCTCCCGCACCTGATAATCGAGTTTACCCAGCGCGCGCAGGACCTGCAATCCAACTTGTACCGCTAGTTCCCGCTGCCCTGTCGCCGCCGCCAATACTTCCAAGCCAACAACGCCATCTTTGTGGTTGATGGCATATTTCACCAGTGCCGCCAGCCGCAGCAAGAATTGCGCCTTGTTTTCCGTTTGCGAGCGTCGGCTGAAGAGAATCAACCGGCTAGGATTAACAGTCGCCAGCGCTGCTGACCAGATCTCCATCGAGGGCGGGATGGTCCAGACGATCAGCGTTTCACTGGCGTGCAGGTGCAGGCGATCTACACTGTCCGTCATCCGCTCTACTTCCGACCAGATTAGTGCCTGCGGATATCGTTCTAAAGCCCGTTCCAAATCCAACTCGGGATTTGGGCTCTGACGAAGATCGACCAGCTCGTAGACTGTCTCCTCGTCCCCGAGGATCGGCAGCGCCGCGCTCAGTTGGCGGAAATCGAGCCATTCGACCAATGCTTCTCGCTGTCCTTTATAGCTGCTAGTGCGCAGAGTGTAAGCCAGGTCGAAGCTGCCACTGGGCAAGTTTTCCACTTTGCCACGCCACCAGATGACAGATTGCCGCCTGCCACTTTGATCCTCGACTTCGAGTCGCAGATGCTCGCCACGGCGTCCCAGATTCTTGCGGCTGACCAATTTCAGGTCCCGCGTGACCAGTGTTAGCGGCGGGTTGCCATTGCCAAAGGGCGCCAACCGTTCAATATCTGCCGTCAATTCAAGCGAGATATCGGCGAGGTCGAGGTAAGCATCGATCGGCAAGGTGGGTGTCATTTGCTTCTGGTCGCCCATTGCCCGCGCTGTTTGTGACAAAGCGCGTCGGAAATGGTAGATCTGGTCAGCTGGCAGGCTCATGCCGGCGGCCATACTATGCCCGCCGTAACCGGTGAGATGCTCAGATACTTGTCCCAAGGCTGCGGTGATATCCAGCCCGGCCACCGATCTCGCCGAGCCGCGCCCAGTCTCGTCCGCTGTCGTAATTAATACGGTTGGAAGCCCGTATTCTTCCACCAGGCGGCTGGCGACGATGCCGATAACACCGCTGTGCCAGTCGCTGTTGCTGAGCACTAACACAGCATAGTCCAGCAGCCAAGGTTCCGTGGTGATGCGGGCAATGGCGGATTCATATACCTGGTTCGAGAGATATTTTCGGCGCGCGTTGGCGCTTTCCAGCGTGTTCGCCAAGATACGCGCTCGCGCCCAATCACTGATCGTCAGCAGCTCGACCGCTGGGTTGGCATCCGCGAGGCGGCCCAGCGCATTCAAACGCGGCGCTATGGCAAAACCGATATGCCCCTCGTTGAGCTCCGAAGCCGGGATTTCCGCCCGTTCCAAGATCGCCCGCAAGCCCAGGCGCTGGCTATCGCGCAGTCGCTCCAGACCGCGCTGCAAGAGATAGCGGGTATCGTCCACTTGCACCATCACATCGGAGACGATGCCCAGCGCCACCAAATCGAGCAAGAAGTCGGTATTTTCCCCTTGGTACAAGGCTTCAATAAGTTTGTAAGCCACACCGACGCCGGGCAATTCGATCAGGGGATGCCCCGCGGGCAGGCGACGTGGATTGACCACAGCGACGGCGGCGGGCAATTCTTGCGGCAGGGCGTGATGGTCGGTGATGATAGTATCGACACCGCGGCTGCTGGCGAAATCCACCGCTTCGTGGGCGGTCACGCCGGTATCACAGGTCAGGAGCAGTTCGATACCGCCATCGAGATAAGTCTTGAGCGTCGGTAAGTGGATGCCATGCCCCTCGCTGAAGCGATTCGGCACATGGTAACGGACCTGCGCGCCACGTTTTTGCAAGGCGGAATAGAGCAGGGCGGTTGACGTTTGGCCATCGACATCAAAGTCGCCCCAGATCAGAATCCGTTCTTTATGGCGGATGGCACGTTGCAAGCGATCGACGGCGCGGTCGATATCCGGCAGGTCGTCAGCTGATGTCGGCGAATAATGCTCGGCGAAGAGAAAGCGTTGAGCCTCCGCCGGGCTGCTGATACCCTGGCGTGCCAGATGCTGGCTGATCAGCGGATGGCCCCCGATAGCCGCCCGCAGTGCTTCGGGCACTGGGACCGGCGCTGGTTCCCGCCATTGGCGGCCTGGGCGTTGCTGAGCTTCCATCAGCTGGCTAGCACCCGCTCCTCAACCAGCTTCAAGCCTTCTTCCGCCAAATCCATACCCAAGCCCGGCGTGGTCGGCAGCTTGATATGCCCAGCGACCGGGATGAGCTTGTGCTGGTAGAAGACATTTGTCAAACGGCCGATTTGGATGAGCCACTCTTGCATCGGGCAGGTCGTCAGCGTTTGCGAGGCGATCAAATGGGTCGAAGACCAGCCACCATGATGCGGGATGACAGGGATGTCATGCGCAGATGCCAGCGCACAGATCTTGTTCATTTCGGTCAAGCCGCCCGCCCAGGTGATATCAGGTTGCAGGATGTGTACCGCCTCGGCATCCAGCAGCGCCTTAATGCCCCAACGGGTATATTCGTGTTCGCCGCCAGAGATGAAGACACCCCGCACAGACCGCCGCAGTTCAGCATATTGCGGGATCAGGTCCGCCATGACCGGTTCTTCGAACCAGGTCGGGCGATATTCGGCGGAAAGCTGGACCATGCGCAGGGTATAGGGAACGCTCCAACTGCTCCAGGCATCGAACATCAGGTCGCAATCGGGACCGGCCGCTTCCCGCGCGGCGCGGATGATTGCCAGATTGCGGCGGATACCGGCTTCGCCATCCTTGGGTGCGCCGGGCAGAAACCACTTGAAGGCGGTGAAACCTTGTGCCAGGAAATGCCGCGTGCGTTCGATCACCTTGCTCGGCTCCACCGAATATCCCAGCATCGAGGCGTAGGCGCGAATCTTGTCGCGAGACGGTCCCCCCAGCAATTGATAAACCGGTGCGCCCAGCAGCTTGCCTTTTAAGTCCCAGAGAGCGAGGTCCACTTTGCTGAGCGCCATCATCGTGGTGCCCTTGCGGCCGTGGATGGCGTGGCGGTACATCTTATCCCAAATGCGCTCGACCGCATGTGGGTCTTCGCCGATCAGCATATCCGCGAAATAGCGCTGGATGATAGCGATATCTTCGTCGCCGACAGGACCGCAGATGCCAGTGACACCGTCAGCGGTATCGATGAGCAAGAAACGCGCCTGCACGGGATAGGGCGGTCCGGCGGAGGGATCGAGGGGCCATTTCGGCGTTTTCGCCAATTCCGGATAGATGCTTTCCGGGCGGGAAAGGTGTGCCTCGCCCAGCGGTTCGTGATAATCCCACTCGGCGCTGAGGTGGACACTACGGATGCGGTCAATTTTCATATTTGACTCCAGTTCTATTAAAACTCTATCTCGGCAATTTGATCAAAATCCAGCTCGATGGCTTGTTCTTCTTCCGCTTCTTCATCCAGATCCACGTCAAAGTCCTCCAAATCGCCCGCCTCACCCCGCTCACAGAATGAACGATAAGTGCAGTAGCGACAAAGCCTTTCGTTCGATGTCAGCTCGAAGGTCTGCGCCCGCTCTATCGTGGTGATCATCTCCGACAGCAGGGCTTCGTCTGCCTGCAGCTGGGCGGTGGAGTAATCAAAGCTGATGCGTTCACCTGGTTGCGCCACGTAAAAATAATCCATGCGAACCCGCTCGGGCGGGATCGGCTCACCATAGAGATGGGCGCCAGCTTGTGCCAGCACATAGCGATACACGATGGTCTGTAGGCGGTTGCCCAAGTGCAGGCGTGATGGAATACGGTCGCCCGTTTTCCAATCAACAATGACCAGGTCGCCACCCGGTTGCAGCGCCAGCAGATCATATTTCGCGACCAGCCGATAACCGCCCAGATGCGTCTGCAAAGTGATCTCCGCATAACGCTCTGGTGGCAGCTTGGTCAAGCCGCGAGCCAGATAATTGTCCCACCAGCGGCGTATTTCTTCATCATCCGCCAGAGAATTGGACAGCGCTTCGGCCGGCAAGCCCAGCAAATGCTGTTGCACCAGCTTGTGGAAGCGCTGACCACGACGGATGCGATTTTCGTGAAGCAGCGCCTGCCGAACTTCCAAGGCCGGGTAACGCAAACGTTTGATGAAACGCAGTTCGAAGCGTCGGTGGCAATCGGCGAAATCTTGCAGGCTGCCTTGGGTGAAAGCAAAATCATCGCTCAGGTTCATGGGCAGCTCCTCTCATGCGTTCGCCTTCCCAGAAAGTGCGCAGCTCGATTAGTGGGCTGGCTTCGGTCGCTTCTCCCCGGCCCGTGTTCCAGGTGATGGTCAAGGCTTTGCGGGCGCGGGTGATGCCCACATAGAGTAGACGCAGGCGTTCGGCAGCATAATCTATGCGTGCGCCGAGGCTAGCAAAACCTTCCCGATATTCGCTGCCATCCCGCAGCGCTATCAACTGCGCCAATGCCTCGACCGATAGATCGAGATCGTCGCGGATGAACCATTTCTCGCCGATGTAGCTATCGTTGGGCTCGGCGGAGGGGAAGTCATAATTGTTAACCGAGATGAGGTAAACGCGGTCCCATTCCAGCCCCTTGGCTTTATGCAAGGTGGTCACGGTGACTTTGCCCTTGTGCGCATCGGGGTCAAACTGCCCTTCGTCATCGCCCAAACCCGTGAAGCGGCGTTTGTTGCTGGCGATTTCATAGAGCTCGACAGCGAATTCCGGCAAGCGCATCAAAGGATGGCTCTCCCCCAGGCGCGCCAGATACAAGGCGACCATGTGGGCGGTGGCGATATCGCTGACATGGCGGAAGATATCGCCGGCGATGGTCAAGATCAGTTGGTCGATGGGCAATTCCGCCGCTCGTAGCCAAATGCTCACTCGTTCACGAAATTCGATCAACTGATCATAGAGCGGGTCTTCGGGGGGCAGCTTCTCCTCCAGCCAGTCGACCAAGCGCGGCGCCACGAAGTCCTCCACTTTCTTGATCCGCTTCAGAGTCTCGGCCACCGCCCTGACCTCATCAGCCGCCTCCGGATCATCGCGGTCATCGCGCCGCCATACCCGATATACCTCTGTCAATTTGCTGGCGCTCTTAGGCTCCGCCAAATAGCTCAAGACACGCGCCATGGCGCCCACCACAGCCCGCGTCGACGAAGTGCTGTTGAGATTTTCGACATAAGGCACGCCTTTTTGGCGGAGGAATTTGACGATTTCGGAACCACGCCCATTGCGCGCCACCAGGATCGCCGCCGTCTGATCCGGATTATTTGCCAGCCAGCGCTTGCAAGATTCCGTCACCATCATTGCTTCTTCGGTCGCGCTGAAGGCTTCCGGATAGAGAATGACCATTTCGGGATCATCCGGTGGATTGGGTTGCGGATCGCCTTGGGGGGTCGGCAAGATATAGGGCTTGCTCAGTGGCGCGCGAGCGCGGATGGCATGATGCGGGTGTTTCAGCGACCATTCGATGAGATGATTCGCCAGTTTCTGAATGCTACGGGTGCTGCGGCCCGAGTTGGGCAATTCGCGCCCTTCGACCCCCGGCGCGGCAATAAACTCTCGCAGATATTTCGGGTCGGCGGTGGTGAAGGTCTCGTAGATAGCTTGATTGGGATCGCCAACGCGCACCCAGTTGCCGCTCTCTCCCGCCAGCTGTCTTAATATCTCCTCCTGCAAGCGGCTGCTATCCTGTGCCTCGTCCTCCAGAATGTAAACCCATTTGTCCTGCAGCAGCGCCAAATAATCCGGTTCTTCCCGTAGCACTGTGAGCGCCAGACGGATGAGATCCTGAAAATCGACGGCGCCACGATAAGCCAGCGCGCGGTCGTAGTCTTGGTATATCTCGGCACAAATCTCCGCCAGTAGCAATTCGCCTTGATATGCCTCCAGTTGATGGGATAGTTTCGCGGGTGTGATCAGCTCATCCTTGGCTTGCCGGATAAAATGGCTCGCGGTCGCCGTTAGTATCTCCGCCCATTTCTGTGTGCGATAATGTCCCTTGTCGACGTACTCGCTTGCCAGATATGAATCCGGCGCATCGGGATTGCGACGGATCCAAGCATCGACTGCATCCGCTAAAATGGCTTTGCTGGCGCGTTCATCAACGATCGTGAATTGATCGTCCAAGCCCACGGCGCTTGGTTTTTGCCGCACGATATCATTTGCCAAACCATGCAGGGTCCGCACACGATAGCCATATCCGGGCAAGATCACTTCGGTTTTGACATATTCACTGACCTGCCGCGCAAAATTGGACACGGCTGAGTTGACCAGGGTGACGATCAGAATCTCTTGCCCGGCATCGAGCTCGCTTTCCAGTAATAGTTGGGCTGCCAGGTAAGACAAAGTGGCTGTCTTGCCGCTGCCCGGCACAGCCGCCACACCCATATAACCGCGGCGGTAAGCCAGCACTTCGGCTTGTTTGGGACGCGGCTTAAACATCGTCCTCCCCCCGGGCAATCCGCCGGAGCATGCCCTGAACGGTATCCAGCAGCAAGCCACGCCCTTCATACCCGCTTTCGCTAAGTTCACTGTAGCCCAAGTAAATCCCTTGGCGGCAGCGGCGCGTCAAAGCCAGCAGGAGACGGCTAAGCGTTCGCCGGTTCCACTTCTGTTCGTCGTCATCCGTCCACACAGCGCCCGGTTGCCAACTCAGGCTCATGACATAGGGTTGCGTCAGGGGCTGATAGAGGCGGCGCGACCAACCCTCGCTGCCGATATTGAGCCAGAATTGATAATCCACCGCGCGGTTGCTGAGCAGAAAGGTATAGGCAGGCGCGATCAACACCCCTTCATCGGCATCGGCAATCCAATCGCGCAGATAGAAATTGGCTATCACGCCGCGGTCCACCATCTTCACATAATCCAAACTCAGGTCGATGGACGCTTCGTAGCGGCTCATGAAATCCAGCGACCAGCGGAAATTGCGCGCAGAATCCACCAAATTCATGCTGATATTGCCGGCATCGACATCACCATAAAAACCATAACCTGGGCGGGACAGCAACTCGCCGAAGATCCGCCGGAAAAAAATGTCTATCGCTTCCAGCGGTCCCGCTTCAATGTAGCGCGCCAGCCAAGCGCAGAGGCGATCGTAACGTTGCCCTAGATCATAGGTGATGCGGTCTTGCATGATAGTGGAACTAATCTCGGTGAAAGGCAGCAGGCGGCCGTTGCGATAGAGCATTTCGGTCAATAATTTAGCGCGCAGCAAATCCAGCCCCTCGATCGTATTCATCAAGGCGAAGACGATATCAAATTCTGTCGGGGCCAGCTGCCATTGTGGATGCGCCAGCCTTGCCAGTGTTAACAAGGTGCGCGCCGCCGGCTCATCCCGCAATGCGCGCGATGGACGATGGGAACGCGCTTTGATGCCGCGTTTTGTCAATTCTTCCAGCAAGCCAAAACGTAGTACATCGGAGAGGAATGGCGCCAGCACCACAATCTCATCGGGCGGGACGCCTTGCTCTTGGACCAGGGTATCGATGCGCTGTGCCACCCAGCTCATCATCTGCGGATGATAGCGATGCGCTTCCGTGATCAAAGCCGGTCGCGGGTCAAGGCATTGGCTAGCGAGGTCGCTTTCGCCCAGCTGCGCCGCCAACTGCTGCCCCAGCGCTTTCACCTCTGGGCGCATGACCTGGGTATCATCCAGTCGCGCTCGGGTTTCACAGAAGTCGCGCAAGCGGCGGGCATTGTCCGGGTCTGCACCCAGAAAACGGCGGAAGCCCGCATCATTGTCGTAGATGATCAGAGCCGATTGGGCGGTTTGCAGGAGATCGGCCAGAACGCGATGGGAGGCGGGGTTGTCCTCTTCCACATTGTCGATGACAAGATGTTGGTAGCGGTCCCGCAGGTGACGTTGCGCCTCTGGCAAGTTCCAGAGCTGCTGGCTGAAGACTTGCAACTGCAGTGAGAAATCGAGCAGGTTATAGGACAAACAGTATTCGCGGAACGCCATGGCGCAAATCTGCGCATCGTCATAGATATGCGCTTGCTCGACAGAGCCCTGCAAAGCCGATTTCAGACGCGAGGCGATCTCATCAATGGGGAAACCGACCAGCGCCGCTTTGTTCATATTATCGACGATTTGGCTATAGAGCCGCGCCCGGTCGATCCGCACGCTATTGAAATAATCCCGCTGATTAACCAAGGGTTCGATGACGCGAGCCATGAAATATTGCACTAGCTCGAGGTTGAGGAAATTGGGCAAATCCCTCGGATTGGCGAAGCCGGCAGCTTCCGCGATGAGGAACCAAAAGGTCTCCACCATTTGCAGCGACAGGCTGCCGATGGTGTGTATGGACACCTGGCCCCCGCGGCGGGTATTGCCAGCGCGCAAAGCACGAATGTAGGGCTGTGCCAGCGAACGCTGCGGCAGGAAAATAAGAATCGATTCGGCAGCTACGCCGGCGTCCAGCAAGTGTAAAACCCGGCGCGCGCCGACGCTGCTCTTGCCACTTCCAGCGATGCCTTCTAACCAGATTTTACGATCCAGCGGCGCCTCGACCAAGGCGGACTGCTCTGCTGTCCAGGTATCAATTAGATCTCGCATGAGCCTATTATAATTTGAGGAGTTGCCAACTCCCAAGCCCCATGAACCGCTGAGAACTCGGTTGGCGCTCCAGGTGGGAGGGTTCGATACTGGCTATTCTTAAGCCAGCATGTTATACAAGGGTCTGATAAAGTCTACGGAATCTGAGGTTTTTGAAAGATATATGTGCGCTAGATATAATTTCTTTACATTTCGTTATTTATTTTCCTCTCAACATCTTCACAAATTGCTCTTATATTCCTTGCGCAAATATGGTAAACTCGTTATACTTACATAGTATCTATACTGTTGGTCATGGAGAACGCTTCTTTATGCCTCAAGATCATCGTCCTCGATCAGAAACTCGCCAGCTGATGATTGACATTGTCGCGCGTAGCAAACGTCCTTTGACACGCACGGAGATTGTGAATCGGCTAAATCGGAAAAAGACACCTCACCTCATTGACATGATGGATACGCTGGTGGAGCAAGGCATATTTCGTCGCAGTATTGTCACTTTTAACAATGGCGTTACCGGTTACGTTTATTCGGTAGCCAAAGAATCTGTACAAGAATAGGTAGTGCCTTATGAAAATCATCACCCTGTTAAATGAAAAGGGCGGAGTTGGTAAAACCACTATCGCCACCCATCTTGCCGCTGGCTTGGCTATCCGCGGCAAGCGCGTCATTCTGGTTGATGCAGACCCGCAAGGGCATGCCACTATCGCTTTCGGATTATCGAAAGAACCTGGCTTTTATGATTTGATTGTACGCAACGCCCCTTTTCAAAAGGTGTTGCGCCCGGTGGCGCCCGAGCGTTTTAATGTGCCGGATGAAGCGCATAATACGAGCGGCCAGTTGCTGATCGTGCCATCGAATATTGAAACACGCAGTATTGCCGGCAATATCTCTGATGCTTTCACTGTTTTGAAGCGTTTTAATCAGTTGCGCAATGCGATCGATTTCGTCTTTTTTGATACTTCGCCAACACCATCATTGCTCCATTCTTCGATCTATATGGCGACGGATGGGATCATTTATCCCACCAAATGTGAAGCTTGGAGTTTCGATGGATTGCGCGAGAGTTTGACGCATAAAGATCAATTTAGCCCCATTCGTCAGCAATACAATTTGAATGACATCAAAGTGCTGGGAGTGGTTCCGACGATGTACCGCGGCAGGACCTTGGAGCATCAGGACAATCTGCGGCGGCTACAGGATACCTTTGGGCATCTGGTTTGGAAGCCGCTGCCGGTACGCACAATATGGACCGAGGTTGCCAGCGCGCGGCGCACTGTCTTTTCCCTAGCGCCGACCAGTGGCACCGCTGATGATGCCTGGCGCCTGGTGGACCAGCTGGAGGAACGGATTTATGAACAGCCGTGAACGCCGCCGTAAAATTCAAAATGAAGAGAATTTGCTCTCCGCCAACCCGAATACACTCGATCCCAAAGCGGCTGATGCGATCGGTTTTGGCTTGGGCGAATTAGCGTTTGAGATCGCCGCGGCAGACAATGATTTTCAAGCGATCGAAGCGGTCAGCATCCACGATATTCGTCCAAACTCGATTCAGCCGCGTTGCAGTATTCCCCACGATCTGAGAGATATTTTTGCGTTGCATCCCAATAATCTGGTTGATATTTTTGAGCGCTGGATCATCGAGGTAGAGCTAGAAAAAGGGCAAAAGAATTTCGACATCGTCAATTATCTTTTGGGGCAGGAGACAGACCGCGGCGAACAAGCCGAGAATGATCCCGGCGAATCCGGCACCGCTAACAGCCACCCACCATCGATAAAAGAACTCGCCCTGATGAAGTTGATCGACTTGGCAGCGAGCATCCGCCGTGATGGTTTGTCGAACCCAATCAGTTTGGTCCGCCGCGCGGATCATTATGAAATTGAAACTGGTGAGCGCCGCTGGCTGGCCTATCACATCCTGTATTGGAAATTCGGCGATGGCGATAAACGCCCCGATGGCAATATCGTCAATTGGTCGCGCATCCCCTCACGAATCGTCAACGAGGTGGATGTTTGGCGCCAGGCGAGCGAAAACAACGCGCGGGACAACTTGAACGCTATCAGCCGCGCCCGGCAGCTCGCTTTGCTGTTGATGGATCTTCATGGGTGGAACAATTTTTCGCCGCTCGATGCTTGCGACAACGAACAATCATTTTACGCCCAGGTGTCGGACGGCTCGATTTGGCGTATCCCGCGTGGGCAAGGCGAGCGACTGCTCAATGCTATGGGATTATCAGACGCGGGCCAGCTGCGGCAATATCGCGCTTTGCTCCGCTTGCCTAGCGAATTGTGGCGCCGGGGAGATGATGAGCATTTGAGCGAAGGCGAACTGCGCAAAATGAAGGCAGCGCTCGATAGCGTTACACGTGTAACGGCAAGCAGCAAGGTGCGCCAGAAAAAAGATATGCTCGCCCGGTTGACCGCCGATGCCACACAGTGGCGCAACAAATTGCGCAAAGAGATCAACTCCACCGACCCCAGCAACCACCCGAAATTCCGCAAGCTGATCGAGGCAGAAATCCGACAGCTCCTGCGCCTGATGGAAGATATCGATGAGACTGATACTTGAGACCTTCCAAACTAACTGACTAAAACCAAGGCACATCCAGTGATGTGCCTCTTTCTTTTCCCGTCCTACCGTTACACGTGTAACGCTACACGGCGCAGGCGTGCTGCAAAACCGAGCCTCAACGCGAGCGGGCCAGGCAGCACCATTCGATTTGTTCAGCTGGTGACTTCATTCAACGATTTGCGGGTAACGCGTGCTCGCCAGCTTTTTGAGGCTGGCGCTAACAATCGTTATCTCGCTAGGCGTATTTTCATTTGCGAGATCGCCGGCAATTACTGACAAGTGCTACGACAAGATCATGAGCGTTCCCGCCACCACTGAATCGATGGATCAAAAAAAGCACATCCTCCGATGTGCTTCTGTGATTGCACCGCTATGTCGTTACACCTGTAACGGTATCAACTTGTTTCGCTTGAACGTATTGGAAAAGTCATCATCCCAGCGCCCGCGCCAACAAGTCCATTCCGTTGGCCACATCACCACCTCGTAATGCGTGACCCGCCAAATTGTAGAAGAGTTCGGTATAGGAATCCCGCAGAGCCAGGAAGACATTACCGCTGCCAAATTGCTTCAACATTTTAAAAGCCACGCCACGTTTCGCCGGGCGTCTGACCTGCTCCCCAGTATCATCATAGGCATAGAGATAGCCGTTGATGGTCTCGGCGACCTTGTCATTTGGGATCTGCTTTACAACGGTATCAAAGAATAGTTGCACTTTCTCATAGCGCACTATCGAGGCGCGTTTTTTGAACGCCTCCCAAAAATCGCGGGCTCGAGCCAAAACGCCTTGGTCGCCGCTCTTCTCGCCACGCATCGCACAGACATAGACAAATTCAGCAGGGCTCATTCTCTCATATTCAACACTGGGAGCGGGTCCTGCTCCCAAGCTATAGCGCGAAGGGCGTCTCATACACACGTACACCGGGTGTTTATGATTCTTGAGCAAGTGGAATCCAATATGGCGCCAGGCGGGGTAACAGCTACCATCGGGATTCTCTAGCCAATAGCCGTCGGTCGCGTTCTTCTTCACACCATCTCTCCGTTTTGGCAGGCTGCGTAAATTTTCCTTGGTCAAGCGAAATCTTCCGATGGTCACGCTTACGGAAACGCCCAGCCGCCGGTTGTAGCGCTGGATGGTTTTGACATTTACTCCCAAGCGTCTGGCTAGCAGCGCCATTGACACCTTGGGCGATAAGCGTCGTATGTATTCGCGATGCACTGCCAGGCGATACGCGCGAGCCGATTTTAGATCCTCCATTTTGATCGGATCGGAAGGCGTCCAGCGCACATTCAACAGGGAAAGCAAGCGCGAGACCGAGGGTACCTGGAACATCAACTCCAGGGGCCTACCGCGTTTTTTCCTTTTTAGTCCTCTAATGTCCAGGTATTCAACATATCTTCTACCAATAATATGCCGTCCGTTGAAAGTACAGTGCTCGCCCGTCAGTGCTTGCAACACGCTTTTCCGGTTTAGGCGATAGCGTCCAGCGACGGAGATAGCTTCGCTTAGCGTGAAGAAGGCTCCTGGCAGCCAACCTGCCAGTTTCAAGATGTCAAGCAAGCGAGCCACCACCGTAGATTGCTGTCCTTGTAGCAATCGCTCGCGCACCGAATTAGGGAGCCCCGACTCAGCACTTTTTGTACTCGCAGTCATTTTAAAAGCGCTTTCCAAAGTGCGCTGCCCCTCAAGAAAACGGTCTCGCAATGTTTCATATTTGTGCCCAGGTTTTGTCGGGGCCTTTATATGGAGTGGAAGCAAAGTCTGTTCTACATCATGCTTCGAAAATCCAAAATCTCTGGCCACCGAAGCCGCTCGATATAGCGCGTTATTTCTTCCAATCTCGGGGACCAGCCGCCAGTATAAACCAGCCAGATCCAAGTCTCTTTTCTCCCTGATGATTTTGCCGGGCACAAGATGTGTTGATGCATCCACATGAAAATAATTCAGTAGCCGGTCAATATCGGCTTTATTGATCGCTATCGGAGTTTGTGAATTAATTGCTCGATAAAGGAAATTCTCGATCCTAGATGGTGGAGCAATCACGTACGATCGCTCTCCCTTTATATCCCCGCCTTCGAATTGATGGCTCGGCACTTTTTCCTCGGAGCGGAAATACAGATGGTATCCTCGTCGTGTCTTGACCGTATAGGTTTTTGCGTATTGTGGCAGATGCTGGCAGAAGCGTTGATAACGCAGGTGATCATCAAAGTCGATCACCATCAACTTCGAGACTCGGCCGCAAACAATACCTAAAGCCCCGGGCTCAGGACCGAATAGTCTCTTGATTTCAGCCTCGGATGAAATGCGATGCTGATAAGGGCGCCAGCGGATAGCCGGCTTTTTGGGTTCGTTCGGCAAATTGTTTCCATGTACCGGAATCACCGAGTAGCCAGCTTGCGCCAGAATTTTCGCTCTTTTTAGCAATGGATTGTCAATAAAATCCGCGGGATTTTCCCCCAGCCCTCTCTTCTTTTCCACTATGACTTCTCCATTATTTTCATGATTTCAAAATGCTAAATGCGCCATAAAGATCCGGTACGTTCGTGGCTTACTTGAAATCCTATAATCCAACAATCGATCGCAGATCAAGGCAAGGACACTCCACTATTGCCAGCGACGAGAATTTCTTGTCTTTTTGCTACGAGATGATTGCGCGCAAAATATCCTGAGTCTCGCATATATATCGAGCGGAATTTTCTTTCAAACGCCGGTCCTTATATATGTAGAGCTAAGAAAAAACCAAGGCAACATTGCTTTGGTAAATTGATTCGGAACTAAAGCAAACTCACAATATGATATTTGTCAAGCTCGCTATATTTATACAGTTTATATCATTGATGGGAAAAATGCAAATAAGTCGTCTATATTGTCCCAAGTGCTGTTAGCTCACTTAGTTGGATCGGAATAGAACATTTGTTTGTATTTCTATAGGCTCTTTTTCAGATGATGTGCGGTGTCCGAAAGGTAGTTTTAGTTTGCTATGATAGTCGCTGTTTGTGGAGAAATAAAGTTCTCATTTCAAATTGTCGTAGACTGAGAGCGGTGTGGCTGCCAACAAGCCCGCATCAACCGGTAAGACCACGCCGGAAATCCAACGCGCTTCGTCACTGGCTAGAAAGACTGCTGCCCATGCTACATCCCAGGCATTACCTTCTGTGCCTAGTGGTCCTGCCTTGCGGCGCAGATTGCGGATATCCGCGTCCAGATGCCGGACGAAGGCGCCGTGAATATGACCTGGCGCAATGCAATTGACGCGGATATTGTCGCGCCCGTGATGGACCGCCATGACACGCGACAGTTGCACCACCCCAGCTTTGGTGACGGCGTAGGCAATATTACGGGAGAACCCAGCTCTCAAACCATCAATCGATGAAATATTAATAATCGATCCTCCTCCACTTGCTTTCATCAAAGGGAGGGCATGTTTGCAGGTCAACATCATGCTCTTTAAATTGATGTCAAAAGTTTGATCCAGCTCGGCTTCTTCGATTTCAGTGACCATACCCAAACCGTAGGTGGCCACATTGTTGAAGAGAATATCTAGAGCACCGTAGCGCTCGCGGCAAGTTTCGATCATCGCGCGGCAATCTGCTTCGCTGGTCACATCGCCGATATAGATCGAAGCGTTGCCGCCATTCTCTTCTATATCACGTAATGTATTGTCAGCACGTTCAGAATCATTGTCAGCCAGCAGGACTGTTGCACCGTGTTGAGCGAAAAGCAGGGCGGCTGCATATCCTGTGCCAGCCAGTTCCCCTCTGGAGCCGGCGCCGACCACCAAAGCGATCTTGTCTTCCAGTCGTCTATGTGTCATGTTCGCACCCTTAACTATCTCAAGGTCTGATACTCCTAATTCATGTTCAAGCCGCCGGAGACGGTCAAGGACATGCCGGTGATGAAATTGGACTCATCCGATGCTAAGAAGGCTGCCATCTTGGCAATATCCGATGCCTCTGTCATGCGTCCGAGCGGTATGCTGCTGATGGCTGAGTCGATCATCTCTTGGCGGTAATCGGTTGGGGCGATGCCCTCTGGCGCTAAAGCCGCTGCGATATCATCGATGCGCTCGGTGGCGACCAAGCCAGGGCAGATCGCGTTGACACAGATTTGGTGAGGGGCTAACTCCAGTGCCAGCGCCTGGGTAAAGCCGCGCACCGCGAATTTAGAGGCGCAATACGCGGCATAACGGGCCACACCTTGTCTGCCAGCGGTCGATGAGATATTGATGATTTTGCCACCCTGCCCGCGGGCGTTCATGTGCCGAGCCAGCGCTCGACAACAGAGAAAGGTGCCTTTGACATTAACCTGTTGCACCAGATCGAAGGCATCTTCCTCAAGCTCGACTACAGGGACCCGATCGCGACCAGCGGGCGCCCCAGCGTTGTTCACCAAGATATCGATATGGCCGAAATGCTCAAGAGCTTGGGCGACCATGCGCTCAACCTGGTTTGCTTGCGAGATATCGGCATAGGCAGGCAAGGCAGCTTTGCCCAACGATTTGATTTCCCGCGCCACATCCGCTAAGTTCTCTCGCTGCTTTGGCACATCTAAGTCGTTTATTACCAGGTCGGTGCCTTCGCTTGCCAGGCGGAGGGCGATCGCTCTGCCCAGGCCAGCTGGTCCGGCGGCACCAGTGACCAGCGCTACTTTTCCTTCCAAGTTGTACATCTGCTTCTCCAGTTCCCGGGCTAGCGTAAAATCCGCTGATCGCTCAGGTCTTTGCCACCGATGGTCTTCATCAAGCTCGCCCCGCGATATTCGTGGATTGGTAGAGCAGCCAGAGCATTGACAATATTATACTGGGTGGGCATATCCTCCCAGCGAGCCGCATGGAATTGCAAACAGCCATCACCGATATGACGCTCGATGATACGCCGATTTGGCGCCTCTGGTGGTGTGAAGGTCGCGTAGCAGATATCGACGCTGCCCCAGGCACCTGTCCGCGGCATGTATTTGTAATGCAAGGTGCCCGCGCTCTCCGTATTTTCTGTCAGCGTATCGATATCTTTGGGCGATTGTCGTTGTAATTCACTCAATTCTAAATCGAGAAACTTGAAGCCCAGCCAACTCGCGGTGATTTTGTACTGATCCCGTAATTTGATGGGAGGGGGCAATTCGCAGTAGATTTTGGAGAAGCCAAGTTCTTCGCGACCGGTGATGATGGGATCTGCCAGATTCTCCCATAGAACAGCCAGAAAATTGCCCTCGATCTTGCCTTCTTTGCCTTCAAAGCGCGCTGGGAACGATACGCCCAAGGTGTTATACCCACGCCCAGCCAACCACTCGATCTCGGTGATGTAGGAAGCGGATATGGTAACCACTGGATCGCTCGCAAGGGCGAAACCGGAGGGCAGCAGGTTTTCCAGTTTGGCGGCATCGCTGAGGAAGCTGAGGCTGAAGATGGTACTGCGAGGACTGTCGCGATTATCAAATTGTTTGCCGTCCGGTCCCCGACGCGGACCAGTGCGTGGTCCAAAATGGGTTGGCATCCGGTACATCTTGTCGGGGTCGAATTGGTACGGCATGATGATTTTCCTTATTCCTGTTTTGATATTCCTCCCGAAGCAAGCGGCGGGGTCAGGCGAATCAGCAAATAACCAACCAGCCCATAGAGCGCTGCGGCGATAAGTTGAAAGGCATGTAACAATAGACCGATGGTGGATGCGTCCGAATCGGGCAAGCCAGCGAATAGCGTCAAGCCGAGCTTCCAGCTCACTTCCACCACACCAAAACCGCTGAGGGTGAAAGGAAAGGCTGAGCCGCCCATGCCAATGCTGATAATGATGATCATAATCGGGAGACCGACTTCCAAGCCCAGCGCGCGCAATAGAATATAGTTAGTCAAGAAGGAGCTCGTGTAGGTAAAACAGCTGATCAAGAGTGCCGAGAAGAATAGGCGCGGGTGGCGAATCCGATCTAGTTCAATGGCGATTTCCCCCAGCTTGGCAGTGATACGAATGACAAACTCGGATTGTGTGTTGAGGACAAGACCAAGTGGGCGTTGTACCGCGCGCCAGAGGAACCGGATCAAATCGCCCGCGAAATACAAACCGATCACGCTCAGGAGGAAGACCAACACAGTCAAAAATATCAGCCCGCTACGGTCCTCCGCAAACTGTTTGCCACTAAATACTATGCCGAAAGCGAAGACCAGCACAATGATTAGCATTTCCAACAAACGTGCACCAACCAAACTGCTGACGCCTTCTTCCATCGAGTAATTGAGTCGCCGGCGTAACAAAACAATGTATGACAATTCGCCAAGCTTGAAGGGCAACCAACGCACTAAGCCATTGTGGTATAGGGTAATCGGAATCAAAATCCGCATGGGGGTATCGCTCTTGTCCAGCAAGACACGGAAACGCAGAGAGCGCAAGAGGTTTAAAGCCAGATACGACAACATCGCCAGGGATAAACTGGTGAGTGAAACGCGGCTTAACAGTTTGTCGAAGTCCCGCCATTCCACATCATTAACCACGTAAACCAACAGAGCGACCGTGATTACTATGCTGACCAGGCGTCCGAGAAGTTGGCGTTTGTTGGTGGTTTTGGTACGGGGTTCGTTTTCAGCCCGGATGTCTTCGACCATATGGGTTTCAATCCTGCTGATTTTGCCGGTACCAATGAGAAAGATCACGATCAAGCAGGTTGCTCAAGGTATCGATCTCGCTTTCAAATTCGCCAGCCAGTTGACGCCGCAGAGACGCGGTCAATGGTGAGCGTTTCTCATATTTTGTATATACCGCGATGACGCCTTCGACCGCGCGTGTCCGATAGGAATGAGGAACCAGTGAGTGGGTGGTCGCTAGATAGGTTAGGCGATCCTTCAACAGCATTAGGGAAAAGCCGCTATCTACGATCCTTTTCTGCAGCCAAGCCAGCCGGACCGTTTTATTTGGATTGCGAACATTGAAGTTTATCTTTATGTCAGTTTCGAGCCCGAGGAAATCCAGCACGGTGGTATAGACGGAGGCAGTATCGGCGACAAAATCATCGAAGATGATGATCAATACATTCTCCTTGCCGAAGCGCTCCAGATAGCGCGGTATCTGCTCGCTATAGTGTGCCATCTCGCGGTAGAACAAGCCGGTGATGCAATGGGCGGCGCGGCGGATGAGCTTGCCGGTTCGTCGTTCGTTTTCTGCTGCCAAAGCCGCTTCAAATGTGTCGATTTGTTCATTGCCGCTATAGCGAAATTGTGACCACATCGAATACATCATATCGATTGGGTTGCGCAGCATGATGATGATCTTTGCTGCTGGGTCATAAGCATGAATTTCTTCCGCTGCCTGGTGGCTGACCAGATACCAAGGAGAAGATTCGCCGATGCGTTTTTCGCCGCGCGCGTCGCGAAAGAGCTTGAGATACTTGTCTGGCTTGTTGCGCAGTTGTTGGAAGCGCGAACCCTGCAAGTCGGAGCCGAAGAAATGTGGCTCTTTATAAAAAGGCATGAAGACATCGGGATGGCGCTGCAGGTATTCGTGCAGGGATGTGGTGCCGCATTTGGGCGCACCGACGATGAAGAAATTTGGCTTTGGTTCCTCCCCTAGGGCAGCAGCGCGCAAGGGGCTTTGCTGTCGCGCCATGGCTTTTAGTCGATCTCCTGAATTGTTCCTGGAAGATTATAGTACAAAAAGACCAGCTGCGAAGCCTGCTCCCCAGAGATTATGGTTAGCCGATTATCGCCGTGCGCATGGTTGCTGATATCAGAATTAGGTATGCTTATGAGTATAAAAGCTGGAAATGAGTTCTTGGGCGCCTTATGTCAAAGAAAAAGGTGAAAGAGGGCAAAGCATCGGATCGCCTCGGCAAGAAGTTTTATGAGCGCGAGCTGGCGCGGTTGCAGTTCGAATTGGTGAAATGGCAGTATTGGATCAAGCACAATGAAATGCGTGTGATGATCACCTTTGACGGGCGGGATGCCGCGGGCAAAGGCGGGACCATCAAACGGATCATGGAACCGCTGCAGCCGCGTGATATTCGCCTGGTCGCTTTGGGCAAGCCATCTGACCGTGAGCAAACCCAATGGTACTTCCAGCGTTATGTCGCGCATTTACCGGCTGCTGGTGAAATCGTGCTGTTTGATCGCAGCTGGTACAACCGCGCGACTGTCGAGCGGGTCATGGGCTTTTGCAGCGATCGACAGTATTGGGATTTCTTGCGTGATGCGCCCAATTTCGAGCGTTTGCTGATCAATGATGGCATCATTTTGCTCAAGTATTGGTTATCGGTCGATGACGATGAGCAGGAGCGGCGCTTTCAGGAACGGGCTGCCAACCCGATGCGCCGTTGGAAGCTGAGCCCGATTGACCTTGAATCGCGCAATCGCTGGGTGGAGTATTCCCGGGCGAAAGACACCATGATTGAACACACTGATATTCCGGAATCGCGTTGGCGGCAGATCAATTCCAATGACAAGCGGCGGCTGCGCCTTAATATCATGCGTGATATCTTGGGGGCGGTTCCTTATGAGAATGTGATCCCGGGACCGATGACATTGTCCGAGCGTCCCCCACAGGAAGAATACCTTTCACGCCCGCCACGGGATACTCATTACATCGTCAAAGATCACTACGCGGATAGGTAGCCCAGCGCCGGGCATTCACTTCTTGCCGGTGGTGAGCTTCTTGCGGGTTTCACGCACCGCGATGGCGGGGAGGTTGTCTGCCTGGTCTTCCAGATAGCTGGCGATCATATGGCTGTGTTGCTTGATGCCCTTGCGCAAGAGCCAGGAAATGGCTTTGGTGATGCGCTTGTCCTTTTCGCCTTTGAGGCGGTCGATCAGCTCGAGAGCCAGTTGCAGGATCCGCCGATCGGGCGATTGAGTGATGGGCGCGGTTAGGAGGACGAGTGCCGCGCGGCGTTTGTTGATGTTTGTGTCGTTCGCTAGCGATTCCAGCAATGCTGACCAGCCGGTCCAATCCGCCAGCAGATCTTTATCGTTGAAGACGGTTTGGCAGGTGCTATCCACCTCTGCCCAGCCTTCCAGCAAGCCCAGCCATTGGTCGAGCTGGGCTAAGGGCAATTGACGGCGGTAGCGGGGGAATTTGCGGAAGAGGGTTTGTGGGGCGCAGCGTTCTTCGTAAGAGTCGCCATGATAGAGGGCATCGATGAGGGCGACCCAAGCTTCGTAACTGAGGTCGCGGTTGGCGGCGATGAAATCCAGCAGGATGTCTCGGCGCTGATTGTTCTTGAGCCCGTACCAGCGCCGGGTGATGCCGAGGTGTTCCGGGCGCTGTTGAGTTTGTCCGCGGCCGGGCTCGGTAGCCTGGAATTGTTGGACGAGGGATTGATGGTGCTGGTTCATACCATGGCGGCGGTGGGCTAGAGCAGTGATTTCAGGGACACGTTGCGCCGCTTGAGGAATTCCATGAAGCCGATCTTGTCGATGGTCTTGATTTCCTTGGCGGTCACTTTGACGCGGACCCAGCGATCGATCTCTGGCACGTAGATGCGTTTGTTTTGCAGGTTGGGTTTGAATTTCCGTTTGACGGTATTGTATGCCTTGCTGCGCGATTGACCGAACATTGGCTTGGTACCGGTGATTTTACGTTTGCCGGGCATGATGACTTTCCCTTTGCTACGCAGCTTCGGTGTTTTTCCAACAAGTTGAGTGAAGCTGCGGATCTGTTTTCTATTGCAAGCTCCGCATTATACAGCGCTTTCGAGATATGTCGAGGGTTTTTTAGCGCGTTCCAAAGCATTAAGTGGCTTGGGCAGAGTTTTGTTGCCGTTTTGTTGCCGGAAGAAAAACTTTTTCGGCAACAAGAGCTGTTTTTGTTGCCGTTTGGGAATAAATCTGCTCGGAGCGGGTGTTGGGCGTGTTTGGTCATGGGGTGAGAGTAGCATGAGATGGATGTGAAGAGGCGACTTTGTGGTCGCGGTTTTGGAATTTGGCGCAGGAGGGGGAAATCGTTGGTGAGTTGTTGGTGGCGGGGGAGAAAGCCGGGAGCATAAACCCGCCACCGCAGCCCCATCCATATCCTTCGCCTACCTTGTCAGATCTTGCGCGGCTATTTGATGATGCCGTTGGCAGCTTGCAATTCGCGGATGTAGCGGATGATCATTGTCACCTCTTCTTGGGAAACCTGCGGTTGTGGCGGCATGTCGCCATAGAGCCAATGGTGCTGCCGGACGCCACCTGCAGCGGCGAGGTAGAAAGCTTGATCAGAATGGTGACTGGGGTTGTAAATGTCATGGATAAGGGGTGGTCCCAGGTTCGTTCCTGCTGCGTTCTCGCCGTGACATGCCGCGCAATTGGCTTTGAAGACGGCTTCGCCAATCTCTCCCTCTTGTGAGAGTGTGGCGGGGAACACATTGACCGTCACTGCCTGGCTGCTCTCGGATGGTGCGAAATAGTATGAAAGCGCTGCCAGCAACGCCAGCAGGCAGGCAGCAAGCACAAGAAACCCCAGCATCTGTTTCCGCTGCTTCATAGTCCGCAGCTGCCGCCGCTTCTCGTTAGGCATTATGCCTCTGTTGTGTGTTTTGTTGGATGGTCACTGAGCCATGATTTAAGAAACATCGCTCCATTACTCACAACCCTTGAGTCCCCTCAAAGCATTGGGAGAGGCTAGTACAGACTCCCAGAATTTGTCGCTATGGCGGCAGTGTTTTCAACTCCAGCCTCTTCGATATTGGTTCGCAGACTTTTAAGTCGTTTGAAACGACCTGAAATCAGATCGTAAGCCAAAGTGGCGACCAAAGCGAAGGCATAGATAAAAGAGATGATAAGCCCTGTTATCAAGAGTGTTTCCATTGTCTCATTTACCCTTCACTACCCTCGGCAACGGAAAGCATGAGTTGAAGCAAAACACATATTACTGACGCTATGATGCCAAAACCTGTAAGGATATTCGCTACAAAGGTTTCCGCTAAGGTGTAATCAACGATCCCCAAAGCGATGCATCAAGATACATCGCTTCAGGGTAGGGAGTATGAATAGCTCATACAAACAGCGGCGCCATCTCCCACTCGGCGACCATAGCTTGCATGACATGCTCCGGCGTGCGCTGCTCAAAGCGTTGCGCGGCATCCAGCACCAGCGGCAAAATCCCAATATCGCCGGCGGTGTTGAGGAAAACATCCTCATTGCCCAGCACCCAGTGCACCGCTTTATCAATGCTGGCTTGGTCGGTCAGTGGTTCGTACCAGGTGGCGTGGCTGCGGCTATCCCCGAGATAGGGGCGGCGGGTGATGGATTTGATCGTCTGCACCGCGCAGTTATGCGCTTTGCACGTGCTCACAACTTCTTCGAAACCCGCGCGATAGATCTCGTTCTGCATCATTAGATAGTTATATGGCAGCAACACCGAGTCGAAGTCAAAACGCTCCAAGCTTCTTTGGTGCATGCGAGCGATTGCGACATCGTGTCCGGTGACGCCAATGTACTTGACCAAGCCTTGGTCGCGCGCTTCACACAAGTATTCCAGCGCCCCGCCTGGTCCCATGGCGACTTCCCATTCTTCTTCGCCGACCAGGTAGTGCAATTGAATCAGGTCTACTTCGTTGACGCGCAGACGCCGCAAGGAACGCTCGAATTCCGCCTTGGCGCCATCATAAGTGCGTTCGCCCGTCTTAGTGGCCAGGAAGAAGTCGTCGCGATGTCGCTCCATCCACGGTCCCAGGCGCAATTCGGAGTCGCCATAGCTGGCGGCGGTATCGATGTGATTGATGCCATTGGCGATGAGCAGCTCCATCGTTTGGTCGGCTTCCGCTTGCGTGACGCCGCCAAGAGCGGCCGCGCCAAAGAGCAAGCGCGTGCTTAGGTGTCCTGTGCGCCCGAATGTTTTCTTGGGGATAGGCATACTAGCTCCTCTCTGCATAGATTATGGTCGATATAGGTAGACTCCCGCTGATTATAGCGCAAAGTCCTTATTTTCTTTGCCTGCTGGCTTTCCCCGCAAATTAGGAGCCAGCCAAAAACTTGACACCTTGCAGCACACCCTGCTTCTGATCGTATTCGGTATCATCGTAGTAGTGATCTTCCAGCTCGATGCTGACGCAGCCAGCATAACCATTGTCTTTCAAGATGTTGAGGATGATCTTCCAATCCGAGATGCCGTGGCCGGGTATGGTATAGCGCCAGTTCATGCCGCCGTATTTGTAGGGCGCCGCAAAAGTCGCTTTCTGCAGGTTGCCGTATTGATAGAGGTTTTCATCGATGATCATGCAATCCTTGCCATGTACATGGAAAACATGACCGACAAATTCTTTCAAAAAGCGAATGGGATCGATACCCATACGCACCAGATGCGATGGATCATAATTGACGCCCATATTGGCTGAGCCGACCTGCTCGATGAAGGCGCGGTATGTCTCCGGCGTGCAGACCAGCGAGCCGGGACCGGGCCAGCCTTCAATCACCAAATAGGCATCGTTGGCTTCAAAGGCAGGTTTGAGTTCGCTGTAGCTCTCCACCATGTAGGCGAAGTTCTCGGCACGGTCGCGCGAGGGGTCTTCGGGGATCATGCAGATGAAGAATGTCTTCGCGCCGGCAGCGACGCAGGCACGAATATATTCGGCATTTTGCGCCACCGCATCGCGGCGTTTAGCCGCATCGGGTGACATCATTTCTCCCCAGACCGTCAGGTCAGCGCTGCCGACGCGCAAGCCGGCCTCGATGACCGTTTTGCTGATAACATCAGCATCGCGCCCCAGATCGATAACCTCCAGCTCATTCTCCTGTGCCCAGGCGATCATGCCATCGAGGTCTTGCTCCCAGGCGAAGTTGCGCCGCCGCCATCCGAGCGGGAAATTACCTGTTGCTGTTTTCATTTTCACATTTCTCCTTAATGATAATTACATGCGTGTTTGTCTATCAGATTGTGCCATCAGGCATTAGCGAGAGTGGGCACGGGCTGTCCGTCTTTGCTTGCCGATTCGACGATGGCGTCCCATAGCTTCGCCATGCGCAAGCCGACTTCGGGCGGGCAGGGGTTCTCGATCTCACCAGCGCGCACTTGGGTGAATTGCTCCCAAGCGCCGCGCATCTTTGGCAGATCAGTCGCCATGTATTCGCTATCGCCGGCCCGGCGGATCAGCAAGCGCTCGCCATAGATGCCAGTGCGGATGGCGCCTTCCGTCAGGTTGACGTAGATCTCCGAATGTAAACCGGGGATGCAATCGCCGCAGCCATTTATGGTCACCAGAGCGCCCGATTCCAAGCGCGCCATCACTACGCCATCAATATCTACCGGCGTCCCGCGATTATCCGTCCAAGCCGCCACGGTGGCAAAATCCTCACCGACCAGAGTGCAGACAGTATTGAGCATATGCGCGCCGGAATCAAAAAGAAAGCCTCCCCCAGCGATCTCCGGGATTTGCCGCCAGGTGCCTGCCGTAGCGTTTTTCCATCCTTGCCAGATCATGCCGGTCACATTCAGCAATTCACCGAGCTCGCCCGAAGCGATCAAGCGGGCAGCTTCACGAATCTGTGGGGACAAGCCGCCTTGAAATGCCACCACCAGATGCTTGCCCGTGCGGTCGCGGGTTTCCATCAGGCTGAGCGCCTCTTGAGCATTCATCACCATCGGCTTTTCCAGCAGCACATCCAAACCCGCTTCCAGGCACATTTTCGCTTGGTCGTGATGCAAATTATGCGGTGTGATGATAAATACAGCATCGAGCTCGCCAGCGTGTTGCTCGAGCAGCTTGGCAAGGTCGGGTTCGTTGGGTGGTAGTGGCGCGCCCAAGTCCTCCAATTTTTCCAGCGTGAGTTCATAATTGCCCGAAGACGGCTCACAGATAAATCGAAGGGCGGCGCCGGTTTCGATCATCAAAGGCAGGTGGTGGCGCGCCATACCGCCGGCGCCAATCAAAGCGGTTCTTGTAATCATTTTTCTCTCGATAACAGTCAAATATGGACAATGCGGAAGATTGTATCAACTGTGTTGCAATTCGGCTATTGTTTGCCGCGGGAATTTTGCCATCCGCCAAATGCGCGCACGCAGACCGGTTCATGCTATTTTCGCTGTCTGCGTCGTGACAAGAATACTTGTTTTTTGTGAGCGCAATGTGATACTATGTATCTACAATGTAGACACAGAAAGAGATACCATGCTAGCTGAAGTCAAAAAATGGGGTAACAGCCGTGCCATACGCATCCCCAAAGCATTGGTTTTAGAGACTGGGCTCGACTTTGGTACCAAGGTCGAACTTATAGTTGACGGGGACCAACTTCGTATCTCCCCCGTCCAAAAATTTCACTATTCGCTTGAGGAGTTAGTCGCTGGAATTACTCCTGAAAACAAGCATGAGGAATGGGATGTGGGACCATCATTAGGCAATGAGGTTTGGTAGTGTCCTATATTCCGGACCGCGGCGATATTGTCTGGACAGATTTCGATCCGCAGAAGGGACATGAGCAAGCTGGAAAGCGTCCCGCTTTAGTTTTGTCGCGCCAGTTGTTTAATGGCGCATCAGGATTGGCTATCTGTTGTCCCATCACAAGTCGCGAAAAAGGCTACCCATTTGAAGTATCGTTGCCCGCCGGTTTTGATGTCCACGGTGTTGTGCTGGTAGATCACTTGAAGAGCATAGATTGGCAAGTCCGTAATGTTCGGTATATCGCCAAAGTACCCGACTCGGTCCTCCTGGACTCGTTGGCAAAACTCCAAACACTTTTAGGCTAATGCCTAATATCGAGGGTTTGCTACTTTCGATATTGTACTCCCCACAAAAAGTTGCCCCTGAGAATTTGCGCAGCACAGCGCATTAATGTATTCTCCTGCAAAATGCGCTGGGGGGCTAAAATGTTTGAATGGACGCGAGATGAATTACCAATACCGACCACTGACCTCGACACCCTGAAATCGAATATCGATGAATTCGGCTACTGCCTGGTGCAAGACGCTCTGCCGCCCGCTCAGTTAGCGGCTGCCCGTCAGCGTCTGCTGGAACAGGCACAGGCGGAGCTAGAGCAAGGGTATGCCTTCGAGGATGGTGGCGCCAAACAACAATGGGGCGCCTTCACCGATGAGGAGGGGCGGACCCGGCGCGATGCCTTCCGCGCTGCCGCGGGTGGCGTTAACCAGCGCGTTTGGATGTTGGTCAACAAAGGCCGGGTCTTCCGCCAAATGTTAACACAGCCAACTGTGCGAGCGGTGGTTAGTCATGTACTGGGCAACGATTATCTACTATCAAGCTATGGCGCCAACATCGCCAAACCCGGTGGCATCGCCATGGACTTGCATACCGATCAGTGGTGGATGCCAGAACCCATCCACCGTAAGCCTTCCCCAGTGCCCGCTGGCTCATTGACTCGCGAGCTTTCCAACCGCGAAGATGACCACCCAGCCATGATCGCGCCGCCAGTCGTGGTCAACGTAATGTGGATGCTCAATGACTTCACCGAAGCCAATGGCGCCACCCGTCTCGTACCGCGCAGCCACCTTTATGGCAGGCGCCCCGACAAAGTGCGCGACAAGAATGTGGGTAGCATCCCGGCTGAAGGCATCGCCGGCAGCGCTATGCTCTTTGATGGGCGTATCTGGCATGGCACCGGCGCCAACATCAGCGATGGCGAGCGCTTAGGCGTTTTGTCCACGTTTGTGGCACCCCAATTCCGCACCCAGGTTAATTTCACCATGGGTACCTCCAAAGAGGTGCTGGAAGAAGCGTCTGAAGACCTGTTAGCCCTGCTAGGCTTCAAGATTTGGAATGCCTACGGACGCATCGAAAGCCCAGTGGCGGACTACATTCAACAGGGCGAAACATCGCTGGGCGAGCTGAAATCGTCTTAAGGCTAGCAGCATTCAGAGAACTCATAGCACGGCAACTAGACAAACTCGAGCCAGTCACATCGATCCCAAAAGGCGGCGCCCCCATCCGCTCATCGATTATCTCAAGGGGGCTGGTCCGCCCCTCGTCAGCGCAGAAGATGGCAGAGCCTGCATCGAGAGATGATCTTGGGCGTCTATCAATCTGCTCGGGTATGCCGACGGGTTCATTTCCTCCTTTGATGCCCAAGCACCTAATTGCAGCGCAACCTGCTATTCGGTATACTTCTTGTGTCAGCTATTTTCTGTTGTACAAGTTTAAGAGGAGCAATAAAAATGAATCGAAGAAGCACCCTGCTGGTTTTGGTCGCTGTGATCGTGCTGCTGCTCGGTATTTTCAGCGCCGCTGCACAGGACGAAAAAGTGCTGGTCATCGGACATTCCGAAGTGACGGATTCTTATGATCCCGCGCATGGTTTCACCCAGACCACAGGCATCATCAACCACGCAACCTACAGCCAGTTGGTCACTTTCCCCGATCAAGACGCCAGCGAGATTCTGCCCCTGTTGGCGGATAGTTGGACGATTTCCGATGATGGTATGACCTATACCTTCTCCCTCAACCAAGATGCCGTCTTCTGGAATGGCGACGATATCGACAGCGATGATGTCGTCTTCAGCATACAGCGTCTGCAAAATGTCGATGGCAATCCGTCATTCTTGGCAGATCATATCGTTGAGGTGGTCGCCCATGATGCGGACACGGTCTCTGTCACTCTGGATAACGTGCGTCCCTCGTTCTTGTCCGAATTGACGAGTTATGCTTTCAGCATCGTACATGCCGATCTGGTACGCGCGAATGGTGGCTCCGATGCCATGGATGCCGCGACAACCGATACCGCCGAGGACTTCCTCAATAGCACTTCCGCCGGTTCGGGTCCCTACCGTCTTGAACTGTGGGAGCCACAAGTCCGCACCGAGTTGGTGCGCAATGAGAACTTCTGGGGCGAGCAACCTTACTTCGATCGCGTGATCGTTATCAACATGCCGGAAGCCGCCACCCAGAAAGCCGCGCTGGAAAGCGGTGAGATCGATCTGGCGCTGGACTTGAGCACAGACCAAATGGCAAGCTTGATGGACAACGATGCCATCGAGGTGTACAGCGGTCCCAGCAACTATACCCACTTCATCTTGATGAATGAGGATCCAGAAGTGGGTGGTCCTTTCAGCGAGCCGGGCGTACAACAAGCGGTCAAATATGCGCTGGATTACGAAGGCTACCGCACGCTATGGGGTGGCGAAACGCCAGGCACCAACATGTGGGTTGGCTTGTTCAGCGCCTTCCGCCAAGATCGCGCCTTCGAGCGGGATCTGGACAAAGCGCGCGAATTGCTGGCGGAAGCTGGTTATCCCGATGGGCTGGATGTGACGCTGCAATATCCCGATTTCTCGCTGGGCGGTGTCAACTTCAATACCAACGCGCAGAAGATCCAGGCAGATCTGGCAGAGGCCGGCATCAATGTCACGCTGGAACCGGGCGAATTGCAAGTATCGCTGGAACAGTATCGTAGTGGCGAGCAGGGCTTTGCTTACTGGCTCTGGGGACCGGATATTCTTGATCCGCTGGACTTCCTCAGCTTCATGCCGGGTGGCAAGGTAGCGAAGGAACGCACCAACTGGTTCATGGAAGATGTGCCTGAAGAGATCCAGGATCTGATCAGCGCCGCCAGAAGCACCAGCGATGCCGATGCACGCTTGGAGATCTTCACCGCCTTGCAAGAATGGAGCCAGCAAAACGGTCCCTACGCGCCTTTCAACGTGCCCGAAGTACAAACCGCATTCCTGGCGGACTTGGAAGGCTTTGTCTTCCATCCTCAGTGGCTGCTGGATGTCGCTATCCTCAGCCGCGCCGAGTAAGCTGACGACCTATATCGCAATTCCAAGGGGGCGGCTCACCAAGTCGTCCCCATACAAATGAGAAATAGGTATCACAATGAGCCAGCCCCGCTGAAACATTGCAATGAATGGGCTGGCTCTCTTCAAGAATGAATCGTGCGAAAGCTGCTGAAGCCTGTTTGGCTAGCTCGCCTTCAGGATGAGAACCGGACTTCATGAACTTCTTCCACTATTTTGTGCGTCGGCTGCTATTTATCATCCCGCTGCTGCTGGGTATCACTGTGGTCGCCTTCATCATCGCTAACGCTGTGCCAGCCGACCCCATCAACGCCAACTTGCCCCAGAACGCGCTCAATAACGAAGAGCTGGTGGAAGCCTTTCGCAAAAAATGGGGCTTGGACAAACCCTTGCACGAGCAATACTTTACCTATCTAGGTAATCTGCTGCAGGGCGATATGGGCACCTCCATCAAGACGCGCAAGCCCATCCGCGAGGATATCAGCCGCTTCCTGCCCGCCACCATCGAGCTGGCAACCTTGGGCATCGTCTTTGGGGCATTTTTAGGTGTCAGCTTGGGTTTGATCTCGGCGGTCTGGAAAGATACCCTGGCGGATTATATCGCGCGGGTCATCGCCCTGATCGGGGTCAGCTTTCCTGTTTTTCTGCTCGGTTTGATCTTCTTCACGTTCTTTTACGCGCAGTGGGGAATTGCGGCGGGTCCCGGCAGGCTGGATATCATCATGCGCCCGCCACCGACTGTCACGGGTTTGTATACGGTCGATGCCCTGCTCGATGGCGACTGGAAGACCTTCAATAATGCCCTGTCGCATTTGGTGCTGCCGGCGCTCACATTGGCGATGTACATCAGCGGCATCATCTCGCGCATTACCCGTTCCTCGCTGCTGGAAGTGCTGAATCAGGATTATATGCGCACTGCCCGCGCCAAAGGCATGCGCGAGCGCTATGTGATCGGCTTCCATGGCTTGCGCAACGCCCTCATCCCGGTGGTGACTATCATCGGCTTGTCTTATGGCAATCTGCTGGTCGGCTCGATTTTGATCGAATCGATCTTCGCTTATCCGGGTATCGGCCGTTACATGTTCCGCGCCAGTACCTCGCAGGACTTCCCCGCTATTATGGGGGTGAGTTTGCTGATCGCTTTCATTTATGTTGGAGTGAATTTTGTCGTCGATATCCTCTATTACTTCCTCGACCCCCGTATCCGCATCGCCTAGTCAGTGGCAACTGCTGCGCTATCATCTGCGCCGCAATCCCCTGGTGCTGATCGGCATAATCATCGTGACGATGTGGGTGTTCATCGCTTTTTTCGCGCCGTCGATCTCGCCATTCGAGCCGCTGCACCAAGACTTGGCGAACCGCAAGTTGACGCCCAACGCCACTTACCCCATGGGCACGGACGAACTCGGTCGTGATATTTTCAGCCGGGTCCTTTGGGGCGCGCAGATCACCATTCCTGCTGGTTTGGCGGTTATCACCATCGGCAGCACGCTGGGCACTATTATCGGCGCTTTCGCCGGTTTTGTTGGTAGTACCGCCGACGAATTATTGATGCGCCTCACCGAGCTATTTATGGCATTCCCGACAATCATTCTGGCAATGGCGGTCTCGGCAGCGTTGGGACCAGATATCACAAATGCGGTGCTGGCGCTGGTGATCGTCTGGTGGCCCAAGTATGCCCGTGTCATGCGGGCTTTGGTGCTGGAGGTAAAAGCGCAGGAATATGTCGAAGCCGCCCATAGTGTGGGCGCTGGCAGTTTGTATATTCTCTTTCGCACTATCCTGCCCAATTGCATCGCCCAAACCGTGATCCTGGGCACCTTGGATATCGGCACTGCCATCATCGTCTTCGCCAGTTTGAGTTATATTGGCTTGGGACCAGATCCCTCATCGCCAGAATGGGGGCGGATGGTTAGCCTGGGTATCGACTTCTTCGATCAGTGGTGGATGTGGTTCTTCCCCGGTTTGGCGATCGCCAGCTTGGTGATGGCATTCAACTTCATCGGCGATGGCTTGCGCGATATCCTCGATCCACGCCTGCGCGGGGAATAAAGCGACCTCACTAATTTGAGCCTCGCGCAGTTCCCTTCCAATCACGGTGAGTGTCAAACATGCTATAATTGACGCTGATGTCAACTCGCAAAGCAGGTGGCACTGTGGCAGCGCCCAACTTCCAAAACCGTACCTTGTATCATGGCGATAACTTGGACTTCCTGCGCGGGATGAACAGCGAAACCGTACATTTGATCGCGACCGATCCTCCCTTCAACAAAAATCGAGATTTCCACGCAACGCCGGACAGCCTAGCTCGTGGGGCGCGCTTTCAAGATCGCTGGTCTTGGGAGAAGGATGTACATGAAGAATGGACGGATAGCATCAAAGACGACTGGTCTCCTGTTTGGACGGTGATTGAGTCTGCACGAACAGCTTATGGCGATGATATGGGCGCTTTTATGTGCTGGCTCGGTGTGCGTCTCATGGAGATGCACCGCATCCTACGGAAAGATGGTAGTCTGTATTTGCATACTGACGACACCGCCTTTGCCTATTTGAAAACTTTGTTAGATGCCATATTTGGGCAGAAGAACATGCGCGGGCAAATTGTATGGCGGCGCTATGGTTCGCACAATGATGCCAAAAAGTATGGCAGAGTTTACGATATGCTGCTTTTTTATGCCAAAGACGGTATCGGTGTTTGGAATGGCGCATGGGCAGAGCTTGACAGCGAGTATGTGCGCAAAAGCTATCGGCATAAAGATGAACGAGGCAGATATCGAACTGCCCCGCTTCATACAGGCGGCTTGTCTGGCGGCGGGTACACCTATGAATTTCGGGGGTACACCCGGACTTGGCGCTATCCAAAAGAGCGCATGCTGGAACTTGAAGCGGAAAATCGCATTCGGCAAGCGCGCGATGGCAAGGGCGTTCCAGAACGCAAGGTATATCTAAGTGAGTCTCAAGGACGTGCTGTTCCAAATGTCTGGACAGATATTAAAGCATTGACTGGCAATCATAAAGAGCGCACCGGATATCCAACACAAAAACCGCTTGCTCTGTATGAACGCATCATCAAAGCCAGCTCCAACCCGGGCGATATTGTGCTCGATCCCTTCACCGGCTGCGCCACAACGCCGATAGCTGCCGAACGATTGGGGCGCCAATGGGTCGGGATGGATATCTGGGAAGGGGCGCATAAAACTGTGCTGACTCGGCTTGAATCCGAAGGGCTGGCGGTGCCATACACCGATCCCGACCAACCGCAGCTCATCAACTTTGGGGACGTTCATTATCTGACCACGCCACCAATACGAACCGATGAGAATGAGGTGGCAGCAGCGGGCTTCAGTTTAAAGATCCGCCGCCCGATGGAACCTTGGCAGCAACTCACCCACCGACAGATAGTGCGGGTTTTGCTACAAGCACAAAGAAGCAATGGCAACGTGATCTGTGCTGGCTGTGGGCGGGAACTGGAGCGGGAGTTCATGGAACTAGATCACATCACCCCAAAATCGGAAGGGGGTGAGAATCATATCCGCAATCGTATCTTGCTCTGCCGACCCTGCAATGGGCGCAAAGGCAATTATTTAACCCTCCGCGGGCTAATGCGCGAAAACAAAAAGACAAATTGGATGAAAGACGAGAGCCTGGCAAAAATGGCGCAAAGCGACGCTCGCAAACAAGCGGAGTGGGTACGCGATCATTTTGATAGTCCGGAATTTCAGGCTTTACTGAAAACTTAAATCGCCACTCATCCTATTCCCACAGTTGCCGGCACATCCGTCCAATCAAAGACGACACCGATATAATCATCCTTCCGTTGTTTCAAGCCCTGATAGGCGCTCTCCGCTTCATCCGGAGGCAATATGTGACTTAGGATGGGCGCAACCCGCAAATCTCCAGAGCGGATCAAATCCAGCGCGATTAGCGCATTACGTTCAATCGAGTGCTTGACGAATGGGCTAGGTCCCACCGGGTAACGCCACTCGTGCGCGCCCTTGAAGGTCAGGTTGCCAAAGCCATCAAGATGGACACGACTCAGCACCTCGGTTAGATCGGTTTGGTAGGCGCCGCGCGGCGTGCCTAGCAAGATGACCTCGCCATAGCGCCCCACCAGCGACAGCGCCGGGGGCAGCGCGCGTGGATTGCCGGTCGCCTCGATCAAGGCGGCCACACCTTGCCCCTGGGTGATGCTGTCGATCTCCGTCTCGATAGTCGCGGGGTCTAGCACCAAGGCATCGGCTATGCCACAATCCCGCGCCAGCTTCACGCGGCGTTCGCTAAGGTCCAGCCCGATGACGCGCCCGCCTTGCAAGGCAGCCAACTGCGCGGCGAAATTGCCGACCACGCCCAGCCCAAGCACCGCCACATAATCGCCCAGCTCGATATTCGAAATCCGCAATGCGGTAAAAGCGACACAAGCCAAGCGCGCGAAGACGGCTCGCGACAAGTCCATTCCATCCGGCACCTTGACGCAGAGCCCCCTGGGGTTGGCGGTATCGATGAGCTGATATTGCTTGTGCCCGCCCATGCTGTAGACGCTGTCGCCTTTGGCTAGGGCGGTCACTCCCGCGCCAACATCAACGACTTCGCCCACAGAAGCGTAACCTGGCGTCCCCGGAAAACCGAACCAGCCCTCCACGCCGGATAAGCAAGCGAGCTCGGTGCCGGCGCTGATGAGCGTGTAGTGCGTCCGCACAAGCACTTCATGCGCGCCCAGCGGATAGAACTCCTCCTCCACTTGCTGCACTTCTATCTGTTCGGGTCCTGTGAAAATTACGCTCAAGACTTTCATTTGCCGGGAACTCCTTGTCGTTTGGCTATCGCCTTGCCGCCGGATGAGAAAACAGCATCCCGAATATAATACCGCAGAAACACTTTGGCGCGCCTTCGCAAAGTGTCCTCAATTTTGTCTGCATTTGAGAAGAGCCAAGTCTCAAGGTGCGTCGATCAAACACAAGATCATCGGCAACGCAGAACCACCTGCGTTTTGGGTATGGTCTCCTAACGTAACACGCCTATAATCTTCGCAGCACGTACCGTTGCAAAATATTTCTCAGGAGGCAAGCAGATGACGCTCGATGACAAAATCAAGGCGATGGGCATCGATATCGAGGATTTCACCCCCTCGACCACACTCGCACCAGCCACCCGTATCGGCAATACCATTTATGTTTCAGGGCATGTATCGACTGGCTATCAAGGCAAACTCGGGCGCGACCTCGATGTGGAAACAGGCAAAAAAGCCGCCCGCGTCTGCGCAATCGACCTGCTCAAAGCCGCTTACACCATCACTGGCAGCGTCAACAATTTACGTGTTCGCAAGTTGTTGGGCGCGGTCAATTCAATGCCGGAATTCACCGACCAACATTTGGTCATCAATGGCGCTTCAGAGCTTTTCTGGGAACTCTATGATGGCGAGTTGCATGCCCGCAGCGCCTTGGGCTTCGCCTCCCTCCCGAATGGTTTCGCTGTCGAGATTGAAGCCATGTTCGAGGTACTGGAGTAGCGCAAAACCCGCGCAACTAGCCGATGATCAAACGCGCTCTAGGTGCCGCTCGACAATTTAACCCGCAGGCGCGGCTGTTCTTCCTCGTCCTGGTAGGCTTGAGTTGCGTCATCGATGGCATCTACACCGTCTTGCTCAACCTCTATTTGCTGCGGCTGGGCTATGGCACCGAGTTCATCGGCTTGGTTAATGCCGCTGGTTTGTTAACCTTCGCCTTCACTAGCCTGCCCGCCGGCATTCTGGGTTCGCGCTTCTCCACCACCGGGCTGATGAAACTTGGCGCAGGCTTGAGCTTTATCGGTGGCGCGCTGTTGCCAATGGCGCAGCAACTGCCAGCTGGCTGGCGAGAGAACTGGCTGGTAGGCAGTTATGCCCTGATGCTGGGCGGCTTTTCTGTATTCTTCGTCAATGGCGCCCCCTACTTGATCAATGTCGTCGATACGGCACACAAACACCGCGCTTTCGCGCTCAAAACAGCGCACTGGGCTCTGGCCGGTTTTGCCGGCAGCCTGGCCGGCGGTATCTTGCCCGGCATCATCGCCCACTTGACCGCCAGCACCCTCGCCAATCCGGGTCCCTATCGCAGTACCTTGATCCTAGCTAGCGCCGCGCTGGCTCTTTCCGCGCTTCTAATTTTGCGCATCCGACCGTTGCCTCGCCAACCCGCAGCAGAACCCTCCGAGAGCGATTCCGCCTTGCCCCAGGAACGCTTAAGCTGGGCTGCCCCGTTTATCATATTGATCGCTGTCATGACCTTGATTCGCCTGTTTCAGGTAGCTGGGTCGGCAACGGCAATGGTTTACTTCAATGTGTATATGGACCGACATCTGGCGATATCGACCGCTATGATCGGCTTAATCGCCGCGTTTGGCCGGTTGGCTGGCGTGCCGGCGGCCTTGTTCACGCCTCGGCTGGTGCGGCGCTGGGGCAATGTCAATGTGATCCTTGGAGCCTCATTGGTCGCTTCGCTCAGCCTGATCCCGATGGCGCTAGTGGAACACTGGTTGGCGGCGGCGGTGGGCTTTATCAGCGCAACTTCAGTGTTGTCGATCCGCTATACCGCTTTTGTCGTCTACATCCTGGAGCTGGTCCCGCGGGTGCAGCAATCAATAATGGCGGGCAGCGGGGAAATGGCGGCCGGCTTGAGCTTCGCCATGATGGCATTGGGCGGCGGTTATCTGCTGTCCCTCTTCACCTTCCGCGATCTGTTTCTGTGCGGCGCCCTGCTTTCATTCATCGGCACCGCGCTCTTCTGGCTGTATATTCGCCAAACCAAGCCCAAGCGCAAGCTCAAGCCAGCGATCTGACACTTGCCCCATCGCCGTAGAATAAACAGAGCTATGACGGGGTAACCCGGTCAGCCGTCTCACCATATATCTGAAAATCGCCACAAGCGAGCGCTTATAAAACCGCAGCACTTTCCAACAGCGCAATCACAGCGCCCCGATCGGTCTCGTCCTCGAACTTGGACTGCGCCAACTCCAGCGGCGTCCTGCCTTGCTCATTTTCACGTGCCTTCAAATCGGCACCCTTATCGATGAGGAATTGCGGCACTTCTGTTAGCAGGTGATAAACGCCGATATCCTCCACCGCTTCGCTGAGCTCGGGCAACGGATCGAAAAGTTTTTTCGGTCCGAAACAGATGGCAAAATGCAATGGTGTGTAACCCCGGGCATCCGCCGCATTGACATCGGCGCCCGCCTCCAAAAGCAAGTCCATAACATCCAGATGACCTCCCTGCGCCGCCAAATGCAGCGGGCTCAAGCCAGCGCCCAGCGGATGATCCGCCAGCGTACTGCTGCCCGCCAAGCCAGCATCAACAGCGAGCAAGCTGCTCAAGGCGTCCGCTTCCCCCATGGTGCTCGCCCAGAAGACATCGACCTCCCAACCCAAGTGCTGCAAGAGGCGGCGCACACCCGCGTAATTGCCACGATAAGCGATATCCCGCAGCGGGGTGGTGATGCCCATGTTGCCGGGTCTCTCATAGGGGCATAATGGGTCGGCGCCGTAACCGAGATAGAACTCGATCGTTTTGACATCTCGGCAAAAAGACAGCAGCGTGCTAGGACCGGGACCAATCTCGTTCACCAGCGCCGGATTCTGCTCCAGCCACTCTTTGACTCCCGCCATATCCCCCAGCCAGGCACAAGCCCAAACATCTTTTTCAGCGCCGCGTTGCAGCAGAAAATTGACCATGCCCAGCGCAGCGTATTCCGGCATGAAATCCGCCAGATCGATGGCGTGGATCAGCGCATTGAAAAAGTATTTGTCATCGCGAGCGTTGATATCCGCGCCATGCGCCAGCAACAGATCGACAATATCCTTGCGCCCATGCATCACCGCCACATGCAATGCCTTGGCATCGGAACCCCAAAGCGATGTGCGGATGAAGCCAGTAGCGTTCGCCAAACTATCGTCTTCGGCAAGCAAGCGCTTGACATGTTCGATATCGCCGGTCTTGGCGGCCTCAAACAAGCGCATGACTTTCCGGGTGAACTCGCTATCCCGCGAGGGACGTTGTGCTGATAACTCGTTCAACATAGATCTCCTTTGCTTCAACTGTTTGCGCGCGTGATAAAGACGCGACTTGACGGTGCCCAGCGGTATTTCGAGAAAATCAGCGATCTCTTGCTGCCCGAAGTCATTCATATAATAGAGTAGGAGAACAGTGCGTTGCGGGGCGGATAAGGTATCGATCAACGCAGCGATCTGATCTTGCAATTGCCTTTGCTCCAGCCACTGCGCGGTGTCAGCAACTGCCAGCTCCTCCACATGATCCAGCGACACCAGCAGCGGCTGTGGCGCTCGCAAACGACGGTTCGCCTGGGTATAAACGATCCGCCGAAACCAACCGGGAAAAGCCGCCGCATCCCGTAATTTGATCAAGCCATAATAAGCGCTGACAAATGCGTCTTGCGCGGCATCTTCCGCCTCTTGCCAATTGCCCAACAAGGCATAGGCATAACCCACCGCCATATCCTGAAAGCGCTTCACCAGGCCCTCATAAGCCTGGCTATCCCCTTGACGGGCGCGGATGACCAGCTCGATCAACTCTCTCACAACAACTCCAAGAAATAAAACGACCCTTCACCATAAAGAGCCAATATGCCGGGGGAAAGGTTCAATCAAGATCTTTTTGATAAACCGCTAGACTCGTCGCGGCGGGATTCCGGCGAACCCACCGGCGCCAAATGACACCCCAGCGTGATAGCGTTTCAGTTGCTGATATAGGCTTTGGGCAAGGCTGTCATCACGCCAATCGTAATCGGCAGCAACGGCGAAGGGGCTGTTGGCGGTGCGGGAGCCGCGGCTACCATCACCCAGGGCGAAGGTATCGATGACGATGCGCTCTGCACCACTCTCCAGCAAACGCGCGGCGAAATCGGCTGAATAGGGCAAACAAGGCGATACAGCAATCTGCGTCTTCACACCGACTGCCGCTGCCTCGCGCAATACCTGCCAGCGCCGCTCTATATGCGCTTTTGCGGGTCCATATGGTAGGTCATGACGATCTGTTTCCAAGGTCACGCTGAGCCAGGCATAAGGGATCCCGGCAATCAGATCGAGATCATCAACCACGGCCGGTCCCCGCGTTTGAATCAGCAACAAATCGAGGTCGTGGTAACCGGCGAAAACCTGCAAGCAGCGCCGCGTCAAGCGAAGTTTGCGCTCAAGCGGTTGATACGGGTCAGTGACTGGGCTCATGAAGATACGCATGCCCCCGCGACTCCGACTGCGCGAGAGTTGCCCTTCCAGCAATTGGGGCGCATTCTCCTTGATAATCAGCGCTTCGCCCCAAGCCTCGCCTTCTTGTCGCGAATACAACCAGTTGGGCAGTTTCGGCGCATAACAGTAATCGCCGCAATACAGAGAGCCGAATCCACAGCCAATCGCCCAGGACAAGCTATGCGTGTAGGGATGCGTCCCCGCGGTGAGGAAGCCCCGCTTTTGCGGTGTGAGTATTGTCTTGGCTTGAATGTAACGGATGTTCATCTGAGCTAAAAAAATCAACTTAAGGCGCTGATCGTCTTGCGAATCCGCTCGGCTGAGGCGTATCGCCGCTGATACTCCGAAACATCATCCCTCAGTGACAGGCGCGGATTTTTGAACGTCATTGGTCCTGCCATCGTCGCGCTGCCGGAAAAGTGGAATTCCCTGGCGCCGCTCACGTTAGCGATGCGCTGAATATTGCCGGCGTGGATGCCGCCACCGGGCATAATACAGATTTGGTCGCCCGCTCGTTGCACCAGCTCAGCGATCAGCCTCAAGCCGGCTTCGGCAGTGGCTTCTTGCCCGGAGGTCAGCAGCGTGTCTATGTGCAGGTCGATGAGCTGATCTAGAGTGGTGAAAGGAGCGCGGCACATATCGAAGGCGCGATGAAAAGTCACTGTCATTGGACGCGCCAGTGCTACCAGCTCTTGTATACGTTCGGCATCGAGGCTGCCGTCCGCCCGCAAAATGCCGAAAACGACACCAGCCGCGCCGGCTGCCTTCACCATGTCGATGTCTTGCCGCATCGCCTCGAACTCATTTTCGGTGTAAAGAAAATCGCCGCGCCGTGGCCGGATGATGACATGAACGGGGATTTGTAACTTAGCGATTGCCTGGTGTATCGCGCCGTGCGATGGGGTGATGCCGCCGATGCCGAGGTCGGCACAAAGCTCGATGCGGTCGGCGCCATAAGCTTGCGCGGTCAGAGCGGATTCCAGCGAGTCTACGGCGATTTCAAATCGATAGCTCATGAGCGCTTTCGCCTAAGGATACGGGATCAGTTTGACTTGGGGCAAGAAGCGCCGCATATCAGCCAGGTCGTAGGCGGCGGTGCCGGGATGCAAGCAGACTGCGGTTGCCGTGGCGATGCCCAGGCGCAAGCCCTCTTCCAGCGGTTTTTGCTGGTGGATGGCGTATGCCAAGCCGGCCAGGACGGCGTCTCCCGCGCCGGCTGGGTTGATCACTTTGATAGCTATCGGCGGAATACGATAACTGCGATCTTTCAAGACTGCTAGCGCGCCATCTTTGCCCATGGTGACCACAACCTCTGTGCCATAACTCGACAAGATCTCCTGGCTCGCGGCGTAGAGCGCATCGAGAGTTTTCAATTTTGTCCCGACCAGCGCCGAAAGTTCATGTTCATTTGGTTTGATGAGAGTGGGGCGCGCGGACAAACCCACTCGTAAGCTCGGTTGTGAGGCATCAAAAATCAGCGGGACATCGTGGTCATGTGCCAATGTGATCGCCTCGCGGTAATATTCGGGAGTCACCCCCGGCGGCAGCGAGCCACCGGTGATTACCACGGATGCTGATTTCAATGATGCCAGGTAGCGCTCGCGTAGGGTAACGAGGTGCGCTGGTTTGACCGACATGGAGGCGGTGGTGATGCTGGTGTGCTCGCCGGTAGCTTCGTCCATGATGATGGTGTTGATGCGCGTCTCGCCATCGACGGCGATGAAGTCGACGTTCACGCCGTGAGCTTCCAGCATGGATTGCACTTTGGCGCCGATAGCCCCGGCTGCCAAACCCAGCGCCAAGCTGCTTTCTCCCATGCGTCCCAGAATCCAGGAAGCATCGGTTGGTTTGCCGCCCATGCTGTGCCAGGTGTGGGTGGCGCGGATTGTGGTATTGGGCACCAACTTGGGCAGGGAGACGTTCAGATCAAGCGTGGTGTTGGGGGTGAGAGAGACGATCATGGCGTTCAGTCATCGCGGAAATTGGCGATAGCCGCTTCCATGGCGGCACTTTCTTCGCGTAGCAGGGGGCTGGCGCCCAGGTTGCCCGCCATCATCATCACGTGGGCGTTGGTATCGAGGCGCTCGACCGCGTCCAAAGCCGCTTCTAGGTGCTTGCCCATCAAGAACAATCCATGCCAGGGGGCGATGGTGCCGGCAGCGTGTTTGGCGATCATCGCTTCGCGCCCCCGCATGGTAGCGACGATGCGCTCGCCTAATTTTGGGCTGTGGGCGGGCGCGTATTCGATGACGGGCGTGATACCGAATTTGCGCGTGGCTTCCATCACCGGTGGCATCGACTGATTGGCGCAGGCGAAGACCATCAGATGGCGCGGGTGACAGTGGATGACCGCGTTGCCATAATCGCTGAAATTGGCGTGCAATCCAAAATGGACGGCGCTTTCGCGCGTCAAGCCGCCGTCGCCGTGGAGAATATCGCCGTCTCTGCTGACGACCAGCACATCATCGGCATTCAATTGCCACTGCTGCATCTGACCTGCCAAGGTGGGTGACATACAATAAACATCGCCGACTCGCAGGCTGATGTTACCGCCGCCGGCATCGGTCAAATGACGGTCGAACAAGAAGCGCCCGATATGGGCGACCAAGGCGCGCCCGGCTTGCACTTCATCGGTCAACAGCGCAGCAACTTCCAACATTCGCATTTCTCCCGCTTATCCGACATAATGCCATTATAACGACAGCTGGTTCAGCGACAATCATGGATAGTTTCCTGAGCGCGGCATGAAGAACATGATATGTGCGCCGGCGGATTAAGAGAGTGTCGCTCCCAGAGCCACTGGTCCGCGAAGAAAGGAAAGGCATGAACTTCGAATTTGCCAGCGCAGCGCGCATCATATTTGGCGATGGCAGCGCCCGCCAACTCGCTCAACTGGCGCGGGGAAAGGGCAGCCATGCGTTGCTGGTCACCGGTGGTTCTCCGGCGGCGCCGGTTACCGAGCTGATCCAGTCGCTGCGGGATGTTGGCTTGCGCTACACGCAGTTCTCGGTTAGTGGCGAGCCCAGCGTAGAATTGATCGATCGGGCGAAGCAGATTGCTTTGTCAGCCGCTTGCGATTTGGTGATCAGCATTGGCGGCGGCAGCGTCATCGACAGTGGCAAAGCCTGCGCCGCTCTCATCCCCAATGATGGTCAAGCGCTTGATTATCTGGAGGTCATCGGGGCGGGGGAGAAGCTGCGAGCTATGCCATTGCCATTTATTGCCTTGCCGACCACCGCGGGCACCGGCGCTGAAGTGACCAAGAACGCTGTGCTGGGATCGAAAGCGCATCGTGTTAAAGTCAGCTTGCGCGACGAGCGGATGTTAGCTGATATTGCGCTGGTCGATCCGTTGCTGACCCACTCTGTGCCAGCTGCGGTCACTGCCAGCACGGGTATGGATGCTTTGACACAAGTGCTCGAGCCCTTTGTTTCTCAGCTTGCCAACCCGCTCACTGATGCCATCTGTGCCGAGGGATTGCGCCGCGCTGGGCGTTCTTTGCGTCGGGTCTATGCTGAGCCGAAGGATGGGTCCGCCCGGGAAGATATGGCGCTAGTCAGCTTGATGGGCGGCTTGGCATTGGCAAATGCCAAACTCGGCGCCGTTCATGGTTTTGCTGGCGTCTTGGGCGGGATGTATGGCGCGCCTCATGGCGTCATCTGCGCCGCGCTGTTGCCTCATGTCATGCGTGCCAACATGGCAGCGTTAAAAGAGCGCCAGCCCGACAATTCAGCCTTGAGCCGCTTTGATCGTATTGGGCAACTTCTCCTGGACAACCCCGATGCGAGAGCTGCTGACGCTATAGGTTGGATTAGCGAAACCAGTCGGCTTTTTGCCATTCCCGGTCTCGGCGCGGTCGGCGTCAAAGCGGATGATTTTGCTGAGATCGTCGAAAAGTCGAGCCGGTCGAGCAGTATGAAAGGCAACCCGATCTCGCTTAGCGCGGACGAACTTACGGCGATATTAAGCGCGGCGCTCTGATTTGTCGATGAGGTCTGCCATGAAGAGCAAGAAGCAGCTGAGAAAGCTTGTCCTGATTATCTATCTGATGGCCGTCGCTTTTATCTTGCTGGTCGATCGAGCATTGGAGCCGGTGTCTGAGTGGTCGGCGGAAGAGCTCATTTTCATCTCCGACATGGATTCGATTGACGCCAGCCGAGGTTCCAATTCTGTTTATCGCATTCGCCTTGATGGGAGCGGGATGAGGCGCATCGTCGGCTCGATTCGCCATGCAGACGAGTTCTACTTGCGCATTTCAGATGTCGATTGTCAGCGGTCGTCGCAGCTGATAGCGATCGCCAGCGATCGGCAGGATCTCGATGGGTTTCACCTTGTCAAGCTCGATGGCGGAGATTTGCGACAGATTTCGGGCGGCGCCGGGCAAGATCTCTCGGCTATTCGGCGCATTGCCATCGCCCCTGATGGAGCGAGCGTATTGTTGGCGCGCGAGTTCAGCGGTTTCCCCCAGGCGCGTTATGGTTTGCTAAGTGGCGATTATCAGAGCGGCGAGTACCGGACGATTAAGCCTCCAAGCGCGAGCCAATCATATCCGACGGGGGATTGGTCGCCGGATGGCAGTGAGATTGCCATCGTCGTTGAGCGCTACAACGGGGATGTCGCTGTCGAATATGTCATTGCCATCACATCCGCTGACGGGAATGGGGAGCGCATCATCTATCATACCAGCCTTGCGATAAGGGATATCGATTGGTCGCCCGATGGAGAGTGGATTGCGGCGGAAATTGGCGGGCAGATTTATAAACTGCGCCCCGATGCCAGCGAGACCAGGCGCCTCAGCAATCATCATGCTGGCGTCGCTTCGCCACGTTGGTCGCCGGATAGCAAGGCGATCAGCTATGTCGCGCCCTCGTCATATCCCCAGTTTCATCAATTGCTGCTGATGGATGCTGATGGGCAGAACATTCGCCGCGCGGCGAATATTCGGGGCGATGTGATTAACGCCTGTTGGGTCTGAAGTGCTATAGCTATTGGCTCGCTCGCAGGAGTTTGCGCGGTGCCAATACAGTGCAGATGATGAAGATGCCTATGATTAGCATCGAGCTCAAACTGATTAGCGCTCCCTGGTAACCGATCGCTTGAATCGCCAGCCCGCCTAACACGGGACCCGCCACCTTGCCGAAGTTTTGCATCATGCCGATCAGACCCATGCCCGCGCCCAGGTGCTCCGGACTGATACGATCCGAAACCAGTGCTTTGGCTGCCGGGAAGATCAATGCTTGCGCCAAGCCCATGAGCGCCGCCGGCAGCAGGAAAAGCGGACCTTGATCTAATATAAGCACCAGTGGTAGCGCCGCCGCCAGGATCAGCATGCCCAGGCTGATGGTTGGCAGATAGCCCCAGCGGTCGCCTAGCCGCCCGCAGAATGGTTTGCCCAAGACATGGGCGGCCTCATTCAGGCTGAAGTAGATGCCGACTAGCGCCACGCTGACGCCGGCATCCAGGGCGTAGATGGGCAAGAAGGCTTTTAGTGTGTAGAGCGCGATGAAGGTGATGGATTCTAGCGAGCCGGTCAGCCAGATCGCTGGCGTCCGCCCTCCAGCGCGAATTGCGTTTTTGATATGCCTTACCAGTGGTTTGAGTTTGCGGCGTTTGGTGGTCTGCAGCTCGGGCAGTTGCAACACTGGCAGAAAAACCCAGCAGCTTATCAAGCCGATGATGGTGAAGACAGTTGTGGCATCGAGCGATAGCAGCAGCCAACCAGCCAAGGCAGGACCAACGATATAACCGCCGCTGCGAGCCATCTCGAACCAGCCAATATCTTCAGCGACTTGCCCGCGTCGCGATAGCTCGGCGATATACGCCAAGGTGACGGGACCATAGATCGCCGTTGCCAGCCCATGCACGAGCCGGATGACAAGTAGTTGTTCGGGGCTGTGGATGAAACTGTAGAGGAAAGGCATCAAGGCGAAGAAAGTTGTGCCGATCAGCAGCCAGATGCGCCGCCCCCAGCGATCGGACAAGATGCCAAAGAGCGGTTTGAGGATGAGCCCGGTGATGGTGGAGACAGAGACGATGATGCCGAGGAAGGCGCCGGATGCCCCCAATGCCGCGGCGAAGATCGGCAACAGCGGTGTCTTGCCCATTTGATAGGCGGACCTCGCCAGGAAGTCCGCCAGCATTAAATTGAAGAAGGGTTTAGAGCGGCGCATAGGTCTGTGAAAGTTGTTCCTTTTTCGGAAACTGCAGCCGCTACTCCACCCTGAGCGCGATTTTGCCAAAGCCGGCATTGCTCAGCATGGTGTTGAACTCCGCCAGGTTGCCTTGGACGATGTCGTTGAACTTGTCGCTGACGCCATCGATCTCGGTTGCCATTTCGTCATAGGCGGCGTATTCATAATCGGTGGGTTTGTAATCGCCCAGGTTCACGTTGAAGCTGAGATTGCTGAGCTGCGTCGCCAGCCGATCTCCATTGTTCATGGCATCGGGCCAGCCGGCGCGCGTATCCGGGATCATCAGCTCTTTTTCGACTTCCAGCACTTGTTCTTCCAGCGATTTTGCCGCTTCGATGGTGCCGGCCGCCGATTCCAGCCCAGCCAGTCGCTCTCGCCAGCCTTTGAGCTGCGCACGTACATCACGCATTTGATTGATGGTTTTGTGGGTCGCCGAGACCTTGTCGCGGATTGCCAACAGCAGGTCGAATTGCGCTTGCAAGTCAGCATTGCTGGCGGTGACGCCCGCTTCCTTGACGATCTCGAAGGTCACGCTCAGCTGTTGATCGCCGATGCTGAGTGTCGCGTGATAGCTCCCTGGCGCGGCATGTGGTCCCTTGATGAAACCTTGTTGATTGTCGTTATGGGGGATGACCTTGTGGGCATCGGGATAGCGCAGGTCCCAAACGAAGCGATTCCAGCCCGCCTTTGAAGGGATGCGCAATTCTTTTGGCTTGTCCTCTTCGCCTTTGTTGGTCGACTTTTCTTCTTCGTCGACGTGGATGCTCTTGAAGGTCTTGACTTCGTTGCCGTCGGCATCGTCAATTCTCAGTGTGATGGTTTCGGCAGGTTGCTCGCGCAGGTAATAGGTGATGACGGCGCCATTGGGCGGGTTGTTGCCGCTGTCCAGGTAGGTATATTTACGGTCGTGCTCGGGTGTCTCCTCGATAGTATAGGCAGCCACCATGCCCAGCGTGCTCATGTACTGTTTGCCTTCGCCGCCCTCGAAAAAGCCTTCGAAGACCTTGGGCAAGTGGCGTTCCACTTGGCGCGGCGCCATTAGATGCGCTGATTTCTCACTGATGTCATCGTTGTATTGATGCAGTCTGGTCAAATCATCGAGGATCCAAAAGGAGCGCCCATGCGTCGCTAGCACCAGATCTGTGTCTTTGACTTTGAGGTCGTAGATGGGCGCGATGGGCAGATTGAGTTGGAAGCGTTGCCAGCTCTCGCCACTGTCGAAGGAGATATACAGGCCGAACTCGGTGCCGAGATAGAGCAGACCGGCGCGATTTGGATCTTCCCGTATGACGCGACAGAAGTGATCTTCGGCGATGCCGCTTGTGATGCTGGTCCAGCTTTGCCCGTAGTTGGTCGTCTTAAATACATAGGGCGCGTAGTCATCGTTTTTGTAGCGGGTGGCTGTGACATAGGCGGTGGCTTTATCGTGAGGCGATGGCTCGATCATAGTAAACATGGTCCAATCGCCCAGGTCGGGTGGGGTGATGTCGGTCCAGTTTTCGCCGCCGTCTCTGCTGATATGCAGCAAGCCATCATCGGAGCCAGCCCAGATTATGCCCGCTTCATGTGGTGATTCCGCCAGGGTATAGACAGTGGCGTAATGTTCGGCGCCGACCGCATCCAGGTTGATGGGACCGCCGGAGGGCTTGAGGGTTTCGGGGTCGGCTTTGGTCAAATCGGGGCTGATCTCTTGCCAGCTTTGGCCCTCGTCAGTGGTACGCAGGATTTGGTTGCCGCCGATGTAGATGATATTGCTGTCGTGGGGGGAGAAGACGATGGGATAGGTCCAGGCGAAGCGATATTTGTCCGCCCGCGCGCCCAAGCCAGTGGAAGAACGGGGCCAGGTCGAGATCAGGCGAATCTGTTGACTGCGATGGTCATAGCGTTGCAAAGAGTTGCCGCCGCCGGGCGAGCTGCCGATAGCGCCGACATAGACGATATTCGGGTCATCGGGATTGACAGCGATATAACCGCTCTCGCCCGAGCCAATGATATCGCAGTCTTCCCAGGTGATCGAGGAATAGCGACTGCGACTGGGGGCGCGCAGGCTGGAATTATCTTGCTGGGTGCCATAGACGTAGTAGGGCTCGTTGGTATCGACATCGAGGTGATAGAACTGCGCCGTCGGCTGATTGTAAAGGGTCGACCAGGACAAGCCGCCATTGAGCGAGACGCAGCTGCCGCCGTCGTTGCCGTGCACCATGATTTTGTTGTTGTCGGGGTTGATCCACAGGTCGTGATTGTCGCCATGGGGTGTGTTGATTTCGCTGAAGTTATGCCCGCCATCGGTCGATTTCCAGAAGCTGAGGTTGTTGACGTAGATGGTATTGGCATCTTGGGGGTCGGCGGTCAGGTGCATGTAGTACCAGGCGCGGGAGATGAGCCGGTTATCTTTGCTGCCGACGGTCCAGGTTTCGCCATGATCATCGCTGCGGTAGAGGCCCCCATCGGGTTGGTTCTCGATGATCGCCCAGACGCGCCCCGGTTGAACTGGCGAGGCCGCCAAGCCGATTTTGCCCAGCAAGCCCTTGGGCAAGCCTTTGTTTTGGCTGATGTTTTCCCAAGTGTCTCCGCCATCCAGCGAGCGCCAGATACCGCTGTCTTCGCCGCCGGAGGAGATCTGCCAGAAATTGCGATAGGCTTCCCAGAAGGCGGCGTAGATGATGCGCGGGTTGTTCTTGTCGATGGTGATGTCGATGGCGCCGGCTTTGTCGCTGACGTGGAGGATATTCTCCCAGGTGGCGCCGCCGTCTCGTGAGCGGTAGATGCCGCGCTCGGGGTTTTCGCCGAAGGCATGCCCAAAGGCGGCCACATAGACCAGGTCAGCGTTATCTGGGTGGGTGCGAATCTTGGCGATTTGGCGGGTGTCGCGTAAGCCAATGTGCTTCCAGCTGCGCCCGGCATCGGTGGATTTGTAGATGCCATCGCCGATGGAGACATCGATACGGATGGTGGTTTCGCCGGTGCCGGCGTAGATGACGTTGGGGTCGGCTGGTGCGACTTCTAGCGCGCCGATGGAAGAGGCGGTGAAGTAGCCATCGCTGATATTGCCCCAGTATTGCCCGGCATCAGTGGTTTTCCAGACGCCGCCACAGACGCCGCCGAAGTAGAAGGTGTTTTGGTCGCGCGGGTCGCCGGCGACAGCGACAACACGCCCGCCGCGGAAGGGACCGATGCAGCGGAACTCTGCCAGCCCTGCGAATTTGGAATCGGTCATGGTGATGTTCCTTATTTGTGATTGTTAAGAGTGGTGCAGTATTGTAGCGCGGCGCGTGTGATTTGACCACAGGCGGGGGGCAGCGCGGAGGCGCGGAGGGAAGTGTAAGAAAAGTACAAAAGTTCTAAAATTACGGTACTTTACCTTATAATGTTCTGGTATGATACCAATGTGATGCCTATGAGTGAGGACTGATCGAGAGGGTTTTCTATGCGAGACATGTTCCCAGAATACTATTACGAACCTGATGAGGAAAGCTTGTGGGAAGAAGCGATTTTCGTATTTGATGCAAATGTTCTTCTGGATGTTTACCGCTTTACGCCACAAACGAGCAAAGCATTACTAAAAATACTTAAGAAGTTGAAGAGCCAGAATAGAATCTGGATTCCATACTGGTTCGCTCTTGAGTATCGTAGAAAATTGTCAGCTGTTCCGAATGAAATACGTGAAAAGCAAAAACGTAACAAAACTGAATTAGCTAACAAATGTGATGAAATAATCACTCATCTCAAGAATTATGATGTGGAGACAAATTATGACTTCAAGTGCGAGATTGCTAAGATTCGTGACATTTTCAAGGAAGCAAAAAAAGGATTATCTGATTTCCAGCAAAAACACAAAAGCCGACTTGAAAACGACAATATAGAAGCTGAAATTGAAGGATTGTTTGCCGGACAAACTGGCGAGCCGTATTCTGATGAACGATTGGCTGAGGTATTTTCCGAAGGGGAGTGGCGTTACAGATTGCAGCGCCCCCCAGGATTCAAAGATAGCGGTAAACCTGAATCACGGCGTTATGGAGATTTAATTGGTTGGTTTCAAATAATTGAATATGCAAAGGAACAAAACGACAGTATCCCGATAATTCTAGTTACCAATGATAGCAGTGGTAAAGACTGGTTCTATAAACCCAGGGGCCAAAATCAGAACGATGAAGAGATAAAAGTTCCGCACCCGGAACTTGTCAAAGAAATGCGAGATAAGGCATCTGTTGATTTCTATTTGTATCAAACTGGCGATTTTATGGAATTGGCGGAGAAGCACTTGGCATTGGATGAACCAATTACTGATGGAGCAATTACTGAGGCAAAGAAAACGCGCAGAAATGTTGATTTATCAAACTTTGATTGGCTAAAAGCATCTGTAGCATGGCCTTACAATCAACAGGTTGCTCAAAGCTTAGCAGCAATGATACCTAAAAGTACAGATTCTCTATTAGCAGCAATGATGCCCCAAAGTATAGAAACTGATTGGAAACTGTTAGCAGAAATGGTGGGTCAAAGTACAGGATCAAAACGGGCTCTGTTAGCAGTAATGGAACCTCAAAGTACAACGGCTCTGTTAGCAGCAATGACATCTCAAAATACAGAGGCTCTGTTAGCAGCAATGGAACCTCTAAGCACAAGGGCTCAGTTAGCAGAAAATATACGCAATATTGCAAGACTATACTCGGTTCAGCCTGTGTCAGCTCATTTAGGTTTGGGCATGGAACTGTTCTCTAGTCCGACCAAACCGCGGAAAACTTCATCAACTGATGAAAGTATCGAAGAGGGAGAAGACGCCCTGGAAAGCAATGAGGCTGCTGATGACGAGAACGATTGAGAACAGAACTGCGCCTGGAAATCTGCTCTAGCACCGTATCAAAGCCTGACACTCTTCGCTTTCAAAATTGTCGCGCAGCCAGGCCGCTCGTTCGCGCGCATGCTCTCGTGCCAATTGCGCCAAGCCTTCGTCTTTCATCCATTTGACCTTCTTGTTCTCTCGCAGTAAGCCGCGCAGTGTTAGGTATTGCCCTTTTCTGCCGTTGCAGGGGCGGCAAAGCAAGATGCGGTTTTGTATGTGGTTCTCGCCGCCGTCCGCTCGCGGTGTGATGTGATCCAACTCCATAAATTCGATTTCCAGCTCGCGCCCACAGCCAGCGCAGATGACATTGCCGTTGCTCCGCTGTGCCTGCGCCAATATCTGCTTCATCTGGCGATGCGTCAGCTTCTGCCAGGGTTCTATTGCCCGCGGCGTCCTCAGCTTGAGGCTGGGGGCTGCCAATTCGTTGTCGTCGGTGCGAACGGGCGGTTCGGTATTATAGTGGACGACTTTCGTCCAGAATTGCAGCGGTTTCGCCTCGGCGGTGTGCAAGCCCTCTTCCGCCAGGCGGTTTAGTACAGTCTCATGCGCTTTGTCCCAGATGTCCATGCCGACCCATTGCCGCCCCAGCTGCTCGGCAGCGACAGGTGTTGTCGCGCAGCCGCAGAAGGGATCGAGCACGATATCGCCTTCATTGCTGCTGGCTTCGATGATGCGACGGTAGAGCGCCAGAGGTTTCTGGGTGGGGTAGCCGGTAATCTCTTGTCTGGTGTTGGGAAACCAGCCTGACGAGCCATAGAGCGATCTTATATCCGACCATGTATCCGATAAGGGAACGCCCGGGCTTTCGTCAAGATACTGTCTGATAATTTTTCCCTGGCGCGTCCTGGTGCGATATTTTCGACCGTCCGCGTCCTTGTGTCTAAACCACTTCGTCTTGTAATTTTCTGAGTAGGGCGTGTACTGTTTGTTGTAGGTGTGCTCGCTATATTTCTTCGCGTAGACAAGCAAGGTTTCGTGCGACTTGACCGGCTTTTTCCCGCCAGCCCTGCCGCCGGACGGCGTACCATAATTCCAGATTATTTCGGTGATGAAATTCTTCGATCCAAATATGCCGTCTAAAAGGCATTTGACATAGGCAACAGCTGTATGATCAAGATGAAGATAGAGTGTTCCATCCGATCGAAGTATGCGGTGCATTTCCATCAGACGGACGCCGAGCCAGCACAAAAACGCGCCCATGTCATCGCCATAAGCTAATCGAGCTCCCGCAATCACTCTCTCAACGGGGGACCAGTTGTCGGTGATGTTGTCTATCCATTCTTCGTGCACATCTTCATCCCAGCGCCAACGGTCTTTGAAGCGAGCGCCGGCCGCCAGGCTGTCAGGCATAGCGTGGAAATCGCGATTTTTGTTGAAGGGCGGGTCGGTCGCGATGAGGTGAACCGTCTCGCTGTTCATCCCGCGAAGGAAGTCGAGGTTGTCACCGTGGTAGAGGGTTCGGTTCTTGAAGTTGGGTTGTGCCAAGGTTCGTTTTCTCCATGATTCCCTTTACTAAATATATCGGCAATTCCTTGCATAAGCAATTATTCGGCTCTTGTCTTTTATGCCGTAGCGTTGCTCTCGGGGGTAAATTCGCAGCCGCCTTGGATAGTAGGCACTAACGCATTAGATACCTGTCATTCGATGGCATACCCGCCCAACCTTGACAGCCAACCTCACATCCGTTCTAATCTGAAGTCAACATCAAGCTGGGGAGCAGGCTCATGGCACAGGTCAAATTCACAGCCAATCTCAAACGTTTTTTCCCCGATCTCTGCGAGTGCCAGATTGATGCCAGCACTGTCGCCGAGATCGTCCAAGCTGTCGATCAACGCTGGCGCGGCTTGGGCGATTACATCATCGATGAGCAGGGTGCCTTGCGCAAGCATGTGAACATCTTCGTCGGCGACGAACTCCTGCGCGACAAGCTGACTCTTTCCGATATCGTCGCCGCAGACACTAAAATCTTCATCGTACAAGCATTGTCTGGAGGCTAGGCTGATGCACGGTAAACTCCTGGTGGGAACCCGCAAAGGGCTCATGATCATGAGCCGGAATGGCGCGGACTGGGCAGTGGAATCGGCACATTTTGAAGGAGTGCCTGTTGCCTATGCCATGTGTGACCCGCGCAATGACACGCTCTGGGCTTGCCTGGATCATGGGCATTGGGGCGGCAAGCTGCATCGCTCGCGTGATCTGGGCAAGAGTTGGGAAGAGATCGAAGCGCCGAAATACCCCGAAGGCGCGACCTGCCCACCCGATTTCACGGCGCCCGCAGCAACCAGTTATATCTGGATGATTGAACCCGGCGGCGTCGATGAACCGCAACGCCTTTATGTTGGCACTGAACCTGGTGGGCTCTTCGTCAGCGATGATGGCGGAGATTCTTTCCAACTCATGGAAACATTGTGGAATCAACCCTCCAACAAGCATTGGTTTGGCGGCGGGCGCGATCATCCCGGTTGTTGTTCCATCGTAGTTGACCCGCGTGATAGCCGTCATATCACCATCGGCATCAGTGTCGGCGGCGTCTATGTCAGCGAAGATGGTGGCGAAAGCTGGGAGGCGCGCAACCGTGGCTTGTATGCGGATTATCTGCCGGATAATTATGCCGAGTACGGGCATGATCCCCATATTATCCTCGCCAGCCCATCCAACCCCGATGTGCTTTGGCAACAAAACCACTGCGGTCTGTTCCGCAGTGTCGATGGCGGGCGGCAGTGGCAAGATGTCTCTGACAAGAATGGCGGACCGGCTGGTTTTGGTTTCGCGCTGGCGCTGGATGACGAGGATGAGCAAGTGGCTTGGGTGGCGCCGGCGGTGAGCGCGGAATATCGCGTGCCGGTCGAGCGGGCTCTGGTGATCTGCCGCAGTGAAGATGGCGGACGTAGCTGGCAGGAGCTGCGCGCGGGCTTGCCGCAACAGAACGCTTATGATCTCGTTTTTCGCCATGCGCTGGACAAAAGCGGCGATGCCCTGGCATTTGGAACCACCGCTGGCAATTTTTACGTCTCCGATGACCGTGGTGATCACTGGCGCTGTTTGCTGCATAACCTGGCGGTCGTCTATTCAGTGCGGTTCATGTGAGCGAAAATCGCCCGCGCCTTTGAAAATTTGAGACTGCTGAATGGAGCATGGTTTGATGCTGGAAATACAAGATCCATTATTGAAGAAAATCGCTGGTTGTCTCTATGGTGGCGCCATCGGGGATGCTATGGGCGGTCCCGCCGAGTGGCACAGCCCGGAAGAGATCCGCGCGCGTTATGGGTATATCACGGACCTGGTCGAGGGTTGGGATGGACCTTCGGATTTGGGCAAAGGTGATGGACGCTACACCGATGACAGCCACATGGTTCAACTGCTCAGCCGGTGTTATATCGAGCATGGCGACCACTTGGACGCCCATGAATTCCTGCGTCGTATCGTGCCGATGATGGCGCATGAATTGCGCTGGGTGTCGGAATATGGACGGGAAATGCCGCTGGTCGAACGGCTCTTTTATCCGGAAAAATGGCTCTATATGCGCTGGCTGGCAAATGCAGACCCGCGGCAAGGCGGCGTCGGCAATATGGTCAATTGTGGTGCGGCTATGTATGCGGCGCCGGTGGGCATTGTTAATGCTTGCGACCCGCTGCGCGCTTACCAAGAAGCCATCGATGTTTTCAGCGCGCATCAATCCAGCTTCGGCCTCGAGGCGGCTGGTGTGATGGCTGCTTGTGTGGCGGAGGCGCTCAAGCCGGCTGCCTCGGTCAGTTCGATCATCGATGTGGCGCTCACTGTCGCCAAAGAAGGTACTGGACAGGCTATCGTCGCCATTGTTGATCGTGCCAGCACGCTCGATGATTGGCGTAGCGCTATCGGACCATTGCGCGATGTCATGCGTCAATATGACACATCGCCGGATGATGCAAAAGGGAACCGTGGCAACGAAAGCAACAACTGGACACCTAGCCGCGAACACAGCATCGAAGAAGTGCCGATTGCTCTCGGATTTTTGGTGGTGGCCAATGGTGACTTTGAGCAGACTATCTTCGGCGCTACCAATTACGGGCGTGATAATGATTCCATTGCCGGTATGGGCGGGGCGATCGCTGGCGCCTTGCACGGTCTGGATGCGCTGCGGACCGAATGGGTGGAGAAAATCAATAGCGCCAATCGTGTCAATTTGATACCGATCGCGACAGAGCTGGCGGGCTTGACGCGGAAGCTGCAACGGGAGCAGTTTGCCGCTGCGCAGGATCGTCAAGCGGCTTTCGAGGCGCTGAGCGGTGGTTGATTGTTGTGGCTGTCTAGTTCACAATTTTGAAATCTTGCGGATCGTATAATTGCCGGAGAGCGCCTTGTTTCTGCAAGATCCCACTCACCGAGATTGTGTTCCAATTCAAATGAGCGTCGTGTGCTTTTATATAGTCATCTTTCGCTAAGTTAATTCTGACCTTGCGGACACGTCTTTTTCCTTGGGTCGGTTGGACAATCACAGAACGTTCAGCCACATCATCACTTTGAGGGTCGCCTAGCGAACTTAAGCCGATTACGCGCCCTTCGATGGTCTCGAATGTAGGCTTGAGCTTCTTGAGTTGCTTGCTGGCGGCTTCCAGGTATCTAAAGTGTTGCTGTCCAATACGGATATTTCTCACCTGCTTAATGCCGTTAGTGGCTTCAATCTTTTTCGACCATGTGATGCTAATTTCAATAGGCTCGTTTAGCTCTTCCACCATCTTGATAATCGCGTCGCACATGTTCGCGTTAAATCCTTCGGCGTATCCTTTGATGAGCGGCTTCTCATCTCTCGATTCCGCCGCTTTTTCTGTGGCTCGAAGCCCTCTTGCAATCCTTTCCATGACACGCCTTTGCAGCGGTACTAAGAGGGGTAATGGCAATTCCAATTCCAGTTGCTGGGGTTTGGAATGGAATGGTTTCGCTTCTTCAACTGGAGATTCGATCAGATAACCAAAACTGCCGGCAAAGGTATGACCGAATCGAAAATGTTGCATCATCTTGTTAGCAGCCGATGAAGGTTGATCAAAATATGGTTTAGCATTACTTTCGGAACTGGCGGCGAAGCGAACCAGTTTTTTTAGCGCTTCAATGTGCTTTGCTGCCAAATCAAGCGATATGGAGGAGCGGTCTGTCTCTTCAGTGACACGCACTTTTAATAGATCGCGGTCATAAAGGAGAATGTCGTTGGCTATTTTGGTTGGCACTTTATCTGTTAACGCTGCCACTAAATTGATGGAGTGTTGAACATAAGTGCAGTAGTCTGGTGCATCTACATTCTTTGGAAGTATTATCTCTAAAGTATCTCCATCTGCGTCTTTGAATCCTTCAAAGGCATAGAGAACCTTGTTGTTGGTGACAAGTGTCCAGCCTTCCGACTGCAAATATGAAGCTACGTTATCGACGGGAAGTTCGTATATAGAAGGGTTCATCTTTCTACCTCCCGGCTCTTTCTCGCTGCTATTCTAGCTTCCTCAAGCAATAATGTAACCGCATTTGTGTCAAACAGCTGATTTTTAGGGATACTGAGTCTCTCAGAACTTTTGTTGCTTGACTTCTCTCCAGCAAGGCGTATCCAATAACAGCAATGTTTAAGGACAAAGACATCTTCTTGAACTTTGAGCCATTCTTCTTCACACTTGGGCAAATTGAATACGATCAAGATGATAAAGCCAAAGCCCTCCCATGATACCAATTTATTATATGCTTCTACTCCTATATCATATACAACATGATTATCCTTGAAGTCGCATGTGGTGGTAGCCTTCAGTTGGCAACTAAAGGTTATACTGGTATCCGTATACTTTCCATTAGGTAGCTTCTTTACGTAACTTATTTTGCCGTCAGAACCGTAATCGTTGCTTGCTGTTCGTTCAAATTTTGCTCCTGCTTTTGCTACAACCGCGTGAACGTATGAATATTGTAACTCCTGTTTGATATGGCTGGAGGGCAAGGGCATGTATAAAATCCTAAGCGAGTGTGGGTATCCAGATGAATGTTTAATATTCAATGGGCAGTGTAACATAATTCTGGGAACATCCACAAGCCGATCACCATGTGGTAAATTGTTAGAAGAAAGTAGCTTAGCATGATTGAATTCCGATCCCGCAGCCAGACCTTCTTCAGCGAGGACGGCGTCGCTGGCTTGATCCACCGCGCGTTTACCGCCGCCATGGGCTACGACAGCGAGGATATGTCCCGCCCGTTGATCGGCATCGGCAATACCTATAGCGAGCTCAACAGTTGCAACAGCCACCTGCGCGAAATCAGCGAAGTGGTCAAACGAGGTGTCTTGCAAGCGGGTGGTTTGCCGCTGGAATTCCCCACCATTTCTCTGGGCGAGATTCACCTCAGCCCGACTTCCATGCTCTATCGCAATCTAGCGGCTATGGATACCGAGGAGATGATTCGCGGTAACCCGCTGGATGGGGTGGTGCTGTTGACCAATTGCGACAAGACCACGCCCGCTGCCTTAATGGGTGCCGCCAGCGCCGATATCCCGACCATCATGCTCAGTGGCGGTCCCATGCTGAACGGGCATTACCGGGGCGAGATCCTGGGCGCCTGTACCGATTGCCGTCGCTACACTGACGAATATCGAGCCGGCGCCATCAGTACCGAGACTTATCAGGCGGTCGAACAGAATTTGGTGCGCAGTGCCGGACATTGCATGGTCATGGGCACCGCTTCCACCATGAACTCGCTGATGGAAGCGCTGGGCATGGCGCTGCCGGGCAATGGAGCTATCCCGGCCGCGGATTCGCGCCGGCTGCAATTGGCGGCTGCCGCCGGCAGGCAGATTGTCGCACTTGTTGAGCAGGACATCCGCCCTTCGCAGATCTTGACCTTGGAGGCTTTCGACAATGCGATTACATTGCTGCATGCGCTTGGCGGCAGTACCAACGCTATTGTGCACCTGCCGGCTATCGCGGGTCGTGTCGGCGTCGATCTGCCGCTGTCGCGCTTCGATGAAATCAGTCGCCGCACGCCGCTGATCGCCAATATGCGGCCCACGGGCAAGTATCAAATGGAAGACCTCTTCTATGCTGGCGGCATTCCCGCAGTGCTCAAGCAGTTGCTGCCGCTTTTGCAGGGAGATGCTTTGACGGTCACTGGCAGGACACTGGCGGAAAACCTGGAAAATGCTGAAGTCAGCAATCCGGAGGTCATCCGCTCGCTCTCGGCTCCATTGCAGCCCGAAGGTGGCTTGAGCATTTTACGTGGCAACTTGGCGCCGGATGGCGCTGTTATCAAACATGCCGCTGCCACGCCTGCGCTGCTCACACACCGCGGACCGGCGCTGGTGTTCAAGAATGTGGAAGATCTCAAGGCGCGTATTCATGATCCCGCGCTTGAGGTGACGGAGAATCACGTGCTCGTGCTGCAGAACGTGGGTCCTGTCGGTGGACCGGGCATGCCCGAGGTCGGCAATCTACCCATCCCAGAAAAGCTGTTAAAGGTGGGCGTGCGGGATATGTTGCGAATCTCCGATGGGCGCATGAGCGGCACATCTTATGGCACGATCGTGCTGCATGTGGCGCCGGAAGCCGCGCTTGGCGGTCCGCTCGCTTTGGTGCGAGATGGCGACGAAATCGAGTTAAATCTGGCGGAGCGGCGGTTGCATCTGCATGTGAGCGATGAAGAGCTGGCACGACGCCGGTCGGAATGGACTGCGCCACCACCGGCTTACACGCGCGGTTACGGGCAGCTATATTTGCGGCATGTCAATCAAGCGCCGCTTGGTGTCGATTTTGATTTTCTGCGCGGGAAAGATCCGGTGACGGTTGTTGAGCAGCCGAAGTTTTAGCCTCGAAGATCGAAGCGCGAATAGCGGAAAGGCGCCAGCAAACTTGGGCGCGAGCCATTCAGCAGCCAGGTCGCCATCAACTTCGCCACTGCTGGTGCAATCGCCCAGCCATGCCCCGACCAACCTACACCCAACAATAAGTTGCTCGTCCCTGGCAGATAATCGATGATGGGGATGCCATCAATCGAGAGGGTCTCAATGCGATCGGTATAGACCTCAGCTACTGGCAAATCTGCCAACGAGGGATAGACCGCAATGGCTTCTTGTCGATTCCCTTCCACTTGTTGCGCGATTGGTTCACCCTGATTGGTCGCCTTGTTCCAGCGCCCGCGCCAGCCACCGGAGATCATCACCCTTCCATCGGGCAGTGGTTTGATCGCCAGTGTGCGGTGGGCATGGCCGATCAGGTGCTGCATTGGTGGCGGAACCTGCGCTTCCAGTGCCATCACTTGCGGCAGCATGCGCCAGATCGGCAATTCCAACCCCAGTTGTTGCCGCACAAAGGAGGCAATATGCGCATTCGATAGCAAGGTGACCTGTTCACCGACAGGTATTTCGATGTGCTTGTTGTCGACGATCGCGCCCAGTGTGACGACCCGGCCATCCTTTCGGGTTAAGCTGGTAACAGGTGCATGTTCCAGGATTGATACGCCATGAGCGCGCGCCGCCGTCGCCATCGCCTGCGTGGTCGCTGTGTGATCCGCCACGCCATCTTGTGGGCAATAGATGGCGGCTAGTACATTTTCACTCAGATGCGGTTCTAGCTCGCGCAGTGCGGTGGCATCAAGCAAATGTGTTTCGATGCCTTGTTTGTTTTGCAGCCATATTTGTGCTGGCGCCGCCGCCAGGTCTTCTTCGCGCTCGATCAGCAACAGGTGCCCCAAGCGGCGATATCCGGTGTAGCCGTCGATGTCCTCATGCAGGTTGAGCCAGATATCATAGGCGAGCCGCATCAGCGGCAGTTCATGCAGGTCGCGCCCGTTAGCGCGCACACCGCGTTCGCCCAAACCGCCCGAGGCGCCGCTGGCGATCGTCTTCGCTTCCAGCAGCAGCACATCGGCTCCGCGCTTTGCCAATTCCCAAGCTAGCGTGCAGCCATAAATGCCGCCGCCGACGATAACATAATCAGCCATACCTTTTCCCGAATATTACAGATCTAATTTTTCAGGCTCAGGCATCCAGGACGCCGTCCGCCAAGCCAGCTGGTATCGCCAAAGGCTGCGGTAGGGTGCTAGTGATCTCGATATGTTTGCCTTGCGCCGCCGATTCTTCCAGCGCCTGCATGATATCCAGCACGTGGAATGCCAGGTCTCCACTGGCGCGGTGGGGTCGCCCCGATTGTATCGCGTAAGCCATATCAGCCACGCCGGCGCCCCGCCCGATATTTGTCGTGTGGGTCAGCGTGATATCGCTCCATTCGCGCGCGCCACCTGTGACCGCGCGCACCTCGCCATCAAAACGATTGGGATCGGGCACGCTGAGCGAGCCTTCTTCGCCGTGGATTTCGATCCAGGGCAGGTGATGCCCCCAAATATCGAAGCTGGTGATGACAGTGGCGATGGCGCCGCTCTCGAATTCCAACGTGCCGGCGATATGCGTATTAACTTCTACCGGCAAGACTTGCCCCATCAGCGCCTCGCTGGTGGCGATTCGCTCGGGGAAGGTCATGCGTGCCGAGGCAGCTACCCGCGCCACTGGTCCCATCAGATTGACCAAGGTTGTCAGATAATAGGGACCCATATCGAAAAGCGGTCCACCGCCCTGGAGATAATAAAAACCGGCGTTGGGATGCCAGCTTTCGGGACCGTGGCTGAGGAAGAAGGCGGTCGCTGCGACTGGTTTGCCGATCAGACCGTCATCGATCGCTTTGCGGGCGCTTTGCCCGCCACCGCCGAGAAATGTGTCCGGCGCACAGCCCATACGCAACCCTGCTGCCGCGGCCGCTTTGATGATCTTCTCGCCATCCGCGCGGTTGAGCGCCAGCGGTTTTTCGCTGTAGGCGTGTTTGCCCGCGTTGAGGATCTGCAGCGAAACCTCTGCATGAGCGGCTGGAATGGTTAGGTTGATCACGATATCGATATCTTCGCGAGCCAACATATCGTTGACGCTATGAGCTTCCAAGCCGTGTTCGGCGGCGAATGCTTGCGCGCGGTCTAGCAGGATATCGGCGCAGGCGACCAGGTTGATCACCTCAAAGGGTGCGCAGCCGCGAATATACGCTGGCGCGATATTGCCGGTCCCGATGATTCCAACATTCAGCGTTTTCACAGAAACTCCTTGTTGTTTGTTACTTCATGAATTCGGGGATATTGCCGCGCACCATCGGCGGGTTGGAGACGGGCTTTGCCCAGTTGATGCCGTTCGCGATCACCTGATGCACCACTGGCATATGAAAGATCGGATAGGTCTCGTGCCCTGGACGGAAGTAGAAGATCTTGCCTTGCCCGCGCTGATAGCAGCAGCCGCTGCGAAAGACCTCTCCGCCTTCGAACCAGCTGATGAAGACCAGTGTGTCGGGGGGCGGGATATCGAAGTGTTCGCCATACATCTCGGCTTCGGGGATTTCGATGTATTCTGGCAAGCCGTCGCAAATCGGATGCGAGGGGTCTACCACCCAGATGCGCTCTTTTTCGTCGGCTTCACGCCATTTCAACATGCAGCCGGTGCCCATCAAGCGGCGGAAAATCTTCGACAGATGCCCGGAATGCAGCACGATCAAACCCATGCCATGCAGCACGCGCTCTTGTACGCGGTCGACGATCTCGTCCGCGACCTCTTCATGCGCCATATGTCCCCACCAGGTCAAGACATCGGTATTGTCGAGGACTTCTTGCGTCAAGCCATGTTCGGGTTCGTCGAGCGTCGCCGTCTTGATATCGAAGCCATAGGGTTCGAGACCTTTCGCCAGCGCCAGGTGCATCCCTTCAGGATAGACGCTTGCGACTTGTTCATTATGCTTTTCGTGGCGGTATTCATGCCAAATGGTCACACGTAATGCGCTCATCATTTTCCTCTCTTGGTCAAATAATAGGTATGCGAGATTATGCCTGTTTCGAGGGTGCTTTACAATTGAAATGTGAATTCCGCAAATGCCCAAAATAGCAACTAGCCGCGTTATTCGAGCCGCGCCTGAATGCCCGCCATCGCTTCCAGCGCCTTGACGATGCCATGGTTGCCTTCCTGCCCCAAGCCTTGTGCTTGCAAGGTGCGGTAGAGGTTAAAGCACAGGGCGGTTGCGATAACCGGCACGCCCATCTTATCAGCCGCGCCCAGCACCAGCCGCAGGTCTTTTTGTTGCAAGTCGATGGTGAAGCCGGGTCGCCAATCGTCGCGGATGACTTGTGGTCCGCGGTTCGCCAGCATCCAGCTGCCGGCCGCGCCACCGGTCACTGCTTGTAGCATCTTGTCCAGATCGACGCCGCCCGCCTGGGCGAAGAGCAGGGCTTCGCCAGCCGCCAGCATATTGACCACGCAGAGAATCTGGTTCGAGAGCTTGACCGTTTGCCCAGCCCCTTGTTCGCCGACATGGGTGATTGTGCTGCCCATCGCCTCGAAGCAGGGCATGGCGCGTGCTAGATCTTCAACACTGCCGCCGATCATGATGCTCAGCGTGCCTTTGGCGGCGCCCTCGTTGCCACCGCTGATGGGGGCATCCAGCATGGCGATGCCTTTGGCATTAAGCTGTTGCGCGATCTCGACTGTGTTGACTGGGTTGATGGTGCTCATATCGATGACCAGGTCGCCGGCGGAAGCGCCGTGGATCACGCCATGTTCGCCCAGGATGACCGCCTCGACATCGGGCGTGTCACTGACGCAAGTGATGATAATATCGCTGGCTTCTGCCACTGCTTTTGGTGAATCCGCCGCGTCCGCACCCCGGGCGAGGAATGGTTGCATGCGGCTGGCTGTGCGATTCCAAACGGTGACATCGAAGCCGGCTTTCATCAGATTGTCGACCATGCCGCGTCCCATGATGCCTAAGCCGATGAATCCAATTTTTTCGCTCATATGTGAATGTCCTTGTTAGTCAAATTATATGGTTGTATACGCAATAGTAACTTGAAACTGGGGTGGGGTTCAACTACTGGAAGGTTTTATTGTGTGTGGATTTGGTCGATCTTCAGCAAACCAAGCTATAGGTGCATTCAGCGTAGTTTTTCATATCTAAATTGTGTCTAGTATCTTCTTTATGATTTGTGTTTCAAGTCTTTATATTCCCTTGAGTTTTTGACAAATGAACTTATCGTGTCAGGGTCGCAGCCGATACTCCTCAGCAGACACATCTTGATCAATAGGCGCATCTTTTGTGCCAATGTATCCACATCCCCAATATCAGTATTTGTAGTGCCTTCATGTACCAGCGCATTTCTGACATCTTGCACGTCTTTTCCAAACACGCTATAGCACGTAACAATTTCTAACAGTTGAGGTATATCATTATGTTCTTCACACAATTTTGTGACAACCTGTTTTTCATTTGGTTTATGGTATACAATCGAAAGACAAACTTCAGCAACCGTAACTAACTCCACTAACTCAGTATATGGATCTATCCAAAAATAGAATGGTTTTGTAAATAAATTGATTAAATGCGGTAATTTTTGATAGAATTTAGACCAAGAGTTAATATATCGTTCTAATTCATTCTCAACATCGTGGAATTGAAATAGCATGTTATTAGGTAAAATATACTTTTGATTGTCTACATAGCCAGGCACTCGATAATATATTGCGCATCGCAATCTAGGATCATCCGAGGGGTGCCCGACAATTTGCAGAGGGAAATTCGCATAACCAGTTGCTAATGTCAAAAACGAAGGTATGTAATCCCGCAGGTAAGGCAAATACGCTCGAAAGAAATCGCTTGGCTCATCTGATTTAAAACTGACTTTCGCGTGATTGTGAAAAGATACGCCGTTCAGACCAGAATCAACTTTTTTATGGTATCCAAAGGTGACAGTCATCATATTGTTTAGTGGATATTCTCGAGAAAACCCGTTATGGACTAAGTCTACTTTTGACGTGGAATGTTCGTTATTTATAAATGTTGGAGCAGAGTTTAGCTTAAAGACTTTGTAACCGTAGTGTTGCATCCAAGAGTCGAGATGAGAATAACTGGCTGATACCGATGCAAACTCAACTTCGTCTTTACTGGGAAAGTATCCATTAGACGAAACTAAAGCATATTCTGAATATATTTTTCTCTGGCCTGTGTTTACAGGCATATTAATGAAAGAGGGGGCAGACGCACTGCAATCAATCAGAGTGATTATTTTGCCTTCACAACGCCCTTGAATTATCTCGACCTCCGGTGGTATTTCCAGAATGTCGGAATTGTTACCGGTAAAAACCTCTCCCATAATTGTCAGTATCGGCCCAGTTTCTGGATCAAACTGAAAAACCCCGAAGTATTGAGTATCAGAGACGTTTGGAAGACACCAAGTGCCTCTTAGTTCAAACTTTGTGAAAGTTTTGTGGCTGTCTTTCATCCCTATGCTCTTTCCTGAACACTCTGTAGTTTGATGTCGCCTCATACCTCAGTGCTTGCACTTCGCGGCAGTAGCACTCGATATTATTCTAGCTGACCACATACATGTACATTAGCCGGTGGCGAATCAGCGACTGTTTTATCAAAAGTAAAGCTTGTTCTTGGGATCGGCAATGCCAACGCGCTGCAGCACCCAGCTGATTTCTTCCTCGGTGCCGGCATCGATTGGGTTGAAGGGCGGGCGTGGGCTTGGGTTGGCGATCGCGCCGCGGCGATGCAAGAGTGCTTTTCGTATAGTCAAGTTAATCTGCGGCTGATTCTCATAGCGGATCAGTGGCAGATATTTATCGAAGATCGCTTCTGCTTCGCCCTGTCTGCCATCATTGAAGGCATCGTAGACCGCCACCAGCACTTCTGTGAAGGCGAAGCCGGTCATGGTGCCGGAAGCGCCACGTTGCAATTCTTCGAGCAGGAACATACCGCCGAGCCCGCCGAAGATCTCGAACTTGTCAGTCAGTTGGCGGATGGCATCGATCTTCTGCATCAGCGGGGGATCTTCCAACTTGAGATAACGAGCGTTGGGAATGTCCTCGGCGATCTGCGCCAGCACGGCCGACGACATGATGACATCGTTCACTGGCGGGAAATCCTGCACGACGATAGGCTCGCTGATTTTCTCGGCAATTTGGCTATAGAGCGCCAGGATGGCGGCGTCCGATTTGTCTTGCAGCGGCGGCGGCGCGATCATCACGCCATCGGCGCCGGCGGCAAAGGCAGAGGCACTGAGCGCGATGCAGGTCTCGATTTCGTTGTGGCTGGTCCCGACGACAATAGGAATAGCGCCAGCGACGGTCTCGACTACGGTGTCCATGACGGCTTTACGCTCATCCACGCTGAGTTTCGCAGCCTCGCCCATTACGCCCAGGATGGTCAAACCTTGAGCGCCCAGGCTCATTTGAAAACGTACCAGACACCTCAAGCTGTCAAAATCAATCGCATAATCTGTCGTGAAGGGGGTGGCGAGGATGTTAAAAATACCGCTGATCGCACTCATCGATCCAACTCCTGTGATTTTGCTTTGCTCTTCCATTTACTCTGCATATGATTAGCACTCGCCAACCAGGCACTTGCCGGCCAGGAAGACCTTCTCGATATTCTCCAGCGCATTCAAATCTGCCAGGGGGTTGCCATCTACGATGATGATATCGGCCTCCTTGCGCGCTTGCAGGCTACCTAGGCGGTCTGCCAGCTTGCTGAGTTCAGCAGCCACGATCGTCGCGCTGCGTAGGGCATCGTAATTGTCCCGCTTGATGCCCAGTTCGACCATGAATTTCAGTTCTGGCGCCACCACATCGTGACCGACCACCGGGCTACCGGCATCGGTGCCAAAGGCGATGGTCACACCAGCTTGCGCGGCTTTAATGAGACCATCGAAACGTTCTCGGCTGGCGACTGCCCGCTGTCGTTCGGCAATCTTCCATTCGGGAATGTTATATTGGCGGGCGAGCTCTGGTTGTGATTGCATCAGCAGTGGCGCAAAGGTGGTGACGATGGGGATGTTTTTGTCCAGCAGTAGCTGGATCGTCTCATCGCTCATTGCGCCGCCATGTTCGATGACATCGACCCCGAATTCCGCCATACGCCGGATACAGGCATCGAAGGTGGCGTGGGCGGTGATAGGCAAGCCATTGCGATGGGCTTCATCAATGACGGCGTCCAACTCGGCATCGGTGAATTCCAGCCGGTCGTGGCAGCCCATGATCTTGATCAGATCTGCGCCACCTTTGACTTGGTCGCGCACGGCACGCCGCATCTCGTCGGCGCCACTCGCTTCCCGACAGCACCAATAGGTATGCCCGCCAGTCTGGATGATCGCCTCGCCGGTGATGAGTAAGCGGGGACCGGGAAAGATGCCTTGTTCCACCGCTTGCTTGGCGAAAAAATTGCAGCGATTCATGCCTAGATCGCGCACCAGAGTAATGCCAGCGCGCAAGCTCTTGATCATATTGCCGGCCGATTTGTAGGCGCTGATCTCGGAGGCGTCATCGAGGGATTGTCGCGCTAAATCATGGACGCCATCCCAAGCCAAATGCGCATGCGAGTTCATCATGCCGGGCATGATCGTCTTGCCAGCGCAATCGATGATTTCGGCGTTGTGGTCCCCGAGGGCGCTCATAGGACCGACATTCTTGATCTTGCCATCGGCGATTTCGACGAAGCCATCATCGATCACTTCATCGCCGCGGCAGGTGAGGACACGCCCATGAGCCAGGATACGATGGGGCGCCGGGAGGTCAAACATTGGCTTAATGATCTTTTCGAATCGCCAGGCAGGTGCTTCGGGCATGTGCTCGTCCTTTCAGATAGACAATATTCTTTGCGCTGGCGGGTGCTCAGCCAGAAATCGGCTCGGGACGGCAGCGCTGTCTTCTGTCACGATCATCGTGTCGATCAAGCGGTAGCCATCGCGCCCCGGGCGATAGATGCCCGGCTCGTTGGAGAAAACCATATTTGCTTGTAGCACCGTATGATCGCCCGGCGCCAGCCAAGGCGCTTCATGCCCTTGAATGCCCATGCCATGCCCGATGCGGTGCCTTATGAATGCGCCCAAACCGGCATCTTTGAGCACAGCTAATGCGGCTTCGTTGACGCTGGCACAAGTGGCGCCGGCGCGCAGGGCTTCGATCGCTGCTTGATTGCAGTCTTGTGCCGCTTGCAGGCAAGCCATTGTCTCCTCATCAGCGCTTCCGATGACGAAAGTGGCGCCGCTTTCCGCGTGATAGCCGCCGACGGATACCCCGATGCCAGCGATGAGAGTCTCGCCGATTTGCGGCACACGCGCTATCGGCTTGCCATGCGGCAGGGCAGCGCGGGGACCACTGTGCACCGTCCCGACCGCAGCCGATTTCCGCAAATGAAATTGTTCGCCGATTTCCGCCTTCACCTTCGCTCGCGTCGCGCCTAAGCAGTGATGCAGGATATCTAGTTCAGTCCCGCCATCGCCGATGATGTCGCCAGCATGCGCCAGCACTTGTTCCAGGCAATAGTCGGCATAGGTGGCCGCCTGTTTGATTAGGGCGATTTCTTCCGGCTCTTTGACCCAGCGGAGTTGATCGACCAGGTTGGACAGCGATATCCCCGCGCCCAGCTGAGTAAAAACATCATGAGAAACCTTGTCCAGCGCGATATCTGCGTTGCCGATTTCTTGCAGCATCCAAGCCACGGGGTGCTGTTCGCCGGGATATTCGAAGTAGCAACGAATATCGCCGATCCAGCAAGCGGCTGCATTTTCCGCTTCCAGCAGCGGCACGAAGAGAATCGGCTCGCCTTGTTGTGGCACCAAGAGTCCAATCGGTCGCTCGGATTCAATGTGAATAAAGCCAGAGGCGTAGATCACGTTATGAGGATCCAGCAGAAGCAAACCCGTGATACTATCGCCAGCCAGCGCCTCCTGTATTACCGCGACGCGACGGCGGTAGAATGCTTCGCCAAGCGGCATCATGACAGTAGAATCTCGAGCTGCTGCCTGCCCGCTTTTGGCGCCGAAGCTGTGATGTGGATGCTTGTCCCTTGAGGCGCGCGCAAGAGCCATTCTAACTTGGCGTTGTTGTCCTGCCATTGGCGCATCCAGGGCGACCAAGGCGCTGTCCTTTCGTCCCGCCCTGCCAGGTGGCCGATGTTTTGCTGCGCCGCGCCGATTAGGATCTCGGCATCGTCGGCTGACAGGGCAACCTGGACCTGACCGGCGGTTTCGTGCTCCAGAGCGCGCTGTGTCAAGTGTGTCGGCAGGAAACCTTCGTTGGCGATAATCGCGCTCAGCTTGTACAAGTCATCGGCTAGTTTTTCTACTTTGGTGGAGCGAATGCGCAGTAGCGGCGTCGTCATGGCGTGTTTTAGGGTGAAGAGGCAGTTGCTGTGGATGGTATCGAAGAGGAATCGCTTGGCTGCGGCAGTTTGTGCCAGCGAAACCGGCGGTGGATTGCGGAAGGTGTACATATGCGTCCAACCGCCAATTTCTAGGGGTCCCAATTGCGGGTGATCGAAAGCTTGCCAATCAACAAAGCCGGCGCCGCCCAAGTGTTTGTCATTATATTGCAGTAACTTTAGCTCGTCCTCTGTTGAGCGGGCGCGGACTTGATATTTGGCGGGGAACTCAATCCCAGCCGCCAACTCGGGATTCCATAGCTCGGTTGAGAAGGTGATGATGCCGAGTTCGCCATAAGACCATTGCATTAGCGATCCAACTCGCGGCTGATCGGGATCTGTTGTGAATTCTTCGTAAACCGAGATCACGGGATAGCCGGTCAGCGTGCTACCCATGGCGCCGATGCGGTTGTATACAGCCAGGTCGAAGCGGGGCAGGCTGCTATCGGGCGCCACCAGCGATGGGCGCAGGTGCAAGCCGCCATGTGTGTGATAGCATTGCATGCCGCTGATATTTGGATGGGCGAGAATAAAATTGGCGACTGCCTTCGCTTCTGGCTCGGACAGGGGCAATTCCCCCGCGCCATATTGCCGAAATTCGGGACGCCAGCCCGCCGGGAAATTGCGATTGAGATTGCCATCGCGCGGCTTTTGAATCTCGAAATTGACGCCATCCCATTCGCCGCGGATTTCGCCTTCGCGGTAAAGCCGATAGTAGGGACCTTTGTCCACTTCGCCCGGCTCGCGCTGGATCATGAGCCGGGGGTCGTCCTTGGAAATCCGCCATTCGCCGGCCGGGTCTTGGATACGCATCTGCAGGATCAAGCCATCGCCATTGATATCGTGTTGACACAAGCCGTGGGTCTGCTCTTCACCGGGCAGGACGCGCCCGTTGCCACACCAGTGATGGGCGGTCTTCAGGCTGATTTCGGCGCCATCGGGATTGATGCGCGGGATGATGTAAAAGGTGAGGTGATCCAGCAGCCAGGTGACATCAGCGTCGCTGCCATAATTGCTCAGCAGATACCAGATGGTGTAGACGGCGGTTTGCGTGGTGGCAACTTCTTCGGCGTGGATACCGCCATCGATGTAGAAAGCTGGCTTGCTGTCCTCTGGTCCGGTGGCGGCATTGGTCAGTATCATGCAGTGGATGGCGCGGTCTTGCCAACTCTTGCCAATTGTCTCGAGCGTGGCAAGTTGTGGATATGCCTGCGCCAAGTTTGCCATGTGCCGGCAGAGCGTTTCGTAATCGAAGTATTCGCCGAAATCGATGTCGTATGCCATGGTCAGAAGTCCAGACTGACGCGCGCCGCCTCGGGACGGACGAACTGACCATCGCCCGCTGACCCGACGATTTGGCCATCGACGAACACCGTTTTGCCATTGACGATCGTCCGCTCGATCCTGCCTTGAAAGGTCATGCCATTGTAGAGTTTGTCGCAGTTGCGCGCTTTGCTGAAGAGCCGGTCCGGGTTGATGGTCGTCTGCGCGTGTGGGTCATAGATCACCAGGTCGGCAGCGGCGCCGATGCCGATATGTCCGCGATCGGGGTAGACGCCGAAGCGTTTCGCCCCGTTGGTCGCGACCAGTTCAACCGCCTGGTTGATGCTGATACGCCCCGTGAGCGCCTCGTGCATGACGCCGAGCAGCAGCTCCTCGACACCGGGCGCGCCTGGTGGGGTCGCCCAGATATCCTCGCGCGCTCGTTCTTTCTCTTCTACTGTGAAAGGGGAATGGTCAGTGGTGATCGCCATCAGCGTGCCATCCAGCAGCCCACCCCAGAGCGCTGCTTGGTCGGCTTGTTTGCGCAAAGGCGGGTTGATCTTGGCATAGGGTCCAACTCGTTCCAGGTCGCTTTCGGTGAAAAATAGATAATGCGGGCAAGTCTCCGCGCTTGCGGTTGAGCCGGTCGCTTTAAACCGGCGGAAGACAGCCAGCGCTTCGGCACAGCTCAAATGCGCGATGTGCAAATTGGCACCGATGCCCTCGTTGAGCGTCAGCAGGGTGGCGATGGCGAGAGCCTCGACATGGGGCGGGCGGGATTCGCCATGGGCTGGCACATCGTTGCGATTCGCGGCGATCAGCTGGGCGGTATGCCATTCCAGTAGTTGATTGTTTTCCGCATGTACCGCGCAGACCAAGCCGGTCTCCGCTACCAATTGTAGCGCCTGGTATAACTCTGGCACCTCAGGCAGGCAGAGCCCTTCGAATTCGTCGTCTCTACCTTTGGGGGCGGCGGTCATGAAGATCTTAAAGGCGATCGCGCCCTCGTCCACCATGTCGGCGATCTCCCCTGGATCGAGTATGCCTGGCGCGCCATACAAGCCGAAATTGACATAGGAATCACGCTGTGCCAGTGCTTTGCGCATGCGGAAGACATCGCCAGTGGCGCAGCAAGGTTTGCTGATTGGCATCTCAAAAACGGTGGTGACTCCGCCAGCCGCTGCCGCACGGGTTTCGGTGGCGAAGTCGCCCCGTTGTGGGTAGGCCGGCGCGCGACAGTGGAAATGGATATCGATGGCGCCCGGCAACAGCAATTTGCCCGTCGCGTCAATGGTTTCTGTTGCCTGGAGGTCGGTGGAATCCGTTAGCAAAGCGACGATAGAGCCATCGCGGATGCCGAGATCCAGGCGACTAATGCCGCTTTCCATTACGACTTGAGCGTTCTTGATTAAAGTGTCTACATTCAAGATATTTTCCCTAATAGCTGTCCGGCGGCGACTTGGCTTGCCGCGCTTACAGAAAATAACAAGTTCTCTGCAGAAGTCATTCTCCGCAGTTATTGCGATAGAGCGTCTCCCGCATAAAGCGCTGCAAGATAGCAATGGTGGCTTCAAAGTCCTTCAGTTGTACATGTTCATCGGCGGCATGGGCGACTTCGTAGCTGCCTGGACCGAAGATGATCATATCGCCGCGCGCCAATTCCATCAGATGTTTGGCATCGCTGCCGGGCAAATAGCCGATCGGACCGGGATCATCATCCAGCTCTGCGCGGACGCAGTTCATGAAGGTCTGCGCGTGAGTGGTTTCCAGTGCGGAATCAAACCAGCGCGAGTAGATAAAGTCACCGATACTAGCTGTGGCTGGCGCCAGATCTACCGCTTCGATGACGGCGGATAATTCGGCTTTGACGGTCTCCGGATCTTCCCGCGGTATCATCCGGCGATCGAGCTTGATGGCGCAGGAATCTGGCACGGCGTTGGCGGTGCTGCCTCCTTCAATCACGCCGATATTGCATGTCGGGAAGCCGACCACGGGGTGGCTGCGCGTCTTCAAACTACGATGATAGTGATTTAAGGCGCTGATAACTTTGGACATCGCCACGATGGCATTAATGCCGCGGTCGGGGTTGGTGGCATGGACCGACCTGCCCGTTGTGCGCACGGTGGCGCGCATGACGCCCTTGTGCGCGGTGGCGACTTTGTTAGCCGTCTGTTCGCCGACGATGATGAAATCGCAGGCGGGTAGATGCCCCTCATCCGCCAGCCATTTGGTGCCGAGCTGTCCGCCGGTTTCTTCTTCCGCGGCCCCCACCAGGATCAGCGTGCCAGCCAGTTCATCCTGCTGCGCGGCGTCCACCATGGTTAGCATCATCGCTGCCAGCACGGCTTTGTCGTCGATGCTGCCTTTGCCGTAGAGCGCGCCATTGCGGATTTCACCACTGTAGGGATCGACGCTCCATTTATCCGCTTCGGTCGCCGCGATAGGTACAGTATCGATATGAGCGTGCAGCATGATACGCGGTTTGCCCCTACCTAGGATGGCGATGGTATTGCGCGCTTCCGGTTTTGCGGCAGGCGCCGGTTGCCGCAGTTCACAGCCGATGGCTCCCATTTGTTGGGCAACGAAGTCAGCGATAGCGCCGGTGTCGCCGGGCGGGTTGGGGGAGGGGATTTGCACCAAGCGCTGCAGTAGCTCGATATGGTGCATCTAAATGCCTCTGACGGATTCGTATTGTTTCAGTTCTTCCGGCGTGTAGACCTGCATCAATTCCAGTTCGACGCCACCGGCTTCCTGCTCCAAAAAAGCGACCCAGCCTTCGGGATGCACATGGCTGCCCTTAACCTTGCAAGCCGCGCACTCTTTTAAGCTAGCGCCTTTTGCCTGCGCCTCCGCCAGCGCCTCGTCGATGTTGGGCACGGCATAGCAGATGTGGTGCAAGCCTTCGTAGCCGCGTTCTTTGATCCAGGCATCGTAGCGCCCGCCGGCGTCCATCGATTGGCAAAGTTGATACTCGACATCGCCAACGTTGAAGATAACAACCACATTGCGCGATTTTTCGAAATCGTGGACTTCAGCATCGTGCCCGATGCCGAGGAAGTCTTGATAGTGTTTCAAAGCTGCCCGGGCATCGTTGACGGCGAATGCCATATGTTTAATATATCGTTCGTACATAATCCGCTCCTGACAATAGACTAAACTCACTTATTTAGATTGAATCGCTCCCAATGGGTCAGATCGCGCCAGCTGATCTTCTTCCAGGCACGCATGCCGGCTTGCGCCGTTTCCACCTTGTGGCCGATACAGATAAACATTTCCGGAGAATAATGCTCCGGCAAATTCAGGATCACTTTGACCGCTTCCTTGCTATAGGAGGTGACGGGACCCGATGCTAGTCCCAGGGCATGCGCTGCCAGCATCATGGTTTGCGCAGCGGTGCCTATATCGATCAGCAAGGCACGATCGGTGGGCGGCAAGTTGTGTTCGGCAACTACTTCCCAATTGGTGCAAATCAAGATCAATACCGGCGCGTTCTGAAACATGCCCGGCGCAACCAGGCGAATTAGCCGGCGGGTCTCCTCATCTTCAATCACGATATAACGATTCGGGCGCAGGTTGCCGCCGCTTGGCGCCCAACGAGCAGCTTCCAAGATGGCTTCGACTTGTTCGCGCTCGACCGGCTCCTCCGTCATCTGCCTCACGACGCGCCGGGTTTTGATATTCTCCAGGACGGCGTTGCTCATTGGACTTCCTCCTTGAGCGGGCTGTGGCGGAGGAGGCATTCGGCGACAGCCCGGCAAAGCTCATCGAGACCAGCGGTATAAGTCTCGACATCGGACATTGCCATGTGCATGGCAGGAATCCGCTCAATATTGCCTTGCAGGAAATCGCGCGATTTATCGGATGAGCGCTCCAAAATCAAATTGCTGAGCCGCTCGGTCGCTGTCAACAGGCGCAGGGGACCGTAGTGCGCTGGTTCTTCCATTTGAATGCGCGCGGAGCTGATCAGCAATGCCAACAATTCTATCGCTTCTTCTTCTTTGAGAACCCAGTTTTCGCTCATATGGCAAGCCTATCTTTTCTGGAAATTTCGCTCATCCGGCTTGTAATGTAGCGTTTCTGCTTGACAAGCGCGCTGGCATCCAGTACCATCTCGACAGTCTTTAGAGATTGTCTACAATCTACAAACGACTGGATTATAAGAATTTCTGGAGCAGATGTCAAGTCCGTGCGCTATCGTGTAGAGTTGCGGTGAGCCGGGGCAAGCGCAGTGAAAGCCGATGAAGACGAATTTACCGCAAATCAAGAATATGTCCATCCGCGAGCAAACACTCGACACGCTGCGAGAAGCGATCTTATCAGGCGAGTTGAAACCGGGGCATACCCTGACCGAGATGGATTTGTCGCGGCAGTTGGGCGTTAGCCGCGCGCCTATCCGGGAAGCGCTGCGCATTCTCAATTCTGAAGGCTTGGTGGAGACCATTCCTTATCACGGCACGACCGTGCTGCGCCTCACCAAAGTAGATATCGAAGAGATCTACAGCATGCGGATTCTTTTGGAGACCTATGCGATGGAGCGGGTTATTGAAGCGGGTGATGCGGCGGATCTGGCGCGCTTGCGGGCTATAGTCGGTGAGATGGTGACGGCGGGCGAGCATAACGATATCATGGCGGTCAACGCGCTGGATCGGGATTTCCACGATGCCTTGATCGAGATGAGCGGGCACAGCCTGTTGCAATCGATGTGGCAGATGGTGGCGATGAAGGTGCGCCAGGTTATGGCGCTGGTGAACCGCCGCAACACCGATCTGACGCAGATCGCGCGTAATCATTTACCTTTGCTGGCGGCGATGGAAGCCGGCGATCTGGGGCGGGCAAGGGAGATCCTGCGCGGGCATATCGCCTCAGCTGGTGATTTAATCGCGGAAGAATGGGTGGAAGCGGATGGCGAGCGGCAATGAAAACCGTCCTGATCACTGGCGCTGATGGCTTCCTCGGTTGCAATATCGTCTCTGCCTTTTTGCAAGCTGGCTGGTTTGTACAGGCGCTGGATCAGGAGTTCCGCAATCCGGCGTTGATGGCTCTCGCCCACGAGCGTCTGACCTTGATTCACTCAAACTGCAGTGACTTGCCCCTGTTGTATCCTGATGCGCTGGTCCATGCCGCCTTTGTCACGGCGACGCCGGCAGCGCGCGGAGAATCGCCGGAGGCGAATCTGCGGAGCAATTTGGAACCGCTGCTGGCGCTGATGGAGTATGCGCATCGGCAGTCGATCTCTCGTTCAGTTTTCCTCAGTTCGGACGCGGTCTTCCGCAGCACACCACCAACAGCGATCGATGCAGCCCGCGCACAGCAGCCGCTCGGCGTTTACGGGGTGGCCAAAACAGTGATAGAACAGATGGTGGAAACAATGCGCGAAATTTATGGGCGAGATTTTGTCTGCGCGCGGTTGGGCGCTGTTTATGGACCATTTGAGTTCCCTCGCGCGACGCGTCCGCAACTTAGTTCAGTCGGACAAATGGTGCAAATGGCTATGACACAGGGCGAGATCGCTGTGCGTCAGCCTGATGAGCAGCGCGAGTGGACCTATGCCGGGGATGTTGGGCGGGCGCTGCTCGCCTTGTTCGAAGCAGATTCGCTCAATCATGCCCTGTATCAAATTGCCAGTGGTGAACGCTTGACGAATCTGGAAATCGCGCGGCGTATCGCGGACCTGTTCGATGGTGTTTCGTTGCGGATCTTGGCTGATGATGAAGATGATGAAGATGACAAGATCAAAGAAGAGCCTTTGCGGCGCTTGGGCTGGCTCGATAATGATCGGCTGCGGCAGGGTACCGGTTTTGCAGATTGGACCAAGATGAGCGCGAACACGCTCGACGCTATGCTGGAGTGCCACTTGAAGCGAGTAGCGCATGCTTAAGATCTTGCTGGCGGGGCTCGGTGTGCGCGGGCGGCATTGGGCGGAAGTGATCATGCGCTCGGGACGCGCCGAATTGGCGGCTTATGTCGATCCATCAGCCGAAGCGCTGCAATGCGCGGTCAGTGAATTTGGCGGGCGTCCGACATTCGCGAGCGTCGAAGAAGCCTTGGCGATGCTGGATGATGTTGATGCGCTGGTTTTGGCCAACCCTCCCTTGAACCGCGAAGGCATTGTGAGAGCGGCGACCACGCGCAAGCTGCCGATGTTGATCGAAAAACCGCTGGCGCTGAACCTGGAAGAAGCGCTGACGCTGGTGCAAATTGCCGAGGCAGGTGGTGTTTCGCTGATGGTCGGGCTGAACTTCCGTTATTTGGAGGTGACTAAAGAAACCAGGCGCTTGTTAGCGGAAGCGACGGTTGGAAAAGCCGAATTCGCGCGCTTCACTTATGAGCGTTGGCGGGATGGGCGGCGTCCCGATCTCAACAAGTACCCGCTTACAATGGAACACCCAATGCTTTGGGAGCAGTCGATCCATCATTTTGATTTGATGCGCTACGTTTATGGGCAAGAACCGCTGCGACTACAGTGCCAGACCTGGAATCCGAGCTGGAGCATGTACGCGCATGACAGCAATGTGGCAGCGCTGATTGAATTTGATGGTGGCTTGCGGGTGAATTATCAGGGCACCTGGCAGGGGAATTGGGCGGCGCCCGGCTTTGTCTGGCGGACTGACTGCACCGAGGGCATCATCACGCAGCGGGAACAATTCGGCGCGCTGTATTATGCTGGTCGTGATGATACCGTGTTGACGCCAGTTCCCTTGCCGCCGCATGAACGTTGGATCAGCGAGACTCGGGCGCTCTTCACTGCTTTTGTAGAACATGTGCTTGATGGCGCGGAGTTGCAATGCAGCGGGCGCGATCATCTGATATCGCTGGCGATGCTGCAAGCCTGCATCCAATCAAGCGAGACAGGCAGCGGCGTCACTATTTCGGATGTTTTGCCGCAAGGCTGAACGTTGTATCGAGATTGCCATAAGGAGGTATTTATCGAAGAAAATGTTCAAGATCTGCTTCAATCTTCAACCATCGCTTAGTTTTAGGAGAAAGACAAATCATGAAATTGATCCGATTGAGCTTGCTAGTCATGGCTGTTCTGGCTCTCACCATCGCTGTCAGCGCCCAAGCGCCCGGACCAGATGATAGCACCTTGGTCATCGCGCAGAGTGTTGATACCGATGGCTGGGAGCCTTCGGAAGTGAACTCCCGCGCCGAGGCGAATATCTTCACGCACATGTTCGCTACACTTTATGAAATCACCGAGACGGGTGTACTTTCGCCGTATCTGGCGCACGATATCAGTTATTCCAATGATGGCAAGGAAGTCACCTTCACGCTGCATGAGGGCTTGACCTGCCATGATGGTGAGCCGCTCACGGCGGAAGATGTGGCTTACACCTTCAACCGCGCTGGCGACGATGCCAACGGTTTCACCGGCAATACGGCTGGCTTTGTCTTCGATTCCGCCGGGTTCATCCGTGCCGAAGCGGTTAGCGAGCTCGATGTCACTATCTTTGTCGAGCGTTTCCAATCAGTGAACCACGGTCTGCTTTCCGAAGTTTTCATCCACTGCAAGGATTCTTATGAGGCGATGAGCCTGGAAGAAGCGGCGCAGAACCCCATCGGCTCGGGTCCCTACGCATTTGTTGAGTGGGTGCCGGATAGCCACATGATCATGGACAAGGTTGAAGGATATACCCTGCGTGATGCCGGTTTCGACCGCATTGTCTGGCGTGTCATCCCTGAAGCATCGACCCGCGTCGCCGAGCTGATTGCCGGCAATGTTGATGTGATTTCCAACGTCGTGCCCGACCAGATTGATGCTGTCAATATGTCCGGCGTCGCCGAGGTGCAGGCGGTTCAAGGTACGCGCCGCATGTATGTTGGTTTGAACCAACGGGATATTTATGACGACACCGAGGGGGGCCGCGCCATCAAGAATACCGATGTTCGCGTCGCCCTGCAGTACGCGGTGGATGTGCCGACCATCTGTGTCACCTTGTTGGGCACCGAATGCGAACGCATGTCGAGCATGGTTAACCCGCCCAATGACAACCCGAATCTGGAACCTTATCCTTATGATCCGGTCAAGGCTGGCGAGCTGCTGGACGCGGCTGGCTACCCGGCCGATGAAGATGGCGTGCGCTTCCATATCGTCTTCCAAGCCGGCTCCGGGCGTTATCTTAATGACGCCAATGTGGTGCAGGCGATCGCCCAATATCTGACTGATGTTGGCGTGATCGTCGACTTGCAGATGATGGATTGGAGCTCGGAATTTGTGCCGGCGCTGCGCCAACACAACGTCGGTCCGCTGTACTTCGTTGGTACGGGTGGCGGCACTTGGAATGCCCAATACGACATGGCGGATATTTCGACCCCCACTGGCGCCACCAACTACACCGAATGGTCGAACCCCGAATGGTTCGCCTTGCGCGAGACGCTGGCTGACCCGAGCTTGACGGCTGAAGAAACGCAGGACATCGTTAATCAGATGCTCGAGGTCATGTACAATGATCCGCCCTGGCTCTTCCTCTACTTCCAGCCGGATTTCTACGGCGTCAGCAATCGTGTTGACTGGCAGGCGCGGCGTGACGAGCAGATCATCGTTTACAACGCCACGCTGGCTGAATAAAGCGATCTTTATAGCCCCCATCCCGTTCTCACTAATGTGCTGAAGCGGGTTGATGGCAAAAGTCTATATCCCAACCTCCTAATGAGATTGGGATATAGGCTGGGGGCTTAGACCGAATGGCTTTGTGATGGGAAAATTCTTAATCCGCCGTTTGCTGCAATCGATTCTCGTCATCATCGGCGTGACATTGCTGTCCTTCATCACCTTGCATCTCGCGGGCGACCCGACCTATCTCTATGTCAGCGAACGCGCCAGCGACGAAGAAGTGGCGGAGACGCGGGCGAAATTAGGTTTCGACCGTCCTTTAACCGAGCAGTACCTCAGTTTTCTCTTTAATCTGGCTCGTGGCGATTTTGGCAATTCGCTCAAATCGCGCACTTCCGCTTTTGATCTGGTGATGGATCGCCTGCCCGCCACTTTGGAACTGACGATACTTGCCATGTTGGTGGCGACTGTGGTTGCCGTTCCTATCGGTATCGTTTCGGCTATAAACCGCGGCACCGCTATGGATGGCGGGGTCATGCTGCTGGCGATGATTGGCCAGTCGGTGCCGAGCTTTTGGCTGGGGCTAATGTTCATTCTCTTCGTCGGTTTGACGTTGCGCTGGTTGCCGATCTCGGGGCATGTTCCTTTGCTGAAGCCGCTTTTCGCCGGTGAGTTTGGGGTCTTCCTGGGCAACTTGCCCAATGGCTTGCGTCACTTGATTATGCCTGCGCTGACGGTCGGTGTCTTTTCCTTGTCACGCAATGCACGGCTGGTGCGCTCCGCCATGTTGGAAGTCTTGTCGTTGGACTATATCAAGACAGCGCGCTCGAAAGGATTGCGTGAACGTAAGGTGATCTTGGGGCACGCTTTTCGTAATGCCTTGATCCCAGTGGTGACCATCTTGGGTTTGGAGTTTGGTTTTTTGTTGAGCGGCGTGGTGGTGGTGGAGACGGTCTTCTCTTGGCCCGGTGTTGGGCGGCAGGTCTTCAACGCGATCAATCAACGCGATATTCCGGTGGTGCAATCGGCAGTGGTGCTGTTCTCGTTTATGTTTGTCATGTTGAATTTGATTGTTGATCTCTTATATGCTGTGCTCGATCCAAGGGTGCGGCTGGAATGATGCTGTGAGTTCACAAAGCGATAATAATCCCCACAAATCCGCAGTGCTCACGCTCGCTTCCGATAGTTTGAAGGAGGAACGGGTCTCTTTCTGGTCGCGGGCGCTAGCCAGCTTGGTACGGGCGCGCTGGCCCCTTTTGGCGCTCGCCATCTTGTTCATCATGGTGCTGATGGCATTGATAGGACCGCAAATCGCGCCCAAAGATCCGAACCGGCAGAATCTCCTTTTACGTTTGCGACCGCCGATGACAGCGGAGCAAGATGGCAGCATCGAGTTCCCGTTGGGTACTGATGCGCTGGGGCGGGATGTACTCTCCCGCTTGATCTATGGCACGCGCGTCTCGATCTTGGTGGGCATCGCGGCGGTGACGTTTGGCGGCGTGGCTGGCTCGTTGCTTGGCTTGGCGGCTGGTTATCTGGGCGGGCGTTTCGATGATGTGATCATGCGCCTGGCGGATATCCAACTGGCTTTCCCCTTCATCTTGCTGGCGATTATGGTATTGGTGGTCTTGGAGCGCGGGGTCTTGAATCTGGTGTTGGTGCTGAGCATCGGGCAGTGGGTTACTTATGCGCGCATCGCCCGTGGCGAGACGATATCACAGCGGGAAAAGGAATATGTGGAAGCGGCGCGCGCCTTGGGCATGAGCCAGCTGCGGATCATGCTGCGCAGCATTTTACCCAACATACTGGCGCCTCTAATCGTGATCGCGTCTTTTAATGTGGCGAGCGTGATCCTGGCAGAGGCAGCTTTGTCCTTCCTCGGTTTGGGTGTGCCGCCGACCGTACCTACCTGGGGTGGCATGCTGTCCGAGAGCCGTGATCAACTCCTGGGTGGTAAGTGGTGGCTGGCGGTTTATCCGGGCTTGGCGATCATGTTGACGGTGCTCTCCCTCAATATTTTGGGCGACTGGCTGCGCGATTTCCTCGATCCACGCTTGCGGGGGACGGTGTGATCCGGTGTCGATGGGCAACTGCTAAAGACAGCTAATTTCTGTACTTGTATTATCGTTGTGATGATTAACTGGATAGCGGAAAAAGGCAATTATGAGCGAGACATTTGTTGGCATTCAAATCGGCGCGATCAGTTTTGTTGATGAGGGCGTCGAGCAGGTCCTCGATATTTTGCAAGAACAGGCGGGTGTGAACGCACTGTTGATCTCGGCATTGAGCTGGAGCATCGGTAATGCCGGGCGTGCGGCTTTTGGCTTCCCCGATCATGGTGTGCAGGAGCCGGATAACTTGCGGGGTGGTGGCTTCTTCGAGCCTGACCCGCGCTACTATAGCAACAGCTTCATGAAACGCTTTGAGGCACCGGATGAGTTGTACGCCGGCTTCGATACACTGGCGGATGTCATCCCGGCGGCGCGAAAACGCGGCATCAAAGTCTATACCTATTATTGTGAGACTTCGAGCTCGGCAATTCGCTCTATCTGGCAGCCGGGCTTTCAGCATTTTCTCGATCGCGACCATTTGGGGCGGATAGCGACCCGTCCCTCGCTATTGAATCCGCAGTACAAAACGTTTTGGCATTCGGTCTTCGCCGATTGGCTGAACAACCATGATATTCGTGGGATTATGTGGGGTATCGAGCGGCAAAGCCCACTGATGGATATCTTCCGCGGCGATAGTTCAACCGGCTTCGATCAATATTATGTGGCGGAGGCGCGGGCGCGCGGCATCGATGTCGAACGGGCGCTGGCGGGTTATCGCAGCATTGATGATCTGCTGCAGCGGGTGCGCCAGGGCGAAAAGCCAAAAGAAGGTGTCTTTGTCTTGGTCTTGCGACAACTGCTGCATCATCCCGAAGTGCTGATGTGGGAGAAGCTGTGGCTGGATTCGCATCACGCTTTTTACCGCGAGCTCTCTGGCTTGGTGAAGTTTTACGATCCGACTTACGAATTTGGCATCGGCATCTGGCAGGTCATCAACACCTACAATCCCTATCTGCGGGCGCAATACGACCAATCGGAATATGCGCCCTATGCCGATTGGTTCAAGCCGGTGCTTTATCATACGCCGGCTGGGGCGCGCTTCGCTGATTTCGCCGCCTCCTGGCAGGGGGCTGTGCTGGCAGATGCCAGTCCCGATGGCGCCTACAATGCCTTGGCAACTGTGCTCGGGTTGGAAGATTTCATCGCGCCGCGCGCAGAGGGACCGCTGGCGGGTTTCAAGCCGGAATATATACAAGAGTGGACGGCGCGTTTGATTGAGGAGACGGGCAGACCGGTCTATCCGGGGATTGGCGTCGGTGTCGGGCATCATGGGGTCAGCAAGGAGATCAGCCCACAGGAGATCCGCGAAGGAGTCCAGGCCGGCTTTGATGGCGGGGCGAGTGGTGTGATGATCTCGCGCAATTATTCGGAAGCGGAACTGCGCAACCTGCGGGCAGTTGGCGCTGCCCTGCGCGAGCGAGGGTTGATTTAGGAGGCGAAGATGACGATTCGAGTAGCTACCATCGGGGCGAGTTTCGCGCGCCAAGCTTATTTGCCAGCTTTGAAGACAATTGACGATGTGGAATTGATCGCCATCGCGAGCGCGCGATTGTCCAGCGCCCAGGCAGCCGCCGATCAATTTGGCATCCCGCATGTCTATGATGATTGGCAGCGCATGATTGGCGAGCATGAATTTGACTTGGTCTGCATCGCCACGCCGACGATCTATCATGCGCCGATGACGATGGCAGCATTGGCGGCCGGGGCGCATGTGCTCTGCGAGAAACCAATGGCGATGAATAAAGACGAATCAGCTGAAATGTTGGAAACCGCTGAGGCGCGGAACAAACTGCATATCATCGGGCATGAGCTGCGCTTCAATCCAAATCGGCGCAAGATTAAGTCGCTGATTGATAGCGGTTATATCGGCACTGTGCGGCATGTGAACATCGTCAATGTTTCGGCATCCTGGGGCGATCCAAGATCGCGACCTGCGGGCGATTGGTGGTCGCTGGCGGAGATGGGCGGCGGAAGGCTGGGCGCGAATGGCTCGCATCAGATTGATCTGCTGCGCTTTTGGCTGGGCGATATCAGCGCTATCAGCGGGCAGGTTGCTACTATGGCGCCGGACCGCCTGGATCGCCAAAGTGGCGCGCCCTGGCAGGCGACGGCTGACGATCAATTCAGCTTCACGGCGGAGATGCGCGAGGGGGCGCTTTGTTCAGTGTTCGTCAGCAGCGCCGGGCGTCATGGCATCGGCAATCACACGCAGATCTTCGGCAGCGATGGCACGATTATGCTGGCGGATGCTGATGAGAAGTTGCTGGTGGCGAGAGCCGGCGAAGAGTATCAGGATCTGAGCCTGGGAGATCCCAATGCTGATCTGCCCGGTCTTGGCAGTGGCATTTGGAATGTTTCTTTTGTAGCGCTGATGCATGAATTGACCGCGGCGATCCGCGAGGGGCGTCCGCTGGCTTGGGGCGCAACTTTTGCTGATGGGCATCAGTGTCAGATCGCCATGGACGCCCTGCGGCAAAGCAGCCGTGAGCGGCGTTGGGTCACGTTGTAGCAGTCCTGCTTCGATATCACCCACAGGGACATATGCGTCAAAGTTGCTGAATCTCGCTCGGTATCTATGATGGGATGGCGTCTTCAGCGACTAGCTTCGCAAGACAAAAAACTCCCCCAATACGAGAGAGGTATTTGCTCTGCTCTGCAATGTCGTGATCTGCCGGCAGATCACTCCGCTTCCAGCAGCGTAACATCCCCTAGCGTTTCCAATTGTTCTTGAATCGCGCTGGCATCGCCAACGACAACGATGATGAACTCTTCGGGGCGCATATAAGAGTTAGCGATCTCCAGGACATCGTCCTTGCTCACCTCTTGCATCAACCCCAACCACTTACTAAGCCGATCCAGCTCGACGCCGCGGACTTTGTAGGAAGCGACCGCATCGACAAAGTCCTGATAGGTTTCCAGTGTCAGGGCAAAGCGACCAACAATGCCATCACGCGCTTTGTTGATTTCTTCGTCCGTCAGGGCTTCGGTCTGGATGCGCTCGATCTCTTTGAAGACTTCGGCGATGGCTGGTTCGATCACATCGTTGCGCACTGCCGCGGTGACGACGAATCGTCCCCTATCGGCTGGATAGCTGAATCCGGAACGGATGCTATAGGTATAGCCTTTTTCTTCGCGGATATTCTGCACTAGACGCGATGAAAAACTGCCGCCCAGCACTTCATTCATCACGCGCGCCGGGAAATAATCGAGGCTACCGCCCTTGATGCCGATGTTCCCCAGGACGAACTCCGCTTGGGTGCTGCCGGGGCGGTCAACGAGATAGATTTGTTGCTCATCATGTTCGGGCAAGGGCGGGAAGCTAAAAGCTTCGGCATTGCCTGCCCAATCGGCAAAATGAGCTTCGGCAAGGGCGAGCCCATCCTCGCTGGTGATGGCGCCGGCGATGATCAGCACGGCGTTATCCGGTTGCCGCCGGGATTCATAAAAAGCGATGATATCATCCCGCGTGATGGCTTCCAACGAGTCGAAGCTGGTTGTTACCCCATAGGGATGCCCTTCGTAGAGCAATTTGCTGAAGGTCCGCCCGGCGACAAAGCCGGGGTCAGCCAGGTTGGCTTCCAAACTGCTGATGGAAGCTTGGCGTTCCCGCTCTATTTCTTCATGCGGGAAGTTGGCGTTCAAGGTCATATCGCGTAGCAGCTCGAACGCCAAGTCAGTGTCTTCGATCAAGGCGAAGACACCGAGTGAGAGGCTGTCGCTGCTACCAGCGCTGCCCAGGCTGCCACCGACTTGTTCGATGCTACTGGCGAGGTCTTGGGCGCTGCGTGTCTCGGTCCCGCGGGAGATCAAGGAACCGGTCATGCCCGCTAAGCCGGCCAGCTCGGCAGGGGCGACACTGGACCCCCCAGCGAAATACATATCCAGCGAGATAATCGGGATATTTGGTTGTTCGATGACCACCACTTCCAAGCCGTTGTCCAGTTCTGTTTCCGTGATTTGGGGCAAGTTAAATGCGTTGACATCCAGTGGCGGTGGCGCTTCGCTCTGTTCGATGACATAGCGATAATCCGGTTCATCCTCGCCGATTTCTTCACTGACATATGGCTCGACTGGCGGCGGCGGCGCATCTTCTGTGGGATTGACATAGAAGACGTGACGATCCCTTGCCTCGAGATATTGTCCCAGGACTCGTTGAATATCCGCGCTGGTGACGGCTTCGTAGCGTTCGATCGAGGAGAAGACAGCTTGTGGATCGCCAAAATAATAATTTGCCGTTTGCACATTTTCTGCCAGACCCAATGCGGTCTCTAAGCCAAGGATCCGCCCGCTTTTTATCAGCGCAATCGTTTTGTCGAGTTCTTCCTGCGGGATACCTTCTTCGAGAATCAATTGCATCTCGTCATAGACAGCTTGCTCGATTTCTTCGCCAGTGACGCCCATGTTGGGAATCAGCAGAATGCCGAAGAGGCTCGGTCCGCGATTTTCCAGGGTGAGCGAATCAGCCAAAATCGCTTTGCCCGTATCCAGCAATTCCTTTGCCAAGCGGCTGGAATCGCCGATGCTCAGTATGCGCGCGAGCAGGTCCAGCGCCGGAAAATCTTCGGAGACGAGGGGCGGTACTTCGTAGGCGATAAGCACAGCTGGCAGGTTGATGTGCGGGTCTTCGATGATGATGATTTCGGCTTCTTCCTGCTCCATCGGCACATAATCCGGCAAGGCTGGCGGTTCTTCACCAATGGGAATCGGCGCGAAGAGCTCGTCAATCAAGGCACGGGTGGTTTCAAAATCAATATCACCGGCGACGACCAGGGTGGCATTATTGGGCAGGTAATATGTGCGGTGGAAGGCTTTGACATCCTCAACCACAGCGTTGTTGATGTCCTCAATACTGCCGATGACGCGGCGCTGATAAGGTTCATAGCTGTAGGGGACGGTTTGCAATTCTTGAACGGCTTCGCCATAAGGACGATTGGCGACCCGCAGCAGCAATTCTTCAATGACGATGGCGCGTTGGTTGTCCAGGTTCTCCTGGGTGACAGCCAAGCCAGCCATGCGATCGGCTTCTATCCAGAGTGCCAGCGGGAGTTGATGGGAGGGTATGGTTTGGTAATAACTGGTGATATCGGCTGTGGTGTAGGCGTTTAAGGAACCGCCGACTGCTTCCAAGAGCTCGTCCATACGGCCATTGGGCAAATGAGGTGAGCCTTCGAACATCATGTGCTCGAATAAATGGGCAAAACCGCTTCTGCCTGCGGGGTCGTTGGCGCCGCCGACGCGATACCAAATATTGACAGCCACAGCAGGCGCCGAGGTATCTCGCACTAGAATGACTTCCAAGCCGTTGTCTAGCAGATACTGCTGCACATCCAGTTGCTGTTCCGCTGCCAGGCTGAACCCACCCAGCAACAGCAGGCACAAAATTAGCAGGATCAGGCGTTTCATAAGTTCGGCCTCCTTATCGATACGCATAATAACTTTAGCATGTAAGCGATGTATTATGAAGGTGGTGCGCTTTGTGTGATGCAAGGATGCTGGGTTTTGTCATGCGCGCACCGTGGGTGCAGACATTGCCTAAACGGGAATTGTCAACGATTCGAGATCGCGGGGGTAATAAGTCAGCATCTCGGCGCCAGTTTCGGTGACCAGCACGGTATCCGAGTGGCGGAAACCGCCGAGTTCCGGCACATACAAGCCGGGCTCCACCGTGAAGACCATGCCGGCTTTGATCGCGGTATCATCGCCAATATCGAGGAAGGGTCCCTCGTGATAGCGCAGCCCGATGGTATGCCCGCTGTGGTGCTTCCAATAGGGCATCAAATCCTGTTTGTCGAAATAGGCGCGGACTTCTTTGTCGACTTCGCTGCAGGGTTTGCCAGGTTCCAGCGCTTCCATGGCGATGGTCTGCAAGTTGAGCATATGCTCGAACATGCGCTTTTGTTCGTCTGATGGCTTGCCGAGGATCATGGTGCGCTCTAACTCGCTGACATAACCCCAGATCGCCGCGCTGGCGCCGGTCACCAAGACATCGCCTTCTTGGAATGTGATGTTGCTGGTCAGGGCATGGGGGATGGCGGCGTTGCGCCCGATCTGCCCGCGGTATCCGGCGATGGCGCCTTCGTAATAGCTGCTGTTGCCGCGCCAGATGGGACCGATGGTTTCCAGCATCATCAGTGTCGCTTCGCTGCTGGCGCGTTGAGACACTTCTACTTCGCCAATGCCCACCTTGGTGTACTTCTGCAGCAGCTTGTGCGCCAGATTGCCCCATTTGCAGCTTTCTTTTAGCAACGCGATTTCGGCGGCGGATTTGACCATCATCTGATCTTCAATGGGTCCGCGACAGTTGCTAACTTCGCTGCCGGTCAATCGCGACAAAGTTTCGCCACGATACCCGAAGATCCAGGGATAACCATCGCTATCAGCGCCGATCTTGCCTGTGATGCCCATGTCATTGACGAGATCGACCAGGACATACATCGGGTGAGGGATATCGGGATATTCCGGGTAATGGGCGACACGGTCGATCAGCGCCATGGATTGGGCATGTTCCAGCTCCAGGCGCGGCACAAACAGGGCGCGTTCGCCGGCGCTGTTCATCACATATGCCATGGGCCGCTCGGTGGGGATGAAGGCAAAGCCGCTGTAGTATTTGATGTAGTCGGCATCGAATAGCACGATACCACTGATGCCGAGCTCGCCGATGATTTCCAGCAGGCGCTCGTTGCGCGCGGCATATTCGCTGTCGCTGATTTTGAGTTGGGTGGTTGTGAGTGGCATGGAGAATTCTCCCGCATTTGGTAATTATAGAGTGGTATAAAATGGGACGATCTATCGAATCGTCCCCTGCAATCTTTATCGCTCTGTTCGCCTTATTTTACAACACCGGCGCATGGGGCTTCCGGGCGATGAATCTGCCCGCGCCGTTTTCACCCAGCCATTGGTCGCCATCCACCAGTTTCTTGCCGCGTTGATAGACTTTTATCGGCACCCCTTTGACCGTCATGCCTTCGTAGCAATTGTAATCTACGCGCATGTGGTGAGTAGCGGCGCTGATGGTATGCTCCTGCTGCGGGTCCCAGACCAGAATATCGGCATCCGACCCCACAGCGATAGTGCCCTTGCGCGGGTACATGCCGAAAATCTTGGCGGGGTTGCTGCAATGCAATTCGACGAAGCGTGATGGCGAGAGTAACCCGCTATTGACCCCGGCTTGCCACATGACCATCATGCGGTCTTCTAAGCCGGGCATGCCGTTGGGGATCTTGGCAAAATTGCCCATACCCAGTTCTTTGCCCGGGCGTCGATAGGATGGGTCTTGTTTTTCATAACCAACCCAATCTGTGCCGCCGGTCTTTTCTTGCCATTCCTGCCAGGGACCATGCCCGCCATCGTACCAAAAGTCGCAATGGTCGGTGCTGACGGCTTGCAGGGTGCCATCGCGTACAGCCTGCCACAAAACACCTTGATCGTGCTTGCTGCGAATCGGCGGCGAGCAGACATATTTGGCGCCTTCAAAACCGGGCAAAGCCATGTGATCGTCGACCGTCAGGAAGAAATACTGGACGCAAGTCTCGCCCATGACCGGGTAGCCAAGTGCTCTGCCCCGGCGCAGGGCTTCGATGGCGGGTTCGCAGGTCATATGCACCACATACAAGGGACAGCCGGTTATGCCCGACATCACTACAGCGCGGTTGGTGGCTTCGCCTTCGATTTCCGGCGGGCGCGAGGAAGCATGATAGACGGGATCTGTCTTGCCCGCTGCCAGGAGAGCCGGGGTCAGCGCCGCTTCGACATCGCCATTTTCGGCATGGACCATGACGATCATGCCGTTGTCGGCCGCCACGCGCATGGTATTGAAGAGCGTCGCATCATCGATCTGGAAGACATTCTTGTACGCCATGAACAGCTTCAAGCTGGTGATGCCTTCGCCGATCATGGTGGGAATTTCTTCCATGATGGCATCGTTGAGGTCGGTGACCGCCATGTGGAAGGCATAATCGATTTGGGCGATATCGCGCGATTTTGCCCACCAGGTTTCCAACCCATCGCGCAAGCTGCCGCCGATGGGTTGCACCACAAAGTCGATGTGGGTGGTGGTACCGCCGAAAGCCGCCGCTTTATGCCCGACATCAAAATCGTCATTGCTGATGGTGCCGCCAAAGGGCAGGTCCAGGTGTGTATGCACATCGATCCCGCCGGGCAGCAGGTACTTGCCGGCGCAATCGACGAGCTCATGCCCCGCGCTGTCGAGATTTTGCCCGATCAGCGTGATGACTTCACCTTCGACCAGCACATCGGCGCTGACCATATCGCTGGCGGTGATAATGGTGCCGTTTTTGAATAAGGTGCCCATTTTTGTCTCCTTATTATCCCTAGCTGAAAGCCGGGATGATCTTCTCGCCGTATTCTGCCACGATGCGCTCTTCTTCCCCGCACATCAGATAGATATTAAATTGCGTCACGCCAGCCGCTTCCAGCCGCTTCAATTTGGCGATATGGTCATCAATGTCGCCGAGGATGCTGAAGGCATCGACGATGTCCTCGGTGATGAAGTCGAGATGGTCGGCGTCTTTATCAGCGTGTTCCTTATAATCGTAACCTTTGCGCCCTTCAATATAGGCTGTCAAGCTCGCGGGGATATCGGGGCTGTCCATGCCGTAGCGCTCGACGATATCCGCCACATGATTGCCCACCATGGCGGGGAACCAGCGGGTCTGTTCGCGGGCTTTGTCGATATCGCCAATCCAAACCGGCGCTGCCGACATGATGCCGTAATTTGACATATCTTTACCAGCCGCCGTGCCAGCCGAGATCGCTTGTTCGGAAAACCATTTGACCAACCCCGGCTCCGCCAATTGAATTACCAAGCCATCTCCAGCGCGCCCAGCCCCAGCCAACGCTTTGGGTCCATAAGCCGCGATCCAAATCGGCAGTTCATAGCCGTTCGCCCAGGGAAACTGCGCCGATGTATCATCGTAGGCGACCTCGTCCCCGCGCACCAACCCACGTAGGGTGGCGGCGAAGCGCTCCATATTGGCGACAGTCAGCGGTTTTTTGCCCAGCACCCGGCGCGAGCTGTCTCCCCGTCCGATGCCGACCTCGATGCGATTGCCGCTTTGCAAAGCCAAGGTCGCGTACATGCTGGCGGCGACTGACCATTCGCGCACGCCGGGATTGGTCACCAGCGGACCGAAGATCATATCATCGGTATGCGCCATACACAGTGCCATCGTCAGATAGCAGTCGCGCCAGAGCACATGGGAATCGAAGAACCAGCCATATTTGAAGCCGGCAACCTCCGCCTGTTTACAGAGCGCCACTGTGCGCTTGGGCGAAATATCGCCTTTGAAAGTAATGCCAAAATCCATAATGTCACTCCTGGTTGCTAGGCGAGACGGTATCCTGCACCAGTGCGCTATATTGATCGGGGCGGCGATTGAAATAGAAATGCCAGGTATCGCGCACTTCTTGTATCATGTTGAGGTCGAGATCGCGAATGATCAATTCTTCGTCGTAGGCGCTGGCTGGCTCGCCGATGAGCTGCCCTTTGGGGTCACAGAAATAACTTTCGCCGTAGAAATCGGCATCGCCTTGTTCTTCAATGCCGACGCGGTTGATGGTGCCGACGTAATAGGTATTGAAGATGGCGTGCGATGTCTGCTCGATGCGCCAAAGATGCTGGCTGAGCCCGCGCGATGTGGCGGAGGGGATGAAAACTATTTCCGCGCCATTCAAGCCCAAAGCGCGCGCGCCTTCGGGGAAATGGCGGTCATGGCAGATGTAGACGCCAACCTTGCCCACGGCGGTATCGAAGACGGGAAAACCCAGGTTGCCGGGGCGGAAATAAAACTTCTCCCAAAAGCCGGGCAGTTGTGGAATATGCGTCTTGCGATATTTGCCCAAGTAGCTGCCATCGGCATCGATGACGGCGGCGGTATTGTAATAAACGCCGACCCCGTCACACTCGTAGATTGGCACGATCAAGACCATATTCAGTTCTTGCGCCAGTTGGCACATGCGCTCAGTGGTAGGACCGTCCGGAATCTCTTCGGTAAAGGCAAAAAAATGAGGGTCTGGCACCTGGCAGAAATAGGGACCGTAAAATAACTCCTGATAACACATGATCTGCGCGCCCTGGTCGGCGGCTTTATGGGTGTATTCGATGTGCTTTTCGATCATCGAATCCTTGTCGCCGGTCCAGGTCGCTTGCAGCAGCGCGCCCCGCACGATACGTCTTTGGCTCATATTTGTCCGTCCTTTCGCATACTTACTTTTATAAGTATCTGAGACTATTCTCCATCGATTCGGCGGTTTCGTTGAGGTAGAGTTCTCTTAGCGCATTGACTAAAGTGCCAATTTCACGAGTTTCGTGGCGACCAAACCGCGCCGCTTCAGACTATCCGGCGTGTTCTCTGCCACAGCGTTCCAATGCCCGTTGTGCCGCGCGTACATTGATCTTCGGCGCCACATCCTGATAGAAGCGCGCCGCTTGTCGCTTCACAGCCGCTTGCCCCGCTTCCGAAACATCGGCTAGGTCCAGCGCGTAATCTGTCGCGTGTAAGCCTTCAATTGGCTCCAGGGTGATTTCCACCACATTCTCCCGGCGGGCGCGCTCCAGCTTTTTTCGGCGTTTATCGGCTGCTTTGGCGCGCTCAGCCTCGCCAATACCATTGTAATAGGCTTGCAACTGCGTTTCCAATTCGATGGCGTGGCTAAGGATGGCTCCGAAGGTATTTAGTGAAGACATCAGCAACCCTTAGACCCATCGTTCGATGACGATCTTGCGCTCGGTGTAGAATTCAATCGAATCCATACCTTGCCCGTGCAAATCGCCAAAGAAAGAATCTTTCTGTCCGCCGAAGGGGAAGGAGGCAGAAGGCGCTGCCACACCGATATTGACGCCGATATTGCCGGCATTGACGCTGTATTTGAATTCGCGGGCATGTTTGCCGTTGTTGGTGAAAATGCTGGCGGCGTTGCCATAACGGCTCTGATTGATGATATCCACCGCGTCAGCGAAGCTATCTGCTTTCATCAGCGCCAACACAGGACCGAAGACCTCTTCCGTCGCCATAGTCGTATCAGGCTGCACATCGGCAATCAGCGTAGGACCGACCCAAGACCCTGCCTCGTAACCAGCCACAGCATAATCGCGCCCGTCCACCACAATTTCGGCGCCTTCTTCGGCACTCTGGCCGATCATACTTTCGATACGTTCTTTGGCAGCATCGCTGATTACGGTACCCATCTGGGAAGTCTCATCCAAACCGTTGCCGACTTTGAGAGTGGCGACTTGTTTGGCAAGCTCGTCTTTGAGCTGGTCATAGGCATCCCCGATGCCGACGGCTACCGCTGCGGCGAGGCAACGTTGCCCAGCACAGCCATATGCCGCGCCCAGGATATTCTTGACGCTGGCTTCTATATTGGCATCGGGCATGACAGCGATGTAATTCTTGGCGCCGCCTTGGGCTTGCACGCGCTTGCCATTGCGGGTACAGGTTTCGTAGATGATCTTCGCTACCGGGCTCGAGCCCACAAAAGAAACGCCGGTGACATCGGGGTGTTCCATCAGCGCTGTAGCTGAGATCACGCCGCCGTTGACCAGGTTGACGACGCCTTCGGGCAAATCCAGCTCATCGAGCATCTCAAAGAGGTATTCGGTGGCGAGCGGGGTCTGTGGCGATGGTTTCAAAATGAAGGTATTGCCACAGGTGATGGCGGTGGGCAAGAACCAAAGCGGCACCATGAAGGGGAAGTTAAAGGGCGTGATCGCCGCGAAGACGCCAGCCGGCTGTCGCACCGTGGTTTCATCGATGCCGGAGCTGATATCTTCCAAGCCATCGCTGCGCATCAAGACGGGCACGCTCATGGCAAAGTCGATGCTTTCGATGGCGCGACGTACTTCGCCACGCGCTTCGTCCATCGTCTTGCCATGTTCTTTGACGACAATCTGCGAAATCTCTTCAAAATTGTCTTCGACCATGACTTTGAAATGATGCATATATTGCGCCCGTACCAAAACCGGCGTACTGCGCCATTCATCAAAGGCGGCTCTTGCGGCGTTCACCGCGGCGTCGACATCTGTGGCGCTGGAATCAGGACAATTCGCCAATAACTCACCGGTGGCGGGATTATGCACCGGCGTTAACAGCGATGCGCCAGACACTTGCCATTCGCCGTTGATATAATTCTTGATTGTTCTGCTCATTCATCGCTCCTCACACTATGCGGTTCTAGGCGCTGTTCATAATCAAAAGTGATGAAATGTTGGATAGGCTCATGACCTTATTGTACAATGTAATTTCGGCGAGAGTCGCAGGTCTGTCGATTTGTTGGAACACATTATATTCTGTGATTTTTTCAGAAATTGCAAACATGAAATCGAAGCGGTCGATGGCAAAGTATTAGCCCTTGATGATAGACGGGAGTGCATTCATGAGCAACTCAGCTGAAATACTGGAGCGCTACAAACAAGTGATGTTCCCGGCGGCGGCGCCTTATCATGGCGACAAACCGCTGGTGGCGGACCACGCCAAGGATCAGTATATCTGGGATATCGATGGCAAACGTTATCTCGATTTCTTTGGTGGCATCCTCACGGTTTCGGTCGGTCATTGCAATGACGAGATCACCCAACGCACCATGGCACAACTGCAGAAGATACAGCATACCTCGACGATCTATGTCAATGAGATCATGGTGCGCCTGGCGGAGAAGGTCGCCGCGCTCACCCCGGGGCGCTTGCAGAAATGCTACTTCACCAATAGCGGCACTGAAGCCAATGAAACCGCTATATTGGCGGCGCGGATGTACACGGGCAACCCAACTGTCATCACCTTGCGCCACGCTTATTCCGGGCGCTCTATGCTGACGATGAGTTTAAGCGCTCATGGTTCCTGGCGTTTGGGCGGCGTGGTCGATCCTCATATCCGGCATGTGCGCAATCCTTACACTTTTCGCGCGCCTGTCGGCATGAGTTCAGAACAGGTGGTCGACCTCTGTGTGCAGGATTTGGAAGAGACGATCGCCACCACTACTGATGGCAAGATCGCCGCCTTTATCGCAGAGCCGATACAAGGTATGGGCGGGTTTATCGTGCCGCCCGCCGATTATTTCCGGCGTATCCTGCCGATTGTCCGGGCAGCCGGGGGGATATTCATCTCCGATGAGGTGCAAACCGGCTGGGGGCGGACTGGTGATAAATGGTTCGGCATCGAGCATTGGGGTATCGAGCCGGATATCATGACCTTCGCCAAAGGGATGGGCAACGGCAGTCCCATCGGCTGTACCATCGCCACCCCAGAAGTCGCCGATGCGCTGCGGGGTTCGACCTTTTCCACTTTCGGCGGCAATCCCGTGACGATGGCGACGGCGCTGGCGACCATCGAATACATGGAAGCGCATGATACGCCGAGCAATTGCGCCTTGCAGGGCGCGCGTATGGCGGAAAAGCTGGATGAATATGCCGCCGAGTTCCCGATCGTTGGCGAAGTACGCGGTATGGGTTTGATGCAGGCGATTGAAATCGTCCAGCCGGGCAGCTTAGAGCCGGATGCCGCCCGCACGCTGGCTTTTGTGGATACTTGCAAGGACAAAGGGTTGCTGCTGGGCAAAGGCGGCTTGTATGGCAATGTGGTGCGCATCTCGCCTCATCTGAATGTCTCGGCGGAGGATATGGACGCGGCGCTGGATATCATGGGTCAGGTGCTGGTTGAAGTGTCCTAGCCACAGCGAACTGGCAAGAGTGATCTGTCGCATCGCCCGCAATTATTTCAGCCAAGCCTAATATAAGACGATTTGACCTTTTATGACCGCAATTTCCGCCGTGCCAATAACTCCCGCGACAAGCTGGCATCAATGGCGAAAGCCGATCCTGCTGGTTTTGACCTTGGCAGCCTTTTTGTTTGGGCTGAGCTTGTTGGGAAGTTTTGGCGGCTCAGCGCTGGATGATGAGGCGATGGTCGAATCGACCTTGGGCAGACTGGCGACTTGGATGGCGGAACAGAGTGGCAATGATCCCGATGAGATCTTGTCGCCCTTGGCGCAATATGCTGATAACTGGGCGAATGAGCTGGGCGCGGAAGAGTTGGATGCGGCAATTCTATTCAATAGCCTGCGCAATCTGGGCATCGCCTATTATGCTTTGATCGCACTATTGCTATTTTCTGCTTTGGTCGCTGTCTTTCTTCAACCAAGCCAACTTCAGAAGCTCTATTTTGTCGCTCTGCTGCTGCTGGATGCGCTGTTATTTTTGGTCCCAGCGATTGATGGAGGCAACAGGCTGGGATTATTGCTCTATGCCATTCTGGTGGTGTTGGCGGCGATCTTGCTATCACCGGGCAAGGTTGGGCGGCTCGTGGGGTTCTTCCTCGCTTTATCGTTTTTGATGGTAGCTTGGGAAGCGAGCAAATCCTTCGCCGATGCCGTCAATGGCAAGATCTTGTTGCCACAGCAGAGTTGGGAGTATGAAGCGCTGCCATCGATGGAAGCGGCACTGGATAGCCTGGCTGCCGGCGAGGTTGATTATGTGATCGCCGATCGCAAAGACCTCGATGATTTGATGCCACCGCATCCGGCTGATGGTGATGAAACGGAAGCCTTGCCCTTCCAGGAGCTGCGCTATCTGGCGCGCTTGGATCGTAACGAAGGTTTTGGTTTCTTGCCCATTACGCCGGCCTTCCCCGGGCGGCTGAGCGTGGCGCTACGGGCGGCTGATGCCTCGGACGTGAGCGCCTTGCGCGATATCTTTAGTGGCAGGATCGCGACGATCACCGGAGAATTCGCCGAGGAAAAATTCCTCAATCTGCCGCGTAGCCTGGTCCTGCTCGATTTGAAGATCCTCAACGATCTCAACCTGCCTCATTTGCAGATGATCGCGGAAGCTTTCCTGCAGCCTGCGCGGCGCAATGGCGAATTGTTGCTCCTGCGCATCCTGGCTGATGCTGGCTTGTATACTTTCAGTGAGGCAATCTTTGGTTTCGTCTTTGGCGGCTTGCTGGGTTTTCTGCTCGGCTCGATATTCGCGCATTCGCGGTTAATGGAGCGGGGACTATTGCCCTATGTGGTGGCTTCACAGACGGTGCCGATTTTAGCGATCGCGCCGATGGTGGTGATCTGGCTAGGCGCGGGTCAACTCTCGGTTGCGGTAATCGCGGCTTATTTGACTTTCTTTCCGGTGACGATCAACACCTTGCGCGGTTTACAATCGCCCGCCGCCGAACAAATTGAATTGATGCGCTCTTATGCCGCTAACCGCTGGACTATCATGTGGAAGTTGCGGTTTCCCGCTGCTTTGCCCTATATCTTCACTGCCTTGAAAGTGTCGGCGACGGCGAGTGTGGTTGGCGCGATCATCGGCGAATTGCCTTCTGGTATTGGCGAGGGCTTAGGGCGCGCTATTCTCGATTTCAGTTCCGATTACAGTATGATCTCGACGCCGAAGCTGTGGGCGTCGATCGTGATGGCGGCAGCCGTTGGCATACTATTTTTTGTCGCTGTCAGCCTGGTTGAACGTCTGGCGCTACGCCGCAGCATTCTCACCATAGATTAGGGTGAAGCCTTTTATGTCGGCAGAGCAAAAAGATATTGTCATAGCAGCGCGGGGTATCAACAAGATCTTTAATCCGGGATCGGACGAAGAAGTGGTCGCCCTGCAGGATATCAACTTGGAAATCGAAGCGGGTGAATTCATCTCGTTGATCGGTCCTTCGGGTTGTGGCAAATCGACGCTGATGCGGTTGGTTGGCGATCTCTTGCAACCGACAACCGGTGAATTGCTGGTCAATGGCAAAGCGCCACATCAAGCGCGGCTCGATCGTGATTATGGCAAGGTCTTCCAGGCAGCTACCCTCTACGACTGGCGCAGCGTCATCAAGAATGTCCAGTTGCCGCTGGAGGTGATGGGATATGCCAAAGCCGAACGGCAGAAACTAGCTCAAGCTATGTTGGAAATGGTGGAGCTGGGCGCCTTTGCCAATCATTATCCCTGGCAGCTTTCGGGCGGTATGCAGCAGCGGGTATCCATCGCGCGGGCGCTGGTCTTTGATCCCGCTGTTCTCTTAATGGACGAACCCTTTGGCGCGCTGGACGAATTCACGCGCGAACGCATGAATCTGGAATTGCTGAATATCTGGCAGCGCACTGAGAAAACAATCATCTTTGTCACCCATAGCATTGCCGAGGCGGTCTTCTTGTCTAATCGCATCGTCGTTATGTCCCCGCGTCCCGGGCGTATCACCGAGATTGTCAGCAATCCCTTGCCGTATCCGCGCGACTTCAGCACGCGCAATGATCCCGCTTATCATGAATTGGTGGCGCGGGTGCGTGAGTTGCTGCGGGATGCCCACGAGGTGTGATCATGATGGGCGCCAAGCGGAGAATAGCACCTGTTTCAGGGCTGGTTAGCCGCCTTGCCTATTATTTCCCGACCATTGCGGTGGCGCTTGCGGTCATTCTGCTTTGGGAATTCCTGGTGGTGATCTTCGATATTCAGCAATTCCTTTTGCCTAAGCCTTCCGCTATTTTCGCCGAGTTCATGTATCAAGTTGAATTGTGGCTGGCGCCGGATGATCGGTCTATTTTGTTTGATGCCAGCGGCGCCACCTTCTGGGAGGCTTTTGGCGGCTTCATCATCGGCTGCGGCAGCGGCATCTTGGTCGCCTTGATTACCTCGCGCTGGACCATTGTCAGCGAAGCCACCATGCCTTTTGCCATCGCCGCTAATTCCGTGCCCATCATCGCCTTCGCGCCCATCATGAATAATTGGTTCGGCATTACCAACCCCGCTTCCAAAATGGCGATTGTGGCGATCATTGTCTTCTTCCCAACCATGATCAATACAGTGCGTGGCTTGACCTTGGTTGATGCGCGGCAATTAGAATTGATGCGCTCTTACGCTGCCAAGCCGGCGCATATCCTGCTCAAATTGCGGATTCCCAATGCTCTGCCTTTTATCTTCAGCGCCTTTCGGGTTGCCAGCGCGCTCAGCTTGATCGGGGCGGTGGTGGCGGAGTTTTTTGGTGGACCACGAGCTACCCTGGGTGTTTATATCACGCAGGAAGCCTCGGCATTCGATTTCGCCAAAGCCTGGACCGCCATTATGATGGCATCGCTAATCGGCATCTCCTTTTACTTGGTGATTTTGTTTTTGGAGCGCCGCTTGATGCCTTGGCACTCATCCTTTAGAGAGGCTGGTTGACAGCGATTTTTTGGGAGTGTTTCGATGAACTGGTGGATGGGTTATAATGAGACCATCACGGTTGTGGCTTTAATTTAGTTGATGGAGGTAAATCGTCATGCGCAAAGTATTTGGATTAGTCGTCGTTCTTGTTCTAATTTTGGGAGTTGCCGTCACCACAGCGGATGGGCATTTGGCACCGGTTAAGTTGCAATTGCAATGGGTGGCGCAATCGCAATTCGCTGGGTATTTCGCCGCGCTCGATTTGGGCTTTTATGAAGATGAAGGGCTGGATCTTACCATCCTTGAGGGCGCTGTCGAGATCGTGCCGCAGCAGGTGGTCGCCTCGGGCGGTGCCGAGTTTGGTTTGGCTTGGGTGCCCAAAGTGTTGGAATCCAACGAGCAGGGGGTCAACTTGGTCAATATCGGGCAGGTCTTCCAACGCAGTGGCACGCTGGAGGTCTCCTTCGTTGATACTGGCATCGAATCAGTAGATGACTTCGCCGGCATGCGCATCGGTACCTGGGGTTTTGGCAATGAGCACGAGCTCTTCGCTGCCATGCGCGCGGTCGATATCGATCCGGAAAATCCCGATGATGTCACCATCGTGCAGCAACCATTTGATATGTCGCTGTTGCTCAATGGCGAGCTGGATGCTGCCCAGGCGATGACCTACAACGAATACGCCCAAGTATTGGAAGCGGTCAATCCCGATACTGGCGAGCTCTACCAGCCAGAAGATCTGCACGTCATTGACTTCAACGATGTCGGCACGGCGATGTTGCAGGATCATGTTTTTGTTAATGCCGACTGGCTGGCGGAAGAAGGCAATGAAGAGCTGGCTATTTCCTTCCTCAAAGCCAGCTTCCGCGGCTGGATCCATTGCCGCGATAACCCCGATGAATGCGTCGAGATCGTGCTCGACAATGGCTCCACCCTGGGTGAGAGTCATCAAACCTGGCAACTGAACGAAATCAGCAAGCTCATTTGGCCCTCGCCGGCTGGCATCGGCGTCATGGACGATGAGCTCTGGGCACAGACGGTGGCTGTCGCCATCGAAGGGCAGGTCATCAGCGAAGAACCATCGATGGATGCCTACCGCACAGATCTGGCGCAAGCGGCGGTGGATGCGCTGGAGATGGACGGTGTGGATGTCAACGGCGCTGATTGGGAACCGGTCGAAGTCGAGTTGCGCCCCGGCGGCGAATAACCCGAAACAGTTCGTTTAGCAGTTTAGCAATAGAACACGCTCACAATTTGTGGGCGTGTTTTGTTTTATGAAGGCGCAGGCTGAGGGAGCGGTGGGCAGAGGAAAATGAGCAGAATCTTTGTAGTGGGCAGCTATGTTGAAGGGTTGACCATTCGCGTGCCACGTATGCCGGCCTTGGGGGAGAGCCTGGTGGGCGATTCCTTCACTATGGGACCGGGTGGAAAAGGCAGCAACCAAGCCATCGCCGCCGCAAGGTTGGGCGCGGAAGTGCATCTCTTGGCTTGTGTCGGTGCGGATATCTTTGGCGACCGCGCTATGCAGCTCTATACTGCTGAGGGCATCTCGACTGAGCACATCCATCAAATCCCCGGCGCGCATAGCGGTATCGGCTTCGTCAACGTGTTACCTTCTGGCGAGAATTGGATCACGGTGGATATGGGCGCCAACATGCAGATGAGACCGGAGCATGTGCAAGAATGCGAGACGCTGATCGGCGATAGCGATATCCTGATGACGCAGTTTGAAGTGCCGCCGGAGACTGTCGCGGCAGCATTGTCCCTCGGTAAAGCCAATGGGGCGCTCACTATCTTGAATCCGGCACCGGCTCGCCCGACAAATCCACAGCTTTTTGCCGATGTCGATATCTTAACACCCAACGCCGTCGAAGCGCGCATCCTGCTGGATTTGCCGCCCAACGATCCTAGACCGATCTCCACCCTGGCGCAACGATTGCTGGATTACGGCGTGGGCAGTGTGGTGGTGACGCTGGGCGAAGACGGCGCTTTGATTGTCAATGCCCAAGGGGCGGTACAGGTCCCGGCGCTAGAGATCCAAGCTGTGGATGTCACTGGCGCGGGGGATAGCTTCAACGCGGCTTTGGCAGTCTTTCTGGGCGAGGGCAGACCCCTGGCAGAGGCAGTACAAGGCGCGGTGCGAGCGGGCGCTTATGCGGCGATGCATATGGGTGTTATCAATGGATTGCCAAGTCGAGCAGAATTGGAACACTTTGCGCCAGCTGGTTGACGCCAACACCGATTTCGGTTAAAGCGGCACTACATGCACATCTATGCCGAGATCAATCATCTCTTTCCGCAGATCATCGTCAATACCCTCATCGGTGACTACGGTTTGAATCTGCTCGGTTGTCAGCACTTGTGCGGTGGCGGTGTGGCCGATCTTGCTCGAGTCGATGAGGACGATGGTCTGTTCCGCCGAGCGAATCATCGCTTTTTTGACGACAGTATCTAGCAATTGCGAATCTGTTAGACCTGCCTGGATGGATAAGCCCACACCAGACACGAAGGCTTTGCGCGCGAAGAAATTATCGAAGAAGCCCTCTGCCACGGGTCCTACGAAGGTCATGGCAGTCGGATTCAACAGACCGCCTGTGGTGAGAATGTCGCTATTGGGCAGATAACGGTAGAGTGATTCGATAGTTTTGTGGCTGTTGCTGGTTATTGTCAGATTCAGCTCGTCCCTCAAGAAGGGGATAATCGCCCGAACGGTGGTCCCAGAATCGAGGAATAAGACATCGCCGTTATCGATTAGATGCGCCGCGACATAACTTCCGATGGCGCGTTTCTCGTCGGCATTGGCGGTGGCTCGCTCGGCATGATGCAATTCCTTCCGCTGGAAAGAATCGTCGTTGTAGATGGCGCCGCCATGTGTCAGTGTGATATAACCTGCCTCTTGCAGGAGTTTCAGATCACGGCGGATCGTCATGTTCGAGACGTGATATTGCTTGCCCAGGTTATTGATTGTCGCGCTGCCAACCTGTGCAATGTGACTGAGAATGTTGCGGCGTCTGGCTTCCGGTAACATAGATTGTCCATTCAGTTAGTTGTTGTGTAAAGGTGATCGTCAGGATTGACTGACTGTGGGCAGCCTTCTCGCCAGTGCCATACACAAGCGTCGCTTCTGCCGCCAACAGTAACTGTGTCAAGCTCCTAAACTGATTTTAACGCTTTGTGATGCGATTTTTGCGTCGATTAAACGCTCTAAAGATATTAAAATACATTACTCGTCATATTTTCTTACGAAATGCTTACGATTTCGTTAGTTTGATCCGGAGACTACGGATTTGCTATTTTGTGACAAGAGGATAAGTTCCCCCTGTGATACTTATCTGCCTATAAGATATGTTGGTTTCATGCATCCATAAGTTATGCTCATTAGCTATCTATAGAGCTCAAAGTTGGAGGCAATCCATGTCGACATTCGTGACCAAACCGATCCCGGCTTCACGCCCCGCAGCGAAGAAAGTCATTCGACCATGGGGCAGTTTCAGGCAATATGCCAATAACGAGGAGGTGACTGTTAGCTTGATGACAGTCGAGTCGGGGCAGCGGCTCAGCCTGCAATCACACACCGCGCGGGCTGAGTTATGGATTGTGCTGGATGATGGCGCCTTAATTCAGGTAGATGACGCGATTATGGAGGCGAAGGCTGGCGACGAAGTGTGGATACCGGCGGGCGCCAAGCATCGATTGAGCAGTAGCGGAGCGACAGTGCGGGTCTTGGAAGTTGCCTTTGGGAATTGGCAGCAGGACGATATCAGGCGCTATGTTGATGATTATCAGCGTCCACAGCAGGGTGAAGCCGATTAAGCGGCACGATAGCGCGCGATCGTCTCTTCATTCAGGCTGATGCCCAAGCCATGCCCGGCATTCGGAATCAAGATTCCATCGCTGAAATTGATCGATTCTTGCATGACAGTGTGCCGGAGTGGGTTGAACAGTTGGTTGTATTCGTAGATTAGGAAATTGGGCATTGCCATGCAAGCGGCGATGGCAGCCACAATGCCGACCCCGGCGCCAACACCATGCGGCGCTACGGTCACATTCTCCAAGGCAGCTAAGTCGGCGATCTTCATCAGGCCCGTGAAGCCGCCGCAGCGCGTGATATTGGGCATGATCACATCGACCGCTTCGGCTTTGAGCAAATCGCGGAATTGATACCAACTGCCCAGCCATTCGCCGGAAACCACGGGCAGGTCAACCCGCCGTCGGATCCGCGCCAGATCTTCCACATATTCTGGATGTACCGGTTCTTCCAGCCAAAATACCCCCAACTTGACCAGATCTTTCGCCAGGGCGATCGATTCCGCCACTGTATAGGCGCCATTGGCATCGACCAATAATTTGAGACCGCTGCCGAGGACCGCGCGCACCGCTTCCACATGGGCGATATCTGTTTGGATTCCCCTGCCGATCTTTAGCTTCACTGCCCGAAAGCCTTGCTGACGAAATTCTAGCGCTTTGTCGGCGGAAGCATCTGGTGTGGCAAAGTAGGGAATTGGGCTGGCGTAGCAATCGACGGCTTCTCGCAGCGGTCCACCCAGCAGGTTCGGCAGCGAATCGCCATAGATTTTGCCGCGCAGATCCCATAGCGCCATATCGACGCCGCTGATGCCCATGGGCGCGAAACGCATTTGCTCGTTCATCGCTGTCCACAGCGCCTGATGATGTCGCGGATCGGCACCCAACAGCATTGGCGCCAGCACTTCGTTGATGTGTGCCGCGGTACCGCGAGGACCGGGGCGGCCCATCGCCTCGCCAATGCCGACCAAGCCATCGTCGGTCTCAACCCGCAGGATCACCGCACCTTGACCCAGCAATGGATTATTGCGCATGCTGAAAGCCGGCTGCGATAGCTCGGGCGGTACTACTTCTAGCGCATCGGCAAATGAGGCAAAAAGCGGGATCGCTTCGATGTGCTGTATTTTCATGGGCTCAGCCTAGAACGGGGTTGAGGGGAGAGGCTGCTGGTTCGCCGGGTTCGGTGCCCGGCAGCCAACGATCACGATCGCCGACCCGGTTCTTGTTGTCCAAGGCGCTGACGCGCGTGCCATCGGCATAATAGATGACTGTCATGGCTGGGCGCATCTGATCCGATAGATTTGGCGGCGCGGAATGCAGCGTCCAGCCGCTATGGAAGGTCGCCGAGCCCGCTTTCATGGTGGCTGCCTGATGCAGGCTGAATCCCCTGCTCTCGACAAAAGCTTTTAGCTGGGCTTCGGATTCATCGGAGATCGGGATATCGCCCAGATAGCCTTCAGCATGGGAGCGGGAAGCGAATTGCAGCGTGCCCATATCGGCGTGAATATCCGCCAATGTCATCCACATTGTAATGGTGTTGTTGGTATCCAGGGGCCAATAATGCTGGTCCTGATGCCAAGGGGTGATGCCACCGCCCGCTTCCTTGAACAGTGCTTGATCGTGGTAGAGCCGGACGCGCTCCACCCCCATCAGCCGCGCGGCGATACCAGCAAAGCGCTTCGCCATCACATATTCTTTGACGGTGTCGCTGTATTCCCACAGGTTCATCGTTTGCAGGAAAGCCATGCCATAGGTATCGCGATCAGCCAATTTGCGCGTTTCAGTATTGCGCTCGGCGACCGTTTGCACAATGGCTTCGTGGTAGGGCTGGATGTACTCCGCCGGCAGCACATCTTCCAGCAAGATATGTCCATCCCGCTGATAGCTGGCGATCTGCTCGTTCGTTAGCTGGTAGTCTTTATTTAGAATCATATTGTCAGCCCTTCATCCTGTCACAACAAAAACAAGGAAGACGGTCGCTATTCACAGTGTGTGAATTAGTGATCGTGGTCGATACCCTCATGTGGTACCAGCACCATAAAGCCATTGTCATCGCCCATCATGGATTTGGTGCGATGGTCGTCAAAACGCTGCCCATAAAGCTCGGGCGCATTGGCTGCACAGAGCGTGCCATACTTGGGTTGAGCATAGGGCAAATGGGTCGAGCCGCGCGCCAGAATATGCTCGTGGTTGGCGGCGGCACCTTCTTCTTCGCCCTCGTAGGGAATGCGGTGATTCCACGGCACACGGGAACGGGCGTTGCAATAATGGCTGACGAAAGCACGTCGTGAATAATCGGCGCTGTTTTGGTGGGAGCGGTGGAAGACATGCCCGCCGAAGAAGATGACATCCCCCGCTTGAGCCGGGACCGGCACTTCGTTGCCGTATTTGAGGGCGATCTGCGCTAAGGTATTTTTCTCAATATCGGGATGACTGGCGCTCTTGATGGAGGCGATATCGCCCAGGATGGTATCGCCTTGTTGGGTCACGCCGTCACAATCAGGATAGATGGGTTCATTTTGCGAGCCTGGCGTCATCCACAGGCAGCCGTTGTCTTCATCGGCTGGGTCAATCGCTAACCAGGCGCCGATTAGCGTATCGGGCTGGGTGGGGATGTAATAGGAATCTTGATGAAATCCCTGCCCCGCTTGTCCGGGTTGCTTAAAAAAGAGCATAGTTTGCAATGCCAACACATCTGGTCCGATTAATGCTTCCAACACATCGATGATGCGCGGATGCAAGAGGAAGCGCTCCGCCAATTCCAGCGAGCGATGCGGCATATGGATGCGTTCGTAGAAATGGCGCCGCTCTGTATCGGTCAAGTCGGTTGGCGGGGCGGGTATGCCTGACATACTGCGCTTGCCCGCCATCATGTCATCGGTGAATTGGCGCAATTCACTGACTTCTTGCGGCGCTACCAGACCGCGAACATGCAGGAAGCCATCGCGGTGGAAGGATTTATATTGCTCGACAGTTACCTGATATTGCTCGTGACTGCGTTTAATAGTGTCTGTCAAAATCATCACATTCACCTCAAGATTTTCTTAATTGTGAAAGGCTAACACTTTTCTCGAATAATACAATATTTTGCCCGGATTAACTCAAACCGACTTTTGGGAGACATAAAGTTGGCGATAAAATAACTAGAAGGAAGCCCGCCGCGGACAGTGAGGAGATGTGGCATGGAAGAGCGTGCATTCGGCAATACAGACTTAAAATGCTCGGCGATTGGATTTGGCACCTGGGAGATGGGTACCACGCAATATGGCGAGATCGATATCGACGATGCGGTACGGGCTGTGCAAATGGCGATCGACCATGGCATCACCTTGTTCGATACGGCGGAAGTATATGGACCATTCACTTCCGAGGAGTTGCTGGCGCGTGGTTTGGGAGACCGCCGCAAGGATGTGGTGGTGGTCACAAAGGTCGGGTTTATCTTGCATGACGACCTCTCTATCCGCGGCAATGATGCTATTGCCGGTCGGGACGCTTCGCCGGCGAATATCAGCGAACACACTGAAGGCTGCCTCAAGCGGCTCAAGACCGATTACATTGACCTGATGTTGATCCACTGGCCCGATCACAAGACGCCGCATGAAGATACGATGGCGGGCTTGGAAGCGCTGAAAGCTGCCGGCAAAATTCGCCATTACGGCGTTTCCAATTATACGGTGCCGATGATGCGGGAATGCCAAAAACATGGACGTTTGACCGCCAATCAAGTTGGCTATCATATGTTCGATCGGCGGATGGAATCGGCAGTCTTACCCTATTGCCTGGAACAGGGGATCGGCTTCATGGCTTATGGCAGTCTCGGTTTTGGCTTGCTAACCGGCGCTTTGAAGCCGGAGACGGAGTTTGTCGATTACGATTGGCGCAGCGAAGGGATGGCATTCGGCTTACCCTTGTTCAAACGAGATAATTTTCTCAAGGCGCTGCGCGTGGTGGATCGGCTTAAGGCGCTGGCAGCCGACCATAACAAATCGGTAGCGCAATTGGCACTGGCTTGGCTGCTAGGCAATCCGGCGGTGACAGTTGCTTTGGTGGGCATGCGCAATGAATGGGAATTGAAGGAGAATCTGGCAGCGACTGAATGGCGCTTGAGCGATGCCGACCGCGCCGAGATCGACCGCATCTTCGAGCAAGAGGGCATGCCAACCTACATCGATGCCGAGCAGGCGACTTAGCGTGCTGCAGCGCCTCCCCAGGCAATAACGCGATATCGAGCGCCCGCTCTAACTGTTTTCCCGCAAACCGGCTGGCGCCAGTTCACCGATTGATTGCTCCAAGGCGCTGGCTGCGCGGCTGGCTGGGGTTTCGCTATCCATCGGTTCCGGGTTAGCAGTGGGCGGCAGTGGGGTATCGTACTCGTAATCGGGATCGATCTTCTGGCGCTGCCAAGCCATGCGCATCTCGCGCCAGGCGGATAGCAGTGTGCGCGGCTCTGGCATATCATCGGCGATTTCCTCATGGAGCGCCTTGAGATTGTAACAAGGCACCCCGGCGTACATATGATGCTCGATGTGCCAGTTCATGCGCCAATAGAGGAAGGAAGCCAGCGAATGCAACTTGACCGAGCGCGTGTTCTTGCGGAAATCCCGGCTGTCTTCGCGCAAGCCGCAATGCTGTGTCAAGCCGACAAAATACGATAGCCAATTGGCGATGAAAGGCGCGACAGTGAAAATCAGCGGTAGCACCCATATACCGCTGATAAGCGCGGTTAGCAGCACGCCATCGTGGAAGGCGAGTAGCAACCGCGACCACCAGATCGACTTGCGATGTTGATCGGGTTGGTCACGATGCAGCGCTTTGATCCATTCGTTGATGGGAATTTCATCCGAGCCAACTAGCCCAACTGCTCCTAACCCTGTCACCAGCACAGTCGAGATTAACCCGCCTTTGCCAAAAGTCCTCCCCCGTTGAGTCAGCAGGTTGATCGTGAATAGCTGTAGCATGAAAGCGGAAGCCAGCGATGGTTCCAGCGGCAACAGGTTTTCACGATCTCCTTCTGGATGCAGCGTGTATCGATGGTGGTAGGTATGGCTGCTGGCATAATCGAAGGGATCCCACCAGCCGATCAAGCTGAAGAGATAGAGGAAGATCTTGTTCAGTTTCTTGGTTTTGAAGACGGTGCCGTGACCCAGCTCATGCGGTGCCGTGCCGATGAAAAAACTCGTCACTGTGCCATGGACGAAGAGCGCGGGGAGAAATGCCAGCCACCACTGCTGCATCCAGCAAGCGAGTACCAGGGCGCCCGTGACGATGAAGAGCCCAAAGTGACCCCCGGCTTGGAACCAACCTTGACGGTCGCTGCGTCGCGAGAGTTCGCGCAGGCGACCCGGTCTCATCGGACAGCGATACCAATCCACCTGCAGCGTCTTGCGCACTTGAGAAAGTTCTTGATAATCCATGTTATTCCGTCCTCGTAGGGACCACTGCGCCCGGGCAAGCCGCTAGTCGAGCTCGACCCCCAGCTCCGCCAGCACGGCGCGGGCATCTTCATAAGGCGAAGACGGATCGTTCTTGATGGTGCGCTTTAGGTTATAGATCGCCGCTTCGTCACCGCTGCGCGCCAGTGCCAGCGCTTCCGCCCAGCCTTGTTCTTTGAAACGCAGATCACGCTCTACCACCAGATTGTCATAATTTTCCCAGTAGTATTTGAGATCGTCCGATTGCCAATGCGGGTAGATCTCTTCCCAGCTGAGCTGGCTGGGTCCGTGGGGCAGGAGCATATGCTCAGCGATCTCTTCGCCCACTTTCAGGTAACGATTATCCAACGACAAACGCAGGCGATCTTCGGTGTAGTTGGGCAATGCTTTGTGGATGGTCAATGCGGGAAAGAAGAGCGCATCACCGCATTCGTAGTTGGTCGAGTGCCAGACTGGGTCGACATCTTCGTGTTCGGTCTCGTCCACGATCAAGCCGCCGGCGCCCAGGGAAAAATGATGATCCAATACGCGGTTTACCCTGTGGGACTTGGGGATGACCGCCAAGCCGCCCAATTCAAGCGGGCAATCCCCCACCGGCGCCCAACAAGTCAAAGTGTTAAAGCTGCCTTGAAAATGCACATAATCTTGATGCGTCGGGGTGGTGTGTTCGGTATATTTGGGGAACCAGATGCGCGCCACTTTTTGTGGATGGGGCATGATCTGCCCACCCAAGATCTTTTCCACCATATCCGTCACTTCTTGCCAGTGCGCCGAACGGTGGAAGTTTTCCAGTTTGTAGACCTCGGCATAACCGCTGCTGTATTCGTTGTCGCCTTCGGTGTAACGCATGTTGATATCGGCGATGCCATCCGCCGGGTCGGTGCCGGCGATCAGCCAGCCCACCTGCTGTATGGTGCTCATCATTTCCCGCCGCAATTCGCGCAGCTGGTCCGCATTCATCAAACCCTTAAAAAACAAATAACCCTCGTCAGCGATGCGCCGCTGCAGCTGGACCGGGTCATCCATAATGTCATTAGACCTGCGTAACTCTCTTATTTCTTCAGGCATGCTCTCCACCTTCCCACAATTCGGATTGTCAAATAGTCTAACATGACCGCGCCACCCGCGCACAATCTCTCTTGCGAGAACCCCATCAATCCGACTGCAAATTGGTGAGATCGACCGCTATCGCTTCCGCCTGCAATGCCAACTCCGAAGCGAGGAAGCAGCGCTCTTGCGGGATGGCGGTGTCGGTGCGATTGAGAATGTCATCGATCAGTTGTTTCCCATAGGTGATCTCGGTGTCGCCACAGTCGATATAGCGGGCGCCTTCTTGGTTTACCAGAAAGAGATGGCTGTCGCCGGGGCGGCCACCCACATCGATATTCTTGCGCAGCTCGATATAGCCTTCTGTACCGATCAAGAAGAGGCGTACATCTCCCCAGACGGGCAAGCCAGCCGGCGTCAACCAATCCACGCGAATATGCCCGACCGCGTGTGGGCTTCTGACTGTCAAGTCGCCCATATCATGAATCTTGGGATATTGGCGGAAGCGAAAGTTGCCAACCGTCGCCGCGACCACCTCGGCAGAATCGCTGTTGGTGAAGAAGAGAAATTGCTCGATCTGGTGGCTTGCCAGGTCATTGATGATGCCGCCAAAATAACGTCGGTCGAAGGTCCAGGCAGGGCGTTGATAAAGCCCAAAGAGCCGATGTGGTCCAAAGCCGCTCGTCTGCACTACTTCGCCGATGACACCCGCCGCCACTAACTCGCCAGCTTTCACAGTGGACATTTGCGTCAGGTGTTCACTGAAGCAGATGGAATAGATGCGCCCGGTTTCCGCTTGTACCCGGCGCGCCTCCGCCAATTGGTCGAAATCGGTGAATGCTGGCTTGTCGGACATGTAATCCTTGCCGTGTTGCATGACGCGGATGCCCAGCGATGCGCGGTCTTTTGGCACCGCTGCGCTGATGACCAGTTGAATGTTCTCATCTTCCAGGATTTGCTCGATGCTTTCGACAGGTTGCGCCCAAGGAAAGGCTGTTTGAAAGGCGGCGGCGCGCTCCGGATTGATATCATGGAAAGACACCAGCTCGGCGCCGGCATCCAGCATCACTTTGACTTGTCCATAGATATGCCCGTGCTCAAAGCCAATGGCGGCAAATCGAATGCTCATGACCACTTGCTCTCCCTCGGCTGCCGCTGCCAATCTTCAGCTCTTGATCCGCGAAGCGTATGTTTTCAAACACTTGTCTGCCTGTATAATAATAGAGAGATGATGGAAATGCTAAGAGTTACTGAATGGGGACCTCTCCATTTTCAGGTTCATTTCCTTATCCATATCCATTGCAAATTTTTATCCAAGATATTACAGAGGTAGAGCCATGAAAATCTCCAAACAGCTAGTCCTGCTCATTTTGATCGCAGCGCTTGTTTTACCCGCTCTTGCGGTAGCCGCGCAGGATCAAACTACTGTTCGCATCTCCTGGTGGGGATCGCAAAATCGCCACGATCGCACCATCGCCGCGATTGAGCTGTATGAAGAGCTGAATCCGGATATCGATATTGTCTACGAATTCCAGGGTTGGGGCGATCACTGGACCAAGCTCTCGACGCAAGCGGCTGGCGGTGAGCTGCCCGATATCATGCAGCATGATTATGCGCGCATCGAAGAATGGGTTGCCAACGGCTTGTTGATGCCGCTCGATGGTTATATCGAGAGCGGCGCTATTGATACCATGAGCATCGCCGACTCGTCGCTAGCGGGTGGCGTGGTCGATGGCCAAATGTATGGCATCAACCTGGGCAACAACTCGGAAGTCTTCACGCTTGATGTCGATGCTTTTGAAGCGGCTGGTATTGAATTGCCATCGCTGGATTGGACCTGGACGCAATTTGAAGATATCGCCACTCAGATCCAAGAGACGTTGGGCATCCATGGCATCGGTGTGTTGACCAGCGATCAGCTATGGAAGTCGCAATACATGGGCTGCTGCGACCAATGGGCATACGCCGCTGATGGCATGTCGCTTGGTTATGAAGATGACCAGCCCTTGATCGACTACTACAACATGCTGCTGCGCTTGCAGGAAAATGGTGGCATGCAGAGCTATGAAGATTCGGTCGCGCGGGGCGATCAAGGTGTGGAAGCGCAACTGATCGTCAGCCAGGAAGCCGCTATGGCTTATCACTGGAGCAACCAGATCGTCGCGGTCTGGAATGCGGCTGGTCCCGAGCGCAACTTCGTGATGTACCCGATCCCGCGGCCCCAGGGCGGTCAATCGCAGAATTACATCAAACCATCGATGTTCTTCTCCATTACCTCACAGGCAGATCAACCGGATGAAGCGGCTGCTTTCATTGACTGGTTTGTCAACTCGGTGGAAGCCAACGAGATCCTGGAAGCAGAACGTGGTGTGCCGATTTCCTCGGTTGTGCGCGAGGCGCTGCTGCCCAATTTGGGACCAGCACAAGCCGAGATGTTCAATTACCTGGGCATTATTGAGATGGATAATAGCCCGATTCGTCCGGCGGATCCGGCAGCACATGCCGATGTGATCACCAATGTTTTTGGTCCCGAATTTGTTGAGCCGGTCATGTATGGCATGATCTCGCCAGAAGAAGCGGCCACCTATCTACGGGAAGAAGCCAACCGCATTTTGGCGGCACAATAGCGCTACAAAATAGCGATAACAAAAGCAAATATGGGATGCGTTCGCGTGTCCCATATTTGGCTTTGCTGATATCTGAGGCGAGCGCCCGATGGCAGCCGTTACCATATCAAAACCCAGACGCGGGCAGAAATCCAAATTTGGACAGAATAATCTTGTTGGCTATTTGTTCATCGGTCCTTGGTTAGCTGCTTTCTTCCTCTTCACCTTCATACCGATAGCGGTGTCGCTGGTGCTGTCTTTCACTGACTACAATGTGCTCTCAAACAGCGGCGAGTTTATCGGCTTAGATAATTTCCAACGCATGTTCTTTGAAGATCGGCGTTATTGGCGCTCGGTGAATGCCACGCTGAAATATGTGATTTTTTCGGTGCCGCTGCGGCTGGTCTTCGCGCTGGGTGTCGCCATGCTGCTCAATACCTATCGTCGTGGCGTTGGCGTTTATCGGGCTGCATTTTATGCCCCATCGATTATCGGCGGCAGCATCGCGGTGGCGGTGATGTGGCGGGAGATTTTTGGCAATGATGGTTTGGTGAACTTCACCTTAGCTCTGCTCGGCATTGAAGGTCCCAATTGGCTGGGCAGGCCCGAAACCGCCATTTGGACGCTGATCATCCTTGCTGCTTGGCAATTTGGCTCGCCGATGTTGATCTTCCTGGCGGGCTTAAAAAATATCCCCAAACATCTTTATGAATCGGCTGAGATTGATGGCGCCAATGCATTGCAGCGTTTTCTGCGCATCACTTTACCGATGCTAACCCCGATCATCTTCTTTAATCTGATCATGCAGTTGATTTCCGGCTTCATGGTTTTCACGCAAGCTTTCATCGTCACCCAGGGTAGACCCCTGGACACCACCTTGTTCTACGCCCTTTATGTCTATCGGCGCGCCTTTGAGCTAAACGAGATGGGTTATGCCTCGGCGATGGCTTGGGTCATGCTCTTGGTCATCGCTATCTTGACTGCCTTGGTCTTCCGCTCCTCCAGTTATTGGGTGCATTACGAAGCGGAGGATGAGAGCTGACCTATGGCGGGCATACAGGCACAACAACCGGTGGCTGCCGCCAATCCGCCGACTATGGTACCAGCCTTAGCCTGGCATCAGCGTAGCGCTGTGCGTACGATCTTCTATCACGGTCTGGTGGGGCTCACCGCGTTGATCATGCTTTACCCGATTTTGTGGCTGGTCGGCAGTTCTTTCAAACCGCCGGACGAAATTTGGACTAATCAGACCGCGATCATCCCCAACGAATTTTACCCGCAGAATTACCCTAACGGCTGGGCCGGCTTTGGCGGTATCAGCTTCGCCACTTTCTATCGCAATTCTTTGTTTTACGCCACGCTGGGCACTATCCTCAGCGTCAGCGCTTCTTCAGTGGTGGCATACGGTTTCGCCCGGGTGCGCTTTGTCGGCGGCGCATCTGGTTCGCGGTCATGCTGGTCACACTGATGCTGCCGACACAGGTGCAGATCATCCCACAATATATTGTCTTCAAGCAGTTGGGCTGGCTGAATACGTTCTATCCACTGCTGTTGCCGCGCATAGGCGGTTCTGCTTTCTTCATCTTCATGATCATTCAATTCATCCGTAGCATCCCGGTCGATCTGGATGAAGCTGCCATGATTGATGGCGCCAGCAAAATCGGCATTTTCTTCCGTGTCATCCTGCCGCAGTTGACGCCGGCGATCATCACTGCTGCTATCTTCTCTTTTTATTGGACTTGGGATGAGTTTCTGGTGCCACTCATCTACCTCAACAGCCCCGAGCTTTATCTGGTGTCGCTGGCTTTGCGCACTTTTTCCGATCCTTCGGGGCAGACTGATTGGGGCGCTATCTTCGCTATGTCGAGTCTATCGCTGTTGCCTGTCTTCATCATTTTCATTTCCTTTCAACGTTATTTGGTCGAAGGCATCTCTACCACTGGTTTGAAAGGCTAGCCGGAGTAGTCTCTTGCTGGACAGTGGATTTTATGCTGGCGCCGAGCGCATCGGCACTTTCCTCCTCGCCAACCTGGTCACTGCTTTTTTGTTACTGACTCTCCTCGGCGCGCCATTTGGCTTGCTGGGCTTGTTCGCTATCGTGAATGACTGGGTAGGTGGGCGGCAGCCAGAATTCTTCCGCGTTTATTTTGGTAGCATCAAGCGACATTGGCAAGCGGCGCTGGCTTTGGGCGCTATCGATCTGGTGGCTGGTGGGCTGGTCATCTTCAATCTTAGTATCTTTCCCATGATGGCTTTGCAGGAATTTCTCACGGTGCTTTCGTTGACTATGACATTGTGTTTTGCCGCCGTCTTTTTGATGGCGAATCTCTACGCCTGGTCCATCATATCGCTGCTATCGCTGCCTTGGCAGAGCGCGATCAAGCTCAGCTTTTTGTTGGTGCTATCCCATCCACTGAAGAGCGTTCTGATCATGATCGCGACACTCACTCCCTTGATTGTGAGCTTGTTCTTGCCGATCGCCTTTACCTTGATCCTCACGTTGGCTGTTGGGGCATATTTCGCTGCTCGCGGTACTCGGTGGGTGTTGACGGCGCATTTCCCCGCGGAGGAGCTGGCAGCCCTGATGGTGGATGCGCATGACTGATTGCGGGGAAGAGGTGCAGCTTGCATTAGACAGGCGCAAAGCCATGTGTTAGATTTTCTTTCTGGCATGAGCCTTTGCCCCAAGCTGGTTCGATCGCTGGTTGCACACCAACCAATCGGGCTAAGGTCTATTAGGAGAATTTATGAGCGACTCAAATCTCGAATCGAATATCAATACTTACTCGCGCCCGACAGAACTAAAGATCACTGACCTGCGAATTGTTAACTTGGAGAGCCTACCATATGATGTCTCGCTGCTGCAGTTGGATACCAACCAGGGCATCAGCGGCTATGGCGAAGTGCGCGATGGCGCCAGCCCAACTTATGCCCTGCTGCTCAAATCCCGCTTGCTTGGCGAGAACCCCTGCAATATCGACAAGATTTTCCGCAAGATCAAGCAATTTGGTTTTCACGGACGGCAAGGTGGTGGCGTCTGTGGTATCGAGATGGCACTTTTTGATCTGGCGGGCAAGGCATATGGCGTGCCAGCTTATCAACTCGCGGGTGGCAAATTCCGTGACCAGGTGCTGATCTATTGTGATACCGAATCTGTCCCCGATGGGCAGCTGATGGGCGAACGCCTCCAAAAGCGCGTGGATGATGGCTTCAAGTTTCTCAAGATGGACATCGGCATCGGCTTGCTGGAAGGGATCGAGGGTGCTTTGTCCGCGCCGCCGGGTATGCTGGAACGCCGCGATATCATGCACCCTTTCACCGGCATCCAAATCACCGATATCGGTGTCGAATATCTCGTCGAGTATGTGCGGCAAGTGCGGGAGATCATCGGTTACGAAGTTCCGCTGGCAGCCGATCACTTTGGGCACATCAATGTCGAATCTTGCATTCGTCTGGGGCAAGCGCTGGATCCCTTTAGCCTGGCTTGGTACGAAGATATGATTCCCTGGCAGTTGACTGAGCAATGGTTGCGGCTCAAGCAATCGGTCAAGACTCCGGTCTGCACTGGCGAAGATATTTACCTGAAAGAAGGGTTTATGCCTTTGCTTGAGGCAGGCGCGGTATCGGTGATTCATCCTGATCTGGCGACTTCGGGAGGCATCATGGAGACCAAGAAAATTGGCGACCTGGCGGGGGATTATGGTGTGCCGATGGCGATGCACTTCGCTGGGGCGCCGGTGTCTTTCCTTGCCAATATCCATTGCGCCGCGGCAAGCGAAAATTTCTATGTGCTAGAGAATCACTCGGTGGATCTGCCCTGGTGGGACGACTTGATCGATGGCATCGACAAGCCCTTGATCGTCGATGGCTTCGCGCCAGTGCCGGAAGCGCCCGGTTTGGGCTTTGGCGAGCTCAATGAAGAAGCCATCCGCGAGCATATGGACAAGACGCGCGACGCCGGCTACTTCCAGGAGACCGAGGCTTGGGATCACGAGTATTCGCGCGATCATCTCTGGAGCTAGCCATGCGCATCGCCGAAATGCACATCACACCCATCGCCGTCCCCGACCCGCCTCTTTTGAACGCGGCTGGGCTGCATGCGCCGTATGCACTGCGCATCGTGCTTGAGTTAGTCAGTGATGACGGGATTTCTGGCTGGGGCGAGATACCGGGTAGTGAAAAGACGCGCGCCGCCTTGGAGGCTGCTGCGGAGCATATCATCGGCACAGACCCCTGGCAGCTCAATGCGATCTTCATGGTTTTGGAGTCGCTGGCGAAAAGCGACGAGCGCGGCGAGTCCCCCTGGGATCAGCGGACATGGATCCACGTCCGCAGCGCCATTGAAGTTGCTTGTTATGATCTGATGGGCAAATCTTGCGGTCGACCAGTTGTCGATCTGTTGGGTGGGGCAGTCCGTGAACAGGTGCCCTTCGCCGCCTATCTCTTCTACAAATATGAAGGTGCTGGCGGTTTATATGGCTTGGGGCTGGACGAGACGGCGACGGGCTGGGAGGGTGCAAAGCAAGCAGCCGCGCTGGACCCGGCCGGCATCGTGGTGCAGGCGCAGGCGATGGTCGCGCAATACGGCTTCCAGTCGATCAAGCTCAAAGGCGGCGTATTCGAACCACAGGTCGAGGTAGACTCGATGCTGGCTCTGCGGGAAGCATTTGGTCCCGATATGCCCTTGCGGCTCGATCCAAATGCGATCTGGCGGGTCGATACCGCTATTGCCGCGGGTAAACAGTTAGAGGGCATCTTGGAGTATTATGAAGACCCAGTACGCGGGCAGGAGAATATGGCGGCGGTGGCGCGCGCTGTTGATATTCCACTCGCCACCAATATGTGCACAACGTCCTTTGCTGATCTGCCGGGCAGCGTGGCGCACAATTCTGAAGCAATTATCCTGTCCGACCATCATTTTTGGGGCGGCTTCAGCGCCTCACTGGATTTGGCGCGCTTCTGTGCCATATTCGGGCGGGGTCTGTCCATGCACTCCAACAGCCACTTGGGTATCTCGCTAGCTGCCATGGTGCATTTGGCGGCGGCAACCCCGAACCTGACCTATGATTGTGACACGCATTACCCCTGGCAAGATGGGCATGATTTATTGGTCGAGCCGCTGCAATTTGATGGTGGCGCGGTCGCGCTGCCGGCCGGCCCTGGCTTGGGTATCGAGGTGGATCGCCCGGTGCTAGCGCGGCTGCATCAGCAATATCTGGCTTGTGGCTTAACCGAACGGAATGACGAGCTGGAGATGCAAAAGATCGAACCCGGTTGGACCTTTCAGGCGACTCGATGGTAGAGGACAAAAGATGGCGATCGACACATCTGCTCTGCTCGATGGGCTCAATTCAGTGATTAGCATTCCGCTGATCCCATTCGCCGGGGGCACTATCGACTTTGAGGGACATGGCAAGAACATCGATTATCTGATGGCAAACAACCATCTCAGCGGTGGCCGCCCGCGTGTGATTTCCATTGCTGGCACCAGCCTGGTACACCATGTCGGTTATGATGATCAGGTCAAATTGCTGGAGATCGCTGGGCAGCGCATGGCGGGCGCTGGCATCCTGATGGCAGCCTTGGCGCCCAACCCCCTGCCCGAAGCCGCAGCCTTGATCTCCCGGCTGGCTGCCTTGCGCCGACCACCAGATGTATATCTGATCATGCCGCTCAGTGGCACTTATGGACCAGCTGGCTTGTATGAAACTTTCTTGCAATTCGCCGAAGAACATGCCAATGAACATGGCGCCCGCTTTCTCTATTATTATCGGCGACCGCGCGATCGCGAGATGATCATCCGCCTGCTGGGTGAGTCATCGCATTTTGTCGGCGTCAAAATTGGCACGCACGAAGACGATGTATCTCCTTTTGTCGAGGCGCTCAATGATGACAAAATTGTCATCTGGGGCATTGGTGATCGCTCTACTGCTGCGGCTGAGCTGGGTGCGCGGGGGCATACTTCCGGCATCAACATTGTGGTGGCTCGCGCCTCGGACGAGATCAACAATGCGCAGCGACACCGTGATTATGAAGCGGGGCGGCAAATCGAAGAGCAGATCTCGCCGCTGGAGGATATTCGCTTCATGCAGGAGCGCGCCTACAATTATTCGGCTGTGATGGAAGCGATCAATAGCGCTGGTTTCGATGATGTGGTCGGTGGTAGCGGCGGACCCTTCAATCCGCGCGTACCAGCCGAGATCGCCCGCGAGATCGAGCGGATCATGGCGGATATTGAGCATTATCATTAGCTGCGGAGACGGAAATGAAAATCACCGATGTACAAGCCTGTGTGATTGGCAAACAAGAGCCGGATAGCGGCGGCAGCGTTTGGACTTTTGTGCGCATCTACACGGACGAGGGCATCATCGGCACCGGCGAATGCAACTCCGGCGGTCCAGGATTTTCCGGCTTCGCCACCAAATATGCCATCCTGGCGCTGAAGGAGTTGCTGCTGGGTGAAGACCCCTTTAATATCAACATGATCTACGAGATGCTGCGGCGCAAAGGGCGTTATGGCGGCGCCGGCAATGCCCCGCTGATCTTCGCGCTGACTGGTATCGACAACGCCCTGCACGACATTGTGGGCAAGGCTCTGGGTGTCCCCGTCTACAAACTGCTGGGCGGCAAGTTCCGCGACCAGATTCGTCTCTATGCCGATTGCCACTTTGGTGAAGAAGACACGCCCGCTTCCTTTGCCGACAAGGCGTTGGCAGCTGTGGCGGAAGGATACAGCGCGGTCAAATTCGATGTCGATTACACTGGGCATGGCAAGCTCGATGCCTTCAATTGGACGGTCGGCGCGCAGGAAATGACGCATATCATCGGCTTGATCGAGGCAGTGCGTGGGGCGATCGGCTTCGAGATCGACTTAGCAATCGACTGCCACGGTCACTTCGACCTGCCTTCGGCGATCACATTGGCGCGGGCGCTGGAGCCCTTGCGCTTGCTGTGGCTGGAAGAACCAGTGCCGGCGGAGAATGTCGATGCCCTGGCGCAGGTTCGCGCTTCGACTTCAACAGTCATCTGCACTGGCGAAAATCAATACACTCGTTTTGAGTTTCTCGAATTGTTCGCCAAGCAAGCCTGCGATGTGATCATGCCCGACCTGGCAAAAGCGGGCGGCATTGCTGAAGGCAAACGCATCGCCGACCTGGCGGACGCGCATTATATTCCTATCGCGCCTCATAATGTCTCGTCGCCGCTGGGCATGATGGCGGCTTGCCATGTGATGGCTGCCGTGCCGAATTTCCTCTTCTTGGAGTTCCATGCCCGTTCGATCCCCTGGTGGAGCGATCTCTGCGATGGCGAAAAACCTTTTGTTCAGGATGGCATCATGACTATCTCAGAAGCGCCTGGGATCGGCATCGAGCTGAATGACGGGGTGGCGAAATCGTTGTTATGGAATGGGGATACTTATTTCGATTGATCTTGGAGCAGATCGCGCTTATGCTATCAAGCTAATGTAACTGCCGCGCCGCTGTCACAGGCGTTCACCACCCCAAAGACCAGCTCCATAGTGTGGATGTTGTCCTGCGCCGATGTGCCAGTGCGAGTACCCTGCCTCACCGCTTGGTAGAACTCATGCAGCAAATAATCTTGTCCTTCGCGCTCCATCTTTAGCAGTGGCAGTGAAACTTTCTCATCGTGTACATTGACCAGCGCGCCCGCTTGATCGCCCACGCGAACCAGCCGTTGCAGATAGACCGTGTCATCCTCGACCAGCAGCACGCCCCGCTCGCATTCGAAGCGCCAATTGGCATTCCAGCTCGTTTCTAAGGCTTGCGAACACCAGGATCCGCAGTAGCTCGCTTGTACGCCATTGGCAAATTCGATCTGTGCCGCAGCGCTGGCATCGCCATCGAACCAACTCCAGGGCGGGTTCCAACTACGTGCGCTGATCTTGATCGCATTGCTATCCAGGAAAAAGCGCATCATATCAAAATGATGAATCGCCATATCGATGATCAGCGGATGGGGCATCTCTTCGCGGAAGCCGCCGAAATGCGGTCCCTTGTAGAACTCGGCGCGGACCGCCGCCAGCGCGCCTAGCTCGCCACTATCCAGCACTGCCTTGATTGTCTGCGAAAGGGGCTGATAGCGATAATTCTGTGCCACGCTGTGCAGGATGCCGCTTTTATCAGCTGCCGCGACGATTGCCCGGGCATCTTCCAAGGTGCCCGCCAGCGGTTTCTCCGACAATACCGGCAAGCCAGCTTCCAGTGCGTTTACCGAAATCTCGCGGTGGAATTGGGGCGGCGTCACATTGATGATTGCATCGGCGTCCACTTGCGTCAATGCTTGTGGCAGTGAGTTGAAGATGCGCGATTGATCGAGCCCGTAGGTATTGGCTTGTTGCCGGGCGATTTCTTGGTCGATCTCGACGAAGCCGGCGAAATCGACCACTTCCGATTGTTGTACCGCGTTCAACCAAGCATTGCCCATGCCGCCAATGCCCACTTGCAGAACTTTCATGGAGAGGGCCTTCCTAGAGTCAAAATGTCTGAAGCGGAGAGCTAGCGCACCCGGCCGCCATTAAAGCGCTGGAAAATTAGCGACAGAATGATGATCAAGCCATAGAAAAATTGGGTGAAGAAACCGGTCAAGCCCGCCGCGATGACGCCTGTCTCGATGAAGGCGACAATGGTCGTGCCGATGGAGCCGCCGAAGACAGTGCCGATGCCGCCCCAGGCTGGCGTCCCCCCGACGAACAAGCCTGCCAAAACAGGCAGCAGCAAGCCATCGCCAGTGGTGGGCCACCAGACGAAATTGATCATCACTGAAAAGATGCCAGCCAGCGCCGCGCCGATGCCGGTGAAGACGAAGACCATGGTGCGCGTCCGCTTCACATCAATGCCCATCTCGGCAGCACTTTCCGGGTTGTCGCCGACGCAATGCACGCGCACGCCGAAGCTGTGTCGGTTGTAGAGGAAGACCCCCAAAGCGGTGAAAGCCAGCGCCCAAAGCATCTGGTTGGGAATGCCGAGGTGCTCGACAATTTTGATCGGATCATCGGTCAGCAAGCCGTGGATGAAGGTGCCGCGTATCTCCGGAATGGCGATCGAGAAACCTTCTACAATAATGTTGATCAAACCGCGCAGGAAGAAGTTCATGCCCAGCGTCGCCACCAGCGCTGACAAGCCGATGTGCACCACCAAAATGGCATTCAAGTAGCCTAATGCCGCGCCGACTAGCAACGCCACGCCAATGCCGATGAGAGGGTCGCCACCTTGATCCACGATCGAGGCGAAAGCATAGGAAGCGAGACCGACGACTGAAGGGAAAGACAAGTCGATTTCGCCGGCCGTCACCACGAAAACCAGCGGCACGACCAGGAACATCGACACTGGCAGCGCGATCATCACTGAGCGGTAAGTCTTGAATTGGGTGAAAACATCTGTATTGGCCAGCGTGAAGCCGATCAGCATGACGATCAAGAAGAGGGTCGAGGTGATAGCACGACGGTTATTGCGCGCCCACTTGACCAGCGAGCTCGCGTCTTCCCGCGCTTTTGCTTTTTGTCCGCCTTGGTAGCCTATTCCAACCATATTCGTCTGCCTCTCACGCATCCGCCAAGCCGGCGTCGGCGTGGCTCATCTCGGCGATTTCCTGCATGTGCTTCATCAGCACCTCGGCTGATGCGATCTCGGCTTTGTCGGCGGTCATCACGACCTTGCCGCGATCCAGAACCACGAAGCGATCGGCGATATCATAAACATGATAAATATTATGCCCGATGAAAATGATTGACCGGCCCCGGTCCCGCACATTTTTGACGAAGCCGAAGACTTTTGCCGTCTCAATCAGCGAGAGGGCGGTGGTCGGCTCGTCCAGGACGATCAGATCAGCATCGAAATAGAGAGCGCGGGCGATTGCCACGCCTTGCCGCTCGCCGCCGGAGAGGGTCGCCACTGGCGAATCCGGGTCGAAGACTTTGGAGGTGAAGCCGATTTCGCGCATCAGGCGGTTGGCTTCTTGGTACTGTGTATTGACCTTGATGATGCCGAAGCGGTTTTTGATCTCCCGCCCCATGAATATGTTGCGCGTGATGGTCTGCTGTGGCGCCAAGGCGCGGTCTTGGTAGACGGTCTCGATACCGGCCTCGCGGGATTTAGCGGCGTTCCAACCTTGCGCTTCCTGCCCGCGAACGATGATTTGCCCGCTATCGGGCTGATGCACACCGGAGAGGATTTTGATCAGTGTGGACTTGCCGGCGCCATTGTCGCCAATTAAGCCGACCACTTCGCCCGGTCGCACGCTGAAACTGATGCCATCCACCGCATTGACATTGCCGAATGACTTGGTGACATTTCTAAGTTCTATGATGTGATCGTTACTCATTTTGCTGCGCGCTCTTTCAAGATACTAAAGAGGGCTGATGCCAGGATCAGCCCCATAAATTATGCTCAAGCAGCCATCCTCGGTTTAGCGATAACCGGCGATGGCGAGGTCGCTCACTTGCTCGTAGTTGCTGCTGTCGATGAAGCCGGCGCCAGTATCGACGTTGAGTGGCGCCAAGCCGAACTTGGCAGTTTGGCAAATGCTGAGGACCGGCAGATAGCCTTGCAAGAAAGGTTGCTGATCCGAAGTTAGGTGAATCCAGTCATCGGCGAAACCTTGCATGATGAACTCGTTGGTATCGAAGCCGATGGCTTTGACCTGGCCCGCTTCCAGACCGGCCGCCTCGAAGTAGGTCTGCGTATTGCCCAGCGTTTGCCCGCCGGAGAAGACGACCAACTTAACATCCGGATTGTCGGTGAGTGCAGCTGCCATAGCGGGGATGCCGATATTGGGGTCGGCAGCCCAGGTTGGTGCAGAATCTACGTGGATGATCTCCAGCCCTTCTTCTTCCAGCCGCTCCCAAACGCCCAATTCACGCAGGGCGCGCTCGCGCTGTGCCAAGTTAGCGAGCACGATGGCTTGGTCGCCCGGCTGCAAGTCAAATTGACGGAGGGCTTCAGCCGCCAGGGCACGACCCTGTGATTCCAGCTGCGCGCCGACATAGCCGCCGCCGTAACGGGCGCGAACTTGGTCGACATCGACATTTTGGTACATCATGATAATACCGGCTTCAGCTGCTTCAGCCGCCAGCGGCATGATCGCTTCGTTGCCCGGGTGGCCCATCATGGCGATGCCATCCGGCGCCTGCGCTACTGCTTCACGCAATTGCTGCGTCATCAACTCGCTGTCCCAGCCAGAGAAGACGTATTCGACATTGGCGCCCAGATCACGCTCGGCCGCCAGCGCGCCGCGATAAACGATACCGGCGAAGGCATCCCCTTCAGTGCCGCCAGCGAAGAAGCGAATGGTCACCCCTTCACACCAATGGGCTTGATCCAGGTCGTCTTGTGCCATGGCGGGTAAAGCCAAAGCAAAGAGCATGATGAAAATCAATAGCAAACTCGTAAAACGCAACTTATTAGACATTCCAACCTCCAGAAAATTTGAGAAGACACCGATACCAGCGAAGTTTTCAGCCAATGGCTACCCTGTGGTTTGACCTCGGCTGAATCCAAATCTGGCTGACCTTGAGAAGTTTAACATTTTTCGCCATTGCTGCCAATACTGTGCAGCTGAATAATGAGATCGACAACAAGGAAAGGCGGTAGTGAGAAGATTTTCTCGGGCAATATGTTTGCGCTCATTGCAGAGGTGGAGCAAACAGGTTATATTTCGACTGTGCAACGGGATCTGCGCAGGCAGTAAAACCGGAAGTCATACGGTTGCTATAAGGTTTAGGCTAGTATGACGAGGCGACCAAGGGCGATTCCAGCGCCATGCAAAGGGACGTCAGTCAATTTGCGCAAAGCCTGGGATCACCGCTAATATCGCTGCCGGTTTCGCTTGTCAGTCCTTTTTTCGCTAACTGCATTTGTCTGGAGGAAGTAATGTATAAACGTATGCTGTTCATTTGCCTGGTGTTGAGCCTCGCGCTTTTCACATCATCCATCGTCATGGCGCAGGATGACATCCTGCTTTATGGCGGCAACCAAGATATCGACAATATCGACCCCGCTACCGGCGAAAACTATTCCATCAATGCCGCGCTGCGCAGCCTCTATGATGCGCTTTTTATCGCTCGCGGCAGTGATATCGAACCACATTTGGTGGAAAGTTGGGAAGTCAGTGACGATGCCTCTGTCTGGACCTTCAAGCTGCACGAAAATGCCGTCTTCCACGATGGTAGTTCGGTCAATGCCGATGCGGTGGTCTACAGCTTCAATCGGCTTTTGGCGATTTCCGGTCCACCCAATTGGCGCTGGGGGACTATCGCCGATGAGAACACCGCGCAAGCTCTTGATGAGTTCACTGTTCAATTCACGCTGACGCAACCTTACGCGCCATTCATCGGTACTCTGACGCAATTGTTCGTCGTCAATCCGGCGATTGTCGAAGCCAACCTGGGCGACGATATGGGCCAAACCTATCTGAAACAAAACGCGGCGGGTTCCGGACCTTTCACGCAAGGGCGATGGGAAATCGGCAATCTCTACGAGTTTATCGCTGTTCAGGATTACTGGGCTGGTTGGCGCGGCGAGGATCATCTCGATGGATTTGTCTGGATCATCCAGCGCGATGGTGCAACGCAGCTAAATTCCATTCTCGCGGGTGAGACGCATTTTGCCGATCAGGTGGACCCAATCGACAAGGAGAAAATCATTGAGTCGCCGGATCATGTTTGGGAAGAACACCCCGGTACTTACGTCAATACACTCAAGATGAACAACCTGGGTGAGTACACCAGCGATGTCAACTTGCGCAAGGCCATCGCCCACGCTATGAATTACGAAGCTATGGTGCAGGCGCAGCAAGAAAGCGTCAGTGTAATGTACGGTCCTACTCCAGACTACTTCCCGGGCTATGTCGAAACACTGGATTACGCTACCTATAGTCTTGACAAGGCGCGAGAATACCTGGCGCAGACACCTTGGCCCGATGGTGGCATCTCCCTGGATTATGTCTATGTCGTTGACCTCTCGCATGAAGAAATTCCTGGCCTGATTCTGCTGGAAGGCTTGGCGGAGATAGGTATCGAAATGAATATGATCCCGATGCTGTGGCCCGATATGGTCGCCAGTTGCGGCTCGCCGGAGACTGGTCCGGACATTATCAACATTTACACGGCGCCATCCTTCATCGATCCCGATGCCCATCTCTACAATCAGTATCACTCGAATCAATGGGGCAGTTTCAACTCTTGCAGTTTCTACCAAAATGAGCGGGTGGACGAATTGCTGGATACCGCTCGTATCACGGGCGACGCCGAAATGCGCGAGGCAATGTATGTCGAAGCTCAAGAGATCATCAACGATGATCAACCTTCGGTTTGGATGTATACCTTGAACAGCGGCACGGCGATCAACAAGTGTGTTAAGGGTTATCGCTACTCACCGTACTATCAAGTTACCGCACTCTTCCAGGATTTGTGGATGGAAGATTGCTAAGCTTCCTGGGAAAATTTAGTAGGGACGTCTCAATGAGTCGTCCCTACTATGTGCGCGGAAAGCCGGAGACAAGCGCGTGACTAATATGGTCTTGAATTGAAGTATTTCGCATGAACATCCGTTTTTATCTGCTACGGCGCATCGCCCTCATCATACCGACCCTGTTGGGCTTGAGCCTCTTGACCTTCTCCATCGCCCGCATCGTCCCGGGTGATCCCGTCGGCTTGGCGGCCGGTCCACAAGCCACCGAAGAAATCAAAGAAGCATTACGACGCGAATTCGGTTTGGATCAACCGTTGCCTGTGCAATACGTCAATTACATAACGGGTTTGTTCCGCGGCGATTGGGGCGAATCGCTCTATACGCGCCGCGATGTCATCGGCGACTTGCGGACCTTCTTCCCCGCCACGTTGGAACTGACCGCCGCCGCTGTCATCATCGCCACTCTGCTGGGGGTGCCGGCCGGCGTCATTTCCGCTATGTATCGCAATCGACTGCCCGATCATGTCGCCCGTGTGTTGTCGCTTTTCTTCGTCAGCTTCCCTTCTTTCTGGCTGGCGATGATCTTCCAGACCTGGTTCGGGCGAGACTTGGGCATGTTTCCCATCGGCAAGCGCCTGCCTGTGCTGGTCGCGCCGCCAGCAAGCACCACAGGCTTGTTCCTGATTGACAGCTTGATCCAGCTCGACTTCGATACGTTCATGGTCTCGTTGCGACATCTGGTGATTCCGTCGCTGGTGCTATCTTTTGGCGCCTTCGCCAGTATCACGCGCATCACCCGCGCCAGTATGGTGGAGGCGCTGGAGAAAGACTTCGTGCGGATGGAGCGCGCTATCGGTATTCCTTACCGCGTCATCATCTTCAAATATGTGCTGCGCAACGCTTTGATCGCGACAATTACTGTCATTTCGCTTAATTTTGGTTGGCTGATGGCCGGCGCGATTCTGATCGAGACTATATTTGATTGGCCCGGCTTGGGGTTATACGCGGTCGAATCATCACTCAGCTTGGATTTTCAGCCGATTATGGGCATCGCCATCTTGTACGGGGTTGTCTTTAGCTTGGTCAATATCCTGACCGATATCGTCTATGGCATCCTGGATCCGAGGATTCGTTATGGCTGAGCCACGGCAAACTCCACCGCAAAAGCGGAAAACAGCGCGATCCGCCCGTTGGGAAAATTTTGCCCGCGGCGTATATCGCTTTCGTTCTAATCGCCTTTCCATGCTTGGATTGCTGATGCTGATCTTTATCCTGCTGGTCGCCATATTCGCGCCGGTCATCGCGCCTTTCCCGGAAGATGCTACTGGCAAGACCAATGTGCTGGAGCGCCTTCAAGCGCCGGACGCCGAGCACATCTTCGGCACCGACAAAATCGGGCGCGATATCTTCAGCCGCGTGGTCATCGGCACTGGCTTAGCGCTGCAAGTTGGCGTGGTCATCATCTTGTTGGCGACCAGCATTGGCGTGACTATCGGCGCGATTTCTGGTTATGTTGGCGGCTGGCTCGATGACTTGCTGATGCGTATCACCGATATTTTTTTGACCGTGCCCGCTTTGGTCTTGGCGATCGCCATTTCCGCAGCACTGGGCAAAGGCATCGTCAATACCATGATCGGCATCTCACTGGTGTGGTGGCCCGGATTCGCCCGTTTGACGCGCAGCCTGGTTTTATCCTTGCGCGAAGAGCCCTTCGTGGAAGCGGCTTATGGCATCGGTGCCGGGCATATGCGTATCATCTTCCGCCACATCTTGCCCAACGCCGTCTCGCCGATCATCATAAAAATGACGACTGATTTTGGCTTCGCTGTATTGACCGCCGCCGCCCTCGGTTTTATCGGCTTGGGCGCGCAGCCACCTACGCCGGAATGGGGTGCCATGATCAACGATGGCCGACGCTATTTCCCCGATGAATGGTGGATCGCTACCTTTCCCGGTTTGGCAATCTGGCTGATGGTCTTCAGTTGGAACTTGATTGGCGATGGCTTGCGCGATGTGCTCGACCCCCGTTCGCGCAGATAGGACACCCATGTCGGAATTGCTCAATATCGAAGACCTGCACCTGGAGTTCCACACCTACGATGGCGTGGCGAAAGTGCTTGCTGGCGTCAACTTGAAGATGCGGCGCGGCGATGTGCTGGGATTAGTCGGCGAGACCGGCTGTGGTAAGTCGATGACCGCCCTCTCTATCCCGCGTCTGATTCCGATTCCGCCGGGCAAAATCACCGCTGGGCGCGTCACTTTCAATGGCGAAGATATTTTGAGCAAATCCGAAAGCGAGATGGAAGCTTTTCGCGCTCACCATGTAGGCATGATCTTTCAAGACCCGGTGACCAATCTCAATCCACTTTTCACTATCCGCGAGCAGTTGGTGGACGCGGTGCTGTATCAACGTGCGCGGGATCAGAAGGTGCCCGGGCGCTGGCGTGGTTTCCTGCCCTCGGTCCGGCAGATGCGCAAAGACGCGCATGAACGCGCCGTCGAGCTGATGCGCCTGACCGGCATCCCCGATGGTGACAAACGCATTTATGAGTATCCGCACCAATTCAGCGGTGGCATGCGGCAGCGCGTGCTGATAGCCATGGCGCTGGCCGGCGATCCCGACCTGCTGATTGCCGATGAGCCGACCACCGCTCTTGATGTCACGATCCAGGCACAGATCCTGCGTTTGATTCGCTCCTTAGTGAAACAACTTGGTCTCACGGTCTTGCTGATCACGCATAATCTCGGAGTCGTCGCGCGCAGTTGCGAACGGGTCGCTGTCATGTATTCCGGGCGCGTCATTGAAGAATCGCCGGTGCGCGAGCTCTTCAAAAATCCCAAGCACCCCTATACACGTGGCTTGATAGCAGCAGTACCACAAAAAGATATCTCACGTGGCGGCTTGGAAGGCATTCCGGGCATGATCCCTAATTTGATTGACCCGCCGCCAGGTTGCCGTTTTCATACTCGCTGTGAACAGGCGATGGATATTTGCCGCGCTAGCGCCCCGCCCGCCATCACAGTCGGTGCCGAGCATCAGGCTGCCTGCTACCTCTATGTGGAGGACGCATGAGCCATCTGCTGGAAGTCAATAACTTGCGCAAATACTTCCCGGTTCGTGGCGGCTTGCTCAACCGCAAGATAGATGATTTCCGCGCGGTGGACGATGTCAGCTTCGCTTTGCAAGAGGGCAAAACACTCGGCTTGGTCGGCGAATCCGGCTCCGGCAAAACCACCATTGGCAAGTGTATCTTGCGCTTGTTGGAGCCAACGGCGGGGCAGATCCTCTATGCGAGCCAAGACATTACCCACCTTAAATCGCGGGAATTGCGTCGCTTGCGCAGCGAGGTTCAGATGATCTATCAAGCGCCAGCCGCCTCGCTCAACGGGCGTATGACCGTGGGTCAGATCATTGGCGAGCCGCTGTGGATTCATGAACAGCTCAGAGGCGATGTGGCTCGGGCTCGCGTGTTGGAATTGATGAATGTTGTGGGCCTCAAAGAAGAGCATTATTACCGCTATCCGCATGAGTTTAGTGGCGGGCAGCAACAGCGGATTGGCATCGCTCGCGCTCTCGCCGTGCGACCGCGCTTGATCGTCCTCGATGAGCCGACCTCGGCGCTCGATGTCTCGGTACAAGCGCAGATCCTCAACCTGCTGCAAGATTTGCAAGATCAATTCGACCTGACTTATCTTTTCATCTCACATGACCTGGGCGTAGTGCGGTATATGTGCGACGAGGTGGCGCTGCTCTATCTAGGCAAAATCGTCGAAGTGGCGAAAACCGAGATCATCTTCGAAGAACCGAAGCACCCATATACGCAGGCCTTAATCTCTGCCATTCCCGAACCCGACCCAGATACACAGCGCGAAGAAATCATCATCCGCGGCGATTTATCCCACTCCTTTCCACAAAAGGGCTGCCCCTTTGCGCCGCGCTGTCACGCCGAAAAACTCGCCACCTGCGATACCGACCTGCCACCATTGGTCGAAGTTGATCAGCAACATTTGGTCTCCTGCCATTTGCATCCACCTTTGCCTACATCGGAGCCCGCTTAATGCTCAAAGAAATCACACTGGAAGATATTCGACCGATCGCCATTGGCGCCGGCATCCTGGGCACTGGCGGCGGTGGCAATCCATATTTAGGTGGCTTGCATCTGGCGGCGATCATCCGCGAAAAGGGAGTGCAAACCTTGCTTGATCCGTTTCAATTGGCGGACGATGCCCTGGTCTGTGTCGCTGGCAACATCGGCGCGCCGACAGTCAGCATCGAAAAACTACCAGAAGGCACCGAAATGTTGCGCGCGCTACGCTTGTTGGAAGAACATATCGGGCGAGCGTTTGACGCCATTGCCATTGCCGAAATCGGCGGCGCCAATTCCATGCAGCCATTGATCGCCGGGTTGCTGGCTGGCATCCCTACCATCGATAGCGACAGCATGGGACGGGCTTTCCCCGAAATTCAGATGTCTTCTTTCCTTTTTGATAGCGGCGTTACCGTTGCCCCCTTTGCCATGGTTGACGCGGCGGACAATGCGGCTGTGGTGCCTGATGCCGTCAGCGACCTCTGGGGAGAAAAGATCGCCCGCAACATCGCCGTCAGTATGGGCGCCCGGGCTGGGCTGGTCAGCACCATCATGAGCGGCGCGCAGGTCAAGGCGACCGGCGTCCACTATACGATGACACTGGCGCATCATCTTGGCTCCATGGTCTTAGAGGCTCAGCGGCAAAAATCCGATGTTCCAGCCGTCGTGGCTGATGTGCTGGATGGGCAAGTTATCTTCCGCGGCAAGATCGCCGATGTCGAGCGGCGTACAACTAAAGGATTCGCCCGCGGCGGCATCCGCATCGAGAGCTTCAGCAATGCCGATCAACTGGAAATCGAATTTCAGAACGAATTCTTGATCGCCTTTATCAATGGCGAAGTGGTGGTGACTACGCCGGATCTGATCTGCATCGTCACCGAAGAGGAGGGCGCACCGGTCACCACCGAACTATTGCGTTATGGCACGCGGGTGGTGGTGATCGCCGTGCCAGCGCCTGAACAGCTCAAGACAGCAATCGCGCTGGAAGTGGTTGGTCCCGGCGCCTTTGGTTATGATGTGGCTTTTCGCCCATTGCCCGGCGGGGTGATTGGGGAGCGACCAATTCCAACTGGATAACATGGGACAGATACGCTAGCTTGAGGCAACGGAGACGGACATCGTGACAAGGGACAACCAGATTCTGCTGTATCAGTCGGAGAATGGCGAAACACGCCTGGAAGTGCTGTATCAGGACGAGAGTGTTTGGCTCAGCCAGCGTGATATGGCGGCGCTATTTCAGAAGGACGTTAGCACGATCAACCGTCATATAAAGAATGTCTACGAAGAGCGAGAACTGGAAATGGACTCAACTATTGCATATTTTGCAATAGTTCAAAATGAAGGGGGGCGCAGGGTTTCGCGCGAAGTTGCCCACTACAACCTCGACATGATCATATCGGTCGGCTATCGGGTTAATTCCTACCGCGGGACGCAATTTCGCATCTGGGCAACCAACCAATTGCGCGAGCTGATAGACCCGCTACCTGCCTAAATAGACAGATAATGCGAGTATTTATTGATGCCAAAAGGGACAAATAATGAAGATTAGATTATTCACGATACTGCTAGCCGTCTTTGTGCTTTGCAATGTGGCTTCGGCGCAGAATTATGCTATTCGTACCAACAACGCCACCAATTTGAGAGCTACCTATAGCCTGGATGGCGCCATACTGGAAACAGTACCATCGGGCACAATCCTGCAAATTGTCGGCAAGGTGAACAGATGGCTGAAAATCAACAGAAACGGAAACGCAGCCTGGATGGCGGATTGGGTTGGTTATACTCATGTCGCCAGTGGCACTGTAGGTCAATCTAAGCGGCAAACACCTCAAGTTGATAATTGCTGTTTTGTCGACAGGCAATGCAACACTGACGAAGAATGGACAAATGGTTATTGGGCTTATCAGAACAATCAATGCGGCGCGCCTGGGCAGTCTCAGCCTCAATCATCAGCACAAAGCACCAGCAGCGCCCCACCTCAAGTTGATAATTGCTGTTTCATTGACTGGCAATGCAACACTGACGAGGAATGGACGAACGGCTATTGGGCATATCAGAATAACCAGTGTGGCACGCCTGGGCAATCGATCGCGGGCAGTTTGCCACGCCCCTTAATCGAGGGAGCGGAAGACTTTGTCCGCCGGATAAATCGCGTGTTTGATCTATTGGAAGCCAGCTCTCCAGAATGGTACGTCTTCGTGGTTAGCGGATTAAACAGGATCATAGAGCACCAAGAGTTTGATCGTACTTACGTATTTCCTTCGACTGGGGTGCTCCACATAGCCCGACCCCACGCCTTTTTTGGGAATTACCGCCCCGACCTACTCCGAACGGCTTTAGTGCTGGTTCATGAAGCTTGTCATGTACATCGTCATGGGACCGGATTGGTAGCTGCAGGCGTCGAGGGGGAAAGCGCGTGCCTGTTAAAAGAGATTGAAGCCATTGAAACCTTCGATCCTCACGGTCGACTTGAGGCGCTCACTAATTGGAAAAGGTATCTTCTGGACATTCTCAGCCGTATCGATGATCCGAGTGTTCAATGGTGGCATTAGCGTCACCGCGACTTTTTGGGATTGCTTCACGAGGATAACGGGAAGGCAACGATATGAGCGAAGCCAACTTCGCTAGCGGCACTGTCTGGACAGGCGACAACTTGCATATCATGCGCGGCATCAATAGCGAGTGCATCGACTTGATCTATCTCGACCCGCCCTTCAATTCCAATGAAGATTATTCCGCACCGATTGGCTCGGAAGCGGCCGGCGCCGCTTTCAAAGACACCTGGACATTATCCGATATTGATGTGTATGAACATGGCGAGCTGGCAGAGCGCAGCCCGGCAGCCTACTCCGTTATTGACGCCGCCCGCGCCACCCACGGCAAAAGCATGATGAGCTATCTAATCATGATGGCGGTACGTCTGGTCGAGCTGCAACGGATTCTGAAACCCACTGGGTCAATCTATTTGCACTGCGATGATACCGCCAGCCACTACTTAAAATTATTGTTGGACGCTATCTTCGGAGCAAGAAATTATCGTAACAATATCGTATGGAGACGCGCCACCTCACACAATGATGCTGCGCGTTATGGTCGTATATGCGATCATATCTTTTATTATGTCAAGTCGGATGCAGCAACATGGAATGGCGACTTTGTGCGGCATCAGCGCGATGCGGAGTCGCTGCAAAAAGCCTATCCCTCCCAAGACGAACGTGGGCGCTACCGTGCCGATAATCTCACAGGACCGCGACACAATGCCGATGGCTTGGCTCCTAGCAGCTTGCCGTGGCGGGGCTATGATGTATTTGCAATGGGGCGTGTTTGGTCTGCGCCGAAAACGGGCAAGTATGCCGAATACATTGAACAACGATTTATCCGTGGTTATCGTAGTATCGAAGGTGTACATGAGCGCCTCGATGCTTTGGATGCGGCTGGTCTAATTCATCACCCAGAAAAGGGACGTTGGCCTGGCCTCAAGCGCTATGCTGATGCTGATGTTGGAACGCCGCCACAGGACTTGATTCTCAAACCAACGGGCTTCACCAATTACAGCGCTAGAAACAAAGAGTACACGGGTTACCCCACCCAAAAACGTTTGGCTTTGTTGGAGCGCATCGTAAAGGTATCAAGCAATGTAGACGATATCGTCTTCGACCCCTTCTGTGGCTGCGCGACGACGCTGGTGGCTGCCGACCGCTTGGACAGGCAATGGGCGGGCATCGACCTGTCGTCATTAGCAGTGAAGCTGGTCGACCACCGGATCAGGGAAGACCGTGGCGCATTATGGGGTGGCGCTATCGTCTTGGATAAGCCGCCACAACGCACCGACCTAGGCAAATTGCCAAATTATCGTACCCACCGGCATCGGCTCTACGGCGAACAAGAAGGCATCTGCAACGGCTGCGATACGCATTTCCCCTTCAGAATTATGGAGGTGGATCATATTCTGCCGCGCTCGAAAGGCGGCACCGACCACTTTGATAACTTGCAGTTGCTCTGTTCGCATTGCAATCGCAGCAAGGGCGGCAAGACCATGTCGGAATGGCGCGCTGCCCAGAAATTGGGAAACTAACACATAGAGGAGAAAACACACATGAGAATCGGAATTGACGTCGGCGGCACCAACACCGATGCCGTCTTGATGGATGGCACAACTGTCATCAGCTCCACCAAAACGCCAACCACCGCCAATGTATCGGAAGGCATCGCGACAGCTTTGCGCACGGTTATCGAAGACTCCGGTATCGACACGGGCAAAATCGATGGCGTGATGATTGGCACGACCCATTTCACCAATGCCGTGGTCGAACGCAAACACCTGACGCCGACAGCTTGCATCCGCCTTGGCTTGCCAGCGACGGTCTGCTTACCGCCCATGGTCGATTGGCCCCTCGACCTGCGCGATATCGTCGGCGGCAATGCCCATCTGGCGCATGGCGGGCATGAATTCGATGGGCGGGAAATTTCGGCATTTGAACCCGATGAAGTCCGCGATATCGCCCAAAAGATCAAAGCCGCTGGCTTGAATGCTATCGCCATTTCCTCAGTGTTCTCGCCAGTTAATGCCACTTTTGAAGAGCAAAGCGCCGATATCGTGCGCTCTGTCATCCCCGATGCCAATATCACCTTGTCCAGCGAGATCGGGCGTATCGGCCTGTTGGAACGGGAAAATGCCGCCATCATGAACTCCTGCTTGCGGCAACTGGCTGCCCGCACCGTCGATGGCTTCAAAGCCGCCCTCGATGAATTGCAGATCACCGCGCCTTTTTATATCAGCCAGAACGATGGCACGCTGATGAATGCCGATTTCGCCAAGGAATACCCGGTGCTGACCTTCGCCTCGGGACCCACCAACAGCATGCGCGGCGCGGCTTTCTTGAGTGGTTTGAAAGATGCCATCGTCGTCGATATTGGCGGCACGACCACGGATATCGGTGTCCTGCAACATGGCTTCCCGCGGGTGGCGGCTCTGGCGGTCGATATCGGCGGCGTCCGTACCAATTTCCGCATGCCCGATACCTATTCGATTGGCTTGGGCGGCGGTAGTTTGGTTCAAGCCGACCCCTTAAAAGTGGGTCCGCGCAGCGTCGGCTACGAACTGACCGAGAAGGCACTCGTCTTCGGCGGCGATGTGCTGACTACCACCGATGTGATCGTCGCTGGCGGCAGCGAAGATATTGGCGACAAAGGCGCGGTCAGCGATCTCGATACTGCTTTGGTCGCGGCGGTGCAAGCGCGCATCATGGAGATGATTGCCATCGCGGTGGATCGCATGAAAACCAGCGCCACGCCGGTGCCGGTCATCGTGGTCGGCGGCGGCAGCATCCTCGTCACTGGCGCTATCGAGGGCGCTTCCGAGATCATCAAGCCCGATCACTTCCCGGTCGCTAACGCTATCGGCGCCGCGATCGCCCAAGTCGGCGGCGAATGCGACCGCATCTTCTCCCTGGCAGAGCTCAGCCGCGATGATGCCCTGGATCAAGCTAAACAAGAAGCCAGCGACCGCGCAGTCAACGCCGGCGCCAATGCCGAGAGCATCGAAATCGTCGATGTCGAAGAGGTGCCGCTGGCATACCTGCCCGGCAACGCCACCCGTATCATGGTCAAAGCTGTCGGCGACCTGGTGGAGGTCTAAGATGCGCATCATTGACGAAGCGGTACTGGAAGATTTGGCGCTGGGCGCGGCGGTATTGGGCACTGGCGGCGGCGGCGATCCTTATATTGGCAAGTTGATGGCGCGGCAAGCCATCCGCGATTATGGACCGGTCGAATTGTATACCCTCGACGAGCTGGATGATGACGATCTGGTCGTGCCAACCGCCATGATGGGCGCGCCGACGGTCATGGTCGAGAAGATGCCCAACGGCGATGATATCGTCAATGCTTTTCTCTCCGTCGGCAAATACATCGGCAAGCCAGTCAAAGCGACTATGAGCATCGAAGCCGGCGGGCTTAACTCGGTTGTACCGATCTATTGCGCTGCCCGCCTGCGGGTGCCCATGGTCGATTGCGATGGTATGGGACGCGCTTTCCCCGAGCTGCAAATGGTCACGCATACTATCCACGGCATTTCCTCGACGCCTTTTGCCATGTCTGATGAACGCGGCAATACTGTCCTGATGGAAACCATCAGCAACTTATGGACCGAAACCTTCGCCCGCAGCGTCACTGTTAATATGGGCGCTATGGCGATGATCGCGCTTTATGCCGCCACAGCAGCCGAACTGCGCGAAGCCGCCATCCCCGGCACCATCACTCTGGCGGAAGAGATCGGCAAAGTGGTACGTCGCGCTCGGCTGGAAGAAGATAACCCGGTGGAAACCATTCGCCAGGCTGTTGGTGGATACTTGATCTTCAAAGGCAAAATCGGCGATGTCGAACGGCGTACCGAAGCCGGTTTTGCCAAAGGCGATGCCTTCATCGATGGTATCGATGAATACGCCGGGCAAAAGCTACAACTCAGCTTCCAAAACGAACATCTCGCCGCCCGCATCGATGGCGAGTTCCGGGTGACGGTGCCAGACTTGCTGGCGGTCTTGGATGTGGATACTGGCGAACCCATCACTACCGAAGCGCTGCGTTATGGCTTCCGCGTCGCCATCATCGCCATTCCCTGCGCTGATAAATGGCGCACGGCAAAAGGTCTGGAAATCGTCGGTCCCGCCTATTTCGGCTACGATACGGAGTATGTGCCGGTAGAAGAAAGATATGGAGCGAGCTAATGCGATTGCTTTACGAAGAAAATATCGAAGACATCGCCCTGGGCGCCGCTGTGCTCGGTACGGGCGGTGGTGGCGATCCCTATGTGGGCAAGCTAATGGCGCGCGAGGCGATCCGGCAATACGGTCCGGTCGAACTCTACACATTGGACGAACTCGATGATGATGACCTGATCGTGCCTTCCGCCGGCATGGGCGCACCCATCGTCATCGTGGAAAAGCTGCCCGCCGGTGATGATATGATCCGCGCTTTTCAAGCACTTGGCAAATACTCCGGTCGCGAACCGCGCGGCACCATGAGCATCGAAGCCGGCGGCCTCAATTCGGTCATGCCCATTTATGTCGCTGCCCGCTTGCGCATTCCCATGGTCGATTGCGATGGTATGGGGCGCGCCTTCCCGGAAATACAGATGACCATCTTCACCGCTCATGGTATCACCGCCAGCCCCTTCGCCATGTCGGACGAACGCGGCAATGTGCTGCTGATGGATACGGTCAGCAACAAATGGGTGGAGACCTTCGCCCGCTCCTGCGTCGTGCATATGGGCGCCGAAGGCATGATCGCCCTCTATTCCGCCACGGTCAAACAACTCAAAGAAGCGGCGATTTACGGCACCATCACCCTCGCTGAAGAGATTGGCAAGACTGTGCGCAACGCCCGCCGTGACGAAGCCAACCCGGTCGATGCCGTGCGCCGAGCCTTCGGTGGTTTTCTGGTTTTCCGCGGCAAGATCACCGATGTCGACCGGCGCATTGAAGGCGGCTGGAATCGTGGCAATGCCAAAATGGCAGGCACGGGTGACTTCGAAGGGCAAGAGTTGTCGCTCGATTTCCAGAACGAACATCTGGCAGTGCGGATCGATGGCGAATTCGCCGCTACCGTGCCCGATCTGATTGCTGTGCTGGATAGCGAAACTGGCGAGCCGATCACTACCGAAGCGCTGCGTTATGGCATGCGCGTGGCGGTCATCGCCTTCCCCTGTGCTCCCCAATGGCGGGAACCGGCCGCCCTGGAATTGGCGCACCCGCGCTACTTCGGCTACGATGTCGATTATGTGCCGGTCGAAGAGCGTTTTGCCTCATGATGCGCTCCGCCACATTGGACGATACAGTCGCTATCGCCATTGGCGCCGGCATCCTCGGCACCGGCGGTGGTGGCAGCACCTATCTCAACCGGCTGCGCCTGGAGAATGAACTGCGGACGCAGGGTAGAGCGGTGTCGGTCATCCGCGCGGATGATGTGCCGGATGACGCTATCGTTTGTGCCGTGGGCGGCATGGGCGCGCCGACCGTCAGCAACGAAAAACTGCAAGAAGGCAGCGAGATCAAAAGAGCCGTGCGTGTCTTGGAAGAGCATCTCCGCCAGAAAGTCTTCGCTATCGTCATCGGCGAGATCGGCGGCGGCAATGCCCTCGGTCCTATGATCACAGCCCTGCAATGCGGGCTGCCGGTGGTCGATGGCGATAGCATGGGGCGTGCCTTCCCCGAATTGCAGATGGACACCTTCATGATTTATGGACTTTCGCCCGCGCCTTTTGCCTTGGCTGATGCTCATGGCAATGTGGTGATCTTCAAACGCATCGACTCGGCAAAACAAGCTGAGGCTTTCGCGCGCAGCTTGACCATCGAGATGGGTGGCTCCGCGGGCTTGGTCATGCCGATCATGTCTGGCGCGGAAATGAAAGCGACGATCATCCGCGATACGCTGAGCTTGGCAAAGCGCATCGGCGAGGCAGTCCTGGATTGCCGCGCTCGCAGTATCGAGCCGGCGGAAACAGTGGCGGCGCTCTGCTATGGCAAGGTCATCTTCACGGGCAAAATCATCGATGTCAATCGACGTACCGTGCAAGGTTTCGCCCGTGGCAAGCTCAAGATTAGCGCCTTTGATGACTTCAACAGGCAACTCGAGATCGATTTTCAAAACGAAAACCTGATCGCTCGCGTCGGTGATGAGGTGCTCTGTACAGTGCCGGATCTGATCACCATCGTCAGTTTGGAAGATGGCGAGGCGATCGGCACCGAGTCGCTGCGTTACGGCTTGCGGGTGGCGGTGCTGGCTCTGCCCGCGCCCAAAGAACTGAAGACGTCGCGTGCTTTGGATGTCGTTGGTCCCCGTGCCTTTGGTTACGATCTGGACTTCACTCCGCTGCCGGGGAATTTGATGTAAGCTTAACTAGGCGATCCATCCCCTTGCGCCGATACGAGTTTGTTGAACAAGGAAAAGTATGCAAAAACAGCCTCATATTATCATCTTCAATCCTGACCAATGGCGCGGGGATGTGATGGGGCATCTGGGCAATCTCGCCGCTGTTACCCCCAACCTCGACCATATTATCGAAAATGACGCCGTCTCCTTCCGTTATGCCTTTTGCCAAAATCCAGTCTGCACGCCCAGCCGCTGCTCCTTCATGACGGGCTGGTATCCCCACGTTCGCGGACATCGCACTATGTTTCACATGTTGCAGCCCGATGAACCCGTTTTGCTCAAATATCTCAAAGACAATGGCTATTTCGTCTGGTGGGGCGGCAAGAACGATTTGGTGCCGCGGCAGGATGGTTTCGCCGATTATTGCGATGTCAAATACGAGGCGGAGCGGGAACTGCGCCCCAACCTGCATCGGGCGGATGAATGGCGTGGCGAACCCGATGGCGATAATTATTATTCCTTTTATGCCGGCAAGCTCGATACCGGTGACGAAGAGGTCTATTACGATAACGATTGGGCGATGGTCGATGGCGCTATCGACTTAATCCGCAATGCCCCTGCCGACCAGCCGCTTTGCATTTACCTACCATTAGGCTACCCGCATCCGCCTTATGGGGTGGAAGAGCCTTGGTACAGCCAGATCAACCGCGACAGTATTCCCCAGCGCATCCCAACTCCTGATTGGAGCAAAAAACCCAAACTTGTCGCCGGTATCTACCAGCGACAAGGCATGCGAGCTTGGAGCGAGGAGCGCCTCACCGAATTACGAGCGACCTATTATGGCATGTGCGCGCGGGTCGATGCCCAATTTGGCAAGCTGGTCGCCGCTTTGAAAGAGACCGATGCCTATGATGACAGCGCGATTTTCTTCTTCTCCGATCATGGCGATTTCACCGGTGATTATGGCTTAGTCGAAAAAACGCAGAACACCTTCGAAGATTGTTTGACCCGCGTACCACTCATCATCAAGCCTCCCGCGACCATGTCCATCAAACCCGGCATCCGCGATCAACTTGTCGAGCTGATCGATTTCACCGCTACGGCTTATGAAATGGCGGGCATCGAAGCGGATTATGACCACTTCGGTCGCTCGTTGACGCCCTTGATGACCGGCACCAGCGAGGTTCATCGCGATGCTGTTTTTTGTGAAGGCGGCCGCTTACACGGGGAAGAGCAGGCGATGGAAAAAGATAGCCCATCATTTTACGATCCTGGGGGTCTTTATTGGCCCCGCGTGCAATTGCAGGGCAGCGAGGACGGCTCCCATAGCAAAGCGACTATGTGTCGCACGCGAGATTATAAATACGTGCGCCGTCTTTATGAGACAGATGAGCTTTATGATTTGCGCCAAGATCCCGGCGAGTCGCACAATCTCATTGATGATCCAGCATATGCGACTGTGCTGATGCGTTTGCGCGAGCGCATGTTGGAATGGTACCAGACCACCTGCGATGTTGTCCCTTACAAGACTGATGTTCGTTAAGCTGCGCCAGCTTTTCTCTGGCTTTTGATATTGGTTGCCTTAGCCACAGCCTGCCGTCAGCCCATACTGCAGCTGTAACCGTTGATTGGCTGGCACCGCTTGGAAACTGCACTCGGCGCCATTGCTCCAGACAATGCGAAGATCGGCACTTGTCGCAGCACCCAACCCGAAATGCAATTCCAGTTGATTATTGCCACCCAGCCCGGCACCGATACCGACTGTCTGCATCTGTGTTAAGCCATCCGCCGTCGTCAGGTAAACTCTTGAGCCCACCGCATCGCGATTGACATCGGCGTCTCCGCGCAATCCCAGTGAGAGCCAGCGATTGCCATTCCCTTGATTTTGCAGCAGGCGATAACCACTGTTCCAATTGCCCGTCACCAAATCAAGATCGCCATCACGATCGTAATCGGCATAAGCGACGCCGAGTGTTGGCAAGGCTTCCTCGATACCGCTGCCCGCGCTGACATCCTGAAAACCCCGATGTCTGTCATTGCGGAAGAGCGTATCGATCCGCGGGTTCATGAAGCTGACTTCAAGCTCCGGGAAAGTCTGATGATAATTTGTGGCGGCAACATACAAATCCTGCCAGCCATCATTATCGAAATCAAAGAAAACGGCGCCCCAACCCACCCCTTCATCGGGTCCCATGTTGATAGCAGCGCCGGTTGAGCGCGCGCGATTGCGGAATGTACCCGCGCCATCGTTCATCAGCAGGTGCATGTTGTAGACCATGTCGGTGATGTAAAGATCGAGGTCGCCATCGTTGTCGTAGTCGCTCGTATCGATGCCCATGCCGTTGATCAGTAGATCAGCACCGGTGGCAGCCGACACATTGGTCCAACACCAATGCCCGCAACCGGCGCCATCATTGCGCCAGAGCACATTGCCGATTTCGTTTTGCAGCTTGTCATTGACCACATACAGGTCGAGATCGCCATCTTCATCGTAATCGAAAAATGCGGGCGCAAATCCCGCACCTAGCGTCAGCGCATAATCCAAGGTCGCGGTAACATCGGTGAAGCTACCATCGCCGTTGTTGTGATAAAGCCGATCCTGCTGCACGGTGAAGTCGACCGGATCGCATTCGGGGAAACAAGACCAGTTGGTCAGGTAGAGATCGAGCCAGCCATCGTTATCATAATCACCCCAGGCTGCGGAGGTCCCCTTGCCGGTATCGCCGACGCCGGCGACAGCGGTGACATCGAGGAACCCAACGCCATTTTCGTTGTGGAAGAGCCTGTTCGCGCCATGATTTAGGACGTAGAGATCGAGCCAGCCATCATTGTCGTAATCCGCCCAGACCGCGCCGCCACTCGGTACTGTGGGCAGGCTGAGCAGCTCCGAGTATTCGGAGATTGAAAATGTACCATCGCCGTTATTGCGGTAGAGCACATTCTGGTCGAGATTGCCGGTCACATAAAGATCGACCCAACCATCTCGGTCATAATCGCCCCAGGCTTGTCCGATAGCCAGGTAGCCTTGCAGCGCTTCATCCGGATCCCAGATGCCGCGGTGGCTTGCTGTGATGCCCGCTGCGGTACTGACATCGACGAAAATCGGCGCATCGCCTGGTCCCTGCCCAAGTGCCGGCGCGAAGGGCAAAAACAACGCTATACAAAAGAGACGGAGCAGGGACGACGACTTTCGCATTTCTCGACCTCGACAGGGTTACACATGTTTCCGATAGGCGCTCTTGGGAAGAATGGCTGGCAAGATTTAGCGGACTGTAATCCGCGCATACGGAGCCCATTCCAAAGGCACGCCGATCTCTGTTGACAAGATCCGCTGAAAATCGCGCAGATGCTTTTCAGTATTTCGCACCTGACGTGGTGACAGCCCCTTGTCCAGGCAATAAGCGGCCAAAGCGCCAGCTGCCTCGCCAATATTCCACTCTACAGGATGCAGCCGATAACAGCCGTTGGTGATATGCGTCACCCCAAGATTCTTGCAAGCCGGCAACAGATTTTCAACCCGCTGCGGGATCAATGAACCGAGCGGAATCTGAAAAGGATAGCTGCTGATATCGATATAGGTGCGTAAGCCGGTGCTCGGATGCAGGTCGATGCGGTAACTGCCGATGCCGACGCTGTCATCGAATTGTTCGGCGCTGGTGAGATCACCGCGTTGTTCGACGCCGACATGCTCTTCCAGCACGGTGAACTCAGCTTGGATCCGCCGCGCCTCCCGCACATAGACGTATTTCGCCAAGCCATCGGTCGTGCCCACCACATCATGGCGCAGGCGCAAACCAGGATAGCCATAACCCTGCGTATCGTGACGCGGCGCCTCGGTCTGCATCCAATAGAGCAGGGAATAACTTAATTGCCGGCATTGGCGCAACGCCTCTTGCTTCTCCGCTTCAGAAACGCCCAACAATGGCTTCAGCCAATAATCGATCTGGGGCCAATTCACCAGCGTGATATCGCTGCGGAATCTGCCTTCGGGGTAATGTCCTTTATAGAGGATACGGCGGAAGTGCCAGAAGTCGCCCGGTTCCGCGCCATAGCCCTTGCGTGGCGGCTGGTCGGTATGGAAAATGCCGCGATTGCGCACTTCCAAGGTGATCGGGCTGAGATCTTGCCAACCTAGTTGTTTGCCGGGCCAAAAATCCGCTTGATACTCGCGCCAAAAATCATAATCTTCTGGTCGATCGATGGTGTGGTCTTCGCCTTCCAGGTGGTCGATGGCGAAGCACCAAGAGATCGCCTGTTGATCCAGCGGTTGCGGCTCGCCTTCAACCGCGTGCCATTCGCCCGTCTGCGCTTGACTCTCGGCGCCGATGACGAACTCGACATTTGCTAATTCCAGCAAGTCGCCCAACTCGGTCGCATCCAGAATATATGGCGCGGAGATCACTACCTGGTCGCCATTGCGAGTATCTTCCAGCGTGACTGCCAGCACTCGGTCACCATCGGTTTCCGCCGCGACGGGGATATGATAAAGTAAGATATCGAGCTGTTGGCTCGAGCGGTAAGGCGCCAGCAGCTCTTCCATGACTGCCAAGCCGATGCGCGGTTCGTGGCACAAGCGGCTGACATTGCCATGCCCGGGGTTGAGGTTCATGGTATAGCGCGCCTTCTCCGTCAGCGGATAATTGCGTCGATAATAATCCCGCACTCCATCGGACCAGCGCATATAGGTCGCCGTCGCGCCACATTGATCGACCCAGGGGTTCTCGTCCGGCGGGACGGCTTGCGCGGTCAACTGCCCGCCAATCCAGTCGGTCTCTTCGCTCATGATGACCGATTTTCCCATGCGCAATGCCGAGAGTGCCGCGCCAATCGCGCCGGTACCACCGCCAACAATCAAGATATCAGTACGTCGTTCTTTCATAGTTCTGTCCTTCCTAATGCCCCACAGCAGTCACTGCGCGGGCGCATGTTCATAACCATTGGCGGCCGCCCAATCGGCTATCGGGTTAGCGCCGCCATCAAATTGAAATTCCTGCTTGTCATCGACTGGCTCGCCCAGCAAAAAACGCTGCATCCCCGTCAGCTTCTCCACCAGCTCCCGTGGCTGCTGGCGATAATCGGTCGGGCGAATCCAACTATAGCAATAGCCGAACATGACCGCCTTGCGAATACGATGGGTCAGATTTGCCGCGCCGGCATGCCAGGTACGATTCTCAAAAAAGACACAATCCCCCGGTTGCAAAAGGGGTTCCACCGCTGTCGCTGGGTCCACCTTACCCGGCGGAATCTCGATTCGCTTTTTCAACAGATTGCTACCAGCTGCCATCATAGTCGCCCCGCTGTTAGGCTCGCTCAAGTCGGTCAGATAATAGGCCACCTTCAAGGAATGCCGCGGGATCTGCGCATGACCCAAGTCGCGCATCGATGTGAAATGGTCGCGGTGCCAGCCGGGCATGCGGGAGGTATCGGGGGACCCCGGCGGATCTGGGTGTCGATAGATCAAGTGGCTGGTCAAAAGTGACAAATGCGGTCCTAGCAGTTGAGTCACAATCGAAAAGGTGGCGGGGTGCGTCAGCAGCGGCAAGAAGACATAATCCATTGATACCACATTACGAAAGCCATCGTACAAACCGCCATTGCTGCGCTGGCGATTTTGCAAGCGATCGCTGGCGATCAGCCGATCTCCCGCTACGGTCAGGCTAGCAACTGTCTCTTGATCGAGCACGCTACGCAATATCAGAAAGCCCTCTTCATCGAATTGCCGCTTTTGCTCCGCGCTGATCTTGACAAATCTCATCGCCACTACTCCCCCATCTTTGCGTACAACAGCGCCTGTTCAGCATCCTGCCGTGTTTGTAGCTCTGCATAGATGGCATCCAGCAATTGACCGCGCGTTCCCTGGAAGTCTGCCAGCCCGGGCGTCTGCGCCCAATCTGTCCACTGCGCCCGATCCTGCTGCGAGGCTGTTTCCTGCAAATTCGCTTGATAGCTATCCCCCAAGAAGCCGCGCAAGGCGAAGTATTGCAGGGCTTCGTTATGGGCATCTCCCGGCTTTGTATCTTGATAGTAGGTGAGCACAGCGCCCGCTGCCAACAAGCGCCGTTGCAGCTCTACCACGTTGAGGGCGCGCACTGATGTTCCGGCGTCCAAACTGACGTTAATGGCAGTTCCCGCCGCTTCGCCCAGCGCCATCCAGCAGGGTTCCATCCGCAGTGTGCTAAAGCCGATATGGGTGGCGGAGGCCGGCACCGGGATCAGCAAATTCTCCACTTCCAGCGGCACAATCACCCCATAGGGTACGCTGTATGGCGTTGTACGGTGGGAGAAAAAGCCGTCCAGATGCGGGCGCCCCTCTTCTCGTTTCAGCACGGCGTGGGAATCCAGGGCGTAGTGGCTGGCTGTGATGCTGGTCATGTGATCGCGCGAGCCGCGTTTGGACAGCGCATCATGTGCCGTGAAGAGGTATTCGCCGCGGATCCGCCGCCCCTCGCGCACATACATCTGCCGTGGGAAGTTGTCATTGTCGCTAAATTCGTCCAGCGCCAAGCCCCAGCGACTGCAACGCTGGCGAAAATCGGGCGGCAGCGCTGGTTCGTTCTGCGCGAAATAGAATAGACCCAGAATATAATCCCGCAGGCGAGCCGCAAAGCGATCGCGCCATTCCCAACTTGCTGTGGGGTGGGGCCAGTTTTCTTCTGGCAAGTCGGTAGAGATGAAAGCGGCATGTTGGTTATTGCCATCCACTTTTTGGTTGGGCAGCGTCACCATATTGGTGATCAAACCGATGCCATCAAACTCCATCGGCGTCGGCGGACCGGCGAAGCGCCCCAAGCGCAGGTCATCGATCAGCGAGCTGTATTCCTCTCATTGATATGTCGCAGGCTGCTCGATCCTGCGCATGTTGGCTTGGTCTGTCGTCAGCGTTAACCGATAATTGTAGGATTGTATGGCGTTGTCGCCTTTGCCCGTAGAATAGTAGGGGTCCGGCTCCGCCCGCCAGCGTTTGTAGAGCTTGCCCGCGCAAGGTTCGTCGTATTCGTCGGCGCCTTCCCGCCCTAGCATGTAGGGCGCGCCGGCTGCCGCTGCCAAATCCCCTTCATAAGTGGCATCGACAAAGACCGCCCCGCGGTAAATCTCTTCAGCGCCGGTTGCTCGGTCAACAATTTTGATCCCGCGAAGGGTAGCGCCTTCCTTGATGGTGTTGCTGGGTGCAGCGTTGAATTGCCGCATGCTGCGAACTTCTAGCTTCTCCCCCTGCTCAGCGATCATATCCAGCAAGACTCGCTCGGCGACATGTGGCTCGAAGTGATAACCATCAGAGCAATCGACGACTTGCTGCGAGCCAGCGCCATAATGATCGATGTAATGCTGTTTGACCCGGCGGGTAAACTCGAGGAAGAGCCCGCCAGTGGCGCCGCGCGTGGCAATATCGGTAGCGCCCAAGCCATTCGCTGGCAAGCCGCCCGGATGTGCCGTCCGCTCCAAAATGACAGCGCGTCGACCGGATTTGGCGATGGCGATGCCCGCCATAATGCCGGCTGGGGTGCCGCCAACGATCACCGCATCGTAATCAAATGTGAGATTTGTCATTCTTTTAACACCAGCGTCACTATCACTTTGATAGCATTACCTGAGCTCAGTGTGCCAACCAGCCGGAGCCAACCGCCAAAATGACTTAGTCGGCAGAAGGTGACCGCATCTTGCTCCGCTGGCAAAGCAAAAGAAGTTCCTTCATCTACCCAATGGATGCCATCTGCCGAAATCTGTGCCCGAGCTTCACCGCTAAAATCCGATGGGGTATCAAGCGCCCGCAGAAAAAAGATCGCTTCACTCGCCCAAGCCGCTTCATATGGCTCCGTAGCAAACTCACCCGTCCACAAAACATTGCGTTCCACAACGGCTGTATAACTTCGCCTTAACGCCATAATCAGAACTCACCAGAAAGCAGTACAGAATCGATATAAAGGAAGGCGCGTTTGTCGCGATTGGTTTCTACCCAAAAGGCGGTGTTCAACATGCCATTCAAGTTGGGCATCGCGGGGATGGAAATGTATTGCAGTGGCTCGCCATTATAGACTAGATCGTTGCACTGAAAGCCGAGGAAACGCCGTTCCGCCAGATCAACATTCACCCGCAGATAATGCCAATTCATCTTGGTCGCGATTTCGTTATAAGCCAACGTTTGGGCAGGCGCATCGACATATTCCCAATTTTCTGGTCCCAGATGAAAATGCGAAACCGTCTCCCCCGAATTGCCGATCTGGTGGAAGGGACGGGTGGCGCCTTTCACCTGCCAACGGTTCACCATCTCATCATCCGTTGCGTTGAGATAGCGCAAATGCGGCATCCAGCGATATTCGGGATTCACGCCGTCTTGCAGGTCGAAGAGCAGGCCAAATGCGCGCACATCGTTCAGCGACAGGCGCAGCTCACTCGCTTCTGGCTTGAAGGTGAAATAGCACTCCAGTTGGATCTGTCCGCGGCGTCGGAAAGTCTGCCGCTTGATGCTGGTCGCTAGCGAACCCGCCCGCGCCCGACTCGCGATCTTTAGCGCATAGGTGCCTTCCATAGAGCCGGCTGTGCCCGTGTCCCACATCGAGAGGTTGCTGAGCATGGGGGGCCGCATATCGCTATATTCCGGCAACATCGAATCGAGACTGTGTTCGTAGTTGCCGATTAACTCTGACCAGCCGTGCATCCCTTCGTCAAAATCATCATAAAAAATGATCCGCTCCAGAGGGTCATATCGGCTCAGGCGCGTATCAACGGCAGATAATATTTTCATGCAGCTGCCTCTTGTTTTCGCCTTGGCGCCACCCGCCAAGCAGTTACAGATTTTTTGACAGAGCTATAAATTCACGTTACATTTATGTTGCCTGCGCTTCAATGAGCGTAGTTCGCACAAGTATAACGAGCCTGCGACAAACTGCAAACACAACGCGCAGCAACAAATTGTGGACGATAGGCTGCTCAGCCATCATTCGTTGAATACTATAAATAGTAGTGAATAGGAGATGACCATGAAGTTTTCACCCTTTGTACGTTTGGCAGTCGCGCTCGGTATCTTGCTAGCGCTGGGTCTTGTACCGGTCACAGCACAAGATTGTGACGGCGAAGTGATCGAGCTGGAGTTCATGAATTGGTGGGGCGCCGCCCGCGAACCGTTGATGGATGCGCTGATCGAACGTTTCCAGGCGGAGAACCCCTGTATTAGCATTCTCAACCAAGTTCAGCCCTGGGATAACCGCAGCGAATTGCTCGCCACCGCTGCCGCCAGCAGCAACCCGCCCGGCATCATCATGACCACCCGCCCCGAAACCTATCAATTTGCCATTCAAGGGTTAATCATCCCCATCGATTCTTTTGTGGAAGAATCGGGGATTGATCTCAGCGTTTTCTACGATGGCGAGATTGGCATTCAATACTGGAACGGTGAACTGTATGGCTTGCCCATGCCATCAGCCGGCGGCTTGACCAGTATGTTCCTCTACAATAAAGACATGCTGCGCGAAGCAGGGTTCGATGCGGAAAAGCCGCCGTTGACCTGGCAAGAGCTGGAAGAAATGGCGCAAGCCATCACCCAGGGTGATCCCCTCGGCATCGATGTGATGGCGATCCCGCTGGGCACTGGCAATTTGGACGAGACTTTTGTCTCCTGGCTTTACACCAATAATGGCAAATACGTTTCCGACGATGGCCGCACGCTGATGTTCAACAGCCCGCAAGGCTTGGAAACATTGGAGTGGATGCTTAACTTCACCAACGAAATCAACGGCGGTATCGAAAACGAACGTGATTTCTTCCAGGATGTCAGTTTCCCCGAAGGCGATCATCCGTTTTATGATGACCAGCTGGCTTTCATGCCCATCAATACCTCCGTTTTTGGCCATTACAACACCAACGCCCCGGAACAATATGCCAATCCGGATCATTGGGGGGTGATGCTGCGTCCTTACAATGGGGACAATGCCGATGCGACCCATGCTGGCGTAACCGGTTATGGCTTTAGCGGCGGCTGGGCATACACAATCCCCGCCGTGCATCCACCCGAAGTGCAGCAAGCCGCCTACAAATTTGGGGAGTATATTGGCGCGCATCCGGAGGGTGGCTGTATTTTCCTCTTCGCGCAGAGCCGCCCATCGCCGGTGAGAGCTTGTAACGAGAATCCGGCTTATTACGATGCCAACCCCCATTGGGGCACCGTGCTGGAAGGTTTGGCGACGGATACCCCGATTCCGATCACGCCAGTTCAGGGTCAAGTGGCGGAGGTCTTGCGCAACCATATTGAAGAGGCGTATTTCGGCGTGAAATCCGCTGAAGATGCGCTCAACGATGCCGCTGCCGAAGGTCAAGCTATTCTGGACGAGTTCTGGGCTGAATTCGACGCCGATATGTAACTAACGCGGCTTTGTCGATCCTATCCCCATCTTTAAATCTTTCCCCCAGCTCCTCGCCTGTTATCTGGCGGGAGCTGGGGGAGTGAAAGAGTGTAGACTTGCAAGCTTCTATCCAATCGAGGCGCGGTGCTACCCCCGATTCCTGGCGAGCGCGCTTGCGAGAATGGTGGTTCCGCAATCGCGCATTGATCGGCTACCTCTTCATCCTGCCCTGGTTCGCCGGCTTTGTGATCTTTGATCTGATGCCCTTCGTCTACAATTTGTATTTGAGCTTCACCGATTTTGAGATCGGCACGATCGGCACGCCACCCTGGATTGGTTTGGAAAATTATATAGAGATCTTCACCGAAGACCGGCTCTTCACCAAGAGCATGGGCAACACCCTCTATTACTTGGGCTTCAGCGTACCCTTGCGTTTGTTTTTTGCTTTTGTCATTGCGCTGCTTTTGAACCTGCGCGTGCGCGGCATGCCAATCTATCGCACCTTGTTCTATGTGCCATCGGTGGTGCCGCTGGTGGCCGCGACAGTAATTTTCGCTGGTTTGCTGAACACCCGTTATGGCTTGTTCAATCAGCTCTTTGTGCTGATCGGCATACCGCCGGTGCGTTGGCTCTCGTCGCCGCTGTGGATCAAACCATCGTTGATCATCCTCAGCCTTTGGAGTTTTGGCGCGCAGATGATCATCTTTCTGGCTGGTTTGCAGAGCATTCCCGCTGATTTGTACGAAGCGGTGGCAATTGACGGCGGCAACAGCTGGCATCGTTTGCGTCACATCACCGTGCCTCTGATGACGCCAACTATCTTCTTCAACTTGCTAATCGGCGTGATCGGTGGTTTTCAGGTCTTCGCGCAGGTCTTCATCATGGTCAACACCGATGGCGGACCTTTGCAAGCGGGCTTGGTCTATATGCTGCATGTCTATAACAAAGCCTTCCGGGATTTTGAATTTGGCTATGCTGCGGCGCTGTCAGTCATCTTGTTCTGCATCATCTTTGTGTTGACTATCGCCTTAGTCTACACGTCTAATCGCTGGGTCTTTTATGGCGATGGTGAGGAGAATGGAACGTGATCGCTTTGCCGGTCCTGAGGGGTTTGGCGGGGCAGGGCGTCGTTTTGGGCATATCGAAGGTATAACAGTATGATACAAAGTCCCAGAGTCAAATTCATTCGTCAGGTTGCGGTCTATACAATTCTGACTATCGGCGCAATTGTGATGATGGTCCCGCTCTTATGGACGGTGTCGACTTCGCTCAAAACGCGCGACAAAGTCTCGATCCGCCGCTTGGAGTTAATTCCTGATCCGGTCGCCTTTGAGAATTATCCCTATCTGTTTGAAGTCCGCCCGATTGTCAAATACACGCGCAACACTTTGGTCATTGTCGTTGCCTCGCTGTTTGGCGCCTTGGTGCCCTGTACCTTGGCGGGTTATGCCTTCGCGCGGATACCCTTCCCCGGGCGGAATTATCTGTTCGGCATTTTATTAGCGACGATGATGCTGCCTTATGTGGTGCGGCTGATACCGCTTTTTCTCTTCTTCGATGAAATCGGCTGGACGCGCACCTTCGGTCCCTTAATATTGCCTCGTATCCTCGGGCATAATGCCTTTTACATTTTCTTGTATCGGCAGTTTTTCCGTGGCATTCCCAATGAAATCTATGATTCGGCGCGCATCGATGGCTGTTCGGAAATCGGCGTCTGGTGGCGCATTTTCATGCCCATGTCACGTCCGGTGATCGCGGCTGTCAGCATTTTCGCCTTTGAGTTCGCCTGGAACGATTTCCTGAATCCCCTAATCTATCTGGGTTCCAATCAAGAATTGTGGACCCTGGCGCTGGGGCTGAACGCTTTGCAAGGCTTCGAGGGAGACGAAAGTGGCTTGAATATGGTGATGACCTTCTCAGTATTGATGATCATCCCGATGTTGGTGGTCTTCTATTTCGGGCAAAAGCATCTGATCACTGGCGTCACCGCATCGGGCAGTCTAAAAGGTTAGGCGTATTAAGCACAGCTCATCTGCCCATATAGTTGAAAAGCAGAACCTGTCACAAGCTCTTATGGATAAGCCCAACATTGTTTACATTGTTCTCGATCAATGGCGGGGGGATTGCCTGGGCATTGCCGACAGCGCCCATCCGCTGATGACCCCGCATATTGATCAGATCGCTTACGAAGGCATCTGGTATCGGCGCGCCTATGCCGATTGCCCCATCTGCATGCCGCAACGCGCGACCATGCTAACGGGTTTCACTGCTAGCCAACACCGCATGCCCTCCAACAACATGAGAGGTCCGCGTTCACCAATCCTGCCCGAGCGCAGCTTGCCCTTTCGGCTGACGCGCGAAGCCGGTTATCAGACCAAGGCAGTTGGCAAAATGCACTTCTATCCGGAACGCGCCCGCTTCGGCTTTGAGCACATCGCCTTGCATCCCAATGATTATCTCAACTTCCTGGAAGAGCAGGGATATGGTGGTTTCTACCGCGGGCATGGCTTGGGCGGCAACGAGGTATATCCTGCGGTGAGCGCCGTGCCAGAACCTTTGACGCACACGCACTGGATCGTTGATGAAAGTATTCGCTTCTTGTCCCAGCGGGATCCGGAACATCCTTTCCTGCTGTGGATGGTCTTTGAAGCGCCTCACAGCCCCTTTGACCCGCCGGAACCCTTCGACCGGTTTTATGACGACTTCAGCATTCCCGAAGCAGCCATTGGTGACTGGGTTAAGACGACGGACGAGCCGCGTGCGCTGACTGCCGAGCGCATCAGCAAAAAAGCGGACCGCGTTTCAGCACAAGTATTACAGCGCTTGCGGCGCCATTATTATGCTCAGATCACTCACATCGATTACCAGTTGGGCCGCTTCTTTGGCGAACTGAAAAGCAAAGGGCTTTATGACAACACTGTGATCGTCATCACTTCCGATCATGGTGAACACCTTGGCGACCATCGACTCTTCGGCAAATATACTTTCCTGGAATCTTCCGCTCGAATACCGATTATCCTGCGTCTGCCGCGCGAGCAGGCAAATTCACTTGATCCCCCGGGCTATAACCGGATAGTAGACACCCCAGCTTTGACCGCCGATATCGTGCCGACGCTATTGCACCAGGCGGACCTTGATCCGGATCCGGCGATGGATGGCATTTCGCTGCTGAACCTGCCTGAAGAGCGCACGGTCTACGGCGAGACTCGTGATGCTGTTTTCGCCACCGATGGCAAGTTTAAGTACATCTATTATTTTGATGGCGCCGCCGAGCAGTTGTTTGATCTAAACGGGGATAGTGACGATCGCTACAACCTGGCGGGGCAGCTGGATTATCTTCCCGTGAAAGCCCAGCTACGATCGCGCTTGCTCGCTTACCTGCAGGCGAACGAACGCCCAGCCGTTGTCGATGACGAGCTGCTGGTGACCGAGTCGCCGCTGGATGTCGACGAATTGCGAGCGCGTAATACGGCTGCCTGGCGCGGTCCCTTGCGCTATGGACAGGGCTACGACTAGGCATCGTCGCTTGAGGGTCTTGCAGCGTTCTATTTTCCTTCCCGAGTTATTGGACTTCCCGATAATCTGCTTCGATGGACGTGAACTCGATGATATTACCAAAGGGGTCGCGACAGAAGAAACGGGGTCTACCCGGTATCGGTGTCACATCGTAAGGCGCATAACCTGCTTCCGCCAGCTTCTCTCGCAGGCTCCGCAAATCAGCTACCACCAGGCAAAAATGTCGTTGGGAAGGGTCATCCGACGGATCTTCGCGAAAGATATGCAGTTCCGCATCCCCGCCTGTTTTGAACCAGATTACCTCAGCGCTTCGCAGGCTGTTGGGTGGTGGAATCTCTTCTAGCCCCAGCAGCTCGCCGTAAAAGGCGCGGGTTATGGCTTCGCTATCCGGCGGGCGCGGTACGCTGACATGCTGCAAGCGGGCGCTCATATTGGCTCTTTTCGCTTAACTGGCTTCATAATTCTATTGTAGCAGCTTCATTTTACCGCCTGATCTTAAAACAGAGCTTGACAGGCTCTCTCCCACAGGTTACTATAATGTGAAAATGTACTCTGTATGTGCATTTGCACACTAGCGAGCAATTCATGGTAGAAGCCATCGTCATGCCCAAACTGGGAAACACGGTCGAGAGCGTTATCATCTTGGCTTGGCATGCGGCTGTTGGGGAGCCAATCGCGGCGGGGGATTTGCTCTGCGAAATCGAAACCGATAAAGCCACCCTCGAAGTTGAAAGCACGGCGACAGGTGTGTTGCTGGCGCAGCTCTACCAAGAGGGTGATGAAGTGCCCGTGCTGGAAAACATTGCGGTTGTTGGGGAGGCGGGCGAAAGCTTCGCCGAATTCTTGCCTACGCCAACGAAGCCAGAACCTAGCGTGACGGAGGAACCGCGCCGCGCTGACCAGCCGCCAGACATCGCAGCCGAGCGGAGACCGGCGAAGCAAAAAAGCTTCATTTCTCCCCGTGCCAGGGAGCTGGCGGAGCGCAAAGGCATAGATTATAGCCGTCTGCCGGGCAGCGGTCCTGATGGGCGTATCATCGAGCGAGATATCGAAGCCGCCATCCGCGAACGGGTCAAAGTCACCCCAGTGGCACAGGCGATGCTCTCCAGTGGTGATTTCAAACTGGCTGATGAGCATCCAACTACAAAGCGCGTCGGCAAGGCAGATCTGGTACCCGCTGGCGATGATAATCAAGTCAAAGAGATTCCCTTGAAAGGCGCGCGCAAGATTATCGCTGAGCGCATGCTCGAATCACTACAGACCACGGCGCAATTGACCTTAAACGCTTCCGCTGACGCGCGGGCGCTACAGGCATTCCGCCATCGGCTCAAGGACAGCGATGAGCATTTCGGCTTGCGCGATGTGAATATCAACGATTTGCTGATGTTCGCTGTCGCGCGTACCTTGCCCGCTTTCCCCGAGCTGAACGCACTCTTCCAAGATGATACTATTTATCAGCACAGCGCGGTCCAGCTGGCTATGGCGGTTGATACTGAACGCGGCTTGTTGGTGCCGGTGATCCGCAATGCCGATTCGCTGTCTCTTAAGCAGCTAGCGGCAGAGGTGCATCGGCTGGCGGAAGCTTGTCGTGCCGGGGCGGTCTTGCCCGATGAACTGAATGGTGGCAGTTTCACCGTCAGCAACCTGGGTGCTTTGGGCATCGAGAGTTTCACGCCGGTATTGAATCCGCCGCAAGTCGCCATCCTGGGCATCGGCAGTATCAACTTGAAGCCGGTGCAAGTTGATGACGAGATACTGTTCCTGCCACATATTGCCTTATCTTTGACCATCAACCATCAAGTAGTTGATGGTGCGCCGGCCGCTCGTTTCCTGGCGCAACTGGGCAAGAATCTGGCGCAGATAGATCTGTTGCTCGTTTCATAGAAAAGGACGGCACCGTGCCAAAATCACTGACAATAGACCCGAGTGATATGCGTCAGCGCTCGCTGATCCGGGCGCCGGAGATCCCGGTGAATGTCTACAGCTCCGATTCACAAGCCGAAGCGCGGCGCTATGAATCCAATGATCTAGTCAATGTCTACCACGATATGCTTTTGATCCGCGAGTTCGAGACGGCGTTGGATCGCTTCAAGAAAGAGGGCAGCTACCGCGGTATCAGCTACGATCACAGCGGTCCGGCGCATTTGTCAATCGGGCAGGAAGCCGCCGCTGTGGGCCAATGCCTGGCTCTCGAGCCGCATGACTTCATCCTCGGCTCCCACCGCAGTCATGGTGAGATCCTGGCGAAGGGGCTCTCCGCCATCCGCAAGCTGGATGAGGATCGGCTGCTGGATATTATGGAACGCTATATGGGTGGTGTGGCGCTGCGCCTGGTCGAACAGGTGGACAACTTCCTCGATATTCAGTCGCTAGCGCAGACTTGGCTGATCTATGGTACCTACGCCGAGATTTTCGCCCGCGAATACGGCTTTAACAAAGGCATGGGCGGCTCGATGCACACATTCTTCCCGCCTTTTGGCATCATGCCCAACAATGCCATCGTCGGCGGTTCGGCCGATATCGCCGTTGGCATGGCGCTCTTCAAACGGATTAATCGCAAGCCCGGCATCGTCATCGCTAATATCGGCGATTCGTCCATTGCCAGCGGTCCTGTCTGGGAGGCGATGAACTTCGCAGCGATGGATCAATATCACACGCTTTGGGATGCCGAACTGGGCGGGGCGCCACCCGTTCTCTTTAACTTCATGAATAACTTTTATGGCATGGGCGGGCAGCCACAAGGCGAGACACTTGGGTTTGGCATGTTGGCGCGGGTTGGATTAGGTGTGAACGCTCTTGCCATGCACAGCGAACGCATTGATGGCTATGATCCACTGGCTGTTGCCGATGCCACCCGGCGCAAGAAAACGCTGCTGCTGGAAGGGCGCGGACCAGCCATGCTCGATGTGGTCACCTATCGCTACAGCGGCCATTCGCCCAGTGACGCCTCGTCTTATCGTGGCCGCGATGAGATTGAGATGTGGCAACAGCACGATTCCATCCGCGGCTTCGGCGAATATCTGTGCGCCAGCGGGCATGCGGATGAGGCAACGCTCGAGGCAATAGCAGAAGCTGTCATCGGGCGGATAAGCAAAGCTGTCGCCGCGGCGGTTGATCTGGATCTGTCGCCCCGGCTGGACACCGCTGACGATGCTATCGGTGCTATGATGTTCTCGCATCAACAAGCTGATGCGCTAGCCGACCGCGAGCCGGAGGTGCTGCAGCCCATGGCGGAGACGCGCTTCAAAGTCACTTCGCGCAAGCACCGCTTTGGCTTGGACGAGCGGGGCGAGGCGCTGCCCAAACTGAAAACCTTGACCTATGCCGAAGCCATCTTCGAGGCGATGTTGCACCGTTATTATCAGGATCCAACCATGATCGCTTATGGCGAGGAGAATCGCGATTGGGGTGGGGCTTTTGGCGCCTATCGCGGTTTGACTGAAGCCATTCCCTATCATCGCCTCTTTAACACACCCATCGCCGAAGCAGCCATTGTCGGTACGGCGGTTGGATATGCCTTGGCTGGTGGACGCGCCGTGCCCGAATTGATGTATTGCGATTTTATGGGGCGGGCTGGGGACGAGATTTTCAACCAAATGGCGAAGTGGCAAGCGATGTCCGCCAATGTGCTGCGGATGCCGCTGGTGCTGCGCGTCTCCGTCGGCATGAAATATGGCGCACAACATTCCCAGGATTGGAGCTCGATCGTGGCGCAGATCCCGGGCTTAAAAGTCTACTTCCCCGCTACTGCCTATGATGCCAAAGGCATGCTCAACCTGGCGCTGCGCGGCACCGACCCAGTGGTCTTCTTCGAGAGTCAACGCCTTTATAATCAGCCGGAAACGCTCTTCAGCGGCGGTGTGCCGATCGATTATTATGAAGTCGAAGAGGGCGAGCCACAGGTGCATCGTCAAGGCAGCGACATCACCATCATCACCATCGGCGCTGCACTCTACCGCGCGCTCGAAGCCGCCGAAAAGCTGCTTGCCGAACACGGTGTTAGTGCCGAGGTTATCGATACGCGCTTCCTCAACCCGCTAAATTATGAGCCGCTTGTTGAATCGGTGAAGAAGACAGGCAAACTGCTGCTGGTATCTGATGCGACCGAGCGCGGGTCTTTCCTGCATACGATGGCGTCAAATATCAGCCAACTTGCCTTTGATTATCTCGATGGTCCAGTTGCTGTCTTGGGCTCGCGCAATTGGATCACACCACCAGCCGAGTTGGATGAGAGCTTCTTCCCCTCCGCCGATTGGATGATCGATATCATTCATCAGCGTTTGCTGCCCTTGTCCGGTTATCAGCCGCGCACAAAGCAGAGCACGGGGGAAATCCTTCGGGCGAACCGAGCCGGGGTCTAGCCCATGATCACTGCCGCCCACCATGAGTTGCTGGCGAAAGTCGCCTCGATGTATTATGAGCAGGACATGACGCAAAACCAGATCGCGACTGCTTTGGAATTGTCCCGCATCAAGGTCTATCGGCTGCTCAAAGAAGCCCGCGAATCACAAGTTGTGCGTATTTTGATCGATTGGCCCATCAAACGCGCCACCGATTTGGAAGCGCAGTTGGCGGCGCAGTATGGTTTGGATCGGGCATTGGTGCTGCGAACTGGCGCGACCGATGCCGCGCTGTTGCGGCGGCAAATTGGGCAGCTGGCGGCACGTTATCTTGAGGATGTCTTGGTGGATGATGCTGTCATGTCGATCTGTTTCGGCAGCAGCACCTATGAGGTCATCAGCGCGATCCGCGTCGATTTTCAAGCCAATGTCAAAGTGATGCAGGCAACCGGCAGTTTGTCTCATGCGCTCAAGGAATACGACAGCTCGGCTTTGACCCGCCAACTGGCGCAAAAGCTGGGTGGCGAGGCTTTATATTTGTCATCGCCGCTGCTGGCGGATAATGCGGAAGCGGCGGCTGTCATCCGGCAGCAGGCGGTCGTTGGGCGCACGCTCGAGCAGGTTCGCCGCGCCGATATTGCGCTGGTCGGCATTGGCGATCTCGATCCGACGACTTCCGGCTTTGTGCGCGCCGGTGTGGCCGATTCCGATCAATTGCAGTCTTATCGTGAATCTGGCGCCATTGGCGATATGGCTTGGCAAATTTTCGATAGCGCTGGGCGGCTGTTCGATTGCGAATTGAACCAGCGCATCATCGGTGTCACGCTGGCTGAATTGCGCGCGGTGCCACAGACGATCGCCGTCGCTGTCGGGATAAATAAAGCGGCTGCTATTTATGGTGCGTTGCAGACCGGCGCCATCAATGTCCTCTGCACCGATGAGGATACAGCGGCAAGAATTCTCGATCTCAACACGCTAAATGAGGAGCGGATCTTATGCCAATCGGAAAAGTGACGCAGCAGGTCAAAATTGCCGCCGGTTTGTTCTGGGCGGACTACGCGGTGCTAGGCGCGCAGGTGCGAGAGCTGGAAGCGGCTGGCGTTGATTGGCTGCATATCGAGGTTCGTGATGGCAAGTACATGGATTTTGCCATGCCACGCGGCGGTTACGATATCATCGAAGCGACCTGCAACAGCAGCAATCTGGAAGTCGAGGCGCAGTTACAGATGATGCGCCCCAACTTCAGCGTCTTCGACCAACTGGCCGATCTCGGCGTCAGCTTGATCAGCCTGCCACTAGAGACCACCAACGAGATGATCTTCCAAAACATCACCTATATCAAGGAAAAGCTGGGGCTGAAGGTGGGTGTCTGGGCATGGCAAGGGGTGCCAGCCCTGGCATTCGAGCAGTTCATCCACCCCTATATCGACATCATCGAATACGAAAGTCGGGCGCCATTCTGGAAGCAGACAACCGGGGGCAAGAGCCCGCATACCATTGACCCAATCGTGGTCGATACCATTCGCCGACTGCACCAGATGATTGCCGAAGCGGGTATGGAAGACCAGATCGAATTGATGGAAGACGGTGGCTTGAACAAGGGCAATATCGCCCAGTTCATCGCGGCCGGCATGACCGTCGGCGAATTTTCCTCGCCGCTGCTCAAGGGTCCCGCCGGCAAGCTGCAACCAGGAACTGGCGAGATCACCGCCGCTGTCGAGAGCCTGCGCACAGTGATGCGCCAAGCCAGCGACCAATATCGCAACGAGAATGGCTTAATTGCTGGTGACGATTAAGCGCGCCACCCTCCATAAAACGCAAAAAGGATGCTTCTAATGCAAAAAATAAGAATTGGCTTGATCGGATACGGTGGCATCGGGCGAGTCCATGCGCTGGCATACCGCGCTATCCCTTTCCACTATGGCTTAAATGCCGATAGCATCCAAGTTGTCGCTGTCGCCACCACCCGCCGGGAAACTGCCCAGCGTGCCGCCGAAGAGATCGGCTGTCAATATTTCACGGCGGATTATCGTGAGCTATTGGCGCGTGATGATATTGATGCGGTCGATATTTGCACACCCAACAATTCGCATCACGAAATCGCGCTGGCTGCGGCAGCGGCTGGCAAGCATATCTATTGCGAAAAACCGCTGGCGATGACCGTGGCGGAAGCGGCAAGTATGACGGGCGCTGTCCGCCAAGCTGGCATCAAAGCGCAGCTGACTTTCAATTTTCGCTTCTTCCCCGCGATCACCCGAGCCAAACAGCTGATGGAGGCGGATTTCCTCGGCTCGATTTTCTCTTTTCGCGGCCGCTATCACCGTTCCAGTTATATCAGCAGCGACAAGCCTTTGTCCTGGCGGCTGCAGCGGGAGATCACCGGCGGCGGCGCTCTCTTTGACCTGGGCTCGCATATTTTGGATCTGCTCTATTATCTGCTGGGCGATTTTGCTTCGGTTCACGGTACGCTCGATACTTTGATTAAGGATCGCCCTGTTGCCAAAGGCGCCAGCGAGAGAGCGCCAGTCGATGTCGATGATATCGCGCTGTTGCAGGCGCGCTTAGTGGATGGCACTTTGGGCACGGTCGAGATCTCGCGCATGGGCACCGGCGCCACCAACGATTTGATTGTCGAGATCTTTGGCGAAAACGGCGCCATTCGCTTCGATCTCAACGACCCCGCCTGGCTCTATGTATACGATGCCCGCGATGCCGATAACCCGCTGGGCGGGCAACGCGGCTTCCGCAAGATTGAGGCGGTAGGGCGCTACGATGGGCAGCGTGTGCCAGATTGGACCATGACGCCCGATTTCATGCGCGTCCATGCCGAATGTCAATATCAGTTCATCCGCTCAATCTGGGATGATACAGAGCCATCTCCATCTTTCGACGATGGCTTGCATATTCAGCGGACTATGGACGCCGCCGAACGCTCATCGCAGCGCGGCTCCTGGGTAAGCTTGACTGAGTGAGGCATAAACTATGGCGGAAGCGGCGAGGGCTGCCAACAGACAGGAAGCGCATTAGATATTTCACAGATACATCACCACGCTTCTCTGGTGAAAGGGTTGGAGACATCTAGCGTGAGCGCGCATTATGATTTCATCATCATCGGTACGGGCATGGGTGGTGGCACACTGGCATATGCCCTGCGGGAGAGCGGCGCACGCATTCTGCTGATTGAACGCGGTGATTTCTTGCCGCAAGAGCCACAGAATTGGCAGGTTGAAGCTGTCTTTGGGCAAAATCGCTATAAGCCAGCCGAGAATTGGATCGATGCGTCAGACGGCAGCGGCTTCAAACCCGGCGTGCATTATTTCGTTGGCGGCAATACCAAAGTCTATGGCGCTGCCTTGCCACGTTTTCGCGTGCGGGATTTTGACGCCATCGAACACGAAGGCGGCACCTCGCCCGCTTGGTCCATCACTTACCAAGATCTGGAGCCATATTACAATCTCGCCGAGGAATTATTTTATGTGCATGGCAAACCGGGCGATGATCCCAGTGAACCGCCGCGTACATGTCCCTACCCCTTCCCCGAAGTGCCGCATGAACCCTATATTGACCAGCTCATAAGCAAGCTGCGGGCGCAGGGTTTGCATCCATATTGCCTGCCGATGTCGGTCGACATGCGCGAGGGTGGGCGCTGTATCCGCTGCAAGACCTGCGATGGCTTTCCCTGCCAGGTTCATGCCAAAGGAGATGCCGAGATTTGCTGTGTGCAGCCCGCGCTGGCACAAGGCAATATCGAATTGTGGACGAATACACTGGCGCGGCGCATCCTCACCGATAGCAGCAGCAGACGAGCCACCGCCGTCGAAGTTGAGCGGGCGGGCGATACTGTCACTGTCTCCGCCGATAAGATCATCGTCTCCTGTGGCGCGACTAATTCCGCTATCCTGCTGCTGCGCTCGCGTAATAGTCAACATCCTGATGGATTAGCCAACTCATCCGGTTTGTTGGGGCGCAATTATATGGTGCACAACAACACTGCCTTGACAGCGGTCGCTCCGCTGAAAACCAATCCCACGGTTTTTCAAAAGACAATGGCGGTCAATGATTACTATTTCGGCGATGATGATTTCCCCTGGCCCCTGGGCAATATACAGGCTCTGGGCAAATTGCAGGCGGGTATGCTCTCGGCCGCAAAACCTTACTTGCCCAAAGCTCTGCTGACGGCGATGGCGAATCGCAGCATGGATTGGTGGGTGATGTCGGAGGACTTGCCAGATCCGGAGAATCGTGTCTTCCTCGGCAGCGATGGCAGCGTGCAAGTGCAGTGGCGGCCGAATAACCGCATCGCACATCAAGAGCTGATCCGGCGCGCTGTTCGTATGATGCGCGCAGCCGGTTATACTTTTGTCTTCACCGAGACACTGGGCATAGCGACCAATTCACATCAATGCGGCACAGCCCGTTTTGGGACAGATCCAGCGACATCCGTGCTCGATCCATTCTGCAGAACCCACGATATCGAAAACTTGTACCTGGTGGATTCGTCCTTCTTTCCGTCATCGACCGCCATGAATCCGGCGCTGACCATTTGCGCGCAAGCCTTGCGAGTGGCCGACCACCTGCAGGGCAAGCCGATATTGCAATCGGAGTTGAGCACATGAGCTACGTGGTTGGCATCGACCTTGGCGGCAGCAAAATCGCTCTCGGTCTGGTCAACCCGCAAGACCAGATCCTGGCACGTCGTCGTATCGACACGGATGCCGACGCCGGTTTACATGATGTGGTCGAGCGAATCGCCCAAAACATTGAGCAGCTGAAACAAGCTTTGCCGCTGAGGAACGAGCTCGCTGCGGTTGGCATTGGCGCGCCGGGACCAGTGGATCATGTCAATGGCGACTTGCTGACCCTGGTCAACCTGCCAGGCATATCCAACACGCCATTCCGCCGCGTCTTGCAAGAGCGCCTGTCCCTGCCAGTTGCGCTCGACCATGATGCCAAAGTAGCGGCTCTCGGCGAATTCCATTTTGGCGCGGGCAGTGAGCGGGATAGCATGGTATACATCGTTATCGGTACAGGGGTCGGTGCAGCCATCATTTACCAGGGCGCGCTCATGTATGGCGAAAGCAATACTGCCGGCGAATCCGGTCACATGACGGTCGATCCACAAGGGCATCCATGTCACTGCGGCTCGCGCGGCTGCCTGGAAACTTATACCAGCGGACCCGCCTTGTCCAAGCATTATGCCGGGACTACTGGCGAGGTCATCTCCGGCGCGGAAGTAACACGGCGAGCGCATGCTGGGGACGCGGTCGCCTTAGAACTGTTGCATGGCGCGGGCAATGCCCTGGGTATCGCCATTGCGTCGCTGGCGATGACACTCAATATCGAGCAATTTGTCATCGGCGGTAGTGTCGCCAAGGCTCGTGATCTGCTGCTGCAGCCTGCACGAAGCTCGCTTAAGGAGTATTCCTTCAAGGCAGTTTCGGCACGGGTCAAGGTGACGGCTTCGACATTGGGCGAAGATGCGCCGATCTTGGGTGCCGCCTGGATGGCGCGCAACTTGATTCGCAAGTGAACACGCTATGAAAGGGTCTTGACGCGATGTACCTCTACGCAGATGACTTGCCAGCGGGCGCCATCTTGCAGGGCTTTGATATCTGCATGGTCGGCGCTGGCGCGGCCGGCATTGCCATGGCACAGCGGCTGGCGGGGAGCTCGCTCCAAGTGCTCCTGTTGGTCAGCGGGAAGCCCGGCGACAGAGGCTTGCCCGATGACGGGCGGCAAGCCTTGTATCGCGGCACGGTTGGCAATTTTCTGCGCAAAGTGGATCCGAACTTTTTGCATCGCTCGCGGCTGAACATGTATGGCGGCACCACCAACCATTTTGGCTTCTGGGCGCGCCCGCTGGATCCCGCCGACTATATGCCACGTCCGGGTTTTCGTGAGGCTGGCTGGCTCATTGATCAAGCCGAAATGAGGCAATTTTATATCGATGCGCATCACTTTGGGCAATTTGGTCCCTTCAATTATGATGACATGGCTTTCTGGGAGCGGGTGCTCTATGCGCGCTGTTTCGATCCACTGCCGGATGACAAGATGACCGGCGCCATCATGCACGCGCAATACGAAGAGAACCTGCACGATTTCCAGGTGCAATTCCGCGACGAACTGGCGCAAGCCGAAAATATTACGGTGCTCTTTAATGCCCACTTGCTCACTATCGCCACCGATGAAAATCAACGACAAGTCACCGCCCTAAATTGCTCGACTATCGATTTGACGCCAACCGCTGAGGCCGCCCCTGGTAAACCATTTGAAGTGCGGGCGGGGGCTTATGTATTGGCATGCGGCGGCATCGAAAATGTGCGCCTGCTACAGCTCTCGGGCGAACTCGGCAATAATGAGCGCGATCAACTTGGGCGCGGTTTTATGGTGCATCCATTGCTGACCAATGCCGCGCAAGTCTATTTTGACCAGCCCATCGCCAGCGAGATTCGCAATTTCTTCCGCGAACAGCAGATCCGCCTCAAGCCGCCTGCTGAAGGCGCCGATGAGTATCAGCACATGGTCGCGCCGCTGGTCAATCCCGAGCTAGTCTTTGAATACTGCATGTTTAATGCTTGGGGTGTGTTGGTGCCGACGCATGAGACACTGTTGCAGGAGAAGATCGGTAACTTCCGCATTATCCTGCGCTTCGAGCCTGACCCTGCCTCGGCAGTGGTTAACCTCAATTGGGAGCAGGTCCCGGACGAAGCCAGCCGTATCAGCCTCGATCCGCAGCAAGTCGACCCCATTTTTGGGCAACCGGTCGCTCATGTTGATTGGCGCCTCAACGAGATTGACAAACGAAGTGCGGTCCGCGCGCTGGAAATTACGCTGGAATATCTGCGCAGGCGTGGCGGTCACCGGCAAGAGATGATCAGCGATGTCAGCGGTGACGCCGAACACTGGACCTTCCCGTCCCATCAAGGCGCGCTGGAAACGGGAGATCATCACATGGGTGCGCTACGCATGTCCGCCAACCCCGAAGATGGCATCGTCGATCGCAACTCGCGCTTACACACAGTCGATAATCTCTACATCGCCGGTTCCGCGGTTTTCCCCACCGGCGGCTACGCCAATCCGACACTGACGATTGTGGCGCTGGCGCTACGTTTGGCGGATCATTTGAAAGAGATTTGTAGTTAAGCACGCTTGTTTTCGGGCGAGCAACTACCATGTCTAGCAATGTCACTGGGGTGCCTGTGCTCGCAAATGTGTCACATCAACTTGTTCCCGGTGAATCAGCTACTGCCCCGTATAGAGAGCATCCACAGCAGCGCGATAGGGTGTGCTGCGCGCGGTGCCCGGCTTTGTCACGCAGAGCGCCGCGGTGGCGTTAGCGAATCGCACCGCCTCCTTTAATGTCATCCCTTCCGCCAAGGCAACCGCTAAACCGGCGTTGAAGGCATCGCCCGCGCCGGTGGTATCGACCACATCCACATCGAATGTTGCAACTGCAGAAGTCTCATCTTTTGTGACAATCTGCGCGCCAGCAGCGCCCAACGTAACGACTACAGTTTGGTCATCGCGAGTCAAAAGTCCGCGTGCGGACCATTCGACATCGCTATTGGCGCCCCCGCTCAAGGTTTCCAGTTCAGTCTCGTTTGGCGTCAGATAATCCGCCAGCTTTATCGTCTCCTGGGGCAGCGCTGCCGCCGGCGCCGGATTCAGGATGGTGGTGATACCCAGCTCCTTCGCTGTCTGCAGGGCGTAGGTCACCATGTCGTAGTTGATTTCCAATTGCACGATCAGCACATCCGCTGCCGCAATTCGCTCGCGCGCGGCATCAATATCGCTCTGCTGCAGCCGCAGATTGGCGCCCAGGACCACCACGATCATATTCTCGCCATCGCTATCGACCAGGATGGGCGCTACACCAGTGGCATGTTCAGCGTCTTGAATCACATAATCGCGGTTGACGCCCTCGGCATCCCAGATTTCAAATGCCAGCTTGGAGAAAACATCTTCCCCGACCCGTCCGATAAAGGTGACATCTGCGCCCAGGCGCGCCGCCGCCACCGCTTGATTCGATCCTTTGCCGCCGGCGCCAGTGTCAAATCGATCACCATGTACCGTCTCGCCGGACCGTGGCATCCGCTGCAGATAGCTGATCAAGTCAGTATTGAAGCTGCCCACCACTACAATTCTCGCTGTCATGCCTCTTTCCTTTTGTGTTTCGATGCGATTTCGTATATCCTATTGTGGTTGATTTTAACGTATCCGATTAGAGATTGCTGTGATATGGCGGAATTGCAACTTGCGCTCGATGGCGACCTGGCATCGGCATCCGAGCTGTTACTGGATGTCCACCCGTTCATCGACATTATCGAGGTCGGTACGCCCCTGATTTTCCGCCAAGGCATGCATGCCGTGCGCCGCCTGCGTTCGGCGTATCCGCAGCTGAAGTTGGTGGCTGATCTCAAGATCATGGATGCTGGCGAGGCGGAAGCCGATATCGCTTTCAGCGCCGGCGCCGATCTTGTGACGGTTATGGCTGTTGCCAGTGATGCAACTATTCGCGGCGCTGTCCTAAGCGCGCGCAAACATCAAAAGCAGGTGATGGTCGATATGATGCAAGTCCTGGATCCCCTGGCGCGGGCAAAAGAATTACTGACGCTTGGCTGTGATCTGCTCTGCTTGCACACCGCACACGATTTGCAGGGATCAAGAAGCTCGCCTTATGCGCAGTTGGCGCAATTACGGCAAGCCTTGCCATCCGCTCCCTTGGCGATTGCTGGCGGTGTCAAGCTGGCTACGCTTGAGCAGATTCTGCCTTGGCAGCCGCAGGCCGTCATTGTTGGTTCCGCTATTGCCACCGCGGACGACCCGATCTGTGCTGCCCAACAATTCCAGGAGAGGCTTCAGGCTCATGCAAATGCGAATTGATCAACTGCTCAGCGCCATCCTAGACGATATCACTCGGACGCTAAAAGCTGTCGACCCCACTGACATCGAGGCTCTGCAACAAGCGATCTTGTCGGCGGAGCGCATCTTCATCGCTGGCAAAGGGCGCAGCGGCTTACAGATGAAGGCTTTCGCCATGCGCTTGATGCATCTCGGTTTGACTGTGCATGTTGTCGATGATGTGACCACACCCGCTATCGGCAATGGCGATCTTCTTCTTATCGGTTCATCTTCCGGGCGTACCAGTACCCTGCTGCGTTATGTCGATACAATGGAGAAAACCGGCGCCACACTGGCGATTATCACCGGCAATCTCGATTCGCCCCTCGCTCAAGCAGCAGCGACCCGCCTTTACATCCCCGCCACCAACTTCAAGGCGGGTGGGGAAGCCAACGGAGATTCGGTATTGGTGATGGGTTCGCTTTTCGAGCATTGCCTGGGTCTGCTATGCGACTTGCTCATCATCCGCATCAAGATCGCGCTCGAGGTAGAAGAGAGCGCTATGAACGCCCGTCACGCCAATTTGGAATGACACGGCGCACTCGGGGTACTAACCTTTGACCGCGCCCGCTGTCAGCCCACGGGTGATGAAACGCTCCAGCACCAAGCCGATGATGATCACCGGTACCACTGCCATCAAGGTCAACGCGCTGATGAACCACCATTCGATGCCGCGGGTATTGTTCTGCCCGGCGATCAACACAGGCATGGTGATGGCGTAAAAATTGGTCAACATCAAGGCGAAGAGATATTCGTTCCAGGCGAATATGAAGGAGAAGATCGCCACCGCTACCAGACCTGGCGCGCTCAAGGGAAGTACGATGCGCATGAAAGCTTGCCAACGGGTGGCGCCATCGACGCGGGCGCTCTCTTCCAGGTCCACTGGCAAGCCGTTGAAGAAATCGCGCATAATCCAAACGGCGAAGGGGATATTGAACATCGTATAAGCGATGATCAACCCGCCGTAGGTATCGACTAGGCTAAAAAAGTTGTAGAGCAGCAAGAAAGGCACAATAAAAATCGCCGGCGGCAAAAAGCGCTGCGAGATAATCCAGAAAGCGATATTGTCATTATCCCAGCCCAAGCGCCCCCAATAATACTTGAAGCGGGATAAGCCATAACCCGCCATCGCGCCAATGACGACGGATAGCAAGGTGCTGCCAATTGCGGACACCAAGCTATTGCGGAAGTGCCTCTCGGTGGATTCTCGCTGTGTGCCGAACATTTCCTGCCAATGATCGGGGATCGGTTGAAAATCGACATAGGGGATATAGTTCGGTCCGCGGCTGACATCAATCGGACGCTTGACCGAGGTGGTCGCCAGCCAATAAAACGGAAACAGGACGATGAAACACCAGAAAATGACGATGCCATATAATATGGCGGATTGCCATAGAGAGCGGCCGCTAGATCGACGTAGGATAGGCTTGCGCTTGCGTGCTTCCATCAATCCCTCTGCCCAATCGAACCGTGCGTTAAGCGCCTGCCCACCGTCAAAAATATCGTGGCAAAAATAATGACCAAAATCAACAAAATATAAGCGATGGCGCTGGCATAGCCATAATTGCCGTTGCTCAGCGCTTGCTCAAAAATATAAAGCGTCAAGGATTCAGTGGCTGAGCCTGGTCCACCGCCGGTCGTGACCACCACCACATCGATGATCTTGAAGATTTCCAAGCCGCGAATCAAAATCACTGTCAGCGAAATCGGTAGCAAAATCGGCACAGTGATGCGCCAGAAGATCTGCAATACATTGGCGCCATCGACTCGTGCCGCCTCATAAATATCTTCGGGGATCGCCTGCATGCCCGCTAGCAGAATCAAGGTCATGAAGGGGATCCACTGCCAGGCGTCAATAATCAGAATGGCGATGGGCGCCCAGCCAGTATTGGTGAACCAAGGGACGGAGATGCTCTGTTCCAGATTGAGTGCTTTGGAAAACTCGCGCAAAAAATGTGCTAACGGCGAGCGCAAAGGGTTAGAATCGAAGAACATGCGCCCTGTATAAGCGGCCGCCACCGGTGTCATCATCATCGGCATTAGGAAAATGACCCGCACCAGATTCCTGCCGCGAAATGGCTGATTGAGCACGGTGGCTAAACCTAAGCCGATCACGTATTGGATGGTCACGCCGACGAAGACATAGATCATCGTATTGCGAACGGTGCTGTGCAGCCGACCGTCGCTCAGCAAGCGCTCATAATTGCGGCTCGTCAATTCGAAACCCAAGCCCAGAAAGCCGACCCCTTCGGTGATGCCTTCGGCCGCCGCTTGCCGGGCAATGGTAGATCCGCCCCGTTGCATATCGGTGAAGCTGATGCCAAGTGACCAAAGCAGTGGAAAGATTGACAGCGCAAGCAGAATAATCACAGCCGGGCTGAGGAAGACCCGCTTCATGATAGTGTCTTCGCGTACGATGCTCACGCTGCTTCTTGTGGATGTCTTCAAGCGTTGCCTCGGTTGTCACTATACCCGCAACAAATTTGCTTTAAAGTGTTCAGTAATATCTGGGGTACAAGTTAGATAGGGGCGACCCATCGGATCGCCCACTATTTACTGCAATGCTAAGCGCTAGCTTTGCCTACATATCTTCGTAGCCAACCGCTGCCTTGTATTGTGCCAACTGCGCGTCACGCCCCAGACGGTCCGTGATGGCATCCCACAATTCCGCTACATTATCGAGAGCCTCTTGCGCGCTGATTTCGCCAGCTACCGCGCGGGCAATCTCGGCATCCAGCGTCGAGAGATATTCAGCCGAGCCGGTGATGCGTATATCGAGCACAGCGTTCGGATGGTTGATGGTGTTTTGGATGGCGTCCAAATAATCGGCAGCGCTCTCTTCATCGAAGCCAGCGGCAACCCAGGGAGCAATGTCTTCCAACTGGCTGAAGCGGGACGGATTGATGCCGGTGCCGCCGGTAACAGCCAATTCGTTAACCATGTCTTTGCTCGCCAGGAAAGCAGCGAAATCGAGCGCGGCTTCCATCACATCACTATCCGCAGCGACCGAGATGATCCAGCCACCAAAAGCGATAAAGGGCGCCGGGTTCTCTTCCATGACCCATTCGCCAGCTTCGTAATCCCAGTAGGAATCACCACCTGGCAGCACGCCAAAACCGACATCGCCCTTGACGATCGACACGTTTTCATCGACAGAGATAGTGCCGACATCGCCCCAATCGAGGTTCAGTACTGCCGTACCCGTCGCCATCAGCGTGCGCGTATCAGCCACATCGTAGTTGATCATTTCCGGATCGCCAACTTCGCGAATGTCGACATATTCTTCCAGCGCGCGGACCCAACCCGGGTTGTTGACCTGCGGCGTCATATCATCACAGCTGAAGAAGAAGCAGGGGTTGCCCGGCACCTTACCGTAGCCAGCAGCGCGCGAGAGATAAACCCAGTAGGATTGCGCGTTGCGGCGCTGGGCTTCCAGAGCACCGTAGATTGGCGCCATGGCACCAGCTGTTTCGACTTCCATGCCATTGAAGAACTCGGCGATGTCATGATATTGCGACCAGGTGGTGGGCTCGCCCAGCGGGTAGCCGTATTCCGCCTCGAAGGCCGCGCCATATTCTTCGTTGTCTACCAGATCCTTGCGGTAGTAGAGCATGTGCGCATCGCCATCATAGGGCAGGGCATAAGGTACGCCACCCCAGGTGGTGATACGATCGGCATACAAGGGGATGACATCATCGGATTCGATGGCGTCCAGCGTCTCCTGCGAGATCTCTACCACATAGCCCGGCGCCATGATATCGCCAGCCCAGTCAGCCGCGTAGATCAAAACATCGTAATCGCCCGAGCCGGTTGACAGGGCGGTGACGATCTTCTCGAACAATTCACCGAAGGCGAAGGTCTGCAACTCAATATTGCCGCCGGTTGCCTCTTCCCAGATGGGACCCTTGTCCAACACAGGACCACCAATGGCGGAACCGGTTTGGGTGACGACAACAACCGTCTGCCCCGAGAAATCCTGGGCGCTGACTGGCGCGGCAATCACGACTGCCAACAGCGCAAGTAAAGCTAAAAGCGAAAGTTTACGCATTGTTACACTCCAATCTTTTGTTTGGAAACGTTTTGAACCACAAGGCTCATGCGAGCGCGGGGATCGATTCATGTGAAGCAACAAAGTTTTACCCGCGACCGCGTCACACAATTCTAACGTATTTTTGTCTCTTGACACAGTGTGCGCTCATACTCGTCTAATCTTGCCTCGTCGCTTGTAATGCACAGTCGAATTCTGTATGCTCTCGGGAGTGATCTTTAAAGGATAGAACAGTAAGGGGCGGCCGATGGCAAATTATGTGATCGCACACGATTTGGGCACCACTGGCAATAAAGCAACGCTTTATGACCCTGAAGGCAAACTGGTGGGAGCTTCCTTCTACGGCTATGACACTGAGTACGCGCATACTGGTTGGGCGGAACAGAATCCCAATGATTGGTGGCAGGCGGTCTGCTTGTCGACGCGACATTTGCTGAGCGAGACTGGCGTTAGACGCGACGACATCGCCTGCATCACTTTCAGCGGTCAGATGATGGGCGCCGTGCCTTTGGATCAAGCGGCACGTCCCCTGCGCAATGCGATCATCTGGGCGGACCAGCGCGCGCTGCAGCAGGAACGTTGGATCGGCGAAGTCCTGCCCTTTGAGGAAGTCTATCACATCACCGGGCATCGGCTGAGCGCCTCCTATTCATTGGCGAAAATCCTCTGGATCCGCGATCATCAGCCCGATATCTACACGGCGACGCACAAATTCCTGCACGCTAAAGATTCCATTGTGGCGCGATTGACTGGTAATTTCGTCACCGATCCCTCCGATGCTTCCAGCATGAACCTCTATGACTTGAACAGGGACGAGTGGTCGGGCGCGATCCTCGATGCCGTGGAGCTGGGGATCGAGAAATTGCCAGATATACGCCAATCAATTGAGGTAGTTGGGGAAGTGCGCGCGGCAGTTGCCGATGAAGTTGGCGTAGCGCCGGGCACCCCAGTGGTCATCGGCGGTGGAGATGGCGCTTGCGCGGCTGCTGGCGCTGGCGTGATCGAGGAAGGTTCCGCCTATAATTATGTCGGTTCCTCCTCATGGATCGCTCTCTCTACTCCTGAGCCGATCTATGATCCCGATTATCGTACTTTCACTTTTGGTCATGTCATCCCCAACATGGTGATGCCGACCGGCACTATGCAAGCAGCTGGCGCGTCATATCAGTGGACGCGGGATCAATTGTCCCTCTTCGAGATGGAGACGGCTGAACGCCTCGGCATCAGCCCATACGAACTGATTAATTTGGAGATTGCCCAGATATCGCCCGGCGCAGAGGGATTGTTCTTCCTGCCCTATTTGCTGGGCGAGCGCAGCCCCCGCTGGAATCCCCACGCGCGCGGCGCCTTCATCGGCTTGACCATTCGCCATACTCGCGCCCATCTATATCGCGCTGTCCTCGAGGGCGTGACCATGAACCTGCGCGTGATCCTGGATGCCTTTCGCCAGCAAGGCACCTCGATTGAAGCCATGCGCGTCATCGGCGGTGGCGCCAGCGGGCGGGTCTGGAATCAGATCATGGCGGATGTCTACGGCATGCCCGTGCATCGTTTGGCGATACTGGAAGAAGCGACTTCCATGGGCGCAGCGTTGGTCGGGGGTGTCGGTGTCGGCTTATATAGCGGTTTCGATATGATTCATCAGATGAACGCGGTGGCATCGACTGTACAGCCGGACGAGAAGGCGCGGGCAATTTACGAGCGCATGCAGCCGGTTTTTGACAAGCTCTACCAGGCGCTGGTACCGGCTTTTGACGATATCGCCGCTCTCTAATGCGAAATACAGATGCGATACAGGCTCTCCCTCGCAAGGGCTTGCTGCCCCAAGAAATCGCATTTTCGAGTTCAAGCTAGGCGACCCGGATTGAAGATATGACCAAGTCGAAATTCATATTTGTCGGCGTTAGCACAGGCGGCTCTTCGATTATGAAGATCTTTCCTGAATGGTCAAATATCCTCGGGCTCAATGTCGAAATCTATGGCTGTGACGCCCCGTTGCGCGCCCCGGCGGAGACCTACCGCCAGATCTTGAGAAATATCATCGATGACCCAGCCGTGAAAGGCGCCCTGGTGACAGCACACAAGATTGACCTGTTGCATGCCTGCCGCGATCTGTTTGATCAACTCGATGAATATGCCCAAATTTGCGACGAAGTTTCTTGCATTGCCAAGCGAGACGGGCGCTTGTTAGGGTTCGCCAAAGACCCCATCTCATCCGCGCTGGCATTGGACCATTTTGTGCCGCCAGGGCATTGGGCGGGAGAGCGCGATGTCCTTTGCTTGGGTGCGGGCGGCGCCGCTATCGCCATCAGCGTTTGCATGGCGCAACGAAACGCAAATCACGGGCGGCCACGTCGTTTCATTCTGGTTGATATTCTGCCCGAACGGCTGGAGTTGATCCGGCAAATTCACGACAAGCTCGAGACAGCGATTCAATTCGACTATCATCTAAGCCGCAGCATCGCTGACAACGATGCGCTATTGAGCGATCTGCCAGCAGGGTCGTTGGTGATCAATGCCACTGGCTTGGGCAAGGATCGCCCTGGCTCGCCGCTGTCGGATGCCGCATGTTTCCCGCGGGATGCCTTGGTCTGGGAACTAAACTATCGGGGCGACCGCGCATTCATGCAGGGGGCTTTGGCGCAAGCCAGCGCACGTAACTTGAAGATTGAAGATGGCTGGTATTACTTCTTGCACGGCTGGACACAGGTCATGGCGGAAGTATTTCAAATCCAGATAGAGCGGAGCCAGTTCAAACAACTTGATCAAGCCGCGGCGCGCTTTCGCCCGGGATGATAGGGAGCAGGATAAACGATGAATTTGATACAACCCTTCAAAACTGAAGTGGATTTTCCCACGGGCATACTCTCGGCGCCGGGCTACGTTATCAAGCGTAGGCTGAGCGATATGGTCAATATGTATGCCGATACCGCCGCAGCCGAGCGCTTGCTGGCGGAAGAGGGCGACCGCTTGATTTATGAAGTACAGGGGATTGATTTGCCGGAGGAAGAAGGACAAATTCCGCATTGCACGACGCGGATTCTGCCGGGTTGCATCGGCGATGAATTTCACATGACCAAGGGACATTATCACGCCCGGCGTGAACAGGGAGAAGTCTATTTTGGCTTGTCCGGGCGGGGATACCTCGTCTTGCAGACAGACAGCGGCAAATCAAGTGTGATCGAGATGGTTGCCGGCAGCGCCGCCTACGTACCGCCATACTGGGCGCATCGCACTGTCAATATCGGCGAGGAAGACTTTGTCTTCTTCTCGGTTTGGGAAGCCCGGGCGGGGCACGACTACGGCACAATCGAGCGTGATGGCTTCCGCAAACTGGTTGTCAGGCGTGCTGGCAAGCCCGCGGTGATTGACAATCCCAAATATGGCTAGTCGATAGAAGGGCAGGATACATGAGCCAGCCGCCAAATATCATTCTCATCATCACCGACCAGCAGCGCTACGATACCATCAACGCGCTTGGCTTCCCCCATATGGACACGCCCAATCTTGATCGCATGGTCAACGAGGGAGTCAGCTTCGACAATTGTCATATTACGGCGCCTTCTTGCGCGCCAGCCCGTGCCAGCTTGTTCACCGGTTATTATCCGCATGTCACCGGCATCATGCGCAATGGGGATCGCTGGCGGCATTCCTGGGTGCAAGATTTGAACGCCGCTGGCTACCACTGTGTCAACATCGGCAAGATGCACAGCAATCCATTTGATACGCCGCTGGGCTTCCATCAACGTTACGTGGTGGAGAACAAAGACCGTTTCCTGGAAGGCCGTTATTATTTTGATGAGTGGGACAAGGCTTTGGGTGCTCGTGGTTTGGTCAAGCAACAGCGATCGCTCTATCGGCAGCGGGAAGATTATCGTGAGCGGATGGGCGCCTTCACTTGGGATTTGCCGCCCGATACACATCCGGATAACTTCGTCGGTGGCCTGGCGCAGTGGTGGCTGCGCAGTTACCCCCAAACGGAGCCGCTCTTCTTACAGATCGGCTTCCCCGGTCCACACCCGCCCTACGACCCAACCCCCGCTGCCGCCGCCGATTACATTGACCGCGACCTGCCCCTGCCGCAGGTGACGCAAGCGGAGCTGGATGGGCAGCCGCCGCCCTATCAACAATTGCGACAACATAACACCGAGATTGATCATGACTCGATTGTGCACCTGGAGCATCCATCGCAATTGCAGCTGCAACGCCTGCGTGCCTATTACGCCGCCAATGTCAGTATGATCGACCAGCAAGTGGGCGAGATCATGCAGGCGCTGGAAGCAGAAGGCTATTTGGAAAATAGTATCGTCATCTTCACCAGCGATCATGGCGATTGTCTGGGCGATCACGGGCAGATTCAGAAATGGACGATGTACGATATCATCACGCGGGTCCCCGCGATATTCTGGTCGCCAGGGCGCTTCCAGGCCGGCAGTCGGCTGAGTGCGCAATGCCAGTGGATGGATATCGGGCGGACGGTGTTGGAGCTGGCCGGGCTCGAGCCAGCGCCGAGCATGCAAGCCGAATCACTGTTGCCAGCCCTGCAGGGCGAAGACTGGCAAGGGCGCCAATATGTCTATGCCGAACATCCGGCCGATGGTGTTTACGAAGGTCCCTATATGACGATGATTCGTAGCGAGCGCTACAAGCTGGTGCATTTCGCCGGCGAAGAGTATGGACAACTCTTCGACCTAAAAGCGGATCCTGGCGAGTTGCACAACCAATGGGACGAGGCAGAGTTGGCGGATATCAAGCAGGAGTTGCTGGAGGCGCTACTCAATTGGCGCATCCAAAGCAGCTTGCAGACGCGCAACCTGTTTCAAGATCACCGTTGAGATGCCGCCATGAAGCTTTCAACCTCGGCCCGAGTCTTGGCGCCTGCCATCGGTCCCTTGGCGGTAACAGCTAGTGCGCCACAAGCATTTGCCAGCCGAGCCGCTTCAAACAGAGGCAGCTGCTCCAGCAAGCCCGTGACCAAGCCAGCATCAAAGCAATCGCCGGCCCCGGTCGGGTCCAGCTCATCGACCGCGAACCCGCTGACATCGAGACGCTCCCCCGCTGCGTAAACACTGCATCCATCCTTGCCGCGCGTCACCGCGATGATGCGTTCCTTTTTCTGTTCCTGCAGCGTGGCGATGGCTCGCTCGGCAGTTGCTTGCCCGGTGAGTTGCAGCAATTCGTCTTCGGTGGGGAGCAGGAGGTCAGCCGCGGCGATAAAGGGCGCAAAGCTGAGGCGTGCCTGTTCTGGGGCCAGCAGCTCGGGGCGCAGGTTGGGATCGAAACTGATGAGCGCGCCCGCCTCCAGCGCCAAGTCAAGCGCCACTCGGCAGACTTGCAGTGCAGTCTCGCTTATCGATAGGGTCGAACCCATAATATGGAAACAGCGCAAACCTTCAAAAAGCGATGGCTGCAACATGTCCTGGTGTAAATGACCGCCAGCGCCTAGGCTGAAGACGTAGTTGCGGGAACCATCAGCTTGATAAGCTACGAAGGCGATACCGGTTGTCTGCTCCGGCAGTTGTCGCAGCCCCTCAGTGGAAATACTGTCTGCGATTAGCTGATTACGCAAGCACTCGCCAAACGCATCCTCCCCGACGGAGCCAATAGCGCCCGTCTTCAGGCCGAGGCGGGCAGCTTGCACAGCGAAGATAAAAGGCGCACCGCTGGGGTAGGGACCGACGAAAGGTCCGGGCTGGTTGAGCAGCTGGTCGATATCGCTGCGCATGACTTCAACCAACGCTTCACCGATGGTCAAGACATCGAGGCGCATGGGCTTTCCCTCTTATAATATGCCGATGTCGCTCGTGCTAGCAGAGAGCTTCTTATTCTCTGTGAACACACTTCAGGATTTTCACTGATGGCGACCCCGGCGGAAGCAATGCACAGATCCCTGCGATACGCTAGCTCAAAAGTCATCTGGCTCTGCCTGCCTAAGCCAATTCAGCTAAATCACCTCGAGGTATTCTCGGTCTGGCAACTCCGGAAACGGCGCATGTGGCTCGGCTTGATACCAAAACGCGGTTGAGGCGATATCATCTTGCAGCGGCAGATAGCGCCACTCTTCAAAGGGCGCTTGATGTAGCGACCCGCTACGCCAGCCCAATGCTTGAATCGTCACGCGCAAGTCTTCCTCAAATCGGATCGGGTCCGGAATATGCCAGCGATACATGCCGAAGCGCTGCTGGCTTTGATAAAATCCATCCGGTTTGATCACCTGGGGCAAGCCCAGATACGGTGTTGTAAAGGGTGTGTAGAATCCGTCCTGATTGCCAAAACACCAAGCGCCGCCAAAATAATCTTCCGTGCCAGTGCCGCAGATGGTGGGAAAGTCCGTATCGCCATCCATGTAGAACTTGATCTCGCCCTCGCCCCACCAGCCGCGATTGTTGCTGCCCCATGCCATGTAGGTGCCGACATAGTGACCCATGCCCTTGACGCCATCGAGAATGGTATGCACCTCTTTGTATGGCAACGGATTATTGCGGCGCCACTGCGCATGCAAGTAACCGACATCCTCCGGCACATCCGTCAGCGTGTAATCGAACTGGAAGAACATGGGTTGTACCGGCTTGTCCAGCAGGTTTTCTATCGTCACGCGGGCGCTCTTGCGGAAGGGCATTTCCCAATAGCTGTTGAAGGCGCTGTGGGAATTGGCTGAAATTGGCATTGAGTTGACATGACAGTATTCGGTCCAGCCATTGCAGAAGAAATCCCCAAAAGGCACTTCGATCGATGGCGTCTCTTCATCGTCCCAATAAAAGCGCAGGATCAAGGAACGCCAGTATTGAGCGAAGGTGGTGATCCAGATATGTTGAATGGCGCCCGGTCCTTCTATCTCGGCGAGAGTTGTGACACTGTTGGCTTCCAGGTGGATGCAAGGCGAAACCTTCCAGCCCTGCCCCAAATCTTGCGCGGCTGACCAAGAAACGCCATCGGTGGACATGCCGCCTTTGCCTTTTTCGCCTTTGAAGTTTTCCGCGCTGATTGAACGGGTCTTCGCCTTCGACAAGCGCGAGATATTGCCCATATTCAAATGCAAGCCATTGAAGTAATCCATTTTCTCACCTCATCATTCCTTAAGAAGATAAACCTGTATGCTAGTTTGCTGCTGCGCGCTCTTGCTCGGGGACGATCGCGTTAGGGTCGAATTCGATGGGTTTGTAGCAAAGCGCCTGTCGCTCGCCCGAGATGGATACCATCGGTGGCAGGCTGCGCTCACAGATCGGCTGAACATACTTGCAGCGTTTGGCGAATTTGCAGGCATCCGCTTGAAACTCTTTGAGCTCGATATCGGGCAGTTGAACATCTCGCTCCCACTTGTGGTCCACCGTTGGTACGGAATCGAGCAATAATTCGGTATAAGGATGGGCTGAATCGGTTAAGATCTGCTCGGATGGACCGTATTCCACGACACTGCCGCGGTACATAATCGCGATATAGTCGCTGACATAATACGCTGTCGAGAGATCATGCGTGATGTATACAAAGCTCACTTTGTACTGTTCTTTGAGCTGCAAGAATAGATTGACGATATTCATGCGCAGCGAAGCATCGATCATGCTCACCGGCTCATCGGCTACGATCAGCTTTGGACGTGGGATTAAGCTACGGGCGACGGAGATACGTTGCAGCTCGCCACCGGAAAACTGGTTGGCATATTTGCCCTCCACGCGCGATAGATCCAGCCCAACAGATTCCAGCACTTCGGCGACGATCTCGCGCGCTTCTTTTCTGTTCTGCGCGATGCCCAGGCGAAGTGCCGCATTAAACAGATATCTGTCTACCTTTTTCCGTGCGCTGAAGGCTTCGAAAGGGTTTTGGAAAATGGGCTGGACGGCGCGGTAGTAGTCTCTCCCCTTTAATCCACCATCTCTCTTTTCGAACAAAGGGTGTCCATCAATAAGCACATCGCCAGCAGTGGGATGCTCCAACTCCAGGATGATCCGCGCCAGCGTTGTCTTGCCGCTGCCCGATTCGCCAACGATGCTCAGAATCGATGGCTCAGCTGCCGGCAGGCTCAGGCTGACATCGTCCACCGCAACCAAGCGCGTCCCGAAGATCAAACCGCCGATTTGGAAGACCTTGCTGATATTGCGCAGTTCAAGCAGGTTCTCGCTCAAGACGCTGCCTCTCCATAAAGATGACAAGATACGAAGTGCTCTGGTTCGATTTCTATCACAAGGGGTTCTTGCTGGGCACAATGTTCCATGACTTTGGGGCAGCGCGCGGCAAAACGACAACCGGCAGGCGGGGCAATCAAATTAGGCGGGCGCCCGGAGATACCAACCCGCTGCGCTCGATCGCCAACGCGAGGTAAAGATTGGATCAGCATCTGTGTGTAAGGGTGCAATGGATTATTGAAGATGGCATCGGTGGGACCATATTCCACTAACTTGCCGGCATACATGATCGCCAAGCGGTCGCTGATTTGATAATGCACGCCCATATCATGCGAAACCACAACTAGCGTATTTTCCATCTGCTGCTGCAGTTCGGTCAACATCAGCAGGATGCCCTTCTGCACCACCACATCAAGCGCAGTGGTCGGTTCGTCTGCCAGGACAATTTGGGGATGCAGAAAAGTCCCAAGCGCGACCAGCACACGCTGCTTCATCCCGCCGCTGAGTTGATGCGGGTAGGATTTCAGCACCTCGACCGGTAGCTCCAACTCTCTCAGATAAGCCGCCACCCGCTCTCGAATGGCAGTCTTGCCAGCTGCTTTTAATGAATGGTCGCGGGGGACGGCATCGAAGAACTGATTCTCGATGCGAATCACCGGGTTCAAGACACTCATCGACCCTTGGGGAATATAAGAGATGAATTCCCACCAATGCTCCCGGATTTTTCCCGGTCCGATGGTGTTGACGTTTCCGTTACCATCTGGAAAATCGGCTTCGTAACTGCCGGAGACGATCTGCAATGGTGGCTGTATGTAGTCGTAAAGCACCTTCAGCAAGGTCGATTTGCCGCAGCCCGATTCGCCGGCGATGCCAAGCACCTCATTAGGTCGGATATCGAAGGAGACGCCATCCACCGCCTGCACGATGCCGCGCGGTGTATCGTAATAGCACTTTAATTCCCGCAACCTAAGCATCGCCATGCCCCCGTCGTTCCGCCGATAGGCTGGATATGCCGGTCGAAATCAAGAACAAGGCTATGAACAGCAGGATAATGGCGACAACCGGTGAACCGATCCACCACCAGCGCTGGCCCAGTAGCGCCTGGTGTTGCAGCGCCCAATAGATGGTCGTGCCGAGCGTGGCTTCTTCCAGGCTCGACAATCCGATGACAGCCAGACCAGACTCGATAGCGATGGCGACCAAAACCGTGTTGACGAAATTCGCCATCGCCCAACTGAAAATATGAGGGACGATCTCTTCCGTCAGGATGTTGATCGTACTCGAACCCGAAAAGCGGGCGGTGTTGACGAACTGACGCTCGCGCATGCTCAAGGCGATTGAGCGCATCTGACGCGCGGGCCAGGGCCAATTGAAGATGATCAGTATGATGCTAATGAGGATCAGCGAAGCCCGTCCCTGCAGCAAAGACGACATCAAGATGAGAATGGGCAAAGAAGGGACCACAATGAAGACATCAGCCAACAATGTGATGACGCGATCCTGAGTGCCACCGAGAAAGCCGGCCGCCAGCCCGGCGAAGACACCAATGAGTGTGGCGAAGAAAGCGACGAAGACGCCGATGAAGAGCGAATTCTGCGTCGCGTATGACAAGAGCCAGAAAGTATCTTGCCCCAGATTTGTCGTGCCCAGCAGATGCTCGGCACTGGGCGGCAAGTTACGTGGATGCCGGATCCAGTCGCGCGGGTCTTCCGGGGAAACGAAAGGCAGGATGCCGCCAAGAATGATAAAGCCGGCGAGCATGATCAAGCCGATGGTCAGGCGTGGGCTTCGTCTGTACATTGTCATCTCTGTCGAATCCGGGGATCAAAGAAGGGATACAACAGGTCGATGATCAAGGTGGACGTGGCCACAGCGATGATAGAAATTGTGATCGTGCCCATCAGCAGGTTGTAGTCAGCCTGCAATACCGCATTATACGTCATCGTACCCAAACCGGGATAACTGAAGAGAATCTCCGTGATCAGCGCCCCATTGAAGATAGTGCCAATTTGCAGCGCCAAAACCGTGACCTGCGGCAGGATGGCGTTGCGCAGCACGTAGGCGGTCATGATCCTACCTTCGCCGGCGCCTTTCAACTTGGCGAAATAGACGAAGTCTTCTTCCGAAATGCTGGAAGCCAGCGCCTTCATACTCAAGACCCACCAGCCGAAGCCAACAATGACAATCGAGGCGGCCGGCAGAATCGAGTTGTAAATCACGCTGGAAATGAATTCCCAGGTCATCGGTTCACCACGGATGGAGAAAAACAACGGGAAGATCGGATTGATATGGATGAATAAAATAATCAGGATAAGCGCGGTGATGTAGTAGGGGATCGGATAGACGAAAATGGCGATGACTTCCAAGGTGCGCGAAGAGATCCAACGGCTCTTGTAACCAGCCAGCAAGCCAATAGCGTTACCGACGATCCAGGCGATGATGGTCGACGACAGCAGCAAGCCCAGCGTCCAGGGCAGCGCCCTCCCGATCAATTCGTTCACCGGCGTCGGGAACATGGACAGCGACGGTCCAAAATCGCGCGTCACGAAGGTGCGATGGAAGAAGCCGAAATATTGGTCGGCCAAGGACCCTTCCAAGCCAAAAGCCTGCGTCAGCGTGGCGCGCATCGCCTCGACCTGTTCCGCCTCCATATAGGCGCCGCGGGTCATGATCCTGCCCAGCATCGATTCTACCGGATCAGATGGCATGAAGCGCGGCACAAAGAAGACGACCGTGATACCGATCCATATCACCAGGATATAGGCGATGATCCGCGCGACAAGGAACTTCGCAAATTGCATGAGAGGGTCTCGCGCAATGTGGATTGAGCCTGCCCAAAAGAACAGGCTCAATCCAATACGCTATTGCTATAGTCTAGCTGTCAGACTTTGGCTGGATGAACGGCATGTGATACTTGAACAGCGACCACCACCACCAGGGTCCTTCGTAGAAGTAGTCGGCGGTGGGCAAACCATCCCAATATGTTGTGATGACCGGCACAAATTTCGAGGTGCCGAACATTGGCAACCAGGGCCGCTCCACCACAAACTGCTTCTCGAATTCCGTCAATAGTGGAATCGTGTCCGGGTGGTCACTCGGCAGTGGCGCGATCTGATCGAGAATATCACTGAGCGCATCGCTTTCGTAACGCATGGCGTTGCCGGGCGCGGGCTGGCCGATGGGCACAATATGGCGTTTGTGCCAGAAGGCATCCAACAAATCCCAGCTATCGGGCAAGGCGCCGCAACCGGGCCAGTAGGAGCCGGCGTCAAAGGTGCCGTTGCTGTAATTGCTCCAGAAGGTGCCGGAGTCCATCTGCTGCACGGTGGCGTCAATGCCGAATTCGCGCCAGTTATCAGCGACAGCGAAAGCCAAACGCTGCGATTGCACCTCGAAGTTGGAAGGCGAGTTGATGGTGATCTGCCAGGGGCTGCCGTCTGGTTTGTGCCAAGCGCCATTTTCTAGGGTGAAGCCCTCGGCTTGCAGCATTTCGGTGGCTTTAGCGGGATCGTGCTTCCACCAGCCGACGCCGAAGAGATCCACCAGCGCCTCTTCGCTATCGGGCAAGCCTTCGACGCCTTGCTCAGCCAAGATGGCAGCGATATCCACAGCGTAATTGGGATCAAAAGGCTGATAGCCGTCTTCGAAGGCAAATTCCGTCATCCAATCGCGCATGGGTTTATGGAAAGCATCGTGAATGACCTGAACTGGCGGCACAGCCAGCGGCGATACGCGCAGGATGCCAGCGAATGTGGCTAAACCGACGCTCTTGATATCGGTCGCCAGCGCCATCGCCCAACGAACATTCTGGTTATCCCAAGGCTCTTGCGAGTTGGCGAAGATAATACCGCGCTCGCAAGGGTCATCGAAGTTCGCCCAAGGGAAGTTCTCATGCCAGGCGCGGGCGTTGGGATTGGCATCGCGCAGGATGTCCCAAGCCTCCGGCGAGATATCGGTGAAGATATCGAGTTGGTTTTGGATGCCGGCAATGATGCGCCGTTCTTCAGTGCCGTAAAAGCGGAAGAGCACGTGTTCCGGCCCTGGTTCGCCGAATATCTGGCCCACATCGGTATGCTGCCAGTCATCTCGTTTGTCATAGAGGAACCAATTGCCATTGGGGTCGACATCGGCCAAGGTGTAGGGTCCGCTGACGACCGGCGGATAATTCTGGAAGGTGGCTGGGTCTTCATTTTCCCAGATATGCTTGGGCACCAGACGGAAGGAATCGCCCCAAATATGGACGCCGAGCGTATAGCCCAGACGCGGTTCAGAGCGTTTCGTGTTCAGAATCATGGTCAGCTCGTCCACCACTTCGTAGTTGTCGACGACTTGGGAGAGGAAGCCATTATAGGGGAACTCTGGTGTGGCCAATACCATATCGATGGTAAAAGCCATATCGGCAGTGGTGATCGGTTCGCCATCGCTCCAGCGCAAATCATCGCGCAGGGTAATGCGGAAGCTGGTGTAATCGTCATTGAGCGCCTCGGGCATTTCAGCTGCCAAGCCAGGGAATTGCTCACCAGTAGCGGTGTTGATCTCCCACATATTGGAGTAAGCCAACTGGTGCAAGCCCTGGTTGAACCTGGTACCCGCTTGATAGGGGTTGGTCTGCGTGGGGTTGTCGATACGGCCATCGAGCTGGTCGACTATCAACGTTGTGGCGCGCGGCGTGCCGACTTCGGTCTGTTCTTGCGCGGAAACCAGCGCGATGGAACACAAAGCAAAGACTGTCAAAATGACAATCGCGAGAACAATGTGCCTTTGTTTCTTGTACATGGGAAGTCTCCTAGGAACTATATTCTAAAATTACCTGCTGAACTGTTAGTCGGTTAAAAAGGTTCTCCTTTCTCTCCACGACTATACTTTATCGCATCTTGTCGATTTAACCAAAAAACGGGAGAGCAAAATCGGCATCCCCCGCCCCACGATCAGATAGTGGTCGTTCTCTTGTTGATGCCAAGGCGCGTGACTCCGCCGATGCTCACGACATCGAGACGCTGGTCTTTGGTCCTCTAGCCCTGCGACCCCCGCTGATACAGCGCTGTCGCATAAAACTCGTAACTCGCCGCCTGGTCGGGCACATCGACCACGTGCACCGTGAAGCGAGCGGGCAAGCCATTGCCCGGGCAATGTTCATTGAAGAAGTTTCGATATGCTTCGGCGTAGGCGCTCCGTAAGCGTTGGAGTTCGGCTTGGTAACCAACCGGGTCAAGATGCGGGCTGGGCGATTTGGGCTGGGTGCCGAAGGCGTGCATCTCGATAAAATCGACATCGGCAATTGAATCGCAAATGCCAGCTTCTTGCAGCCACTGCTCCCAACATTGGAAGACCAACGGAATTTCGACCTCTGGTTCCATGAAAGCGACATCATCGAGCTTGAGAATGCCCGAAGCCGAGTAGCCGCCGGTCAAACCCGAGAAGCAGATGCGCAGGTCACCATCAGGCAGGGTCTCGACCACCATGTTGGATAAGACCGGGTCATCGCCCTCGTAATAATAAGTCAATTTGCCGCGTTTCTTGCTGTTAAATGGCATCGTCATCCCTCGTTTCGTCAGCTAATAATCCGGGGCTATTTTAACGACGGAGCCGCGATTGGCACAGCCATAACCAACAGGCGAAACTGATAATTGGCATTCGCCGGCAATGTGCTGAAATCAACCCTTGAGCGAGCCGGAGAGCAGGCCGCTGATGATGAAACGCTGGAAGATGAGAGCGAAGCAGATCGGCGGTATAACGGAGACGACACCGGCGGTGATGATGCTGACGAAGCTGACATCGACATCGGTGGCGAAAAGCGAAACAACCACGGTGCTGGTGAATGATTCGGGTGTTTCGGATAGCAGCAACGCGAAGAGAAATTCACCCCAGGTTAGCAAGAATGCCAGGATACCCGCTGAGGTCAAGCCAGGTAGAGAGAGCGGCAGGATGATTTTGTGCACAACCTGCAAGCGGCTGCAGCCATCGATGCGCCCGGCATCTTCTAATTCGAGGGGGATACTCTTGAAATAAGACTGCAACAGCCAGATGACATAAGGCAGGATGAAAGATAGATTGATAAAGATCAGCGTGATAACTTTGTCACTCATGCCGATCTCCTTCGCCACCAGGACAATCGGAATTGCCAGGGAAAGCGCGGGGATCAGGCGGCTGGCTAGGATGCCGAAGAGCAAGACGCTACGCCCGCGGAATTGCAACCGCGCCAGTGGATAAGCAGCATAAGCGCCGACCAGCACAGCAATAGCGGCGACGCTGCCGGCGACGAAGAAACTGTTGGCGAAGGAACGCAGGAAGATGCGAGATTGATAAGGCACGCCGGATGCTTCACCCAAGACGGCGCCTTCAAAAATTTCGCGGTAGCTATCGAGTACGATCGGGTTAGGCAACCATTGGGGGGGGATGTTGAGCAATTGACGCTCGTACTGGAAGCTGGAACTGACTAGCCAGATAAAAGGACCTACCGTGCCAACCAGCAAGACAACAGCGGCGATATAAATTACAACCATGCGGAAGCGCTTTTGACGTCTCATTATCGTTCCGCCCCCTTATCCAGGAAGGCGTAGAAGATGATAGCCAGCGCCAGGGTGATCGCGCCGAGCAGCATTGCCAGCGAACTGCCAGCGCCGAAATCGAGTTTGCGGAAGGTTTCGGTGTAGATCTGCCAACCCAGTACGGTGGTCGCATTGGCGGGTCCGCCAGCGGTGAGTACAAAAATGATGTCAAAGACTTTGAAGGCGAATATCATCTCGAAAATGATAACGATCGAAAGCATAGGACGCACCAACGGCATAGTGATGAAGAGAAAGCGCTGCCAGACGCTGGCGCCATCGACAACGGCGGATTCGTAAATATCGCTGGGGATGGTCTGCAAGCCGGAAAGCAGCAACAGGGTCGCCAAGGGGATATGAATCCAAGAGTAGGCGATCACAGTCCAGATCATCACACTGGGCATCGTTCCCAGCCAAGTCTGATATTGGGAGATTACCCCGGTCTCGAGGAAGATAGCATTGATCAAACCATAATTGGGATCCAGCAACCATTTCCAAAGCAAAGCATTGACCACCGAAGGAATTGCCCAAGGGACCAGCAGCAGAGCACGCAAGACGCCCCGTCCAGGAAACTCTTCATTGAGCAGCAGGGCGACGAGAAGTGCAACCACCACGATAAGAATGACCGCCAAAATAGCGAAAGTGACGGTGGTTTGTAGGGGTTCCCAAAAGTCGTTGTCGGTCAACCAGTCGGTGTAGTTCTCCAAACCGACAAAGGGGTAGGGCGGGCGGCGTTTGAGCTTCCAATTGTGCAAGCTCAAATAAACGGCAAGGCAAAAGGGAACCACGATGGTAGCGGCGATGATCAACACTGCGGGCGCGCTGAAAAACAGCGCCAACACGCCTTGTGACATTTCCTTTCTGGTGCTCGAGATTTGTGCTCGCACGGCGGTTCCCTCGCCCGTTGATTTTATCCCTCCCCTGCAATATAACGCCGAGGAGGGTACTGTGTGAAGCTAGAAGCCTCTCCTAATATGGCTGGGAGAGGCTTAGAAAATGTGCCTAGTAGCCCCAATCATCCTTCAATTCCAGCCATTCTTCCGCCAGTTCATCGAGCACTTCGTCGGCATCGGCATCGCCAAGGATAACAGCTTGCAGGGGACCCCAGCTGCTGATTTCCCAATCGGAGAAGAAAGGCACGAAGCGATAGGCGCGCGAGATGGCGTAGTTGGATTGTTCGCTCAACAGGTCAGGATCGATCCAACCAGAGATGGAGTTGCGAACTTCTTCATCTTCGTAGAGTGGCGCGGGCGAGAATCCCAAGCCAAATTCCAGCGCCCAGCGTTTCGGGACATAGTAGACGCCGGTCGCGTCTCTACCACCGAGGAATTGCACCAGTTGCCAAGCGGCATCTTTGTCTTCGGCATCGGCAGTGATGGAATAGAGGCGGACATAACCGACAGTCCCACTGGTCACTCCATCGCTGCCGGGGATAAGGGCGTTCTTGATGTCGCCGGCGACATTGGATTGTTCGGGGTCATTCATCGCCTTCAGTACATAATCAGTAGAGGTGCTGAAAGTATTGGTCCCTGCCATGACCAGCAACGAGTTGTCGTCATCAGTCAAGGAAGCGGGGTCAATCAAGCCAGCATCCAACCCTTGTTTGATAAAGGCGAGCGCTTTTTTCAAGCCGCTGTCTTCCAGATGGAAAAGTGGCTCATAATTCTCATCGAAGAGCTTGTCCCCAAAGGCAGCTGTGATAATCTCCAGCTCCCACATCAGATAGTTCTCACCACTGCGCAAAGACAGCAGGATGGGATATTCGACGACGCCGGCGTCTTTGATCGCTTGCGCTTGTTCCAGCATCTCTTCCCAAGTGGCGGGGGCTGTGTCCAAACCAGCTGCTTCCAGATGGGCGGCGTTATAAGCCAGAACCTGCGTGCCGGAGTAATATGGCAAGCCATAGACTTCGCCTTCAAAGGACATTTGGTCAATGATGCCTTGTGGCAAATCTGCCAGCAATTCTTCCGCATTGGGCATACCCGTGATAGGCACGATCCAACCCGCAGATGCCCATTCCGCCAGATAACTGTCGCGGACATAAGCGACATCAAATTCGGTGCCGGCGACGAAGCTGGCGACCATCTTGTCGTGATATTCATTGCTGGGGAAAGGCAGGAAGACAGCATCGTTCCCCGTTTGTTCGGTAAAGCGTCCCAGGTTTTCGGTGACTACATCGACTTCGTAGGGCCAACCAGTCAGTTTAAGACCCTCGTCCTGGGCGAAAATTGTCGTGCTGAAGAGCAAGACAAAGAGAGTAAGTAGTGCGAAGAACTTCATTGAGCGTAGCATTATTCACCTCGTTTCCAAACATATGAACCTGCGAAATGGGAATGGTTTCAACCGGTTGGCATCTCCACATCCCGCGCTATTGTATCGCAAGCTGGGCAAAATGACAAAGCCGCACCGATATTGGCTCTGGCGCGCACCAATCAAACTGCTGCCCCTCTATACCACAAGAGGGCGATTCAATTTTTGCAGAGTGCAAATGCACTGATTCTCCGCTTGTCCTAGCTATTGACCAACAAACTGGGTTGCCGCTCGAATGAGTATAGGCTACGTGGACGCATCAGGGTTACTGCGCGGTCGAAACCGCCCAAGGCACCGCGCATTTCGCCTAAAGCCTTATAATAATCCCAATAGCGGAAGCTGGAATAACTCTCACGCATGAGAGCATGAGTTTTTAGCAGGTCGAGATAATCGTCAAAAACATCGCTGACATCGAGATAGATATCAGCCTCGTAACCTTCCATATCTTCCCAGTTTTCTGAATAGAGCAGGGCTTGTGGCGAATGCGCTGGGTTTTCGCGCTCGAAGGCGGGTAAGCTGGCTCTGAATAAGGCTTTCATCACGACATCGTGGGTATTGTTGTGGTCTATATGAAAGCTGCCTTTCCAATGGGTAATGATGAGCGTGGGCTGGTACTTGCGGATGAGGTCGGCCATGAGCCAGATCGATTCGTCATTGACAGGCAATTCGCCATCTCCATAAGGCAGAAGCTCCATGTTAGCGCCGATGAACTCAGCCGAAGCTTGCGCATCAGCCAAGCGCATCTTGAGATAGTCTTTGGCGCTGAGGGTGGGGTGGCCTTTTTCGCCAGTGGTCGCGTGCACAATGGTGATGTCCCATCCCGCTTTTTTGTGTTTGAGCATGACGGCGCCCGCCATATTTTCGGCATCGGATATATGCCCGCCAACTACCATCAAATGTCCAGTCATTTTCTTCTCTCCTTGTGTTAGTTCGATAATATTTTGCGCATCACAGCAAATTCGCGCCGACGCTTGAAGCCGGCGAGTGCGTACAGACGGGCGGCGTTCTCGTCTGTCCAGAGAAAATAGGCGAAGAAGACCTGTTTCGCGTTCATCATCTCCAGACATTTGAACAATAGCATTCTACCGATACCGCGGTTGCGACAATCGGGGCGAACGCCGAAGGGTCCAAAGCGCTCGTTGCGCTGTTGGCAGAAGCCGACGACCTCGCCATTTTGCCGGGCGATGAGGAAGCAGATACGGTGTGGGCTATCGCCAAAGTATTCAAGCAGGTAACTCTGCGCATGGCGGAACCAGTCCCAACCAAAATGCTCAATCAGAAATGGCATGAGATCGGGGATATCATTGGCGACAATCGGGCGGATACTCAAGCCATCTTCGGCTTCGCTGTCGTTGATGCGCGCCTGAATCTCTGACGGGATTTGGAAATCAGTCAGATCTGCCCCCATGCTAATAGCCTCATACAAGGTCTCAAAGCCGAAGCGCTCTTGCAAGAAGCTAATCGTCGCCGGATAGGCACGGGTATCAATGCCGGGCACGAAATAGTTTGGCACATAAGGGGAGATATCTAGGATTTTGCGTCCGTCTTCTTGTAGTTTGCTGATGATATAGTCGAAAAGAGCGCTACCGATGCCTTGTCCTTGATAATTCGGATGCACCCCAAAGGCGGTAATCCAGGCTTCGGTGGGGTCCATGCCTTGCAAGAAATAAGGCACCTGCCGTGTCAGACACAAGATAAAGCCAACTACCCGCCCATCTTCTACTGCTACCGGAACATAGTCTGGGTGAAAATTGGGATCGAGCAAAACTTGGGTGCGGAAGATGCTTGCGCTGATACGATCATTGGGCATGGATCTATGCCAGATATCGAGCAGATCCTGTTCGTCTTTACCTTGATAAGATCGAATTTGCATGTGTGTTTTATCCTTTCAATCCAGTGAGCGCGATACCCTGGATGAAATAGCGTTGCAGGAAGATGAAAACAAAGAGCATAGGTACCACGGCGACGGCGGTGCCTGCCATGAGCAAGTTGGTATTGTCGGCATACAGACTTCTTAATGAGTTAATGCCCAGCGGCAAAGTCATGAGATCGCGGCTGTTGATGACCAGCAGGGGCCACAAGAAATTATTCCAGGAGCCGATGAAGGTGAATGTGCCCAGGGTCGCCAGCGCCGGCTTGACCAACGGCAGCACAATGCGCCAGTAAATCCTCAGCTCAGAGGCTCCGTCGATGCGAGCGGCATCGATCAATTCATCTGGCAGGGTGACCATGAACTGCCGCATCAGGAAAATCCCATAGGCGGAGGTTAGCCCAGGCACCACCAAACCCTGGTAAGTATCGATCCAACCCAGTTGCCGCACGATGAAAAAGACCGGTATCAGCGTGACGAAGAAGGGAATCATCATGGTAGCCAGGATCAGATAAAAGAGAAACTCGCGGCCAGGGAAGCGGTATTTGGCAAAGGCAAAGCCAGCCAGAGAACTGCTCAGCAAGACCCCGAAGACGATAACCCCCGAAGTGAAGAGGCTATTGAAATACAAGCGGGCAATAGGTATGGATTGCCAGAGCTCAGTGTAGTTGCTGAATTGCGGAACGGCAGGTAGCCAGACAGGTGGGCGCAACTGAATTTCGCCGGCGGTCATCAACGAGGCGATCATCATCCAAATAAAGGGGAAGACCATAACAAATGCGCCGACGACCAGAATAAAATATTTCATTATGGCGCCAGCGTTTTCCAGCATTGTGGTGTCGTCTTTCATCGTTTCAACGTTCAATTTCAAAGCTCAATCTTGATAGCTGCGGTCGCGCAAGAGGCGGACTTGGATGACGGTGATGAGCATGATGATGGCAAAGAGAATGAATGCCATGGCAGAGGCGCGTCCCATGCGCGAGAACTTGAAGGCGGTATTGTACATGTGTAATACAACGGTCATCGAGCTATTGGCTGGCGCACCGCCGGTCGTGGCAAAAACTAGATCAAAAACTTGCAACGCGCCGATCGTGTTTGTGACTACCACAAATAACATCACCGGGCGCAGTAGCGGCAGCGTTATAAAGCGAAATTCCTGCCACTTGTCGGCGCCATCAACTTGGGCGGCATCATAATAATCTTGGGGGATACCTTGCAAGCCCGCCAGAAAAATGACGATGTAATAACCGATATATTGATATACGGCGATAAAGATGAGCGTCAACAGAGCCTGGTTGGGTCCGCTAAGAAAGGGTTGGCGCGGCAAACCGAATGCGGTAATCACGTTGTTGACAATGCCGAAGTTGCGATTGAAGATGAACGAAAACATGACCGCCAATGCCAAGGGCGCGGTGATGACCGGCATGAAGTACAGTACACGCCATATCACCCGCCCGCGGATGCGGCTGTTAAGCAAGAGCGCGAAGCCTAATCCAAATATTGTGTTAGCGCCAACACCGCCGATGGCAAAGAGGAAGGTATTTCCCAATGCCTTGATAAAGACGGTATCTTTCGTCAGTAAGAAGAGGTAATTGCTCAAGCCGCGCCAAGGCATCTCATTGACGGGCGAGAGCATATCCCAACGATGTAGGCTGACCCAACCAGAAAAGAGGATAGGACCCAAAAGAAAGATCAGCAAAGCGAAAATCGGCGCAGCAACGAAGGCATAAGCCCAGAGCATCCGCCGGCGCATGAGCGCGCTCTTGGGGATATCAGGCAGCCAACGGGATGTACTTGTTGTGAGAGAAGTCATTGAAGTTGCTTCAACTTTCCCCCTCTTCAACAATAACGGCTGAGGAGGGGGATCTTCATGGTTGACTTCGTGATTGCGATGAATGGCTTAAGCTGTGTGCGTCACCAGATAGCTCATGCAAGCGTGCACTTCATAGCTACTTGCGCCGCAGCCATTTATTCTTCAGCCATCATACGATGCTCTTCAAGGATGGCGTTGGCTTGTTGTTCGACCGATGCCAGCGCATCTTCCGGTGTAGTCATGCCAGCCAGAACGGCTTCAATCTCCACCTGTAACAAGGTCTTGATCTCTTGACCGCCACCCACGATTTGCTCAGGACGAGCGTAGGCAGAGGCAGCGACAAATGCCGAGACATAATGATCGCTCATCGAGTCGGCGAAGGCAGCTTGATCGTGAGCAAAGCTGGGAATAGCGCCTAAAGCATTGACGAGGAAATCCCCAATGGCGGAACCCTCGCCTGCTTCATTTTCCGCATTCATCCAATGGATGAAATCCCAGGCGGCAGCTTTGTTCGGCGAATTGGAATCGACGGCGAAGAGCCAAGTGTAAGCAATACTGGAAGCTGCATCGCCACTGGGTCCGACGGGAATTTCCGCAACACCAACTTCTGTTTCAAAATCGATGCCTTCAGCCGCACGCAAAGTTGCCCGCCACCAAGGCGCCATGATCACCATGCCGACGGTACCACTGGGGAAATCACTCAAACCATTAATGCTCGGGTCAGTGCCACCATTGGCGACCAGATCGGCATAGAGTTGCAGCGTTTCGATGCCCTGCATGCTATTGAATTCGGCAACGGTGCGATCCGCGCTGAGATAATTACCACCGTTGGAGAACAGTAGCGCGCTAAAGGGATGCACGATGCCGGAATCCCAACCAGGCATGACACCTAGACCAACTTGACTGATAGCGCCAGTATCATCAACTAAAGTGATAGCGGCGGCAATTTCCTTGAGTTCATCCCAATTGCTTGGCGGCGCATCATAACCGGCTTCAGCCAGCAGACGCTTGTTATAGACCAGCAGATAGGGATTGACTTCAGTGGGATATCCCCAAGTTTGGCCATCAGAGGTGCTGACAGCATCGATAGTGCCTTGCGCGACATTGTCATTAATGTAGGAGAGCGAATCTTGAGGTGGAACCGCTAACACGCCACTGTTGACAAAATCTGGTAGCCAGAGGTGATAAAAATGATAGACATCAGCGCTAATACCGGCGGTGCGGCCCGTGATGATCTTGGTACGGAGCTCTCCAAAATCAACAGTGACCAGTTCAATGGTGACACCAGGATTACTTTCCATATAGGCATCAATGATGGCTTGCTGCGCCACCAACTGATCTTCGGTCCCCCAATGCGTTAGCATGGTTAAGGTGATATCATCTTGCGCCAAGTTGGCTGCCCCGAAGGTGCTGAGCAGCAGAACGAATAACATTAGCCTTATAGCAAAACGTTGTAAAATCATCTTCTCCTCCAAAATGTACAAATACAGAATGAATAGACCTTGAGCACAGTTAGTATAACAAATATCCCGCCCTCAAGCATTCAAATTCCCGCAAGCGATCTTGCCAGCTATCGATGAGTTCTTCGACCGGGCGGCTATCCGCGAGCTGCCGCCGCAGTGAATCGCTGCCCCAGAGCAAGTCAATTGGCGGGCGCCCTCCCTCTGTCCAAGCTGGCCGCCAGGCAAATTCTTCAGCGTACTCTCGCTTGAGCGTTTGCAAGATCTGCAGCATCGCCTCGATCGGCTGACAGCGATCCCGGTCGGTCAGGTAAAGCTGTACCCCAGCACAAAGCTCGCTTTGATACTTGCTGAAAGTCGGGACGAAGTAAACTGGGCGGAAGCGCAAGCCTCCTAGATCGAGAGTGTTGAGCTGGCTCGCGAGCGTTTCGGCATTTATCCAGGGCGCGCCGATGTATTCAAAGGGCTTGGTGGTGCCGCGACCTTCGGAAAGATTTGTACCTTCGATGAGACAGGTGCCCGGATAAAGAGTCACAGCATCCAGTGTCGGCAGGTTGGGCGAGGAAGGGATGAAAGGCAAAGCAGTTTGATCGTACCACAACTCTCGGGACCAGTCTTGTAGGGGGATGACGGTCAAATCGCAATCGATCTCATAGACATCATTCGCCAGACGCGCGATCTCGCCGATGGTCATACCGTAGCGAATCGGCAAAGGATAGGGACCAACAAAGGAAGCATAAGCCGGCTCCAAGATGGGACCTTCTATCCGCAGACCATTGATCGGGGCGGGACGATCGAGAATGAAGACGGCGATATTAGCGCCTTGTGCCGCTTTCATCAGGTAGAGGATAGTCGCCAGGAAAGTGTAAAAGCGGACGCCAGCATCCTGCAAGTCGACCAGGATAATATCGATGTCGCGCAGCATTTCCGCTGTGGGCTTGTGAGTATCGCCATACAAGCTATGCACCGGCAATTGTGTCAACGGATCGATAGACGAGTAGACCGCCCTGCCGGCTTGGGCATCCCCGCGCAAGCCATGTTCGGGACCGAAAAGGGCGACCAAATTGATAGTGGGATGTTGATGAAGCCGTTCCACGCTAGTGCGCAACTCATGGTCGACGCTGCTCGGGCAAGCCAGCAATGCGACGCGCCCGCCCACGATCAGGTCGAGATGCTCCTCGAGCAAAACTTCTAAACCAAGTTTTGTTCGCATTGTCACGCCTCTTTTATCTATTTCCGCTGGCGGCACACTCCTTGCATTTTGGCACGTCCCGAATGTTTTGACAAAGACCGGGGCGAAAGTCATAATGTACGTGTTAAGGCAGAGGTGCTCTTCACCTTTGTGCAAACCTACCGCGATTTCTTGGAACCGTTGATCTATCTGACAGATCAACAAGACTGGACGATTTCACTGGGATTAAAGCCGACGATTGCGCTCTTCTGCTTCATACAGAAGACCTTTGTCCGTGGCATCGCGCTGATGGGGCTGACGGGATAGCGAATGAGAAAAATTCGGGTAGCGCTGATTGGCGCGGGTGGGATCGGCGCGACGCATTTGCGAGCTTATGCTGCCCATGCTGCGCGTTGCGAGCTTGTGGGCATCGCTGATATCGACGGAGCGACAGCACAAGCGCGGGCTGCTGAATATGGCTGCCAGGCTTTCAGTGATGGCGAGACGATGCTGGATGCGCTGCAACCAGATGCGGTCAGTATTTGCACGCCACCCAAGTATCACCTGCCGCTGGTCGAGGCGGCGGCGGCGCGGGGTATCGCCGTCTTGTGTGAGAAACCGCCAGCGCGCACTTTGGCGGAAACAGAAGCGATAGTCGAGGCGATGCGCGGTCAACTTCTGCAATTCGCTTTCTGTCATCGTTTTCACCCACCGCTGCGGGCGACGCAGGAATTGATTCGGGGCGGCAAATTAGGAACGATAGTGCAGATTGAAAATCGCTTCGGCTTTCGTTTTGCTCGGGCGGGCAATTCCTGGTTCACCGAGGCGGATATCGCCGGTGGCGGCATCCTGATTGATACGCTAGTGCATAGCATCGATATCTTCCGTGCGCTCACCAACCAAGAGATTGAGCAGGCGCAGGCGATGGTCTCAAACACCTTACCGATAGAAGTAGAAGATAGCGCTTCCCTACTCTTGCGCAGCAGTGGCGGTGTCTTGGGCACGCTGAATTGCAGCTGGGTGACGCCGGTATCGGAAGCCATCGTGCGGATTTATGGCACCAAAGGGCAGGCAGTGATCGACTATAATGCGACCGCTGGATTGCGCTACCAGCTGGCGGACGATGAAATGTGGACAGAGCAAACCTTCGATGAACCAGATCGTTTTGTGGGGCAGGCATCGGCATTTTTGGATTGCATCGCCGGGCAAACCGAGCCCCTGGTCAGCGGCGAAGATGGATTGGCGGTAATGGCTGTGATCGAGGCAGCCTATAAATCGGCGGGAGTCAAACGATGAAACTGAGCTTGAGCATGTATAGTCTGGTGTCAGAGGTGCAGGCTGGGCGGATGGATCTGCCGGGCTTCATCGATTTTGCTGCGGCACAGGGTGTTGCCGGGGTCGAGCTGCTCGATATCTTTTGGCGTGATGCCGAGCGCGAGCTACCAATGGTCAAGGAGCGGATCGCTGCTGCTGGCTTGGAAATGGCGGTCTATTCCATCAGCAACGACTTTATCCAGCCCGAACCCAGCGCCCGCCTAAAGCAACTAGCGGACTTGAAACGCGGTGTGGATATCTCTTTAGAGCTGGGCACGGGAGTGATGCGTGTCTTCAGTGGCAGCGCGCGCGAAGGGGTCTCACAGCAGCGAGGCATGGCTTGGATCATCGAAGGGCTAGCGGCCGGCGCGGCTTATGCTGAGCAGAAGGGTGTCACGCTAGCATTGGAGAATCATGGGAGTTTTGCCGGCCGTAGCGATCAAGTGCGGGATATCATCGAGCACGTTGCTTCGCCCGCTTTGCGCGTCAATTTGGACACGGGAAACTTTTTGCCTGTCGGGCAGGATCCTTTGCAGGCAGCCAAAGACCTGGCGGATTTGGTGGCACTGGTGCATTTGAAAGATATGGGCTTGGCGGCCCCGGATGAAAGCGAGCATGTTTTCATCGATCCGGAGGGGCGCTCTCTGGCTGGTGCGGTGCTTGGTGATGGCTTGGTCGATTTGACCGGGATCTACCAGACGCTCGCCAAAGCCGATTATGATGGCTGGTGGTCGCTGGAGTACGAAGGCTCGGTCGATCCGCTGACGCTGGGTGTGCCGCATAGCCTGGCAATGGCGCGAAAGTTTTTAGCCTGATTGCATCTTGGGCGCAGGTCAAGCATCTTGATTCTTCGGCAGCATCACCAAGTTACGGATGGTGACGTGGCGCGGGCGCGATAGCATAAAAACCGCCGCCACAGCGACATCTTTGGAGCTCAAATATTGCTTATCGCGCAGCGTTAATGCTTCAATTTCTGCTGGATCCGTCAACCCCCACAATTCGTTGGCAACCTTGCCCGGCGCTAGCGACATCACCCGGATGCCATCGCCGGCGACTTGCCGCCGTAGGGTATTGACGAAGGTCTCAATCGCATGTTTGCTGGCGCCATAAGCCGGTCCCCTGTGCAATTCCTCATGCCCGGCGATGGAACTGGTGACCAGAATATCACCGGTCCCTCGCGCTTTCATCGTCGGGATGACAGCCCAGGCGCAGCGCAAGACCCCATCCACATTGATCCTGAGCATATTGCTGATAGCATCCATGTCATAGTTGGCGAATTCGCCTTGAATGAAGATGCCAGCATTGGCGAACATCACATCAATCTGTCCGAAGCGTTCCAAGCTACGCTCGACCATGGTTGTGATGTCCCCGGGTTTGGTCATATCAGCGCGCAGGATCAGGGTTTCAGTCGGTAGATCTTTGGCGAGCGCTTCCATCTTGGCGACAGAACGGGCGGCGAGGACGAGTTTACAACCACGTTGCGCCAACAAACGGGCTGCTGCCGCGCCAATGCCGGAGCTGGCGCCGGTGATGACCACGACTTTGCCAGCCAGCGTGTCTCTCATCTCCGTCTCGCTAGATATTGACTTGATTCTGCGGCAGGATGACCAGATCGCGGATGGTGACATGCCGCGGCTGCGTTAGCATGAAATACAGCGCTTCGGCACAATCTTCCGAGGTGATAAAGGTACGCTCCCCAGCCGAGACGCGCGCGATTTCTTCCGCATCATGGTAGCCCCAAAGTGGGTTGGCCACCGCGCCCGGCGCTAGCGACATCACCCGGATGCCATCGCCCGCCAGCTGCCGCCGTACCGTATGCACAAAGGTTTGTACGGCATGTTTGCTGGCACTATAGATCGGCTCCCAATGCACATCAATAAAGCCGGAGATGGAACTCGTCACCACAATATCGCCTTGGCTTTGCGCTTTCATGGCAGGGATGACAGCATGGGCGCAACGCAAAACCGCATCGACATTGATGCTGAGCAAGTTGGAGAAGGCATCCGGCTCGCCATCGGCGAATTCGCCGGGGATGTAGATACCGGCGTTGGCGAACATCACATCAATGCGCCCGAAGCGATCCAAACTGCCTTCGACCATTTCGCTGATATCATCGGGTTTGGTCATATCAGCACGGACGACTAAGCTTTCGGTCTCCAGCTCAGCAGCGAGCGCTTCCATCTTCTCGACAGAACGGGCGGCGAGTGTGAGTTTGCAACCCTTTTGCCCCAGTAGGCGGGCAGCCGCTTCGCCGATGCCAGAACTAGCTCCGGTGATGATGACGACTTTTCCTGCCAGTGGATCGCTCATTGCGTTTCTCCTCTCAATAGTTCTTGCTAAGGACTCAGGGTGACTTTCACCGATTCCGTGCCAGTGGCGACCATATCCATGCCGGTGTGGAATTCGCTCAATGGCAGTTGATGGGTCATGATCCGGTCCATCGGCAGCAAGCCTTTGACTAACATGTCGATAGCAATGGGATAGGTATAGGGGCTGAGGTGGGAGCCGTGGATGTTGAGTTCTTTGGTATCGCCGATGATGGTCCAATCAGCGGTGACTGGCTCCCGCATGACGCTGAATTCGACGAAGGTTCCCAGCTTGCGGATCATCTGCAAGCCTTGCAGGACAGCGGCGGGGTAGCCAGTCGCCTCAATATAGACATCGCAGCCGTAGCCATCGGTGAGCTTAAGCACTTCGTCGATCACATCGGTCTGGCGCGGGTTCATGCTCATGTCAGCGCCACAGAGTTCGGCGATTTCCAGGCGGTCGTCGTTCAAGTCGATAGCGATCAACAGGCGCGGGTTTTTGAGGCGGGCGGCCGCTACCATGCCCAAACCAAGAGGACCGCAGCCAGCGATGACAACCACATCATCGAGTTCAATTTCGCCACGTTGGACCGCGTGGATGGAACAACCCAGCGGCTCGATGAAAGCGGCATGATGCGCCGGCAGGCTCTCCGGCACTTTGTAATTAAGCGCGCCAACCGGGAAGAGCATGTACTCCGCCATGGCGCCAAAAGTGGCTTGACGAAAGCCATAGACATCATGTTTGTCTTGGCACATCCAGTATTGGCCCCGCTTGCAAAAGCGGCAATTCCAACAAGGCACGATCTGCTCGGAGACTGCGATATCGCCCAAAGCCAAGCCGTACTGCTCACCAGCGCCTTCTCCAAGGGCGACCACCTCGCCAACAAATTCATGTCCCGGTATGACGGGTGACTGGCAATAGCCGATGCGGGTATCATCACCCCAAAATAGCGGCGCTCCTTGATAGCACTTGAGATCGCTGGCGCAGATGCCTACCGATTGCACGCGGATGACGACTTCGCCGGCGGCTGGCTGCGGCACTTGCCATTCTTCCAGGCGATAATCTTCTGGTCCATGGCAGATGATAGCGGGCATAGTCTTGGGCAGGGCTTCATTCGCTTGATAGCTCATGGGGATATCCTTTGGTCTGGCTTAGGCTCGTGGCACAATTGTAACCAAATCTTGGCTGGTTCGCATATTGCGTCGGAATCGATAATGTCTGCAAAATGCCGCCTGAGCGGGCTTTCATGGACCGGGCAATGTCGAAGATTGTCTCCCGAATGGAACTTGGCGAGAATCAGAATCAAAGTTACTATGCTGCACAGTTGGATGCAACTATTGGGAAAGGATCACAAATGAGTGGGGGAGCGCCGCTGAGCGGCATCAAAGTGGTTGACCAGACACAGGCTTTGGCTGGTCCCTACTGCGCCATGATCCTGGGAGATCTGGGAGCCGATGTCATCAAGATCGAGAGACCCGGTATCGGCGATCAATCGCGGCAGTGGGCGCCGCCTTATATTGGCGATCAAGGTTGTTATTATCTGGCGGTCAACCGCAATAAACGTGGTATCGCCCTCAATATCCGCGCCGACAGCGGACGAGAAATCATGCACAAGCTGGTCGCGGATGCCGATGTCTTCCTGACGAATCTGGCAACCACAGCATCGCTACAACGATCGGGTATTGATTACCAGACCCTGCATGCGCTCAATCCACGGCTGATCTACGCCTCCATAAGTGGCTATGGGCGCACTGGTCCGCGAGCGGGTCAGCCGGGTTATGACCTGGTCTCCCAGGCAGAATCGGGCACGATGGCTCTGACTGGCGAGGTCGATGGGGCGCCGATGCGCTTTCCCACACCGATCGCCGATATGACCTGTGGCTTGTTCACGGTGATCGGCATATTAGCGGCTTTGCAAGCACGGCAGCAAAGTGGCGTCGGGCAATTCATCGATATGTCGCTGCAAGAAGGGCAGATGACCTGGCTGGAGAATTATGCTGGCGAATATTTTGCCGATGGAGTCGATCCGCCGCGGCGGGGCAATCGGCATCCGCAGGTGGTGCCTTACGAGGCGGTGCAAGCCAGCGATGGCGATTGGTTCATCCTGGGCGTCGGCTCGGATAATGTCTGGGGCGCATTCTGCCGGCATGTCGGGCGGGAAGCTTTGGCGACAGATCCGCGCTTTCTGACAAATGCCGATCGAGTGGCGAATTATGAGGCTTTGCTACCGCTCGTGCGGGAGATCATCCGCGGCAAAACCTGCGACGAATGGCTGAGCGAGTTGCGCGCGGTCGGTGTGCCTTGTGGCCGCATCAATACGGTGGCCGAAGCTCTAGGCGACCCGCATGTGATCGAGCGTGGCATGATCATCGAGCTGGAACATCCGGCGCTGGGTATCGTCAAGTCGCTGGCGACCCCTGTGCACCTGTCGGATACGCCTTTGGTCTATCGCCGTCATCCACCGCGTCTGGGTGAACACAGTGATGAAGTAGCTGCCGAGCTGGGGTATAACTCAGCCCAGGTGGCGCAACTGCGCGCGGAGGGTGTGCTGGCATGAGCAATCATCTAATCCAATTCCCCCAATTGAGCGAACATCAATATCGACAGCTGCTGCGCTTGCCGCGTGGGCGCGTTCGTTGCGTGATCGATACTGACATGCGCAACGAGATCGACGATCAATTCGCCCTGGCTTGGGCACTGCTCTCGCAAGATATTCTGGATATCGAAGCAATTTATGCCGCGCCATACTCTTTCCTGCAACGGCTGGACGAATTGCAAAAGGCAGCTCGAGCAGGCGCCAATCCCGGGGCTGCCACAGCGGATGAACTTGCATTGCTGGCGCGTTACAGCGGGCAATTAGAGCGCTTGCAGCGGGCAGGCACGGATCCGCACGATCTCCGGCAGCTGGATCCACAGCAGCTGACCATGGTCGAGCCGGGCAAAGGCATGGAATTGAGCTATCAGGAGATCCTGCTGGTCTGTGAGAAGCTGGGCATGGATTTTGCCGGGAAAGTATTTCGCGGCTCGGAGCGTTATCTGGCCGATGATCAAACGCCGGTGGAGAGCGCTGCGGCTACCCACCTGATCGAAACAGCGATGACCGCCTCGGCTGATGCGCCCTTGTATGTGCTGGTGATCGGCGCCCCGACAAATGTGGCTTCAGCGCTGCTCTTGGCGCCGGAGATCATTGAGCGTGTCGTGCTGCTATGGACGGCGGGTTATCCAACCACGGTGACAGATACTTGGCAGGATTCCTTTAACATGCAGCAAGATATAAGGGCATCGCAGCTATTATTTGATAGCGGCGCGCCCCTGGTATATTTGCCGGGCTTTCACGTTGGCGCCCAATTGAGCTTGTCGCTGCCCGAGATGGAAGCCTGGGTCAAGGGCAAGGGCGCTATTGGCGATTATCTATATTGGCTTTACACCAACAATCCCCATCATCCGCTTCAGGGCTTGACGGATCACTTCGCCCGCAGTTGGATCATCTGGGATTTGATCAACATCGCCTGGTTGATCAACCCGGATTGGGTGCCGTCCTATCTGACGGATGCGCCATTTTTGAGTGATGATTGTCGCTGGTATCGGCAAGGTCCTGCCCGCCATATCATGCGTGAGGCATTGGATATCAACCGCGATGCGATCTTCCGCGACTTTTTTGGCAAGCTCGCCGCGGCGGCTCAATCATAATATCGAAGGCAACCTACCGGCCGTTCCGCCTTGGGCATCAAATCGCTTGTTCGACATCAGCATAGGTGGGGACAGCTTCCTCCGCGAAGATGCGGTCAATGGCGGCATAGTCCTCCGCGCTTAAACGCCAGTTGGCGGCTGCTACATTTTCCGCCAGTTCCTCTTCGTTCCGCATGCCAACCAGCGCGACAGTCACGCCAGGTTGCCCCAAGAGCCAGGCAATCGCCAATTGCGCCACTGATTTGCCGTAATCAGCTGCCAGCGCTTTGAGCCGCTCCACCACACGCAGTTCTTTGAGAAAATGTTCGCGCTCGAATAAAGGCAGTCCAAAGGCATCGCCACGGCTACGCCAATCCCAATCGACAAAAGTAGTCGCCGGTGTGAAGGCGCCGCTGAGCAAGCCAAATGCCAGCGTACCATAAGCCATGAAACCGATGCCATGTTCGCGGCAATAAGGCAGCACAGCCGCTTCCATCCGCCGGTCAAAGAGATGGTAGCCGACTTGATTGGTCGTCAGCCTGCCATGTTGTTGGCTCTCTGCCATCATGGCTACGGTGTAATTCGAGACGCCATAATGACGGATTTTGCCGGCGTCTTTCAACGTTTGCAAACCGGCGATAGTCTCCGCATGGGGGGTAACATGGTCATGCCAGTGCAACAGCAGCAGATCGATATAATCGGTCTTCAGCCGCCGCAAGCAACCCTCGGCCCGTTCGATGATATTGCGCGCGGAAGAATCACGATCGGTGGTTTTCATCTGCCCGGGATTATCCGGGTCTTCGCGGAAGCTGAAGCCGACTTTGGTGACCACAATCACATCCTGACGGCGCTTGCCCAGAGCCTCGCCCAAGAGCGCTTCCGAAGTGAAAGGTCCATAAGTTTCTGATGTATCGAAGAGAGTGATGCCCTGGTCGATGGCACTTTGTACGGCGCGAGTGGCAGCGCTGATGTCAATATGTCCGTATTGCCGGACGCTCATCTCCCAAGTGCCGAAACCGATGGCGGAACTGAAAAGCTCGCTGCTGCCAAACCGTCGCTGTTCCATGCCTTCCTCAGATGAGCGAGCAATCCACGCGCTAGGTGTAGGATTCGTACCAAGCTGCCGATGCTTGTGGCGGGCTGTAGAAGTCAGTCCATGGTCGCGCTTTCGCCGCAGCGATCTCGAGCAACTGTCCCAATCGATCCCTCGCTGTATTTTCCAGGAAAGCGGCGCGATCTGCTGTGGACATGGAAGCCGCTTCTTTCCAGATGGCGCGCCCAGCCAGAAAGCCGCTAGCGCCAGCTTCACAAGCGACAAGTACCTGTGGTTTGAACTGCTCGAAATCGACCCCCGCGCTCAGCAGCACCCAAGGCACTGCCGAGGCATCGCTGAGCCGCCTGCAAGCAGCGCGCCATGTCGCTGAATCTTGATTGAATTTGATATCGTGGGGGAATTCCAGCTTTAGCACATCGGCGCCAGTGCGGGATAGCCGGCGCGCCGTCTCGATAACGATGCTGGGTCGCCGCGCGGCGTAATCGGCGCTATCCTTCGATACAGTTGGATCCAGACTGTAGGACATCGGCTCAAGGAAAACCGGCAGGTCCCAGCGATGGCATTCCTCAACCACCTGCCGAACCAAGGCTTCCAGTTCATCAGCCAGTGGACCGCTCTCGGGATGGTAATAGACCATGAACTTGACAGCGCTAGCGCCAGTCTTGCGAATCTTCTCTACTGTCCAGCTCGAGACGAGTTCGGTCTTGCGATAGCTGGCATCGCCGCTGTAGCCGCTTTTTTCCAGCGCAAACAACAAGCCGGATTTGCCGCTCATCTGCATCGCCGCGCTGAGTCCATAAGTGGGGTCGGTGAGGATGGCGCTGGCATCACGAGACAAGGCGCCGATGATCTCGTTCTTGACCTGCACCAGCTGGTCATAATCTGCGTCAGCCGGCATCATTTTTCTGTAACTGCCGCGCTGATCAAAAGCGATGATGCCGAAGACATCGTCGTTGGCGAGGCTGGTCGATTTTAAGCCGCGATAGCGCCCGGGGCTCAATTCAATAGGCATGGCTGTCCTTTCTTGTCAGCCTGTCTTCAAGCTAAAAATCATCATGCCTGCTCGCCATTGTCGACGCTGCCGACGATATGCCGCACGATCAATTCTTCGCTGGCTTCAGCCCGCGGGATATTAGCGACAACCCGACCCCGACGCATGATGACCATACGATCCGCCACCGCCATCACATCGTGCATGGTGTGGCTGATGAGGATGACGGGGATATTCCCCTCGCGCAAGGAGCGGATTAATTCCAGCACTTTGCGCTGTTCCGGCACACCCAGCGCCGCCGTCGGTTCGTCCATGATCACCAGTTGCGCGTTCCAGTACATAGCGCGGGCGATGGCCACCGCTTGCCGCTGCCCCCCAGAGAGATTCACCAGCCTCTGCTTGAGCGATGGGATATGAATATCCAATTCGTCCAAGACAGTAGCGGCTTCGGCGCGCATATAGCTGTCATCGGTCACCGGGATGACCCCCAGGAAACGGCGTGTTTTCTCCTTGCCCAGGAAGACGTTGGCGCCCACATCGAGATTCTCCGCCAGAGCCAAATCCTGATAAATCGTCTCGATGCCCCGGCTGCGGATATCGGCAGGAACGTGCCCGGTGATATCGACGCCGTCGAAAGTGACCTTGCCTTGGTCAGGTCGGTAGACGCCGGAGATACATTTGATCAGCGTCGATTTGCCCGCGCCATTGTCGCCCAATAGCGCCACCACTTCCCCGGGGTGAACCTCGAAATTGACATTATCAACAGCGGTCAAGCCGCCAAAATGCTTGCTCAAGCCCTTTGTAGTGAGGATGGCTTCAGACATTGGCTTGCAACCTTTCCAAAGCCGATTGCAGCTGGTTGACCAAAACCGCGATGATGATGACCACGCCAACCACGATGAACTGCCAGATCGAATCGATATTCAGGATGACCAAGCCCGTCTGCAAGACGGCGATAATGAGCGAACCCACGACGGCGCCCATGATATCGCCTTCGCCACCGAAGAGGTTGGTGCCGCCGATGACCACCGCAGCCACCGATGAGAGCAGCGCCGCTTCGCCAGCTTGTGGCGCACCAGCCGTGAAACGGAAAAGATGCAGCACACCGGCAATGCCAGCGGTGAAACCACAAATCACATAGATGATGATCAAATGGCGATCGACATTGATGCCGGAGCGGCGGGCGGCTTCCTCGCTGCCACCGATGACGTAGGTATGGCGCCCGAACTTGGTCCGCGCCAGGACAAAAGCAAATACGATGACAACAAGCGCGGTGATTAAAACCGGATAAGGGAGCAGCTGCGATACTAATCGCAACTGCTGGGCGGGCAGATCGGGCGGTAGAGAGAACCACTCAAAACCGCGATCGGGAATATAAAAAAGCAAGCTGCCATTGCCAATCACACGTAAGGATTCGCGCAATTCGGCCGAGAGGCCCCGAACCACCTGTTGGCCATCGGTCAGCAAAAAGGCGGCGCCGCGCACAATGCCAAACATGCCCAGCGTGGCGATGAAAGGTGGCACCTTGACTTTTGCTACCAGCAGGCCATTGACCAAGCCGGGAATCAATGCCACCAGCAAGCCAGCGAAGATACCAGCCAGCATGGCATAGGCGACATCGTTGCCGCTATCCGCCAGATCACGCATGACGCGGGCGGTAGTCACCGAAGACAAGCCAACCGTCCAGCCGATAGACAGGTCGATGCCGGCGGTGATGACCACATAGGTCTGCCCGATGGACATCAGCATGATCAATGTGCTGGTAGTCAAAATAGAAGAGAAATTACGAACAGAGAAGAAACCAGTACCGGTCAGCGAGAAATAAACCACCAAACCTAGCAAAAATAAATAAGACCAGCTCTTTGTCAAATACTCGATGAAGCGCGCATTAACCAAGGATTGGCGTCTTGCCCCTCCCGATTTGTTATTCGATGCCATTGATGCAACCTCTGTATTTGCCGAAACCTCCCCCTCCGCCCAACCGCACAGCAGCTGGACAGAAGGGAAAGGATTTAAAGTGCGGTTTGCCTCAATCCAAAAGGACCTTGGCTTCCCAGTCCGCCTCGATCAAAGCTTGATACTCAGCGGCAATATCGGAGACCAAGGCGCCAGCCAAACGGGCTGGATCGGCCGCGGCCTCGCCTAGGCTGGCGACAGCGTCTTCCAACGCGGCCACGTCAGCTTCGTCGGTAACCCGGCTGACATCGATGCCAAATGCCAAGCCAAAGCCATTCTCCGGCACGACTTGCAGCGCTTGACGATCGGGACGCAAAATCAGATCTGCCAGCACTAGTGCGGCCGCTTTGTTAGGCGCATTGTAGGGGATGGCCACATAGTTAAAATCGCCGATCATATTGTCATCGAAGGAGAATGCCCGGCTGGTCGGCGGAATCTCGCCGGAAGCGATGGGAGCGCCCGCGCCGGAAATCGCTTGGGTGATGGTGAAGTCAATCTCACTATTGGCGAAGAGTTCGTGCATCTCGCCGATGTCGGCCGGATAGGTCTCGCCGCCGCGCCAGAGATTCTCTTCCCAGCTGTTCAACAATTCCCAAAGCGCCGACGCATGTTCATCGTAGAGCTCCTGATTGAAGTCGCCGACCCATTGGCTCTGGCCACCGCTAACCTCGAAGAGCGCTTGCTTGACGAAGCGCGTCCCTTGGAAGGCCCCAGGACCCGGTGCGATATAGGTAAAGCGTCCCGGATTCATGGCGATCCAATCGCTTAGCTCAGCATAGCTGCGCGGCAGATCCTCTTCCGCCATCCGTGCGGAATCATAGATGAAATGGAATTGGGCGCCAGACCAGGGGCTCTCGTAGCCATCGACCGGACGACCGAAATCCAGGTTCAGCGCGGGATTATCCCAATTCACCAGGGCGCTGTTAGGAATATTCTCCGCCCAAGGACCGTAGAGCAAATCTGCCTGCTTGAGCGTGAAGAAGTTTTCACCATTGATCCAGATCATATCGATGGTGCCGCCATCGCCTTCGATACCGGCTTCGGCTTCACTGAGAACTTGATTGACCGCATCGACCGTATCCGCCAACGGTACACGGTTCAGCGTGACATTGTATTCTTCTGCCAGCGGAACGCCGTAAGTGGTATCGACGAAGCCATTGATGCGGTCGGAGCCACCCCACATATACCAATTGACAGTCATGCCATCAGCGGCGGCAACCACATCATCCCAGCTATCGAAGCCGGGTGGCGGGTCCATCATATCATCTTGCGCCAGCGCTGTTCCCATGAGGCTCAGCGACAAGGCAACCAGCAAAAGTAACGCCAGTAACATTCGTTTTGTGAACATGGTCATTCCTTTGTTTCAACTCGGTAAACGATATAGAAAACTCCCTCAGTGGGAGAGACCTGCCTATTATACATTAACGCCTTCCAATTGCAGATAATTGGCTTGCGGCACTTGCTCGATCAAGCGCATGCCTTTCCAAGCGGCGAATTCCATCAGCTCATCGGTAACATCACCTTGGCCCACCGCAAAGTGGTGTTCGTGCCCGCGCACCGTCATCGTGTTGACCAAATCCATCAGCGAGATAGGCTTCTTGTTCAGCTCGAACTCGGCGAACCAGCCGCGGGTGCCATCAAAACCTTTTTTGGCATGTTCGATGATATCCGCGCGGATGACCAACAGACTACTCCCATCATCGCCAATATAGCTGACAGTGGTCTCCTGCGCGGCGAAGACCTGGTCCCCCGCCACGCCATAGGGACCGTCCGTACCTTTGCGCCCCAGCGTAACATGATCGACCCATTTGATGCCATCACCGTTGGCGAAGTGCCGCGGCGAGACGCCACAATGCCACATCAGCATAGCGTTGGTTTCGGGATCAAGCGCGGTCATATCCAGCAAAGTGGATGAACCTTTGCGCCCCGTCAGCAAGTTGAGCAGATACATACTGGCGGCGCCCAAGACATCGCCTTCGCAGGAGACGGCGATACCATCTTCACTACCCAGCCAACTGTATGCCATGCAAGGCGCTACTTTGTAATAAGACTGGAAGTTGGGCCAACATTGCACCGCCAGAGCATCATATTCAAACTCGCTCGCCATAGCGCGCATAGCTAGATAAAGGCGGGTCACACGGTCGAAAGCGCTGTCTTCTGTCACCGTGATCGCGCTGGCTGCCGACTTGATCTCGCGCAGGGCAGCATTCACAGGCTGCGGGTCAAACGCTTTGGCGCGCTCGACCAATTCAGCCAATTCATGCGGCAAGACAGCGATGCCGAGGCGGCTGCGCAAGAGCCGCTCATCGAAAATCATATCGTTGAAACCGGGCGACAAATTGCCAATCCAGCCAATACGCGAGCGTTCGATGTTCTTCACGGCGGTCAAAGCGCGCATGGTCACGGTGAATCGCTTGCGGAAGTCGTCGGTTTCCACATGGCCATAGAACCACTTGAAAGGGATATTCTCGTGCTTGAGGTAGCGTTTCAGTATCGAGGCGAAGTGGCTCATTGAGACGACAGAATGAATCTTGATCTCGCCCTCTTGTTCGGGGTCGGGCGTCCCCCACAAGCCCAGCCTTGGCGCCGCTTTCACCAGCGGCAACAGTTGCTCGCCCATGCTGCAAGCTGCTGTCTGCAAGAGCAGGAAGTCGATTTGCTGCTCGCGGAAATACTCGGCTGCCCGGGCGGAACCTTCCTCAGTCATCACCTCGTCATGCACGGCGATGAGCTCAAAGTCGAGTTCCGTCGCCAAAGCCTGCAAGCCAGCGATAGCGCGCGGGCGCTGGTCATATTCGCCGGCGAAATAAGAGCCGATGGATGTCCCGATATACCCCACCTTCAATTTGTGCTTTGCCATTAACCTCTCTCCTTCCACCAGATATCCAGCGCCTCGAAGATTAAGGCGATGGTCTTTGCGCCGGGGTCGATATGACCGATGCCGCGCTCGCCCAGATATTTCGCTCTGCCTTGCCGCGCGACCATGCCACTGGTTGCTGCCGCGCCCAAACGTGCCGCTTCCGCCGCATCCCCCCAGGCAGTTCCATAATCATCGGCGGCAGCGAAAGCCTCAACCGCCGGCTCCAGCGCATCGACCATAGTCTTGTCGCCGATAACTGCCTTGCCCCGGGTTTTCAAACCCGCCAAGCCAGCTTGAAGCGCTGACTCCATTTCGACTTTGCTCAAGCTATCGATGTCGCGCAACAGGCTCACTCCCTTGAGAAAGAAGGTACCGAAGATCGCGCCCGATGCGCCTCCCATGTGGTTCATCAGCGCTTTGGCTGTCGCCAGCCAAATATCACTCAAGCTCGGCTCAACCAGCACCTCGACCTGCTCCACAGCGACGGTGAAGGCGGCGCTGATGCTGCTACCATGATCGCCATCGCCCAAAGCCGCATCCAACCGATTCAAATTGTCGCATTCGGCGGAAAGCCTTTGCGCTATTGCGGCGATGATCGCTGCTAATTCAGCCGCTGCGATTGCGCTTGTCATTGTTTCATATAGGCGCCGTTGGCGGGCGCATCCCATAATGCCTTCAGCTGAGCGTCCACGCGACAGAGTGACAAGGCGAAACCAGCCATCTCCTGCGTGGTGGCGTAAGGACCAATCCAAGATTTATAGACGCGGATATCGGCTTCCGCCAGCTTGGCAGCTACTCGTCGGTAGAGAATAAAGAGCTCCATCAAGGTCATGCTGCCGCTATTGTTGAGCAGGACCAGCACCTCATCACCAGCTTGAAAGGGCAGGTCATCGAGGATGGGCGGTAACATCAAATCGATGGTGGCATCCGCACTGAGCGCCTTTTGGCGTCCCATGCCCATCTCACCATGCAAGCCCATGCCGATCTCCATCTCGCCCGGCGCGATCTCGAACATGACCTCACCGCTGATGGGGCTGGCACAAGAAGTGAGCGACATGGCGAGGCTGCGCGTATTATCGCGGACTTTCTCCGCCAGTGCCTTGGCGGCTACCAGGTCACCATCGCCCTCGCAAAAGGCGCCCAGCATCTTCCAGACGAAAAACAAGCCAGCCGTGCCGCGGCGTTCCGGCTCTTGCCCTTTGGGGGCACTGGAAATGTCGTCATAGAGTATGACCATTTCGACATTTTCAAGGCCCTCAGCTTCACAGAGTTCCAGCGCTAGCTCGGCATTGAGTCTGTCGCCAGCATGATGCGAAACGCAGACCAACACCCCAGCCCCGCAGTCGGCAGCGCGGATGCCAGCCAACATGCGCTCCGGTCCCGGCGCGGTGAAAATCTCGCCGGCGATATTAACATCGAACAGCCCCTCGCCGATCCAGCCGATCATGGCGGGTTCGTGCCCGCTGCCGCAGCCGATGACCAAGCCAACTTTGCCTTGGGCTTTGGGTTGGGCGCGCAACACTAGTCGATCATCAGCCAGGCGGACGATATCGCTATAGGCGGCGCAAAAACCTTCCAACATCTCGTCGACAATGTTTTCTGCTTGGTTGATTAATTTGGTGCTACGCGCGGTCATAAATCGGCTCCCTCTGGGACAAAATACATCAAATGAATCGGGTGTTGCACTAGCTCCTCACTATAGGCTACCCGCACTCTCATGCCACGTTGCACTTGATCCGGCTGTGCTTTGAGCAGATGCGGGAAGAGGGTGTCAGCGCCGTCCAATAGCACATATGCCAATACATAGGGCCTGCTCAAGGCATTCACATCGGCGTTGCTGCCCGGCGAAAAATGGAGCACGGACCAGGTCTCAACTATGCCCCCGCCAGCAAGCTCGACCCACTGACTTGGGCACAGGCAACTGGGGCAGAGCGGACGTGGTGGCGCATAAACTTTTTTGCACTGGGAGCAGCGCGTCGCCAAAAAGCGCTGATTTTCCAGCTCAATGAAAAAACGGGAATATTTGCCCAAGCTGTATTTGTAAGATTGCGTCAGCTCAAGCGTGATGCGCTCGACTTGGCGGAAGGCTCCCCAGATATCGGCGGGCGACTCGGTTTTAGCTTGGCTGATGTCGATTTTGCTGCTGACTTTCTCGGGCATAGTTAGCTGCTCAATCCCTGCGCTCGAAGATATTTACCACGCTGATGCTAGCGATGCCGGCGTGGGTGTCGGTCAAGCCGCGCCGCGCATTCGGCACTTGTCGTCGTTTATCGACACTGCCCCAAAGCTGCTGCGTAATTTCAATCGCTTGCAAGAGACCAGTAGCGCCGACCGGTGCCCCCCGCCCGAGCAAGCCGCCGCTGGTATTAACCGGTAGCCCGGCGCCAAGGTCAAAGGTTCCATCAGCAATAGCCGGTCCCCCACAACCAGCTCTCACAAAGCCCAAATCTTCCACCGCCTGCACTTCCACACCGCTGTAGCTGTCATAGAGTTCCGCCACATCGATTTCGCGCAGGGGGTCGCTGATGCCAGCTATGGCGTAGGCTTGCTCTGCAGCGGCTTGCTTGGCGCGGAAATTGGTGATCTGCGGGTAGCGATCGCCCAGGCGCATGGTATCAGTGCCGCAGCCGGTGGCGCTGAAGTAAACAGCCGGGCGCGCCTTGAAATTTGGGCAATGAAGCCGCGCCCAGTCTTCAGTGGCTAGCAGGATGCAAGCGGCGCCATCGCTCAGCAAGCTACAATCGAGCAGTTTGTATGGCTCGGCGATCGGAATTGAGTTGAGCACATCATCGATGCTAATATCCATCGGTTTTTGCGCGATAGGGTTGAAGCGAGCGTTGCGGCGGTTGCGCACGGCGACATGGGCAAATTGCCGTGGGCAAGTGCCATAAGCATCCATATGGGCGCGGATCATGGCGGCGTAAAAAGCGGTGTACGTGCCGCCGACCATGGTTTCCCAATCGACATCGGCGGAAAGGGCGAAGAGCTGGTTTGCCGTGCGGGAAGACAAGCCGCGCCCATTTTTCTCCACCCCATAGACCAGGATGGAATCACAAAGCCCGCTTTGAATATGCGCCCAGGCGGTTCGCAGCGCCAAAGCACCAGTGGCGCCGCCGCCTTCAATGCGCAAACCGGGTTTGGGGGTCAAGCCAATCGTGTCATGCAAGATAGCGCCGAGTGTCATCTGAAAATTGAAATGATCGCTTTCGTAGCTGGCCAAGCCATGTTCAACCGCAGAGAGATCATCCATGCCCGCGTCCGCCAGGCAATCGAGTACAGCTTCCGCCATTAGATCACGAGCGTTGCCCGCGCGATGTTCCGCGGCGATAGGCGTGGCGCCGACAGCAGCAATTACAGGTGAATTGATCATCAGGAGACCTGTCGATAATACCAATAAAACTTATGACCCGGGCAAATATGCCATGCTCGTGAAAATGTGGTCGCTGTCAAATGCGCCGAGCATAGCTGATTTATGTCTTCAAGTCAAAATTTGTTATGCTTGCGGCAGCTAAGAATTCAGTCTGCCGCTAACTTTTCTGCTGTGCCATAATATAAAGCTGGCTGACCGGCGGACCGAAAGACAATGCTTGATGACCGACAGCCGTGAATTGCTCTGTCAGCTTAGTAACATTGGTTGGCTGTCTCGCTAACTGACCGCGCAGGCAGACTATCTTCACGACAAGTTGTCCGCCCTCCCCGCCTCAATTTGAGTCTATACAAGTGTAAAGGACAGGTTCTATGGTGAAGAAAACCAGTACCCCCACAAACGAGTTTTCCCGTCGAGAATTTTTGAACATCTTTGCGGCTGGGGCTGCGGCTGCCGTCGGCACAGTCTCCTTGGCTCCGTTGGGCAATATTGCCCGCGCTCAAGACAACGGCACCTTGCGCATGGCAATGCTGACGCCGGCAACATTTGACCCGCGTTCGGCTTCGGGCGATAGCGAAATCGCCTTATTGAACGCGCTCTACGATTATCTGATCGATACCGATGAGTCCTCGAATCTGGTGCCGCGCCTGGCTTCCTCCTGGGAACTCAGCGCCGATGGCTTGGTCTACACGCTGCAGCTGCGCGATGATGCGTCCTTCCACGATGGCAGCCCGCTGACAGTTGACGATGTGCTGTGGACGATTCACTGGCACCGAGAAGCGGAGAGCACCGTCGCCAATTTGCTCTCCTCGGTGGAATCGGTAGAAGCGGCTGGCGGCAGTGCCATCGCTTTCACGCTGAACGAAGCGAATCCAGATTTCCTCTATAATCTGACCGACAACAAATTCGTCATCCTCAAAGCAGGGGCGGATAATATTGGCACCGAATTCAACGGCACCGGACCCTTTGTGCTGGAAGAGATGATCCCCGGCGATCGCGCAATTTTGCGCGCCAACGCGGACTATTGGGCTGGCGCGCCTAGTATAGATCATCTCGAGTTCATCTATTTTGATGATCAGCAAGCTGGCATCGCCGCCGTTCAGGGTGGCACAGCCGATGGCATCATGCGTTTGGACAACTCCAGCTTCCTCGGTTTCAGCGGCGATATGAATTTCAATACCACCGATATCCCCACTAGCGGGCATCACCTGGCGCGCTTGCGTTCGGATCGGGCGCCGGGCAACGATGCGAGAGTGCGTAAGGCATTCAAACTGGCGACCGACCGCAACGCGATCTGGGAACGGGTACAGCTGGGCTACGGAGCTTTGGGCAAGGATTCGCCAATTGGACCCTCCTTCGGGCAATACTTCTTGTTTGAGGCGGAAGTGCCAGCCCGCGATCCAGCCGCCGCCGCCGCTTTGCTGGCAGAAGCAGGTTATCCCGATGGCTTGGATATGATCTTGCACACGCCGAACAGCGGCACCTGGCCCGATCTGGCACAGGCGCTCGCCGCCCAATGGGAAGAGGCCGGCATCCGCGTCGAGGTACAGTTAGAAGACGAAAATACCTACTGGGTGGAAGATTGGATGGAAGTTGATCTGGGTGTCACCGGTTGGGGCGCGCGTCCCATCCCACAACTGTACCTGGACCTGGGTTATCGTTCCGATGCGCCTTGGAATGAATCGCACTACAGCAATGCCCGTCTCGATGAATTGATCGATATCGCCCGCTCTGCGTTAGATCAGGAAGAACGGGTCGCGGCTTACAAAGAGATTCAGCAGATCTTGCTGGATGATGGACCAGTTGTCGTCCCCTACTTTTTCGCCCAGTTCATGGTGCTGGCGAATAGGGTTTCCGGCGTAGAGCTGCATCCCTTCTCCGGGCGCACCAATTTTAACAACGCGCTGCTCGCCTAACTCTGGCAAGAGCTTAAGTCGTGATCTGCGAGCCATTGAGCCGCCCTTGCGCCTTTACGTGTAAGGGGGCTCAATGGGCTTGACTGATACCTGGATCGACCGCGAAATAAGCCGCACTCGCACATGACAGTAAACGCCAATTGGAGGAACAATAGGGAACCGGCAGCATGACATCGAACCGGATCAGCCGCAGTATTATCGTCTTCACGCGCCTGGTCGGGACCTTGCTGAGCCATCCCCAATCCGCTGCCGGCAGCCTGTTAGTCGCCTTTTTTCTCTTGCTGGCGCTCTTTGGCGGACAGCTGGCACCCCATCCCAATCCCAATGACCAAAGCCACGATGTGCGCGTCCCGCCGACCTTAGACATTGCCGCGCTGCAACTGGGGGAACATCCCTTCGGTACCGATCGTCTGGGTCGTGATGTCTACAGCCGCGTGATCCTGGGGGCGGGCAGCATCTTCCGCATCGCTGGTCTAGGCACTCTGTTCAGTGTTCTGGCTGGCTCCGCTCTGGGCTTGTTCATGGGTTACCAGGGCGGCTGGGTCGATGAGATACTGGGTAGGGTGATCGACGCCCTGCTGGCGATCCCGGCGTTGTTGCTGGCTTTGGTGCTGGTCGGCATCATTCGCAATCTCGATTTTGAAGTCGGTAGTTGGCAAGCCGAATTGGCGGACAACGTCATCTTGCTGGTGATCGCCGTACTCTATGTCCCGATTGTCGCCCGCGTCGCCCGCAGCACCACGCTCGATATCAAAACGCGAGAATTCGTCGAAGCGGCAGAGATCCGCGGCGAAAGCAAATTCTATATCATCTTCCGCGAGATCCTGCCATCCGTGGTCCCATCGCTGGTGGTGGAGGCATCGCTGCGCTTCTCTTACGCCATCTTCCTGGTGGCGTCGCTGGGCTTCTTGGGCTTCGGTGCGCGGCCGCCATCGCCAGATTGGGGGCTGATGGTCAACGAGAATCGCGGGGGCTTCTATCAGTTGACGCCCTGGGCGCTGGAGTTCCCCGCGCTGGCAATCGCCATCTTGGTTATCGCCGTCAACCTGATGTCCGATGGCATCCGCCGCGCGCTGCAGAAGGGCAATTGAGCATGATCCCTTCGCCTCACAATTTGCTGGAAGTGGACAATTTGACCGTCAGTTACCGCGTCGGCAGGGAATGGATTCCCGCCGTGCGTGGCTTCAGCTTGCGTTTGCAGCCAGGGCAGATCTATGGTCTGGTCGGTGAATCTGGCTCGGGCAAATCAACCATTGCCTTGGCTTTGATGCGTTATTTGAGCGGCAATGGACGCATCGAAAATGGCGGAAAAATCACCTTCGCCGGTGAGGACCTGCTAGGTAAGTCGAATACGGAAATGCGCCGTCTGTGGGCAAAGCGCATCAAGTTGGTGCCGCAGAATGCCGCCGCCGCTCTCAACCCATCAATCAAGGTCGGCAAACAGGTCATCGAAGTCCTCAAAGCAGCCGATGGTATCGAAGGTGCCGCCGCCTACGACGCTATGATGCAGATCTTTCATGATGTGCGCCTGGCAGATCCGGAACGTGTCGCCCAGCGTTATCCACATGAGCTGAGCGGAGGCATGCAACAGCGGGTCAATATCGCTATGGCGCTGATTAGCAATCCGGAATTGTTAATCATGGACGAACCCACCACCGGTTTGGATGTCACGACTGAAGCGGTCATCCTGGATCTCTTGCGCCACTTGATCGCGGAGCGCGACACTGGCCTTATCTATATCACCCATAATCTGGGTGTGGTGGCACAGTTATGCGAGCGTGTGCTGGTGCTCTATGCCGGCGAAATCATGGAAGAGGCAAATGTTTTCGAGCTGTTTGCCCAGCCGCATCATCCGTATACGCTGGGCTTAATCAACAGCCTGCCCAAACTGGGTCAACATAAGGGCGCGGCGCCATTGCAATCGATCAGCGGCAATCCGCCCGCTTTGGCGCGCAGGCAGCCCAATAGCTGCGTCTTCGCGGAGCGCTGCCCCCTTGCAATCGATATCTGCCATACCCAAAAACCGCCACTAGAAAAACTGCCGGATGAGCGGATTGTGCGCTGCCACCGTTGGCAAGAGCTTCGCCCCATCCCAGATCCTCCTTCCATAAAGCAGTTGGAATTTCAAGAGGACGCGATCCCCTCCCAATGGCGGAAAGAATCGGGCGATGAGAACTTGCACCGCGATAGCCTGTTGCATGTCAGCGCCTTGACCAAGCATTTCCCGGTTGAACCTAGCCTGCGCCAGCTTCTGCAGCGGATAGAGCCGTCACCCATTCGGGCGGTGGATGGCGTCGATTTGCAATTGCGCGCCGGGCAAACATTGGGCTTGGTGGGCGAAAGTGGCAGCGGTAAGACGACGTTGGCTCGCGTCATCATCGGCTTGCAGCAACGAACCAGCGGCAAACTGGAGCTGCTGGGCATGGATGTCCGGGATACCGTCCGCGAACGCAGCCAGGATGTACTGTCCAAAATACAGATGGTGTTTCAGAATCCACAGAATTCGCTCAATCCTTATTTGTCAGTGCGACAAGCGATTCACCGTCCCCTGGTCAAGCTGCGCGGTTTATCACCGGCGGAGGCTGATGCCGAAACGCTGAATCTGCTGAATCGCGTTAACTTGCGCGCCGAGTATGCCGAACGCTATCCCGATGAATTGAGCGGTGGCGAGAAACAACGTGTGGCGATCGCCCGCGCCTTCGCCTCCAATCCTGACCTGGTCATTTGCGATGAGCCAGTCTCGGCGTTGGATGTCTCGGTGCAGTCGGCTGTTTTGAATCTATTGGCGGAATTGCAAGACGAACAGGGCAGCGCCTATCTCTTCATCTCACATAATCTGTCAGTGGTGGGCTACCTGGCGGATACCATCGCGGTGATGTATTTGGGGCAGCTAGTTGAAGTGGGCGGAGCGCGGGAGCTTTTCCAAGCGCCCTACCACCCCTATACCGAAGCGCTGGTATCGGCCATTCCTGTGGCGGATCCCCTGCATAAAACCGAGCGTATCCTGCTCAGTGACAATTTGCCGAGCGCGCAAAACCTGCCATCGGGTTGCCGCTTTCATACCCGTTGTCCGCGCAAAATTGGCGATATCTGTGAACAAGAAGAACCGCCCTGGCGCGAGGGGACAGCGGGGCAGCTCATTCGTTGCCATATTCCGCTGGAGGACCTAAAAGCCAGCCAAAGCGACCTGCTGTTAGCGGAGCGGGAGGAGTAGCGATCATGCTGCAATTCTTGCGCCGCCGCTTTCTTTTCTTCTTCTTCACTTATTTGTTGAGCTCACTGATGATCTTCTTCCTGCTGCGGGTCTTGCCTGGCGATCCTGCCCGTGTCATCGCTGGTGGACGCGAAGCTACTGCCGAGCAGGTTGAGGGAATTAGAGACGAACTGGGATTGAATGTCCCTCTGCCAGAGCAGTATCTGAACTGGTTGAGCAATTTCCTGCGTGGCGAATGGGGTGATACCATCGCTTTTCGCGGGGCAGATAATCGCGACCTAATTATCGAACGCAGTGTCAATTCGGCGCGCCTCGGTTTAGTGGCGCTGCTGATATCGGTGCCGCTCTCGCTAATCCTGGGTGTCATCGCCGGGCTAAGTGAGAATAAACTGCCCGATATACTTATTTCGCTCTTGACGCTTTCGGTGGTCAGCTTGCCCGAGTTCGTCACTGGCTTGTTTCTCATCAACATCGTGGCATTGCGCTGGGGCAGTGGCGAATTGGCGCAGTCCCTCGGTTGGTGGTTCCCATCCAGCTCCGCCGTGCCTGCCAATGCTTCCTTTGGCGAGATGCTACCAGCGCTCTGGTTACCCGCTTTTGCCGCCACCCTGGTATTGCTGGCTTATATCTCTCGGCTAACACGAGCCGGCATTATCGAAGAATTGAAGCAGGATTATGTCCGCACGGCCGCTTTGAAAGGCATCCCCCGGCGCACAGTCATCTGGCGGCACCTGCTGCGCAATGCCTTGTTGCCGACGATCACAGTTATCGCGCTCAGCATCAGTTGGTTGATCAGCGGCTTGGTGGTGATTGAATTCGTCTTTGGTTTCCCGGGTCTCGGTAGTCTGTTGATCGCAGCCATCGAACGCCGTGACCTGTTCTTGGTGCAAGCCATCGTGATGGTCACAGTGACCGTTATCCTCTTCGCCAACTTGTTCGCCGATATGGCTTATGCGCTGCTCAACCCCCGTGTCCAGTTGAACTAGGGGCTGTCTCCTGGTTGTATATGCGCTTGGGCGGCGGCTTCCACCTCAATCATTTTTCCCATCCCGGCTGTTCTGCGCCTGCAATTTCGCATGCAGACCGCAACCATTTGCAAAGACATGCTCAAATGACTTGCAAATCGCGGGGGAAAGTCGTCAAGCTTTCCGCGCCATTTTCAGTGATCAGCACATTATCTTCAATCCGAATACCAATTTCCCCCAAGCGATAAATGCCAGGCTCAACGGTGAAGACCATACCAGGTTCCAACAAGCGGCAATTCCCCTTTACGATGTAAGGCGCTTCGTGCGCTTGCAAGCCCAATCCGTGCCCAGTACGATGGCGCATCAGCTGTTCATAACCCGCTTCGATGATAACTTGCCGGGCAGCCAGATCCACCGATTCGGCTGTCACACCCGGTCTTGCTGCCAGCCGCCCCGCTTTATTAGCACCCTGTACCGCAGTATAGAGTGGGCGATATTCAGGTCTCGCCTCACCGATAAAAAATATGCGCGTGATATCGGCGCAGTAGCCTTTGAAAGCCGCGCCAAAATCTACCAATAACGGATCACCATAACGGATGCGATAATCAAGTGGTCCCGAATGAGGCAGCGCTGTATTGCCGCCAGCATGCAGGATAGTATGGAAAGCCAACCCCTCACCACCCAGCGCGATGATGTGGCTCTCCAATATGGCAGCCAGCTCACGCTCGCTCATACCAATCTGCAGGTCATCCAGCATCGCTCGCAGTGCCCGCTCCGAGATTTCGATAGCGCGGCGCAAGAAACTGATCTCATCGGCGTCTTTGATCAAGCGTAATTCAGCCAAGGCATCGTTAGCGTCAAGGACAGTCGCCCCTGGCATGCTATGCCGAATCAGCTCACCCTCGAAGAAACGCATGTGCAAACCTTCGACGCCGATAGTTTTCCCATGCGCGCCGAGCGCAGTTGATGCGGCGGAAAAAGCATCGGCATACCCTTTGTCATCACTGTAGACGAAAAGTCGTGGCGGCGAGGCATGCCTTTCAAACAGGGGGATTTCCAGCTGCGGTATAACAGCGAGAGGTTCTTGATCAAGCGGGATAAACAGGACGATAGGGCGTTCCAGTAGATAATGCACACTGCCAGTCAGATAGTATAAGTTGGGTCCTGGAACCAAAGCCACAATATCCGGCCCCGCCAGGCGCATGATGCTATACAATTTGTCAAAACGTGAGCTACCTGCCATGTATACTCCGCTCTAGGATATGCTTCTGCTTTTCGATGTCGCTTTGAAAGGCCGAGTATATCGAATCTACTTTGAATTCACATCAGGTCCATCGCGACGGGTCGGCTTGCTTGACAGCCCGTGCGGCAGCTCTTATCATGGTGGGCATTGTATTCACACTCTGTTGCGAGGGACTCCCGTCCATGAGTGCGCCTGATATCTTGCTGGCCGTCGATATTGGCGGCACTTTCACCGACCTTGTCGCGCTCAACTTGCAGACCGGGCGCATCGCTGTGACTAAACTGCTAACTACTTATCCCGATCCCTCCGAAGCAGTCTTGAATGGCATAAACCAGCTCCTGATTGAAGCGCAACTCGCCCCCGAAGACATTCGTTATGTGGTACATGGCACCACCCTGATCACCAACACGCTGATCGAACGCAAAGGCGCAAAGACTGCCCTGCTGGCGACGGCCGGCTTCCGCGATGCCATCGAAATTGGCAACGAGGGGCGCTACGATATGTACGACCTGGCGCTGAAGAAACCCACTCCTCTGGCGCCGCGGCAATGGCGCTTCGATCTGCCAGAACGCATGCTGGCGGATGGGACTGTCTGGCAACCACTCGATCACGAATGCTTAACCGAGCTTTGTGCCCGCTTGCAAGCGGAAGGCATTGAAGCGCTTGCCATCTGCTTTTTGCACGCCTATACCAACCCGGCTCATGAACTGGCGGCGCTTGAGATTGTGCGTGAGGAGTTGCCGGGGCTTGCCATCTCCGTTTCTCATCAAGTGGCGCCGGGCATGCGCGAATATCCCCGCACATCGACCACCATCGCCAATGCCTATGTCCAGCCCATCGCAGAACGCTATCTCGAAGGCGTCCAGGCGGGCTTGAAAACCAGTGGTATCACGGCGCCTCTGAACATTATGCTCAGTAGCGGCGGCACAACCACAGTGGCTGCCGCGCGCGATTTTCCCATCCGCCTGGTGGAAAGCGGACCCGCTGGTGGCGCCTTGGCTGGCATCCATTGGGGGCGGCTCTTGGGGCAGGGCGATGTGCTCGCTTTTGATATGGGCGGCACCACCGCCAAAGCCGCTTTGACACGCGCCGGCAAATTGACCATCAGCCATCAATCGGAAGTGGCGCATGTGCATCGTTTCAAACGCGGCAGTGGCTTGCCTTTGATGGTGCCGATGATTGAGATGATCGAGATCGGCGCTGGCGGCGGTAGCATCGCTCATCTCAATCCGCTGGGTTTGCCGGCAGTCGGTCCACAAAGCGCTGGTTCCACACCCGGTCCGGCGGCCTACGGGATCGGCGGTACCGAACCAACGGTCACCGATGCCGATCTGCTCTTGGGCTATCTCAATCCCGATTATTTCGCCGGCGGCAGCATTGTCCTTGATGTGGCAGCCGCCCGCAAATCCTTTGTCAATTTGGCGCAGGAGCTCAATCTTTCAGTCGAAAGTCTGGCTTGGGGTTTGCATCAACTGGTCAATGAGAATATGGCGGCGGCGGCGCGCGTGCATGCAGCGGAACGCGGGCTCGAGATCCGTCGTTATTGCATGGTTGCCACCGGTGGCGCGGGTCCCGTACATGCCTGTGGTGTGGCAAACGGTTTGGGTATCCGCCGCATCATTATCCCGCCCTTGGCTGGTTTGGGCTCCGCCTTTGGTTTTCTGACCGCGCCCATCGCCTTCGATTTCACCCGCAGTTATGTCGCCCGCTTGAGCGAACTGAAGCTGAGCGAACTAAACCAAATTTTAATGAACTTGGAAACAGAAGGCCGGCGGATTGTGGAAGCAGCTGGCGTGCCGGCGGAGGATATTGAGCTGCAGCTGAGCATCGATATGCGCTATGTGGGCCAAGGTTATGAGGTGCGTGTGCCCTTCCGGATGAAAACGCTCACTTACGCCGATATTGCTGAAATGCGACAAGTCTTTGAAGCGGAGTACCGCGCTTTTTATGGTCAGCTGGCGGATGGCGTCCCTATTGAAGCGGTCAATTGGCGCGTCCTGATCAGCGGTCCACAACCGCAAATAGAGAGCCGCCCCCTCGACCAAACGGCGACCACCTGCGATATGCCAATGCCATCCCGCCTGGTTCGATTTACCCCCGATCAAGCGCCATTGGAAGTGCCAGTCTACCGCCGCGAACAGCTCGCCTGCACTTGGTCCGCCGGTGGACCTTTGATTATCGAGGAAGCGGCTTCTACCACTGTGGTCACGCCCGGCTGGTCGGCGCAAGTGGCGGCTGGTGGTTGTCTGCTGCTGACGCGGAAGGATGAAGCATGATCGACCCGATAACGCTGGAAGTGATCTGGAGCCGGTTGATATCCGTGGTTGATGAGCAGGCGGCAGCGCTAATCCATTCCTCTTTCACCACAGTTGTGCGCGAAGCTGGCGACCTCTCCGCCGGCGTCTTTGACCGGCAAGGCAACATGATCGCGCAATCGGTCACCGGCACGCCAGGCCACATCAATACCATGGCGAATTGTGTGCGTAAATTCGTGGTGCCGAACCACCCCATCGATAGCCTAAGCCCAGGTGACACTTTGATCACCAATGATCCCTGGGAAGCATCTGGACATCTCTTCGATCTTACCATCGTCTCCCCCGTCTTTTATCGGGGGCGCGGGGTGGCTTGGTTCGCTAGCACCTGCCACGCGGTCGATATTGGCGGCGCCACCATGGGCGGGGATGCCCGCTCTCTTTATGAAGAAGGGCTGGCAATTCCCTTGATGAAGTTATTCAAAGGTGGCGAAGCGAATCAAGAGCTCTTCGATATCATCCGCGCCAACGTGCGCGTGCCCGATCAGGTCATCGGCGATATCTACGCGCAAGAAGTGGGCAATCAAGTTGGGGCGCGCAAGCTGCTCGAGATGATGGAAGAATTTGCTCTCCCTGATATCGAGGAGGTTGCCGCCCACATCCTCAATCGCACTGAAACGGCAGTGCGGGCTGCCATTCACGCGCTGCCTGATGGCAGTTATCGCGATACGATACGCATTGATGGCTTTGACGAGCCGCTGACCATCGCCTGTTCCATCACGGTGGCTGGCGATGAATTGCGGGTGGATTATACCGGCTCATCACCACAGGTAGATCGCGGCATCAACGTCGTGATGAATTATACACATGCCTACACCACCTATACATTGATGGCGGTCTTGGCGCCCGGTATACCGAATAACGAAGGCGCTTTCCGCCCCATCAGCGTCGATGCCCCGCCTGGCTCGATTCTTAACTGCCGCCGTCCCGCCCCGGTCAGCGCCCGCCATCTGATCGGCCATTTTGTCAGCCAACCCCTGCTCACCGCCCTGGCGCAAGTGCTGCCGGAGCGCGTGATCGCCAACGGTTCCGCCGGTCTATGGAATACGATGATGGATGGCTTAGACAAAAATGGCGAAGAATTCGCTTATATCTTCTTTTCAGCCGGCGGGATGGGCGCCGCCCACGATCACGATGGCTTATCGGCGACCGCATTCCCCAGCGGGATCATGGGTGTGCCAGTAGAAGCGATTGAAACTGCCGCGCCCTTGTTGATGCACCGTCGCGAATTGCGCCCGGATTCCGGCGGAGCGGGGCGGTTCCGCGGTGGCTTGGGGCAAGTGATGGAACTGGAAATCCTCACTGATGCTCCGGCAAATCACTCTTGTATGTACGATCGCACGGGGCATCCAGCTATTGGCTTACTGGGTGGAATGCCCGGCGCAACGGGCGAGGTGCAAACCTCCGATGGAACACATCCCCATCCCAAAAGCCACTATGTGCTGAAACCAGGCCAACGTGTCACTCTCAAGTTGCCAGGCGGCGGCGGTTTCGGCTCCCCATCTGAGCGCGATCCACAGCGCGTGCTGGCCGATGTGCGCGCGGGTTATGTCACGGCGGAGGGCGCCCTCCGCGATTATGGCTTGTTCATTGATACACGGACGATGACAATAAATGAGAAAGCGACAGCAACGCATCGGGAGGAGTTGAGATCATGACTTCGCAAGCTTATGATTTGATCGTCGTCGGTTTGGGCGCGATGGGCTCCGCCGCTCTTTACCAGGCGAGCAAGCGAGGCATTTCTGTCCTCGGCATCGACCGCTTCGATCCACCACATACTATGGGCTCGAGCCATGGAGACACCCGCATCACCCGTACTGCGATCGGCGAGGGAGAGGTCTACATGCCCTTTATCCGCCGATCCAACGAAATCTGGCGCGAGCTGCAATCGAAGAGCGGGCGTGAACTCTTTCACCAAAGTGGAGGGCTTATCATCGCGCCAGCCAATGACAAAGCGACCTTCCATGCCCAAGGTGATTTTGTGGCCGCTTCCGCCCAGGTGGCTGAAAAATACGACATCCCGCATCAAGTGCTCAGCGCCGCCGAGATCATGAAGCGCTTCCCCCGGCTGATGCCACGCCCGATCGACCGCGGCTACTACGAAAGCCATGCCGGCGTGCTACGCCCGGAACGCTGCATCGAAACGCAGCTCGAGTTGGCGCTGCAAAACGGCGCGACCATCCACAAGCAGGAAAAGGTGATCACCTATGAAGCGGAAGCCAATGGCGTATCGGTGACCACTAATAAAGGCAGCTACCGCGCCGACAAGTTGATTCTATCGGCCGGCGCCTGGATGGTCGACTTGCTGCCCGAAGTCCATCAAACGGGTATCAGGGTCTGCCGTCAAGTAATCTATTGGTTCGAGGCGGAAGACATCAGCGCCTTTTATCCGGAAGTTTTCCCCTTCGTCATCTGGATTGGAGATATGCTGGAAGACTTTTGGTCCACCTTCCCGGCGCCCCGCGACGGCATGAAGGGCGTCAAGCTGGTGACCGAGCAATATCACACCAGCACGCATCCCGATGCGGTCAGCCGCACAGTCTCTGCCGCGGAAACAGCCGATATGTATCATCGCTTGACAGTGCCGCGCCTCAAAGGACTACGGGAGAACCTGCTACACGCCGATGTCTGCTTGTACACAGTGACGCCAGACGAACATTTTGTCATCGACTTCCATCCAATCTCTGACCGCGTGGTTGTCGCCTCTCCCTGTTCCGGGCATGGGTTCAAGCATTCGGCGGCGGTGGGCGAGACGCTGGCGCAGTTGGCGCTGGATGGAGCCTGCGAGTTTGACATTTCGGCATTCAACCTGGCGCGTTTGCCCACGGGTTGAATGGACGGGAAATGTCAGTCGGTATATTCTGAACAAAGCGATGTTCCGCTAAACACTTAGTAAATCAAGCTTATAGAGTCTAAAGATTCCAAGGAGAATACAAAGATGCGGCTATCAGGAAAAACTGCCATCGTGACCGGCGGCGCTAACGGCATCGGCGCCGGCTGTATACGACGACTGGCGGCAGAAGGCGCCAAAGTGGTGATCGCGGACATCGACGATGACGCCGGAGAAGCGCTGGCAGCTGAATTGAGCGAAGCGATCTATCGGCGCTGTGATGTCTCCCAACGAGCTTCGGTCGAAGCGCTCTTTGACGCCGCGCTGGGAGCATACAGCGCTGTCGATATTCTGGTCAATAATGCCGCTTTTGTGCATAAGCCGGGTGTCATCGCCAACTTCCTCGAATACAGCGATGAAGCCTGGCAGCGAACGCTCGATGTCAATCTCTCTGGTATGTTCTATTGTTCGCAGACGGCCGCCCGCATAATGGCGAAAAGCGGTAGGGGTGGGGCAATCATCAATATAAGCAGTGGCGGCGCCTCCCGCGCGCATCGTCACATGTTTGGCTATGATACCAGCAAAGGCGGTATCGAAGCAGCCACCCGCGCGATGGCGCTGGATTTGGCAGGCCTGAATATCCGGGTGAATACGGTTGTGCCGGGCAATACCCGCGTCGATCATGGCACATCCGTTGGGGATACGCCGACCCCGCCCGCGGATGTCATCCCGCTGCCGCGCCAAGGTACGCCAGAGGATATCGCCGCCGCCGTCGCCTTCCTCGCTTCCGATGACGCCGCCTATATTACCGGGACCCGGATTGTGGTCGATGGCGGCATGGATGCGCAATTACGCACGCCATCGGTGGATTACCGCTACGATTTCAGCGCTTATCAATAAGCTCGCTGCTGTACCAGACCGGTCTCGTCACTGCGATACCCGCTTTGCGAGCCCAGCTCCCGCTTGAAAGCATCGCTCTGTAGCGTCTCCATCAGAGCCTGCACCGACGCGCTTTCCCGAAATCGCACTGGAATTACCAGATCGAAGCGCTCCGAAGTTAACCCAATAAAATCGAGTCCCATCGCCTCCGCCGCGCTGCGCAAGCCCATACCACAATCGCCGATGCCATCCGCTACCGCTGCCGCCACCGCCAAATGCGTGTATTCCTCGTGGTTGTATCCAGCGATCTCCTCCGGCGGGATCTCATGTTGCGCCAGCAGATAATCAAAGAGCACACGTGTACCTGCGCCACGTTGCCGGTTGATATAGCGGGCGCCACGGATATCCGCGATCGCTGTGATGCCCAATGGGTTGCCCGGCGGCAATATCAACCCCTGCTCTCGATGCGCAAATGTCACAAGTTCAACTTCCTCATCACCCAAATAACGCCGCAAGTAGGGGATATTGTAGAGCTCTGTTTCGGGGTCAAAGAGATGAGAGCCGGCGATATGCGCTTCGCCACGTCGCAATGCGATCAACCCGCCGATGGAACCGATGTTGACCGAGACGATGCGCGCTTCACTGGAGCGCAACCGCAGGTGGGTCGCCAGCAGATCCAGCATCGGATCGTGACTGCCCATGATCATGACCGTCTGCCGGATCAACGGCAATGGATGATAAAGCGCGACTTTAAGCTGCCCGCCCCGGTCGATGCCTTCGTGAAAGCGGGGGATATGCGCCAAGCCATCTGCCCGCACTAAAGATGTGATCACGCCGGCACCGCGCTGCAGCGGTGTCGCCAGTAACTGACCATCGACCTCCGCCAATGTCACCCGCACATAATCATCATCGCCGATGGGTGAAACGAGCTTGCGGGTCGAGGTCGCTTCGATGATGCTGATATCCGGTGGCGCCAAACCCAGCCATTGCCGGATCAGCGGCAAGACGAAAAGTTCGCCGGTGAGCGCCGCGCTGACCGGATAACCAGGGACGCCGATGATAGGGATACTGTTTGCCATGCCAATGATGACGGGATGCCCGGGCCGCACGGCGATGCCATGCACCAACACCTCACCCAGTGCCTTGATGGCATCGGCGGTGAAATCGTGGCTGCCCGCCGACGAACCGGAGAGCAGCAAGATCAGGTCAGGACTCGAATGGATGGCACTTTGTAGGGCAGCGCGCAGCTCGCCATAGTCATCACCGACGATGTCCGTCACACTCGCTTCCCCGCCAGCCTCACGAATCTGCCCACCCAGGATCAGGCTGTTGTATTCGATCAACTGTCCGCGCTCCGGCCGCTGCTCGAGTGAGACCAACTCACTGCCGGTCGGAATGATCATGACCCGCGGTTTTCGCCGCACCTTGACCTGTTGATGGCCACAACCAGCCAGCGCCCCCAGATCGACCGGGCGCAGTGGATGGTTGACTTGCAAGATTGTCTCGCTAGCGACCATATCTTCGCCCATTAAGCGCACATGCTGCCAAGGCGCCGCTGCCGCATAAATGAGCAGGGTCTCGTCTTCTTCTTGATTGACATTTTCGATCATGATGACGGCGTTGGTGGTATCCGGCAGCGGATCGCCGGTGTTGACCGGGAAGGCTTGTTCACCGAGACGTAGAGCGAGTGGCTGCGTTTCCCGCGCCGACACGGTATCAGTAGCGCGGACAGCATAACCATCCATGGCCGCGCAGTGATAATGTGGTGAAGACAAACGTGCGCGAATCGGCTCAGAGGTCACCCGTCCCAAGGCATCCGCCAGCGGCACCGATTCTCCCGGCAAGGCTTCGGCGCAACCGGCCTCATTCAGTGCAATGCGCAGTTTCGCCCGCGCCTCTTCCAGCGGTATATCTTCTAGGTAAACTCGCCGTTTGCTCATCCGCTAGACCTGTGACCGCTTAGAGCTCACCAGAATAGCACATCGACTATGCTCCCAGCATCGTACCCGCCCGTGTTAAGCGGCAGGTACAACAACCCATCGGCATTGACTAGCGTGAAAATCAAGTTCGATTTGCCAAAGATGGGTTCCGCCTGTGTCTGCCCATCAGCGCCCTCGCTCAGGCGCAGCGCCACCCAATCTTCGCGTCCAGTGACCGAGGCGACGCGTTGTGACAAGCGCGCCTGGATAATGCGTGGCGGGTTGAGCACCTGTCTGGTGTATTGCGCGATCAAAGGTGGCAAAAGCTGCTGCGCTACCAATAGCGCCGAGACGGGATTGCCCGGCAAGCCGATCACCGGCTTGTTATCGCAAACAGCGATAATGGTCGGTTTGCCCGGTTTAGTCGCCAAGCCATGCTGCAATACCCCGGGCGAGCCCAGCTGGTTGATCACATCGCGGGTATAATCGCGTGCCGAAACCGAGCTACCGGCGCTCAAGAGCAGGATTTCGCAATCGGCAAATCTCGCTTGCGCCCGCCCCAAATAATCATCGAAGCTATCGGTCGCGATGCCCAGGCGAATGGGATCCGCGCCATGCTCTTGCGCCAACGCGCCCAAGCTATAGGCGTTGATATCGCGCACCTTGCCCGGTGACAGCGCGGCTTCGGGCGGCACCAATTCATCGCCGCAACTGAGAATGCCAACACGTGGACGCCGCAACGCCTCGATCTCGCTCACGCCAACAGCCAGCAAGCCGCCGATATCCTGCGGACGCAGTTGGTGAAAGCGCGGCAAGATCATAGCGCCATCCGCCACATCTTCCCCCGCTTCAATCACATTCTCGCCCGTCGCCACCGGTCGCAGCACCTCGATCTCACGTTCATCCACCACCTGTACGTATTCGATCATGACCACAGCGTCAGCGCTGGCGGGCAACATCCCACCGGTGTGAATCTGCAATGCCTCGCCCGCGCCAACATCGGCATTCGGCACCTCGCCCATCTTCAGCTCACCACGGACCTGCAGAAAGGCGGGCAGCGATTGACTGGCGCCGAAGCTGTCGGCAGCCCGCAGCGCATAGCCATCGACCGTGCTCTTGCGAAACGCTGGCACCTGCTCCGGCGAGTGGATGTCCGTTGCTAGGATGCGATGTAGCGCATCGGCAGTCGCCACCGTCTCGCTATGTGGCCGCGGCTGCCAATGCGCCTCCAGCAATTGCAGAGCATCTTGCACCGGTACGACTTGGAAAAACTCGGGCGAAGGCATTTCACATTGCTCATTTTATTCGGGTTGAATCAGATAAACTTGCTGAAATTTTACCACAGCACCCATAGCCAGATCGCAAGAGGCTTGTTCACAAAATGCCATATATTCTGCTGGGGGGTCGAAAATTGCCGCCTGCTGTGGGAGGATACCGAACCTTATTTCTTCTGTCGGATCATGTCAATCTTGGGTCCGATTGGAACTAAGATGTATCCAGGTGGCTTGGACCAGGCTGCTGTGCTCGGTTATCGGGACATTTTTGCTGCTGATATTGGCGGTTCTAACAGCTTGATACGCCTCTTGCCATAAGACTGGTCCCCGCTATGTCAAGCCCAGCCGCCAGCTATGCGTATAAACGCGCATACCACCCTGCCGCACATAGCCGATGACGCAGATACTCCATGCTTCCGCCAGCTCCACCGTAACGCTGGTCGGCGCTGTACGGCTCGCCACGATCGGTATCCCCATCCGCCGCGCTTTGCCCAACATCTCCGAGCTGATGCGCCCGCTAGTCAACAGAATTCGATCGCGAGTGGCAATACCATCCAGCAGCGCCTGCCCGGCTACCTTGTCCACGGCATTGTGCCGCCCGACATCTTCCGCGCAAAGCAGCAATCCTGTCTCGTCGCCGAGCACCGCTGTATGCACGCCACGCACGGCGTTATACAAGGTTGCCGCACCTTGTAACCCCCGCATTAAACGATTGATCAGGGCCGGCGCCGTCACAAATCCGCTCTCCAAGGGGGGCTGAGTCTTTGACAATTCCTGCCCGGTCACGCCTCCACCGCATCCGGTCGTCAAGATCATCCGGCGCGGTAGCTTGATCTCATCATGCTCCAGCAGCACATCGATCACGCTCCCAGGCAGATTGAGTTGCAAATGCCCAATTTCCTCTGCCGATTCGATGATGCCTTCGTTATACATGAAGCCGACCGCCAGCGCTTCCAGTTGCACTGGGCTGCACATCATGGTCGCTAGTGACTGCCCGTTGACGTAGATCGATAGCAACTGTTCCTCAATGACGCCGCCTTCGACCTGCCGTACCGCCTCGCCTTCGATGGCTTGATAAGTGAATGGTACAGCGCCTTCGATTTTTTCCTTCAGCCTAGGCGCCATCGCTCTCTTGTCCTTGCCGTTTGCGTTGACGTCTTGTGTTTTGCCGCATCTGCTCGGCGCCCCAACCCTGTTCCATACCCCATTCGACCTTTGGCTTGAGCGCGCCAGTCGGGCAGACCCCCACACATTGCCCACAGAAGACACAAGGGGACTCGGTCATCGTGATATCGAAAGCGGTCGCCACCGAGGTTTCATGCCCGCGGTTCTTCAGTGTCAGCGCGAAGGTGAACTGCGCATCCTCGGCACAGACCTGTACACAGCGCCAACATAATACACACTGCTCGTAATCCCGCACATAAAAGGGATTGTCATCGATCACTTCTGTCTCGCGCCGGTGCGCACCGGGGAAACGCTGATTATCCGCCGCATACTCCTGCATCATCTGCTGGATTTCCGGCGCTTGCTCCAGGTTGACCGAGGCATTCAGCATTTCCAGGATGGTCCGACGACTACGCTCGACCCGTTCATTGCGGCTTTCCACTTTCGCATCCGCCTGGCATTCCGCCACGCAAGCCGGCTGCAAGACTCGCCCGCCATCCACATCCACCACGCAGATTCGGCAGAGTCCGTTTGGCGTCGTCGCTTCGTGGTAGCAGATGATTGGTATCTCTATGCCTGCTGCTTGCGCCGCATCCAACAGCGTCGAGCCTTTTGCGACCCTTATCGTTTTGCCATCAAGCTCAAGCTGAATCATTTCGTCAGTCATTTTGTGATCCATTCTTTTCAAAAAGCGCGGGAAATTTGTCCATCGCGCTCATCACCGCTATCGCCGCCGTATGCCCCAAACCGCAGATCGAAGCTTCCGTCATCGTCATGCCGATATCGCGGAGCCGCTCAACATCGCCCAACTCGGGCACTTCCAAACGCTCCAGAATTTCCACCTGTCGTTGGGTGCCCAACTGACAGGGGAAGCACTTGCCACAACTTTCGTGTTGGAAGAAACGCCCCAGTCGTTTGAGCACATCGCGCAGGTCAGCGCTTTGGTTGAATACCATGATGGCGCCCGAGCCAAAGGTGCTGCCCGCCGCCTGCAAATCTTCGAAAGTCAGGCGCACATCAATTTCATCTGGCTTCAGAAAAGTGCCGGCCGCCCCGCCCATCAAGACCGCCTGCAATTCCCCCATTACACCGCCACAGACCTCATCGAGAAAATACTGCAAGCTGATGCCCGGCTCAATTTCATACACCCCTGGCTGGTGGACATGCCCGCTGACAGATACAAGCTTGGGACCAGCGCTTTCTTCGGTACCAATCGCTTTGAACCACTCAGCGCCATTGACGATGATGCCGGGCACCGCGCAGAGCGTCTCAACATTGTTGACCGCGGTCGGTTTGCCAAATAAACCGAAGGTGGTCGGGTAGGGTGGTTTCATGCGGGGGAAGCCGCGCTTGCCTTCGATCGCTTCGAAGAGTGCGGTCTCCTCGCCACAGATATAAGCGCCTGCCCCTCGGCGAATCTCGATATTAAGCGAGAAATCGCTACCCATTATGCCTTCGCCTAATAATCCACTGGCTTCCGCTTCGCTTATAGCCTCCTGCAGGAGGACCATAGCTTTAGGATATTCCCCGCGGATGAAGATGTAGGCTTTGCTGGTGCCCACCGCGTAAGCCGCCAGCGCTATTCCCTCTAGCAATAGATGCGGTCGATGTTCCATCAAGATCCGATCTTTGAAAGTGCCGGGCTCGCTTTCATCGGCATTGCAAACCACATATTTGGTTTCGCCTGTCGCAGCACGGGTGAATTTCCACTTCAAGCCGGTTGGGAAAGCCGCACCCCCGCGCCCGATCAAGCGGGAGTCTTCCACCATCGCGATTATTTCTTCCGGCCTCAAACTCGCGAGCGCTTGGCGCAATGCCGCATAATCGCCATAATCAACCAAGGTCTGCGGTGCAGTTGTCAAGCTGTTATCCAGCATCACGGACTGCTCATCGCCGGCTGGCGTAAAATATGCCCCATCCCAATCGCCCAGCAAGCCATCCACCGTCACAGTCGGCAGCGCCACATCCGGTTCATCGCGGGCGCTCAGCAAAGCTGCCGGTGCATAATCGCATAAGCCGAGGCAAGGCGAATGCTCCACCGTATATTCGCCATCGGCACTCATCTCACCAACGGCGATATTCAGCCGCGCGCATACCCCCTGCAAAACCTCATCTGCGCCCGCCAAGCTACAACTTGGGTCGGTGCAAACGCGGACGATGCGTCGCCCGGTCGGTTGCTCGTGAAACAGCGTATAGAAGCCGATGACGCCATAAATATCCGCCTCCGGCACCCGCAGCACATGCGATATCTGATGCACATGTTCGGGGCTGATGCTGCCGCAGGCGCCCTGGACCTGCCAAAGTAGCGGCAACAATGCCTCGCGTCGGCGTCCCTGGTAAGCGCTCAATACCGCATCGATGTCGAATTTGGCTGTCTTCACATTCGCTTTCCTGTCGCCTCATGCAAAATGATATGGCGCGCCTGTTCCAATTCCGCCGGCGTATTCAAATTGGTGAAGGATTGTCCGTCGAGGTCAAAAGCCGCATAATCTATCTCATCAAGATAGCGCACCCGCACCGACTGGTAAAAGCGGATGATTTTTAGGCGATTTTTCGCTAGCTGCTCAGCTATCGGCGCTAAGCAGGTCTTTTTATAAATCGCGTGCATGCCCTGCGGATAACCCGCCACCCGCGGCACGACGATATCATAGGCTTCGCTAACCTGCCCGAGCATAAAACGCAGCAGTTCAGTCTTGATCAAAGGCATATCACAAGCCAGCACCAATACATCGGGACACTGCGCCCGTTTCAGCGCGGTATAAATGCCCCCCAGCGATCCCTTGCCGGGATGCACATCGCTATACATTTCCAAGCCGAGATGCCGATAGTCATCGAAGTTGTTGGTGATCAATATCGTCTCCGCTTGCCCGAGACCGGCACTACGCGCGATGACGTGTTCGATCATGGGTTTGCCGCCAAGCTCGACAAAAGCCTTGTCCCGCCCCATGCGCTGGCTCTTGCCACCTGCAATTATCGCGACGGAGAATGCTGTATTCGATCCTTCTAAAGTATTCATTTTGATAAGTCTTCGCTTGGAAGTATTGCTTCTAGCTGAGCAATGAGGAATGGTAGATCCTCAACTGCTGTCTTCCAAAGCACATCGAGATCTGTCTTGAAGTAGGCATGAACTAGAAACTGTCGCATGCCCATAATCTGTTTCCAAGCGATCTGGGGGTGTTTTGCTTGAAATTCGGCAGTAACATGGCAAGCAGCTTCTCCAACGATTTGTACTGCTCTCGCCAAAGCAAACTGTAACTGAATGTCTTCGTCAAATGTCTGCCGCGTCTCATTAGACACGAACTGACGAGCATATTTAGCCGCATCGCGCATATGTAACAGGCGAAGCAGATCATTCTCTTGGCGCTTGCGCATAAATAGGCCTGGCGCTTTCAATTATATCTTGTCGGATATAGTGACTTAAGGAATTTGGCGTGCACAAGTCAACTTCACGGCCCAGTATCTCGCTCAAGTCAATTAGGTGCTGCGCCATAGCAAAATAGCCAATAGAGGCTTCCGGCAAGTATTCCACTAGCAAATCAATATCGCTATCTGGTTCCAGCTCATTGCGCAGTGCCGAGCCGAATAGCGAAAGCCGCTTTATTGGCTGCTGCTCACAATAGGCGCGTATCTCCTCTACTGGCAGCGCTATTTGAGTTAATTCATTCATTGTTGTCTATCCTGTTCTGTCTTTCCGAATGCGCTTTTCTGGGATATTCGCTTAAGCCTGCCTAATGCACATACCGCGTCGGATCTTTAATCGCCCCTTGCTCCTCCAACACAGTTGGCGCCCGCGCCACTTTCTCCAGCTTGACCGCCGCCATCTTGAAATCCGGTATCTTGGCGCGTGGATCAATCTTGTCTAGCGTGAGCAGATTCGCCGCCGCCTCCACAAAATGGAAAGGCAGAAACAGCGTGCCCACTGGCGAGCGACCAGTGACCATCACTTGACACTCCACCGTCCCCCGCCGCGAGCTAATACGCAGCCAGTCTCCTGATATCACCTGCAATTTGCCGGCATCGGCCGGGTGCATTTCCACAACTGGTACCGGAAAAGCCTCTTCCAGCCGGGAACTGCGCGTCATCGTACCGCCGTGCCAATGGAACAACACCCGCCCCGTTGTCAGATGATAGGGATATTCTTCATCGGGCAGCTCACTTTCTGTCCCGTATTCCAGCTCCCAAAATTTGCCTTTGCCCCGCGGGAAATCGTCCTCGAACAAGTAGGGCGTACCTGGATGATCCGCCGCTGGGCAGGGCCAATGCACGCCACCCTCCGCTTCCAACCGCTCGTAAGTGACACCGTAGAAGTCGGGGGTCACCCGCCGCATCTCCTCCCAAATCTCTTCGGCATTCTGATAATCAAAGCCGGCGCTGCCTGGCATGCCTAGCTGCTTTTCCATCCGCTGCGCCAAGGCACAGACAATCTGCCAATCCGGCAATGACTCGCCGACTTGCGGCAAAGCCTGCCGCACGCGCTGAATCCGCCGATCACTGTTGGTGAAGGTGCCCTCTTTCTCGGCAAAGCTCGCCGATGGCAAAATCACATCCGCCATCTCTCCCGTTTCGTTCATGAAGATGTCGATACACACCAGCAGATCCAGCTCTTCTAGCGCATGCTGAGCATGGGAGAGATTGGGTTCGCTCATCATCGGATTCTCGCCCATGACGATCATCGCTTTGATCTGCCCCATCAGCGCGCCATCGACCATTTCAGTGACGGTCAAGCCAGGTTGGTCATTGAGCGTGGTGCGCCATTCGCTTTCGAACTTCTGCTTAATATCGGGGTCCGAGACCGATTGATAAGCGGTATAGACATTGGGCAAGCCACCGCTATCAGAGCATCCTTGCACGTTGTTCTGCCCGCGCAAGGGGTTTAGCCCAGTGCCAGGTTTGCCAGCATGTCCACACATCAACGCCAGGTTGGTGAGCGAAAGGGCATTGTCGGTGCCATGCGTGCTTTGGCTGATGCCCATGCCCCAATAAAAAGCAGCACGCTCGGCGGTAGCGTACATGCGCGCCGCTCGCCGAATATCATCTGCTGGCACGCCGCTAATCGCTTCCGCCCATTCCGGCGTACAATGTTCCAGCGACTCGATATAATCTTCAAAGCCCTCGGTGCGCGCTTCAATGAATTCGGGATTAAAAAGATTCTCGCTAACAATCACATTCGCCATCGCTTGGAAAACCGCCACATCAGTGCCCGGCTTTTGGCGCAGCCAGAGCGTCGCGAAGTCGGTCAGCTCAATCTGCCGCGGATCAATCACAATCAGCTTGGCGCCATTTTTGCGCACCGCTTTTTTCAGAAAGAGGCTAATGACTGGATGCGTCTCGGTGGTGTTGCTGCCGGTGACGATGAAGGTATCGAGATCTTCCATCTCGGCAATGCTGTTGCTCATCGCGCTGGAGCCGATCGCCAATTGCAAGCCAGTCACGCTGCCAGCATGGCAGAGCCGCGCGCAATGATCGATGTTATTGGTCTTCATCACAGCGCGCACCCACTTTTGGAAGACGTAGTTGTCCTCGTTGGTGGCTTTGGCGCAGGCATAAGTCGCGATGCTGTCTCCACCGTGCTTTTTCACGATGTCTGATAAGCGCTCGCTGACATAATCGAGCGCCTCCGCCCAGCTTGCCTCACGGAAATTTCCCCGTTCGCCAGCGCGGATCAGCGATGTCTTCAAGCGTCGCGGATGGGTGGCGAAGTCTAGCCCGAAACGTCCTTTAACACAGAGATTGCCATAATTCGGGGCGCTGTCAAAAGGCGCTTCCACCCGGTATATCTGCCCGTCTTTGACATGCAGATCCATCTGACAGCCAACACCGCAATATGGACAAGTCGTGCGAATTGTGGAGTCCGCCTGTAGGATGCTCATAAGCGTCTCTCTACCAAGATATACTTAATCTTATTATAACTTGCACCTTAGCCTTTGCAACAAGATGCCACAGAAGCCGAGGTTGGTGGCGCTATAGCGTTACGGCGTGGCTAACTCTGGCAACGCGCTTAACCCGCCAGCGCCCCTCTGTCTTCCTCAGCCCGATGGCGCCAGATGATTAGCGAAGCCAACAGCAGCGCTATGCCCCACAAGCTAAAGGCAGCGCCCCATCCGCTGATCTCCACCAAGCCGCCAATCGTGAAGCCCGCCATGCCACCGAAGAAATTAGACATCATATTGACGCTGCCGGTCACGGAAGAAGTGCGCCCCGGCGGCGCCAACAGCAAGGGCATAGAGCTGACTGCCAAGCCAAAAGCGTCATTGAGCATGACCAAAGCGAGCATGACAATCAAAAGGGCAAGCACCCCCTGGGTTAACGCCACTGACAACAGAGAAAATCCCCCGGCGGCGAACATCAGCGCGGCAGTCACGAAAACCTGGTTGCTGCGCATGACGCGGTAACGCGCCAGAAAAAGACCGGCGATGGCGATCACTTGTGTCAAGGCGGCAACCATGCCCACCAGGTTGCCGGGAATCAAACCCGTGTCGAGGATATAGGTGGGCAGCCAAATGACAGTTCCATTTAATACGAACCCAGCTAGCGCCGCGGTCACCAGCACGAAAGCAATATCGCGGACTTCGGTAATGATGATTGAAAAACGAATACCGCTTGATTGTGTTTTAGGCGCATCGATACCCGCTTTCCACCAAAATGCCCATACCAACAGCAGCAGTAATCCCGGCAGCCAAAAAGCGATTCGCCAGTCCTCGCTATCAGCTACCGCTCCGATCAAGGTCCAGGTGAGGGCAGTGCCGAAGACATAGCTGAAAGGCATAACAGTCGATACCTTTTTAATACGGCTGTTCTCGAGGCGCTCGGCGAGGATGCGGAACATCGGCGCCCAACCGGCGGATTGCCCAATACCATTGATGCCCCAAAGCAGCAGCATCACGATCAACGACGACTGAAAACCAAAGGCGATATTGGTGACGGCGATGATCAACAAACCAACGCTGATCATGCGGAAGGGGCTGAGATGGTTGCCAATCTCCCCACTGACAAAGTGACCAATCCCATAAACCCAGAAAAAGACCGTGCCCAAGATACCGACTTCAGCCCGGCTAACACCAAGTGCCAGGGCAAGTGTCGGCAAGACCACACTGAGGTTTACCCGCCCCAGATAGAAGAGAGCATAGGTGATCCAAATTGTGCTGACTATCAGATTCTGTCGCTCAGTAGAGGGTTTGTGCATGAATTCAGGGTTGGCTTAGGCTGGCACCACCCAGATGCGGTCAGGTGGAAAATGCACCCTGACGGTATCGCCAACATTCAGTAAGCCTGGCAAATCAGCGCTGCGTACCGCCTCGACCTCGTATTCGCCCAACGCGATTTTGTAGCGGGTGTAACGGCCCACATAAATACGCTCGCGTATGTGCCCGACCAATGTATTGACATCTTCGCTCTCGTTAAGGCGGATCTGCTCCGGGCGGATGGTGAGCACAGCCGCACCTCTTGGCGCTTCTTCGTGCTCCGGCGCCGCGAAATGGAAGTCGCCAATTTCGGTATGCACCATGCCGTCCTGCCGCTGCGCTGGGATGAAATTGACCCCACCGAAGAAGCGGGCAGCGCGCTGTGAAATCGGCCGCTGATAAAATTCCGCCGGCGAGGCATATTGCAACAGCAGGCCATCAAACATCAGCGCGATCTGGTCCGCCAGCAGGACAGCTTCCTCCTGATCATGGGTGACGAAGACCGTGGTCACAGCCAACTCGCGCTGAATCGATAAAATCAAATCGCGCATTTCGTCGCGCAGGTGGGCGTCCAAATTGCTCAGTGGTTCATCCAACAGGAGGACGCGCGGCTCAGTGATCAGTGCTCGCGCCAATGCCACCCGTTGCTGTTGCCCGCCCGATAGCTGGGAGGGACGCCGCCGGGCGATATCTGGCAGCTTGACCAATTCCAGCATCTCCGCCACTTTTTTGCTGATCTCGCGTTTGGGCAAGCCGCGCATCTTCAAGCCAAAACCGACATTGTCGCCCACCGACATGTAAGGGAAGAGCAGATAATTCTGGAAGACCATGACCGCGCCACGTTTTTCCGCCGGGATCGGCAAGATATTGTCGCCATCAAAGCGAATACTGCCCGCGCTGGGCTGGATTAAGCCAGCGATCATCTTGAGCGTGGTCGTCTTGCCGCAGCCGGAAGGACCCAGGAAAGCGACCAATTGCCCACTTTCGATGTCCAATGAGAAATTGTCGACTGCTGGCGCGTCCCCACCCGGATAAACTTTGCTGATACGATCAAGCTCGACATAGGTCATAGTTGTATCACAGCCTGCCTTAACCTGTTAGATGAGCGGGCAACCCACCAGGATTGCCCTATACATCTCATATTTGCGAATTTAGAGCGGGTCAGCCATTGAGCCAACCCGCTTGACTGAAGCAAATGCCAGTGCCTATTCGCCCGTGTAGATGAAACGCGCTACATCGGGATCATCGACATTATCGCTGGTGATGACGGCATAGCCAGTTGGCACCCGCGCCGGCATCGAGGTGACGCCACGCAAATTGGCGATCTGCGCCACCACCCCCAGATAGCCCATGTCGGCCGGCTTCTGCGCGATCACTAGCGAGACGATGCCATCGTTCAGATAGCCAATATTCTCCTCACTAGCATCGAAGAGCGCCACTTCAACCGCGCCTTGCAAGCCGGCGTTCTGTATCGCCGCGCCAGCTCCCAAAGCCCCAAAAGTATTGGTGGCGAACATGCCAACAATATCCGGGTTCGCCTGTAAGACAGCCGCCGTCTGCTGCTGGGCGGTATCGGCGCTGTTCTCGTTGTAATCGACCCGCGAAACGACCAATCCAGCATCGTCAGCAGCCTGCAAGCAGCCTTCTTCACGCTGGTCGGTGGTGCTGATACCCGGGCGCGTGTTCGAGACGTAAATCTTCGCCCCTGCGCCCAGTTTCTCCGCCAATGCCGAACAAGCGATGTAACCGCCTTGAACATTGTCCGAGCCAATATAAGTCAAGGGGAAGGTGACTTCACCATCGGCGTAGTTGCCATCGCCGATGAAGGTATCCACCGTCAACACCGAAATGCCAGCGTCATGCGCATTCTGCAATACCGGGATCGACTGCTCCTTGTCATTGGGCGCCGTCACTAGCGAATTAATGTCGCCACGGGCGATCAAAGCTTCGATGATTGGCGCCGATACCGTCACATCAAAACGCTCGGGATCTTGCTGAATCACATTGATGCCGAGACGACCCGCCGCGCCATAAACACCGCGCGACATGGTGATGTAGAAGGGATCGGGATTCACGCCAGGCACGAAAGCCAGGTTGTAGCTCTCATCAAGAGCCGGCGCTGGATCGCTGGTATTGCTGGTATAGATGAAGCGCGCCACATCGGGGTCATCAACATTGTCAGCATTGATGACGGCGTAACCGGTTGGGATGCGAGCGGGGATGCTGCCGACCCCATCCAGGTAAGCGGTTGCGAGGGCGACGCCAAGATAGCCCATGTCGGCTGGCTTTTGGGCGATCACCAGCGAGACGATGCCATCTTTGAGGAAGCCGATATTCTCTTCGCTGGCATCAAAGAGCGCTACTTCAACGGCACCTTGCAAGCCAGCGTTCTGGATGGCAGTGCCAGCGCCCAGCGCACCAAAGGTGTTGGTGGCGAACATGCCGACGATATCCGGATTCGCTTGGAGGACAGCCGCCGTTTGTTGCTGAGCAGTATCGGCACTGTTCTCGTTGTAGTCGACGCGGGCGACGATAAGACCGGTGTCCTCAGCTGCCTGCAAGCAACCTTCCTCACGCTGGTCAGTGGTGCTGATGCCCGGGCGTGTGTTGGTGACATAGATTTTTGCGCCCGCGCCCAGTTTGTCCGCCAAAGCCGAGCAAGCGATGTAGCCGCCCTGGGTATTATCCGAACCGATATATGTGATCGGGAAAGTCACCTCGCCATCGGCATAATTGCCATCGCCGATGAAGGTGTCCACCGTTAGCACAACGATGCCCGCCTCATGCGCTTCCTGCAATACCGGGATCGATTGTTCCTTGTCGTTGGGCGCGGTGACCAGGGCGTCAATATCGCCACGGGCGATCAAAGCTTCGATTATCGGCGCAGAGATAGTGACGTCAAAACGCTCCGGATCTTGTTGGATGATGTTGAGCCCAAGGTCAGTAGCGGCTTGGTAAACACCGGTGCTCATGGTGATATAAAACGGATCCGGATTCACACCCGGAACAAAGGCGATGGTGTAGCCATCGTCCTGCGCCAACGCCCCTGGGACGAGGCTCAGCACAAACAGCAACACCGTAACTAGAACAAAAAGCTTTCTCATAGTATTTCTCCTCGTTTAATCAGAATCGTTATGCATTATGGGGCAAACAGAAGCTAGACCCAAAATGCAGCTCCCCTAACTTATCGCATTAACGAAGCAGATGCAACTGTCTTGCGAGGCTATGAGTTTTTGCGGCGCATCAGCATACTGACAAGCTCAACATCAGCGACTTAGAGCGGATTAGAGATTTAGTCGCAATCCCTATCAGCGCGACAACCTCTTGAATCTACCGACGCCTCAGTTTTTCCTCATTATCAGGTATGATCTAGCTGCTAGGCTGTCCTATTGGAGACAGGAAATCATGCGGACTTTGATCGTCGTCAGCGGTGGCGATGCGCCAGGCATCAATGCCGCTATCGATAGCTACCTGCGTATCGCCCGCCACAATGGCGACCAAGTGCTGGGCGCGCAGGATGGCTTCGCTGGCTTGCTCGCCGGTTGTCTTGTCGAAATCGATACGAGGGTTCTGGCGCTGTTGGCGGGTCGCGGCGGTTCGATCTTGCGCTCGAACCGTGCACCGGTCTTGCAGCAGCCCGATGCTCGCCAAAGATTGCGCCGATTACTCATGCAGCACGCGATCGATAACTTGCTGCTTTTTGGCGGCGATGGCACCATGCAGCATGTCATGCCACTAATACAAAGTTGGGATATTCCCTGTATCGCCTTGCCCGCCACCATCGACAATGATGTCGCCGGCGCCGACTATACACTCGGGCATGATTCCGCCTGCAATTACGCCATTCAGGCTGTTGAAGGCATACGAAGCACCGCTCAGGCATTGCCCGGGCGCATCTTTACCCTGGAAATACTCGGTGGCGCTACCGGTCATCTGGCGTTGGCTATCGCCCGCGCAAGTGGCGCCCATTTGGCATTGCTGCCGGAGTATCCAATCGACTTGGACTGGCTGGCGCGGCGTTTGAAACAGACGGTGGAGGAGGAAGGCTATGCCTTGGTCGTCTTATCTGAAGGCTTTCCCGATCTCAAAAAGCTCCTGGAAGAGCTCCCGCGACGAACCGGCATTCGCTTGCGCCACAGCAGTCTTGGGCATGCCCAACGTGGCGCCGATGCCTCCCACAAAGATCGCCTGCTCGCGCGTGAGATGAGCCACATCGCTTGGCGAGCATTGCGAGATGGCTGCCAAGCTGGCCCGATCCTATCACGGAATGGCGCGTTGGCTTTGCATGAAGGTAGCTTGCCGCAAGGCAAAAAAGCGCCGCCCGATTATCGTCTCTATGCTGAGATCAATCAATTATGAAGCTACACCTGTCAATAGACTTCGGCGGTACTCGAAGCCGCGCCGCCCTCTTCGATGACGAGTTGCGCCTGCTGCGACGGGCGGAGGCCCTGAGCATCGTGACCGACGGACCGGACATCGTGCTCGATCGCTTGATCACGCTGGGCAAATCACTTCTCGACCCCGCTTGTCAGCCTGCCTCAATTGGCATTGCCGCGCCCGGTCCACTGGATACTGCCGCGGGTCTTATCATCAAGGCGGAGACGCTACCCGGCTGGTCCAATGTGCCAATCACAGAAACGATCAGCCGCGCCTTTGATAATGTACCCACCTTCGTCGAAAACGATGGCAATCTCGGTGCTCTAGCCGAATATCACCTGGGTGCTGGTCAAGGCGCCGACCCAATGATTTACCTGACAATCAGCACCGGTCTCGGCGGTGGCGCGATCATCAATGGCGAGTTATACACAGGGGCAAACTCGCTCGCGATTGAACCGGGTCACATGCGGCTGACCACCCCCGATGGCACTGTCCGACGGCTGGAAGAACTGGTTTCGGGGACAGCATTGGGGCATTGGGCGCGGCAGGCGCTGAAGACATCCGATGCGCCATCGATCCTGCGTGGGCGCGTGGCTATTGATGGACAAGCAGTTGGCGAGGCGGCATTGGCTGGGGACACCCTGGCGTTGGCGGTCGTCAGGCAAGCGGGGCAGTGGCTAGGCTTGGCTTTGGTCAATTTGCTACACCTCTTCAATCCGGGAGCCATCGTGCTGGGTGGTAGCGCCATGAAACTCGACGATCTATTGCTGCAGCCAGCACGCCAAGTCATGCGTGAGCATGTCTTGCATGAGCCATTCCTCTCTCATGATTTGTTGCGGATAGCCCAGCACCGTGAAGATATGTGTCTAATTGGCGCGGCACTGCATAGCAAAAAGAAGCTGACAAGAGCGGGATAGAAATTAAGGAAAATAGCAAATGGTTGAGCAAGCAAAGATTACGCTTCGTCCCGATGAAATTATCGGTGAAGTACACGAACATCTATACGGCGCGAATTTAGAACATATCGGGCAGGCAATTTATGGTGGCATCTGGGCGGAGATGCTGCGCGATCGCAAGTTTGCCGGCAATGATTATATGTACACTGCGCCCAGCGAAGGTTTGCATAATGTGCATCCTAGCATCGGCGTGGTGCTGCCTTGGGAAGCGCAAAACCCCGATTATCAGGCGGTGATTTATGCCCATGACAACAGCACCTTTTACAGCGGTCGCCAGTCCCAGCGCATTACGATTCGCCAACCCGACGGGCAGCAACGCGGCATCAAACAAGGTAGCTTGTATTTGCAGGCGCAATGCGATTATGAGCTGCGGCTGGTGCTGAAGGGAGAAGGGCAATCGCTGCAGGTGCAGCTGGGCGAAGAGCGCTGGCATATAGCTGCGCTCAACAACGATTGGACAACCTGGCATCACAAATTCACCAGCGCTGGCGAGAACCCGCTGGGCGAGCTGCGCCTGACAATTAGCGAAGGCTCAGTTTGGATCGGTTGCGCCTCGCTGATGCCGAGCGACAACATCGAGGGCTTCCGCGCGGATGTGATCGCGGCGCTGCGCGATTGGTCGCCGACGCAGCTTCGTTGGCCCGGCGGCAATTTCGTCTCCGCTTATCACTGGCAGCTGGGCATCGGCGATCGTGATAGACGCCCTTCATACCTCGATCCCGCTTGGTGGCTGTGGGAGCCAAATGATGTCGGCACCGATGAGTTCATCACACTCTGCCGGCTGATAGATGCCGAGCCAGTCTTGACGGTCAATATGGGCGATGGCACTGCCGCGGAAGCCGCCGCCTGGGTCGAATATTGCAATGGCGCCGCTACCACAACTTATGGTGCCATGCGCACCGCCAACGGATGCCCGCAGCCCCATGATGTGCGCGTCTGGTTCGCCGGCAATGAACAGTTCGGCAACTGGCAGGTGGGCCATGTGGACGCTGAAACCTATGCGCGGCGCTATCTCGAATTTGCCGCTGCCATGCGCGCGGTTGATGCCGAGTTGACGCTGATTGGCGTCGGCGTGCCAGCCGATCTCTACGCCCATTGGAACCAGCAGGTCTTGGACATTGCCGCAAGCGAGATGGATCAGTTCAGCCTGCATTATTACTCGCTGCGAACGGAAAAGCTGGAAGAGACGCCAGCGCCCGAATTGGTCTATCTGCCGAAGATGGCTGCCTGGCACGAGGTGGAGCAAATGCTGGATGCAACCCTGACGATCATGGACGACGCTGCTGCTGAGCGACTGCCGCTGGCTTTTGACGAATGGAATACCTACGTCGGCGCCAAAGCTCCCGATTACATCGAGGAATATAACCTGGCGGATGCGCTCTATACCGGCGCCTTGATGAATACCTGTATCCAGCGGGCAGACCGTATCAAATACAGCGCGATTTATCATCTGGTGAATGTGATGGGCTGCTATGTTACAGCGCCACTCTATGAGTGGAAAGCGGTCAATTTGGGGCGTGGCGGCGGCTGGGTGCCGGTTTCCACGGGCGCGAACCCCGCTGCGCCGGCGGTCATCAAAATGCCGGCGACGCTGGTCCTAGAGCTAATGACCTCATATCGTGGATCTCATGCGATTGCTTGCCAAGTTGATTGCGGCACATTTTCCAGCCCAGCAGCGGGGAATATGCCCGCTTTTGATGACGTGCCGTTGCTGAACGCTGCCGCGACTTATGATGCCGAGCGACAATTGCTTTATCTCTCGATGGTCAATTGCGCGGTTGCTGAGCCAATGCGGATTAATCTGGCGAGGCTGGCTGCGGCTGAAGTGGCGGAGATGTTTACTGTTTCCGGCGCGAGCCCGCTTACGACAAATTCTTTCCAATCGCCCACTGAAGTTGCGATCGAACATCGGCAGGTCGAGCTTGACCAGCTAACTCTACCCCCGCACAGCTTTGCCCTGCTGGTATTGCCATTGACAGATCAATAAGTGATGTTATGTCCTTTACGCAAGTATCAACCTTTTAGCGCGCCGACGGTGACACCTTTTTGGATCTGATTCTGGAAGATCACGTAAACCACCAGCGTCGGTATCATAATGATCGAAAGCGCCGCGAACAGCGCCGACCAGTCGCTCTTGTAATATTGCTGATGCAATATGAAAGATAGACCTTGCGGCAGCACATAATTCTCCCGCTCCGTCATCAATACCAAGGGCAAAATAAACTGATTCCACATCCCCAGGAAATTGAAAATCGCCATGGTGACCAGACCAGGCTGCGCCAATGGAAGCATCACCCGGAAGAAGACTTGATATTCATTTGCTCCATCAATCAGAGCGGCTTCGTGCAGCTCGGAAGGCAGGGTCTTGAAGAAACCGGTCAAAAAGAAGATGGTGAATGGCAGCGAATAGGCGGTATACACCAGGGTTAGCCCAGTGAATGTATTCAAGAGATGTAAGTCTTTCGCCAAGAAAAACAGCGGTACCAAAGCCATGAATATGGGGAACAGCATGCCCGCCATAAACATGTAGAACAGGGCGCGGTTGCCGGGAAATTGGAAGCGCGCCAAGATATAAGCCGTCATCGACGATAGCGCTAGCGTCAAGATCAAACTGGGGACGACCACCCGCATACTATTGATGAAATATTGTCCGATATGTACCGAGACCCAAGCGCGTTCAAAATTTCCCCATTGTAAGTCTTGCGGTAGTGCCCAAGGATCAAAAAAGATTTCCTGGTCGGTTTTGAAAGAACTATAGAGCAGCCACACCATGGGCAAAATCACGATGACCGCCCAAAACACCAAGCTGATATTGATAAAAGATTGCGCTACAAATCCGCCAGATCTGCTAGAGTCAAGTTCGCGCTTTGTTTTGATCATGATCAATACTCCAGCGTTTCGCGGCGGGTGGCGCGCATGGTCAGGATGGCCAGAATAAGAGCCAGCAGGAACATAGCAACGGCGACAGCGGTGGCATAACCGAATTTCCCGCTACGAAAGGCGCGTTCATAGACATAAGTAGAAAGCACGTCCGTCGAGCGATTCGGTCCCCCTTGGGTCATTGTCTGGGTTATGGCGAACATATTGGTCGCCCCGATCGCCAAGAAGACCAGAGCGGTGCGGATAGTATCCCAAAGCAGCGGCAAAGTGATTTTCCAAAACAAATCCCAGCGCGTCGCCCCATCAATGGTCGCCGCCTCATAATAGGACACGGGGATAGAATCCATGCCAGCCATAAACAGCACCACATAAAACCCAACTGCCTGCCAGATGACCACGCCGCCAATAGCCGCCAGCGCCAGATCTGGATTGCCCAACCAGGCAATGGGTTCAGCCGCGCCCAAAAAACCGGCGATACTGCTCAAGATACCAATAGTGGGATGATAGATGAAACTCCACAACACACCGATAGCGACCAGCGACATCACTTGGGGGAAAAAGAAGGTGATGCGATAAAACTTTCGAAAACGCGCCTTGCCATGGGTCAACAAGAAAGCCAGATAGAGAGAAATGGCAATGGTGATCGCTGGGATGCTCACCAAATAGATCAGATTATGTTTCAGAGCATTCCAAAAGAGGTCATCGCCCAACAGTTTTTCAAAGTTCTCCAGCCCAATATAAGTTGGTGTCGGTGTCAATCCCCGCCACTTTGTCAGGCTGTAGTACATCGCTTGCCCATAGGGATAAACGACAAAGAGCAAAAACAGCGCAAGCGAGGGCAGAATGAAAGGGATGATGATATGATATTTTCTTTTTCTCACGTCTTTACCTTGATCGATTTACTGCTGGACAAAATACCAAAAAGCCTCTGCTACGTTCCCCTGTTTGGAAAAACGACGAGAACGGAGAACTGAATGATGGCGCGATGATGGCGCGGGAAAACCACAAAGTGAAGCCGAAACAGTTGTAACGGCTTCACGATTGTACTTCATCGTCTCAACAGGTTAGCAACCTGTCTAGGCATGGGTGTATTTCGGGATATCGTCATCCGCTTTTACTTCATCAGCCACTGCTTGCACTGTCTCGGCAAATTGCTCGGGCGACATGCGGTTGGTCAGCAGCTCACCCGTAGCGTTTTTCACACCTGTCCAAAGATCGCTGTACCAGCCTCTGGACAAGTAATTGAAACCACCATTTGCCGCTTCAGCCGCTTCCAGTGCCGATTGCAAAGCCGAGCTGAGTTCGATGCCTTCGCTGCCACCAAAGACCGGCATGATAGCGCTGATCTCTTTCGCGAAGAATTGGGCGTTGGCTTTGGACAGCATACAGCGCATGAACTCCATCCCGCCGACAACATTGGCAGCGTTCTTGGGCACGATATAAGGCTCACCGGGCCAAGCGACCAGAGACGTATAACTGGATTCATCGGGACCAGGCACAGGCTTGATCACCATGTCGAACCCTTCGGGCGTCAACTCGCGCATTTCATTTTCCAACCAGGTGCCACAGGGGATAAATGCCGCGTTGCCTTGCAGCCATTCCGCTTGCGATTCAGTATGCGTCAAGCCCTCGGTGCCCGGCATAATATAATCGTTGGCAGCCAGCTGGTGCATCATGCTCACTGCTTGCAGCACCTCATCGCTCTTCCAGATATCGTCCACCAAATTGTCGATAGCTTTGATGGCATCCATCCCACCGACTTTGTGGACCAGGTGCATCAGACAGCCAAACACCATGTATTGCGGGAATTTGCCTTGATAAGTCCAAGGAGCAATGCCATCCGACTTGATCGTTTCACAGAGCGCCAGCATACCGTCCCAAGTGCGCGGATATTCCCAGCCCTTCTCCTCAAACAAGCTGCTGCTATGCCAGATACCGCTGACGGTGAAGGCGATGTTGAGATACAGTTGCCTGCCATCAAAAACGCCATCCAACTGCGAGCTGGGGAAGAGTGTCTCGGCAAAGGTTTTGCCGGGCGTATCCAAGGCCGGGGCTTCCATCAAAGGCGCCAAATCCGCCAATTGATCATCAGCCACTAGCGAGTCCATCGGGATATGAAAAGCGCCGCTATTGTCAATAACATCGGGCGGATTGCCACTGATGAAACGCGGACGCAAAATCTCGGATACTTGCTGAATCCCTTCGACGGACATTTCATTTTCCGGGTGCAATGCCCGGAAATAATCGGCGGCATTGTCAATATAAGACCGCCCAAAACCACCTTCAAAGAACACACCTTCTACCGCTGTCCCGGCTTCCAATCCAAGCGGATTTAAGGCTTCCGGCGCAACGTCAAAAGGTAGACCCTCCTGCGCTAGGGCAATCGAGGGCAAGAGTTGGCTGCCGATTGCCCCGGCTGCCAAAGCGGTCGAAGACTTCAAAAAGTCGCGCCTTGATATCCCTTTTTTCATGGTTTACTCCTCGCAAAACTTATCCGATACAAAGTTGCTACTATCATCCAATTAATAATTGGACAACTCCATCTCAACTATTAGATTACTCTAATATCGGCGTCTGTCAACATTTTTGTTGTGGCGGCGTGGATTTCGCAAACTCACAACAGCCCACGCCGTTCTTGTCCAACAAGGCTACCACCAATCAAACAGGGCGGATAGCACTGTCAGTTTGCGGGAAAATAGCGCGCTGGCCAATGGCTTGAAGCCAAGCCCATACCGCGATACAATCGGCGCAATGACATCCCTCCGACGCATTTTCACCTTCATGAAGCCTTATAGTTGGTATCTCTTTTTCGGATTTTGGACGACGGTTTTGCCGGTCGCCATGGAATTGAGCGTGCCGCGCCTGCTGCAATTCATAATTGACGAAGGCATCCACCCGCGCGAGCTGGATATGATCTTGCTGGGCGCGTTCTGGATGTTCATCGCCGCTATGATTGGCGCTGCCAGCACATTGGGCCAAGGTTGGTGCCGCGCGGTGGTCTCCCAGGGCTTGGCATTCGATATCCGCCACGCGCTCTTTCGGCATATTCAATCGCTCTCCTTTGCCAATTTAGATCAGATGCAAACGGGCCGCTTGATGACACGTGTCTCCAGCGATGTCGATGTGGTGCGCATGTTTTCCAGCGCCGGCTTAGCCCTGCTGCTCCGTGTGATTCTGATGATCATCGGCAGCATGTTTATGTTGTTGCTGACTGATTGGCAACTGTCGCTGATTATGTTTGCGGTGGCGGGGATCTCCGCGCTATTCATCCGCTACCTGATGTTGCAAGCCACCCGCCTCTTCACGGTAGTGCAACAGAAGCTGGGCGCGCTCAATACGCTCGTGCAAGAGAACCTGGCGGGTATTCAAGTAGTAAAAGCCTTCGTGCGCGGCCGCTTCGAGATCGATCAATTCGCCATCAGCAACTTGGATTATCGCGAGAAGAATATCGAAGTTGGCGTCTTAATGGCGGTGGCGATGCCAGTTTTACAGGTGTTGACCAACGTAGGCACGGTAGCGGTGCTCTGGTTCGGCGGGCTGTCTGTGCTGGGCAATCGCCTCACAATTGGGGAATTGATCGCCTTCAATAATTATTTGATGATCGGCATGGGACCACTATTGTTTTTGGGCAACCTGCTGATGATGGCTGCCCGTGCCGAAGCCTCTGCCCAACGTGTGCTGGAAGTGCTCGATACCCAACCAGCGCTAAAAATCGCCAACCACCCGCATCGCGCTGAGCCTATTCGTGGGCAGGTCGTCTTTGACAATGTATCCTATCATTACAGCCGGCGCGACCCCAGCAAATCCAATGGCGCTGACGATGTCAGTGGCGAGGATGTGCTGCAAAATATCAGCTTCACCGCTGAACCTGGGCAGCAGATCGCTCTCTTGGGCGCAACCGGTTCGGGCAAGAGCACCTTGGTCAATCTCATACCGCGCTTCTACGATGTCAGCAATGGCGCGGTGAGCATCGATGGTATCAACGTGCGAGATTGGGAGCCAGCTACCCTGCGCTCACAGATTGGTATTGTGCTGCAAGAGTCGATCCTGTTCAGCGGCAGCGTCCGCGAAAATATCGCTTACGGTTCGCCCGCGGCAACCCTGGATGAAGTGGTGGCGGCAGCGCAAGCGGCACAGGCGCATGACTTCATTTTGCAGATGCCGGCTGGCTACGACAGCCTGATTGAGGCAGGGGGCGCCAACCTCTCTGGCGGTCAGAAGCAGCGTATAGCCATCGCTCGCGCCCTGCTGATACAGCCGAGCATCCTGGTTTTTGACGATAGTACCAGCGCAGTCGATATGGAAACCGAATACGAAATTCAAACGGCGCTGGAAAGCACGGCGGCGCAACGCACCACTTTCATCATCGCCCAGCGTATCACCAGCGTCTTGCATGCCGATCAGATTCTGGTCCTCGACCGAGGGCGGATCGCCGAACGCGGCACCCATCATCAATTGCTGGAAACCAGCCAGATCTATCGAGAAATCTATGAATCGCAATTGGGCGAAGTGCTGCGCGCCAATGGTAACGGGCGAGGACATGGCGATGGCTGAGCGCGGCTCTTCAACATCACGCCCGCGTTTTGTCGGCGGGCAAGGTGGTGCACGTCCCACGGGCGAAAAGGCGAAAGATCGGCGTGGTACGCTGCGGCGCCTCTCCGATTATCTCAAACCTTACCACGGACGGTTGATCCTGGTGGCAGCGCTAGTTGTGGTTGGCACACTCCTGGGTTTGCTAGGACCCGCACTGCTAGGGCGAGCCATCGATCAATATGTCATCTTCAATGATATCGATGGGCTGGCGGCGGTTGTGCTGGTGATGCTGCTGGTTTACCTGGGGCAGGGCATCTTCACAGCCATACACGGCGTTATCATGATCCGCGTGGGCCAACATTTTGTGGCGGATATACGCGCGGCGCTCTTCCACCATTTTCAAGCGCTATCCATGGATTACCACGACCGCCATCGCGTCGGCGATCTGATGAGCCGCATTTCAAATGACAGCGAGACCATCAACCAGATTCTGTCCAACGGGCTGATTCAATTCACCACCAACATCCTGTCCCTGGGCGGCATCATGGTGGCGATGCTCTTGCTCAACCTGCCCCTGGCTATCGGCACTTTGATCATCTTGCCGATCATGCTTTTTATCACCGGCCAAATCACCGAACGCACGCGAGTGGCTTTCCGCGGTATGCAGAAGAACCTGGGCATATTGAACGCTGTTATGGAGGAGAACATCACCGGCATCCGCGCTGTGCAAGCCTATGCCCAGGAAGATGGCGCCATCAGACAATTCCAGGACGCCAGCCACGCTTATCGCAAAGTCGGCATCCGCGCCGATTTTATCACAGCGGCTCTGGGACCGATGTTCACCACCATGATGATTTTGACGGTGGCGGCGACTTCGCTCTTGGGCGGTTGGTTGGCACTGCGTGATCTTGTCTCGGTCGGTGTCATCGCCACTTTTGTCGTGTACATCATGAATTTTTTCCGGCCCATGCGCGGCATTGCCATGGTCTACAATCAACTGCAATCCGCTTTGGCCGGTGCCGAACGGATCTTTGCTGTTCTGGATGCTGAACCTACCGTCATCGATGCGCCCGACGCCCAACCATTAACCGACATTCGCGGGCAGGTCACCTTTGATCATGTAAGTTTCGCCTATGAACCGGGTAAGCCTGTGCTGCAAGATATCAGTCTGGAGGTGCAACCAGGGCAGACCATCGCTCTGGTGGGACCAACTGGCGCTGGCAAAACCACCATCATCAGCCTGCTCAGCCGTTTCTACGATGTCAGTAGTGGCAGCATTCGTATCGATGGGCGAGATATCCGCGATGTGCAACAGAATTCCATTCGCGAGCAACTGGGCATCGTGCTGCAGGATACCTTCCTCTTCAGTAGCACAGTGATGGAGAATATTCGTTATGGTAGGCTGGATGCCAGCGATGCGGAGGTCATCGAAGCGGCAAAGCTAGCCAATGCCGATAGTTTCATCCGCCTGTTGCCCCGTGGCTACCAGACACAAGTATCGGAAAAAGGACACAACTTCAGCCAAGGCCAGCGTCAATTGCTGGCGATCGCCCGGGCGATTCTGGCGGACCCAAAGATACTGATTCTTGATGAAGCCACCAGCAGCGTCGATACGCGAACCGAAATCCACATTCAGGAAGCATTGCTGCGTTTGCTGGAAGGGCGGACCGCCTTCGTCATCGCTCACCGCCTGAGCACCATCCGCAATGCCGACCAGGTCCTGGTAGTCAATGATCACCAGATTATCGAGCGCGGCACCCACGACGAGCTATTGCAACTGGGCGGCTTCTACCATCATCTATACCAGAGCCAATATCGCCGCTTGTCGGAGTTGCTGGTCGATTCACCAGCTGGCTCTCGGTAATCTTCGCCCCATGAAAATGCGCTGATTCAATCTATCCGTGACGCCCCAATCCAGCTCAGCGAAACGTGAGACCGCCTTATAGCCCCCGGCGCGGCGCCAGATACTTTTCAGGGGTATCTATAGCAGACAGCCACTCTACATATTGACCGTGCAATCTCTCGACGACATCCGGATACATCTCGCTCACATCATGTTGATGGGAGACATCCTCTTTGGAACGATACAATTCCAGCTTCTGCCCCTCGACCCCATACAGCAGATCCCACTCGCCATCCGTGATCGAGCTTGGCGAAATCTCCACCACAACACGATTTTGCCCATCCACTGTCTTCGATAGTTGCCCGACCTCTTCAAAAGGCGCGCTGGTCACAACCAGGTCATGAATACTTTCACCAGCCAGCAGCGGCGATATCGATTTAGCCTGCACGCGCTCCGGGATCGCTATATCCAGCAGATCCAAAATAGTCGGCATCAGATCTGGCAGGGATAGCAAACCCGGTACACGCTGGCTCGCCACGCCCGGCAAATGGGCGAGCAAGGGAACTTGAATCACCTCATTGTGCAATGGCGACCGGTGTACCTGTCGCTGATGCACGGTCAAGCCCTTGGCGAACCCTTCATCGAAGCCGCTGCCATCGGGCCAACGAAAGCGCCGCTTGCCAAAGAGACCATGTTCGCCAAAATAAAAGCCGTGATCTGACAGGAAGAAAATCGCCGTGTCCTCCAGCAAATTCAGCACTCGCACACGCTCCATCAAGTAGCCGAACCAGTGATCTACCATGGCAATCTCCCCTTTATAACAAGCGCGGGCGATTTCCAGGTCCTGCTCGGTAATTCCGTCGTCTTTGTAGTTGTAATAGTTCGGCGCAATCACCTCACCATCGTATTCGGGCAAATGCGGTTTTACATAATAGGCGGGCGGGTCCCATGGCTCATGGGGATCCCAAGTATCGACATAAAGAAAGAAGGGACTCTCGTGATGACGTTCCAACCAATCGGCCGCTTCTTTGAATGTCTTCGGAGCGCAGTAACCCTCAATTTCTGATACCTGGCGCTGTTGATAACGATAGCTGCGTTCTGTCCCGTGCAGCTGTCCACGCACATAGATAAACTCGTTGAAGCCGCGGTCTTGCCCGTATCCCCTGCGCGCCAGGAAAGGTGTATCGGCGATTGCCGCGGTGTTATAGCCCGCCGCGCTGATTACATCCGCCAGAGTTACTTCAGCTTGTGGCAGCGGCGCCCAAGGCAAGTAAGTGAATGTATAGCGCCCGGTCATCAAATCCGCCCGTGCCGGCACGGTGGGGAAGGACGCGGCATAACAATCCTCGAAGATCAGGGCGCTTTCGGCGAACCGGTCGAGATTGGGGGTGATGACTTCTGAATTGCCGTAACAAGGGAGATGATCCCGGCGAAACGTGTCGGACACAACAACAATCACATTCATGAGGCACCTGCCTATTTTAATCCGGAATGCACAAAGCCCTGCACATAATAACGCTGCAAGAAGACAAAGATCACCACCACCGGGATCGTCGCCACAAAAGAACCGGCGAAGACCAACTCCCAACGAATGTATTCATCGCTGAACATTTTTGCCAAGGCGACGGTGATCACGGTCTTGGATTCGTCAGTAATGACGATCGAGGGCCAAATGAAGGAATCCCAGGAAAATATGAATTTGATAAAAGCCGCGCTGACCAAAGCCGGGACGATATTTGGTAGCATCACATTCCAGTACATGCGGAAATATGAGCAACCATCAATGGTGGCGGCATCGAATAAATCCTGCGGCAATTCGGCGAAATGCTGCCGCAAGAGGAAAATGATGAAGGCATCCGTAATCCAAGGCAAAAAGATCGATGGCAATGTATTGTCGAGATGCAATTGCTGCATGGTGAGGAATAGTGGAATCAGCTTGGCTTCGAAGGCGATCGTCAAAGTTGCCAGGATCACGATAAAAAGGACGCGCCTGCCAGGAAATTTGAGCCAGGCTAATACAAAGGCGATCATGCTATTGATCGTCACCGCGAAAAAGACCGACATGGCTGCCACAACCAGGCTGTTGAAAAAAGCCTGGGCGAAATTCGTTTCCGTGAAGAGAGCTGTCAGATTCTCGAATGTGGGATTGCTCGGCAGGAAGGTCCGCACCGAGACAGGGTAGAGATCGTCAAACAAGTCCTGACGGGTCTTGAAAGTCGAACCGACGATCCACAAATAAGGCGTGGCGAAGACGACAACGATGAGCAGATAAATAACGACACGCCATAACGCCCCTGGGGAAAACAAGCTCGTAGGGAGCGGCATAGCTGATCGACTCATGTCACTCATCTTCGCTATCCCGTGTGATACGCAACTGAAAGATACTGATGGCAATTAGCAGGATCGCCAGAATGACGGAAAGCGCCGTAGCATAACTGAAGCGGTTGAAACGAAAAGCGAGATGGAAGATGTAATGGACAATCACACGGGTCGCATTAGATGGACCGCCATCGGTCAAAACTTCGACCGGCACAAAAACTTTGAAAGCCGCGATTGTACTGGTAACCAGTACGAAGACGTGGGTACGGTTGAGCAAGGGCAATGTGATGTAACGGAAAAGCTCCCAACGCCCGGCGCCATCGATGCGCGCTGCCTCGTAATATGCCGTCGGGATAGCCAATAAACCCGCTAGGTAAAAGATCATGCTCAAGCCGACTTCTTTCCAAATTGTGATCATAGCCAAGACGGGCAACGCTTGATATCTGTCGCGCAGAAATCCCTGCTGTGGCAAGCCAAAGGCTTCCAGTATGCCGTTGACGATGCCGATATCGGAATGGAACATCATCCCCCAAACGATCGAAGCCACCACCATCGAAGTTACCGTCGGGAACAGAATGAGCGTGCGCAGCAGGGTCGAATCGCGCCCCGGCTTGCTGATCAGCAAAGCCAGGCACAAGCCCAGCGCCATTTGCAGCGGGACTTTGATCAGGAAAAAAACCGCCGTGTTGCGCAGGGAGAGAAATAAGATTGGGTCATTAAGCGCGATGTCATAATTCTTCAACCCAGTGAAGGTGAATTCCCCAGTGAAGACCTTGTAATCGGTGAAACTCAAGCGAAAGGTATCGGCAATGGGCAAGTAATGAAACAGCAACAAACCAACCAGAGCCGGCAGCGACAGAAGAAAAGCGGCTCGGTAGCGCTGGGCGACAAGGCTGTTTGAGAAAAGTCCTAACATTATTGGGAAGGCTCCTTTCCCGATATCCCCAAAAGTCTACCGGGAAAGGGAAGATTAAAGACTGCCCGTCTTATCTGAACTGAATGAGCTGCGCATCCGCTTCCAGGATCGCATTCGCCACTTCTTCTTCGATATCGCCACCCAAAGCAATGTTGACCATCATATCGATCGCCACAATGCGATTGAAAATCGTATGCGCTGGACCGCCAGGTCTCGCATGACCCCATTCCACCATCTCATCAAACAGCAGCCCGAGATAACCTTCCTGGAATTCCGGCAATTGCTGCTGGACAGATTTGCGCCCGGGAACAACCTTGGTCACATTGTGATAGGTGATATACCCCTCCGGGCTGGTGAAATATCGAATGAATTGTTTCGCTTCTTCGGGGTTATCGCTCTTGGCGGAAACACCCGGCGCGAACGAGCCGGTATGGGTCAATGGCGTCTTGAGATACGGCATCGGCATCACATCCCAATTCAAGTCGGGGAAGGTACGCGCCAAGACCGAGCCAGTCGGGGGAATAGCGAAATAGGTGGCTACCAATCCGTTGCCAAAGGCGTCCGGGATATTGTCTTTGGGCAAGAAGCCATCGTTATACAAGCCTTGATAGAATTCATAAGCTTCCATCGCTTCTGGTGAATCGATGTACCCGGAAAGGGTGGTGAAATCCGGCGAGATGGATTCCCAAAGTGGTTCACCTGGACTGCTGTTGCTGCGGATGATTGTCCAAGTGAAAAAGGCGCCGCTCAAGGGGCTGTTGAAGCCCATGGTGCCCCAGATCTCATTGCCCTGTTCCGCTTGGTGCGCCCGAACAAGATTGACATTCTCGACAAATTCATGCCAGGTCCAGCCTTCGTCAAGCGTCTTTGGCACATCAACACCAGCCGCCTCGAACATGTCCACGTTGTAGTACATGGCATCAGCAGCATTTGCCCAAGGAGAAGCGAACATGTGACCATCCAAGCTCACCATTTCGATCAAATCAGTCATGAAGTCGTCCAGGTCCTCCTGGCTGAACATGTCTTCAATCGGCAACAGCGCGCCATTGAATGCCAGATTCTGAATGGCGACGCCATCAATCAAAGCGGCATCTGGCGGATTATTGCCAGCGAAAGCGACCTGCAAAGAATCGAGAAATTCGCCGAAAGGAATCGCCGTCAGCTCGATCTTGATGTTCGGGTTTTCCGCCTCAAATGCTTCTATCACAGCGGCCACGCCTTCATCGCGCCCGCGTCCGGCCGGGATCCAAAAATCCAGCGTCACTTGGTCCTGCGCCAAAGCGGGGAAGGGAAACGAAGAGAGCAACATTAGCAGTAGCAGACCACAGAGTCCTATTTTGCGTGACATAACTATGTCTCCTTATATCCTCCATTCACTTCTAAATGTAATACAAAAATCCTAAACACATGTCGCTGTAAGCACCAAATTTTGCGGGAATCGCCAAGATATGCCAAAATTCCTGCTGAGCTCAGTTTCATTCGCCTCCACAATTGCCGTCCTTATCATTCTAACGCTATGAAAAAACGACCGAATATCGTACTGATTGTCAACGACCACCAAGCCTTCTACCGACATGGTTGGGATGGCGGTCCCCAGCCGCAAACGCCCAATTTTGACCGGCTGGCGGCGAGGGGTATACGCTTCGATCGCTCATATTGCGCTATCCCACTCTGTGGTCCCTCGCGGCGCACGCTGGCAACAGGCTTGTATCCCCATAATCATCGCAACTATTTCAACTATTCCAACTCTCCTTACGACCACGAGATTTATTTGAGCAACCTCGCCCGCGCCGGCTATCGCTGTTTTTATTTCGGCAAATGGCATGCGGGCGCTGGCAGCCCGCTTGACTTCGATTGCGAAGGCTTCTCGCTGGAGGATTACGGCAACCCTTATATCACAGCCGAATATCAAGACTATCTGAAAAAGAAGAAGCTGCCGCCAGCGCAACATCAGGTCGAATTTGTCTTTGACAGCTTTGTCATGGATCGCGAATTCCCCGATCTAGAAGTTGGGGCGCTCTATAGCAGCAATCGCTATTGGTGCGGAGAACATGCTATCGGCATCACAACGACGCCCAAAGAAACGCATGAAGCCTTCTTCCTGGCGGATCTGGCATGCGAGCAATTGGAGACCTTGGCTGCCATGCCTGACGAGAAGCCCTTCCACCTTCGCCTCGACTTTTGGGGTCCCCATCAACCCTATTTCCCGACTCCTGAGTATGCGGCGCTGTATGACCCGGAAGATATTCCGGAGTATGGCAATTTTGCCGATACACTGGAAGGCAAGCCCGCCCTTTACCGGCAGGATCCGCATCGCCAACTGGTCGATGATGCGGGGAGACTAGCCACACCAAGCAAGCTCAACTGGGGAGAGTGGCAACGGATAATCGCCCGCGCCTATGCTCATATCACTATGGTTGACGCCGCCGGCGGTTTGGTGCTCGACAAACTGAATGCGCTTGGCTTGACCGACGACACCTTGGTCATCTGGACAGCGGATCATGGTGATGCCTTGGCGAGCCACGGCGGGCGATTCGACAAAGGTTCCTATCTCACTGAAGAAGTGCTGCGCGTGCCGCTGGCGCTGCGCTACCCCGGCACTATCCCTGCCGGACAAATATCCGATGCTCTCACCTGTGGCACCGACATCGCGCCGACCATACTGGATGCGGCTCAACTACAATTCGAGCGCCCGGTCGATGGCGAAAGCCTGTTGCCTGTGGCAAGAGCCGACAACTCGGCTGCAAGAGAGTCCCTGCTAGTGGAAACTTACGGGCATGGTTTCGGCACGATTGAATTGGGTAGGGCGATCATCAAAGGACGATACAAGCTCGTCGCCTGGCAGAATCATGACTGGGAATTGTACGACCTGGAGGCGGATCCCTACGAGTTGAACAATATATACGATCATCCCGCCTTCCAAACTGCTGTCAATGAGCTGGAAGCGGATTTGCAGCGCTGGCTACTTGACACGGGCGATGAAGACTTCCACCAGCCCATCACGAAGGAGTTTCGCGCCTTGGACCAGGAAAAATTCCAGCAATTACTCATGCGCAGAGCTAGGGTGAACGATGCCCACCACTGATCAGAAAAATATCATCTTGGTCGTCAATGACGATTTGGCGCAGTGGGCGCTCAGAGCTTATGGCGGTTCTGTTGTTCATGCGCCTACGTTGGATTACCTGGCTTCAACCGGCGTTCAGATGGACAACGCCTTCACACCGACACCGGTCTGCTCGCCCGCGCGGGCTTGCTTGTTGACCGGGCGGCTCGCCTCGCAGCATGGCATCCATGATTACCTCTCGTCGACCATCCCCGCCATTCATCGACGTCCGTGGCTGCGGGACGAAGTTACGTTGGCGCAGCTGTTGTCGCAAGCGGGTTACCAGACTGCACATTGCGGCAAATGGCATTTGGGCAATGACGATCAACCACAAGCGGGGTTTGAATATTGGTTCAGCGGCGTCGGTGATTATCCCGCAGAACATGGCGGCGACCATCGTTTCAGTAGTGACGGGACCATCGAAACAATCGCCGGGCAACGCACGCAAGTCATCACAGAAAAGGCGATCGAGTTTCTGCGCAATCGTGATTCCGCTTCGCCCTTTTTCCTGCATATTGGCTACTTTGGCACCCATAATCCCTGGAGCGGGCAACCAGAGCGATTGGTATCTCAGTATCGAAATAGTGCGGTTGACCATCTGCTGAACCAGCCTAGCTACCCCTATGGCAAGCAAGCGCTTGAATCCACCTTGCCCAGCCGCTTAAACCCGCGGCAAGCGCTGGCACAATACTTCGGAGCCATATCACATATTGACGAGGCGATCGGCCGATTGCTGGACGAGCTGGAAGCCTTGCATCTCCGCGAGCAGGTATTGTTGATCTTCACCTCAGATCACGGTCTCTGTTGCGGGCATCATGGCTTGTGGGGAAAAGGGAACGCCACCTTGCCTTTGAATATGCTAGAGGAATCTATCCGCGTGCCGCTGATCTTCAATCATCCGCGAGACCTATTCGCTCGACAACGGCGGTCTGAATTCGTTGATCATTTGGATCTCTTTCAGACAATCGTTGATTATGCCGGCGTCTCCACATCGCTTGATGCCGAACGCAGGTATCCGGGGCGCAGTTTCCTGCCATTGTTGCTTAATTCCGCCGCCATGCCGGATTGGCGCGAGCAACAATTCGGCGAGTATGGCGATTTAAGAATGGTGCGCACACGCCAATACAAACTTGTGCGTCGCTACGCCGAGGGAGCGCCCAACGAGCTTTTCGATTTGTTTGAGGATCCAACCGAGTCACATAATCGCTTCGGCGATCAAGCATATCAGCATATCGTCGAAGGATTGACCGGCGAGATCGATCGCCACTTTGAACAATATCAAGATCCAACCCACAGCGGCTTACGCGTGAAAGACTTGCCCCAGCACAACTTGACCGAAGCCTGGCGACAAGGGTAGCTTCTTAGGATGCCGCTGCTTTCTATTGATCTTATAGGTCGGCTAGGCTCTGTGGTAAGATGACCCTGTGGGCAAAGACAGAGCCAGCCATTGATGACAGAACATGTTGATGTATTGATTGTAGGCGCCGGTCTGTCCGGCATTGCGGCGGCTTATTACTTGCAGCAACGTTGTCCGGGCATGAGCTGGACCATCGTTGAAGGGCGCGCTGCTATTGGCGGCACTTGGGATCTGTTCCGTTATCCCGGGGTACGCTCCGATTCCGATATGTACACCCTCGGTTATCGCTTTCGCCCCTGGACCGGCGATAAAGCCATCGCCGATGGTCCAGCGATTCTGCAATACATCAAGGATACAGCCCACGAATTTGGCATCGACCGCAAGATCCGCTTTCAACATCGCGTCTGCCAAGTCTCATGGTCATCAACAACTGCGAAATGGACGGTCGATATCCAGCGCGGCGGGGACGAGGCGCGGCTGCAAATCAGCTGTAGCTTCCTCTTCATGTGCACCGGCTACTATCGCTATGACCAGGGCTACACGCCGGAATGGCAAGGTAGAGAGCGCTTTAAAGGCGAGATTGTCCATCCACAGCAATGGCGAGAAGATTTGCAGTATACTGGCGCGCGCATTGTGGTGATCGGCAGTGGCGCCACCGCAGTGACCTTGGCCCCGGCTCTGGCGGAACATGCAAACCATGTCACCATGCTACAACGCTCCCCCACCTATATCGTCAGCGCTCCTTCGCGGGATCCTGCATCGATGTGGCTTTACCAACATTTGCCTCTTCGTCTGGCAGCCTGGCTGGCACGTTGGCGTTTGATCTTGCGTAGTATGTTTTATTATCACATGGCGCGCAGCAAGCCAACAGAAACTCGCCGGGCGATGCTGCAAGGGGTGCGCCATGCTCTCGGCAATGAATATGATGTGGAACGGCATTTTGCCCCGCGCTACAACCCTTGGGATCAGCGAGTTTGCCTCGTGCCCGATGCCGACCTGTTTCGTGCGATCAAGGCGGGCAAAGCATCTATCGTGACCGAGCAGATCGACCGCTTCGTCGAAGATGGCATCCTGCTACAAACCGGCGAAGTGCTGCGGGCAGATATCATCGTCACCGCCACCGGCTTGGAGATGAAGATCATGAGCGGGGTCCAGATTCGAGTCGATGGCGAACTGGTCGAGCTGGGGGATACCTTGAGTTACAAGGGCATGATGTATAGCAATGTCCCCAACCTGGCATCGGCTTTTGGCTATACCAACGCTTCCTGGACGCTAAAAGCGGAGTTGATCTGCGAGTATGTTTGCCGATTGCTGAATTATATGGAGCGGCGCAACTATGCTCAGTGCATGCCGCGGCTGAAGCGAAACGAGGCACAGACGGAAGCCTATATCGATTTCACCTCCGGCTATGTGCAGCGCGCCCTGGATTCGCTACCCAAGCAAGGGAAACAGCGCCCCTGGAAGGTTTATCAGAACTACCTCAAGGATTTGTTGATGATGCGCTTGGTTCCCTTGAACGATGGCGTGATGGAGTTCAAACGACTACAAGACTAGACGACATATTCAAAGCGCCAACTCATAGCCGCCATCCGCCACCGCCGCGCAGAATACCTCTTCCTCCAGCGCTAACCCAAAGTCCGTTTCTGTCGATCTGAAGCTGTCGAGCTTGCCCGCCCGGCTGGCAAGGAGTCGCTGCAGCATCACTCAGTAATCAATCTGCATGATGATATCCTGCGCGTAATTGCCAAATTGCTGACCGAAGATATTCAACCCGCCTTTGTTCACCGCATTATCATCAATACCAATCCGCACAGCGATATAAGGGCGGCTCGGTAACTCCAGATTGTGGATCGTCACAGGAGAGATCCTGTAGCCATCGATGGCTGCTCCCTCGTGATCCACCCGCCAGACTTTGAGCTGGCCATATTGACTGTTCCAATCGGGCCACCAGGAGGGCGTCAAGCTCCCACGCCGGTCTCCGTAATCCGCCGGTGAGGTCCAAGTGCCGAGGCGCAGACCATTGACTTCCACAAAAATGTCCGATTGCCAATCTGTGGCGGATGGCGCAGCTTCCGAGCAGATCTCCAGGCTCAGTTCCAAGCTCTTGGGATGCTCTCGCCCATATGTGTAATTGGGGAAATGATATTCCAGAAAACCATGCGAGAGCCAGACCAATTGCGCTTCATAGCGCTCCGGCGCATAAAACCAGATGGGATCATCATAAGAGCCGAGAACCGAATCGACACTTGCCATTCCACAAGGGGGGACTACATGATGATGGACAAAACCCCCAACCGGTATCTGAATGTGGAAATGACCGTCCTGTGCCCGTTGCTGCACCTCCGGCAAATTGAAAATCACTGTGTCATATAGCCGGGTGTAAATGCGCTGCTGCCCGCGTTTGCCCGGTGCCCTCTGCGAGCTAAGCAGCCCAGCATTCTCTAGCTTGGAAAGATGCAAAGACGCGGTGGCAAGCGGCATATCGAGCTCGCGAGCGATTTCCGACAAGCTGGCAACTTTGGTCACCAGATATTCCAGGATGCGAAATCTGGGTACCGACGCCAGTGCTTTGGCAATAGCAATGTGCCGCTCTTGAGTATTGAACTCGTTGTCAAGAAAAAGTGTGCGCCGTTGATTGTGATTGTTCCGGTCGAAGTCTGGCATGAGCAACCTTAATTGTATAAATATGCGAATATTATATCTGACTTGTTTCGTATTTACCAAGAATAAAAGGGCAAAAATTTCTTATTTCAGCGCCATTTCTTGACAATTTGGGCAACTGCAATTATTATATTTTCATAAATACTCAAAGTAAACGAAGTTTGCGCCACGCCATGATTCTTGACTCTTCCCATATTGCTTTGCTTTGTCGATTGTCTCGGATTATCATCTCGATCTGGCGCAGTTCTTATTATCATCCAGGTGTTGCCTAATCATGGAAATCAGTTTCGACCGCGCGGTGAACGCTTTATTGAACCTGTTGGAAATCTTCAATCCAATCATTGCGCCTTACCGCCGCTTCCACCAGAAACTGCCGCCCAAAATGCAGCAAACCGCCACCGCTTTTGTTTTCATTTTACCCTTCGGCATCCTCTACACCCTCTTCACCATCTTGCCTATCTTCCAAACCTTCTATATTTCGCTGCACCGTTGGGAGATTATGGGCACCAATATCCGCTATATTGGGCTGCGAAATTTTGAGCGCCTGCTGACGCGGGACACTCAATTCCAGCAAGCCTTCGAACAGACAGTGCTTTTTGTTGCATTGACCATTCCTATTATCTTTGTCGGTTTACTGCTGGCTTTGTTGCTCAACCGCCCGATCAAGGGGATCGGCATCTTCCGCACTATTTTTTATTTGCCGAACATCATGGCGGTTACCGTCATCGGCTTGATTTGGGCGCGGGTCTTTGCCTCCTCAGACCGGGGCTTGATCAACGCGATGCTCAAAAATCTCAATATGGACATTATCCCCTTCCTCGATCAAGGGGACCTGGCGACGCTTGTTGTCGCTTTCACCACGCTATGGTGGACCGTAGGTTTCAGTATGTTGATCTTTTTGGCGGGCTTACAAGATATTTCACAATCACTCTATGATGCTGCCAAAGTGGATGGCGCCAACCACTGGGGACAGTTTCGTCATATCACGCTGCCCGGCTTGCGGCGCCCCTTCGCCTTTTTGTCCGTCTTACAAGTGATCGCCTCTTTCCAGATTTTCGGCCAGGTCGATGTCATGACAGGAGGTGGACCCGCTGGCAATACCCGCACTATCGTCTATAACATTTGGGAAACGACCTTCCTCTACTTCCAAGTGGGCTATGGAGCTGCGATGGCTGTCATTATGTTTGCTGTTTTGTTGGTCATTTCCATCTTTCAGCTGATTCTGTTCCGTGATCAAGGTGTGGGGAATTGATTGTGGCAACCATCGGTGCCGAACTCAAACGCAAACGCCTGCAGCGAGAACGCTGGCAAAGCCGTTTTTATCTGGTCTCTTTAGGCATCTTCGCTTTGATTTGGATGACGCCCGTGCTTTGGACAGTTGTCACTTCATTCCGTCCCGAACCGGCGCTGCAACGTAACCTGGCAAGCCTGATCCCCCACCCTTTCACTATCGAAAATTGGCAATTCATTTTCTCGAGCAGCCAATTGTGGAAGTGGTTCGGCAACAGTGTTTTTGTATCCACCACACATACTCTAGCGCAGTTGATTGTCTGTTCGCTGGCGGCTTATGCCTTTGCCCGGCTGGATTTTTACTTCAAACGCCCTTTGTATATTCTGGTACTGATCGGTTTGATGGTGCCCTTTGAAGCGACATTCCTGCCCGTTTATCTGCTGTTTTCCAATTTAAAGCTGCATAACACCCTGCTCGCGCTAATCTTGCCCGGCATCGCCTCGTCCTTCGCTGTCTTTTTGATGACGCAGTTCTTCCGCGGCATCCCCATGGAATTGGAAGAGGCAGCGATGATGGATGGCGCCGGGCGTTTGCGTATCTTTTTGACGATCGTCATTCCGCTTTCTGTTCCCGTGATTACGGCGCTGGCGATCTTCACTTTTCTCAGCAACTGGAATAGTTATCTTTGGCCCATCATCTCGGCAACGAGCTCCGAGGTTTATACGATCGTCATTGGCTTGCGGAAAATATCGCAGGCATGGGGATTTGTTGATTTTTACGGGCGCAATATGGCGGCGGCGGTCTTTACAGCGCTGCCTATCATCATCTTCTTCTTCGTGTTCCAACGCCGCATCATCAGCGGCATTGCTATCAATAGCGGCATCAAGTAGAAAGGAGCATTTATCGGTCTGTCAGTTCTACGTTTTCCGTTAACCACAGTTGTCTACTTTTGAAAGGATTCTAATCATGCTCAAAATGAGAAACCTGCTTGTACTTGCCATGTTGGTTATGCTGCTGGCTGTGCCGGTTGCTGCCCAAGATGCGGTCGAGATTACCTTCATGCGCTTCTTCGGCGAATGCGCCGATGAGTTTGGCGACAATACCGATTTGGCTGCAGCTTATGGCGAGTGCGGCATCATCCAAACGCTAGCGAACGCCTTCAATGCCGAACAAAGCGAGATCCTCGTCAATACGATCGTAGTCGATTGGCCCGGTGTTACCGAGCTAAACGCAAACCTGGCTGCTGGCACCGCGCCCGATATCATGGTGCTGCACGGCAACCGTATTCCCAATTATGCCTCCCGCGGTCTGCTGACCCCCTTGGGCGATGTTCTAGCGGCGGCCGGCATCGATGCTGACGATCTGACCGACAGCGCCCGCGGCTTCGTCGAATGGAATGGCGAGCTCTACGGCATCCCGCTCGATCTGCACGGCCATCTCTGGCACATCAATGTTGGCTTGTGGGCAGAAGCAGGCTTGGTGAATGAAGATGGCAGCCCCGATATCCCAGTGGGTATGGATGAATTCATGGCAGCTGCCGAACAATTTAAGGAAGCAACGGGATTGCCCTTCACCGGTATGTGGACCAATGGGTTGAGCCGTAACTGGATGGCATTGGTTTACCAGCAGGGCGGCAGCATCGAAGCCGATGATGGCTTGCCAAGCATCAATAGTGAAGCTGGCTTGACAGCGCTGAATTTCCTCATAGGCTTGCGCGATGCTGGTCACATCACCGATAACGTCGATTACGCCACAGCGCAAGAAGTCTTCCTCAATGGGGAAAACGGCAGCCACATCAACGGTACCTGGGTCGTTAACTTCTACGACCAGCAAGTTGCTGATCCCGAAGGTGCTTTGAAGAATTACTATGTCAGCAACTTCCCAACCATCTTTGACGGACCGGCCGCCTGGGCAAACAGCCACTCCTGGATCATCCCGCAGGGCTTGAATCCTGATCCGACACGCCTAGAAGCGACCTTGGCATTCCTCAAGTACCTGAATGATAACAATATCGAATGGGCGCGCACGGGTCACTCCGCCGTCAATACATCCGTCGTCACCAGCGATGCCTACAACAACCTATCGCATCGTAGCGAATACGCCGAATTCGTGCCTACTGCCGTGATTCAGCCACGTTCCAACTGGAACACCGCTTTTGAAGCAGTGATGGATGAAGAATTGTCGGCCGCTTTCATCGGTGAAAAGACGCCGGAGCAAGCACTTGAAGATGCGCAGACACGTCTCGAAGATTTCGCGATTTTCGGACAGTAGGATAGGTTTCGCCTCGGCATGACCGCCTGGGTTATGCCTGTAAACAACTAGAGAGGGCGAGCTTAGGGCTTCCCTCTCTCTCAAATTGGCTTTGTCTCCAAAATATGGATGATAGTCTTTTCATGAAGCCCCATTTTCAGCAGCTTAGCAATGCAATATTAGGAGAACGAAATGATGGAGATACCCCGCAGCGAATACCCGCGCCCACAGTTTGTTCGTCAAGATTGGCTGTGTTTGAATGGTGAATGGCAATTCGAAATCGATCAAGGGGATAGCGGCATCGACCGTGGCTTACTGGACCGCGATCTGAATGGCAAGATCATCGTCCCCTTTTGTCCAGAATCGCAGTTGTCTGGCATAGAAAATCACGATTATTACAACGCGGTCTGGTATCGCCGCCAAGTACAGATTCCCGGCGACTGGGCGGGGAAGCGCGTCTTGCTTCATTTTCAGGCGGTCGATTATGACAGCACCGTGTGGGTGAATGGTGCAGAAGTCGGGAGGCACCGCGGTGGTTTCACACCCTTTAGCTGCGATCTTGCTGGCGTCGCGAGCCCGGGTGATGTGATCACTATCGTTTTGCGGGCGCGTGATGATGGTCAAAAACCGCAGCCACGTGGCAAGCAGACGCGCCAATATCACCCGCATGGCGCTGTTTATGTGCGCACGACAGGCATCTGGCAAAGCGTTTGGCTGGAACCCGTGCCCGATATCGCCCTGCGTCGTCCGCGCATCACGCCCGATTTGGCGAATCAATCTTTTTACCTCGAACAACCCATAAGCAATAATGCCGACGGATTGCGTTTGCGGGCAACTTTGTCCGATGACGAGGGCGAAATCCTCACCACGGAATGTTCCGCCGCATATGATCTGTCCCCACGTTTGCATCTCCCGCTGCCGGAAGATCGGCTAAAACTATGGTCAGTGGGGGATGCACATCTATATGACCTGGAGATTTCCCTCCTCGATGCTGCCGGCAACGTGCTCGATAGAGCGACGAGTTATGCTGGCTTGCGGTCTATTGCTATCGTCGGCAAAGCGATCAAGATTAACAACAAAACGGTGTTTCAGCGTTTGGTGCTCGATCAGGGTTATTATCCCGATGGCATCATGACCGCGCCCAGTGACAAAGCACTGATCGATGATATCAAATTGAGCATGGCAGCCGGTTTCAACGGAGCGCGCCTGCACCAGAAAGTCTTCGAAGAACGCTTCCTCTATCATGCCGATCGGCTGGGTTATATTGTCTGGGGCGAATTTGGCGATTGGGGCTGTAGCAACAACGGTCCTGTAGATGGCGAGCATCAAACACCCGGACCCGACTATATTACGCAGTGGCTGGAATGCCTCGAGCGTGATTATTCGCATCCCAGCATCGTCGGCTGGTGCCCGCTTAACGAAACCTGGCAAACGCTGACCGACCGCCTGACAGCGCTCGATGATGTCACACAGGGTATGTACCTGGCGACCAAGGCGATGGATGGCACTCGTCCCGTTCTTGATGCCTCCGGCTATTCCCACCGAGTGGCTGGAGCTGATGTCTACGACAGCCACGATTATAACCAGGATCCCGAGACCTTCCGCGAAAGCCACGCCGGCTTGGCAGAAGGCAAACCTTATCTCAACAACGCCACTGGCTGGGGCTTTCCCGCGCGGCTTGTCGGCAATGTACAATGGTCGATACCCTACCGCGGACAACCTTATTTTGTCAGTGAATTCGGCGGCATCTGGTGGAATCCAGATGTTAAAGAAGGCGAGGATTCCTGGGGCTATGGCGACCGCCCTAAAGATCTGGAAGCATTTTATGAGCGCTTCGAGAAGCTCTGTACGATCTTGCTCGATGATGTCAATATGTTTGGCTATTGTTACACGCAATTGACCGATATCTATCAAGAGCAAAACGGCATCTACAAATTTGATCGCAGCACCAAATTCGACCTAGAACGCATCCGCAAGGCACAACAGCAGCCCGCCGCTATCGAACTGGCAAACTCAAATCCCACAGCTCGCTAACTCCCTCGAAGCCAATTGTAGACGGCTGATAGCGACACAGCTGTGGGTGGAGTCTGCCTAAAGATTTTGTATACTAATGCTGTTCATGCAAATGGATACAGCGTGATTCCCTTTTAATTTGGATATCTACATAGGGAAGCCTGTCAAAAATATGGAAAGGTTCATCGTGCGATTAGTCTTACTACTGTTCTTCGGCGCCATCTTGCTGGCGGGTTGCGCTTCCCAAGCCAGCTTCGGCGATGCGATCACCGCTGGCGAGCCCACTCCCGTTCCCACGCCCATCGTGCCCAGCAAACCAGTCTATCAGGTCACGCGCGGGGAAATTGTCTACGCCCGTCGCTTCTTCGGCCGCATCACCCCGATAGTCACCCAGGATTTCAGCTTCGCCCTCGATGGCCGGGTAGCGGAAGTTTATGTCGATGCCGGCGTTGATGTTCAGCAAGGAGATCTGCTAGCGCGCCTGCATACCGCCGCTCTGGAGAATCAGTTGCTGGATGCGCAAGAAGAATTGGCGATCGCCACCTCTATCTTTGAGAGCGCCGATAACCAAGTGCGCTACGATAGTCGCCGCGCCACGCTCAACCTGGAAATGGCGCAGTTGCGTCTGGATCACGCCATTGCCATCACCAATGCCGCACCGACACCCGACGAGACCCTCAATATCAACCTGCTCACCATCCAGCGGGATCTGGCACAATTGGCAATCGATGAGCTAACTGAAGGCGTCGATCCACAGCTGCGCTTCGATGTCACACGGGCGCAGAAACGGGTGGACGAGATCAATGCCGCCATCGCCAACGCTGAGTTGATCGCCCCTATGAGCGGCCGGCTGACTTACTTCGCGCCCGATCCTGGGGAACCGGCGCTGGCAGGTGATGCGATTGCCACAGTCGCCGATCTCTCCCTGCTGGAAATCACTGACGAGATGGATGCCGATGACCTGAGCGAGCTGGCGGAAGGCATGCCCCTCACCATCCAGCGCGCCAGCATCCCAGGCACGGTCTACAGCGGGTCAATCGCCAGCCTCCCCTCACCCTATGGCTTATCCACCGATGAGTTTGTGCATGTCGCCTTTGATGAACAACCGCCGGCCGACGAATTCAAAGTTGGCGATCGTATGTCCTTCACCGTCGTCATCGAAGAACGCCAGGATGCCCTCTGGCTACCCTCATCCGCCATCCGCCAGTTCAGCGGCCGCAACTTCATCGTGGTGCAAAACGAAGGTATACAGCAGCGCGTGGATGTCCGTCTCGGCTTGGAAGGAGACGGCAGAGTCGAAATCCTTGAAGGTGCGGAAGAGAATCAGACGGTCATTGGTCCATGATGCGCCTGTATCTGCGCACCCGCGCTATTTTCATCGTCGCGGTCAAACGCCTGCTGGCACAACCTTTGCTCTCTCTTGCCACTATCATCGGCTTGACCGTGGCGGTCGCGTTGGTGCTGACTATCCCCATCTACGCCGAATCAGTGGCTTTTCGCGTCCTGACCGAGCGCCTAACCGAAGGACCAGACCAGGTGAATCGCCCGCCTTTCAGCTTCCTGTTCAGCTACATCGGCTCCTGGAACGAGCCAGTGAACTGGGAGGCGATCGGCGAGCTCGATGACTACCTGCGAGACAAAGGCGGCGCAGAGCTCGGCTTGCGCACTACCCGGCTCGTCCGCCACCTGGAGACTCAGAACTTCCGCCTTTACCCCGCTGGCGAAACGAATTATCGCGACGAAAATCGCTCCCTCGATTATGTCAGCTTCGGCAGCACCGAGGATATCGCCGAACAGGTCGAGCTGGTTGAAGGTCATTATCCGGAGCCTGCCGACCCTTCACCCGAGAGTGTCATCGAAGTGATGATCCATGAGGAGTTCGCCTCCGAATTTGGCATCCAACTGAACGAATACTTCGTCGGCTACAACTGGCGGCTGGAGCCAGAAGATCCCCTACAAATAACCGATATCCGCATCGCCGGCATCTGGCGCCCCCGCGACGATGAATCCGAATACTGGTTTTATCGTCCCAATGTCTTTGAAGATATCCTGCTCATTAACGAAGAGACCTATCGCCAGCGCATCAGCCCCTATACCGAATCCGAAATTAATTTAGCTGTCTGGTACTTGGTCACCGATGGCGATGGCGTCAATACCAGCCGCGTCGACGAGCTGATCCAACGCCATAACGACACCGAAAAGACCGCCGATCAATACCTGCCCGGCACCTATATCCAAGCCTCGCCGGTAGAAGAACTGCGTCCCTATCGCCGTGTCGTCATTGTGATGACGCTGACCTTGACTGTCTTCAGTATTCCCATTGTCGCCCTGTTGATTGTCTTCTTGATCATGCTGGTCGGCTTGGTGGTTGATGGCCAGCGCAACGAGACGGCTGTCATGCGCAGCCGCGGCACTTCGCCCTTTCAGGTAGTCGGTTTAACCACGGTGGAGGGCTTGATCATGGGCTTGATTGCCTTGGTCATCGGCGGCTTGTTGGCGACCGCCTTCACCCAGCTCATCGGCACCACCCGTAGCTTCATGGATTTCCGCTGGGGCAGCCCTTTCATCGTCTCCGTGCCGCCCACCATCGGCTCCACTATTTTGCTGGCGCTGGCTTTCACTATTCTTATCCGCGTCGTTCCCACCATTAGCGCCGCCCGCCACACCATCATCAGCTACAAGACGGACAAATCGCGGCTGCTAGGTCGCCCCTGGTGGCAGCGTTTCGGGATCGATCTCCTGCTGCTCGCGCTGATCGGCTATTTTTATTATCAAGTGGTGCAGCAAGGCGGCTTGATCGATATCGAAGGCGGCGCGCGCAATATCGAAGATGCCTACGATCAGCCTTTTGTCTTCCTGCTACCACCGTTGACCATCTTCGCGTTGACATTATTCATTTTGCGTTTCTTGCCACTGCTGCTGCGCGCGCTCGCTTGGCTAATTCAGTGGACCAACAGCGTCGGCTTGCTCATTGTCACGCGGCAACTGGAACGCTCTCCCGGCGCTTATTACCTGCCGCTAATCCTGCTGATCTGCACCATCAGCCTCGGGATTTATACCGCTTCTTTCGCGCGCACGATCGATCGCTATCTCTATGAACAGCAATATTATCGCGTTTCGGCTGATATCTCCGCCCGTGTCTTCAGCCAGATCCCAGGCAGCGGCATGCCCGGCGGTGGGGGTGGGGACGAGGCGCCGCCCGCCTACATGCACATTTCCGAATTCACATCGATGCCGCATATCATCAATGCCACCCGCATCGGCGAGTATACCGCCATTGCCCGGTTGACCTCTGGCAGCGTCGATGGGCGCTTTGTCGGTATCGACCGTGCCAACTTGGGACCTGTCGTCTTCTGGCGCTCTGATTTCGCGCCCATCCGCCTAGGCTATCTGACCAATGCCCTAGCGCTGCAGCAAGATTCTGTGCTGGTCAATCAAGAGTTTTTGCGCGAGCGCGGGCTGGAAATTGGCGACCTGCTGGAATTGGATCTGCGCAGCTCGGGCGATGTCTTCAAGATCAACCTGCAGATCGTCGGCGCGCTGGATTATTTCCCGCGCTGGTATCCAGAAGAAGATGGCGCGCTCTTTATCGGCAATCTCGATTATCTGTTTGAGCAAGCACAAATCGAATTATCTCATCGCGTTATCGCAAGAATTGAGCCGGATTTCAATGAACGCGATTTTATCCGCGCTCTGATTGATCGTGGCGCTGCCGGCGTGCTGATCGAAGAACCAGCCACACGCATCGAACGCGAACAATCCCGCCCGGAACGGCAAGGTCTTTTTGGCCTGCTATCCATCGGCTTCATCACCTCCTCGCTGGCCACGATGATCGGCTTCCTGCTCTACACCATTTTTTCCTACCAACGTCGCTATGTCGAGTTGGGCATCCTGCGCGCTATTGGCTTGTCCCAATCATCGATGATAATATCCGTCGCCTGGGAGCTTGGTCTGCTGATTGTCATGGGCTTGGCGCTGGGTCTCGGCATCGGCTTGCTGGTCAGCCTGTTGTACATCCCCTTCATGCAATTTGTCAGCAGCCTGGAAGGGGTGGTGCCACCTTATGTGGTGACGATGGCTTGGGTCGAAATCGCGCAGATTGTGGCGCTATTCCTCGGCACATTCCTACTCATCATGCTGATCTTGCTGGTGATTTTGCGCCGTATGCGTATTTTCCAGGCGGTCAAGTTGGGGGAAACTCTCTGATGGCTAGTAGCGATGCTTTTGTGATTTGCGATGACCTCTACAAAATCTTCAAAGTAGCGGATATTGAAGTGATGGCGCTGCAAGGGCTTGATCTGACAGTCCGCCAAGGCGAGCTGGTTGGCGTCGTCGGTGCTAGCGGCAGCGGCAAGACGACATTGATGAATGTGCTGGGCGGCTTGACCCGTCCCTCCGCCGGACAAGTGATCATCGATGGCAAGAATTTGCTCAAACTCAGCACCCGCGAGCTGACAGCATATCGACAAGTCGAAGTCGGCTTTGTCTGGCAACAAGGCAGCCGTAACCTAATCCCCTACTTGTCGGCGCTGGACAATATCAAGTTACCCATGACGTTGGCTGGTGGGGCTGGGCGGCAATTAGATGAACGAGCTCGTGGCTTGATGGACAAAGTCGATTTGCAGCATCGCTATGATCACAAACCAGCGCAGCTATCTGGCGGGGAGCAACAGCGCGTCGCGATCGCCGTAGCACTGGCCAACGATCCAAAGTTGTTGTTGGCGGATGAGCCAACTGGCGAGCTCGATTCCGTAACATCCGACCAAGTCTACGATCTGTTTCAACGCTTGAACCAAGATGAGGGATTGACAATTTGCATCGTCAGCCATGACCCCATGATTGCGCAGCACGTGGGGCGCGTGGTACAAATCCGCGATGGCAAGCTGGCCAGTGAAACAGTACGTCGACGCCCTCACCCTAAATCTCTCTCACAAGATCAAGAGGCGACACTACCCCAAGCTGCCGAACATTGGGAAGATCACTTCGAAGAATTGATCGTGCTCGATTCAGCCGGGCGCTTGCAAATTCCCAAGCAATACCGCGAAGAACTGGGTTTCGAAAACCGCGTCGAAATGGAAGCCGTAGATGGTGGCATCTTGATCCGCCCAGCCCGCAACCTGGAAGAAACCTCATCGCAGGCAGAAATCCAGATTGAGCGACAAATCCGCGATGACAATGGCACAAATGGCTTGCTATCACGTTTCAGAGGGAAGAAATCATGACAGAGACGGTCATTGCCACTCAAGATGTCGGGCGCGTCTATTCCTCCGCTTCCGGTGATGTGCATGCCCTGAAGCAGATCAATTTTGAAGTCGAACGCGGGCAGTTTGTCGCCTTGCGCGGGCGCTCCGGTAGCGGCAAAACCACCTTGCTCAATTGCCTCGGCGGTTTGGATAACCCCACAACGGGCAGGATCTGGATCCAAGGCGTCGATATCTCGACCATGGATGAAACAGAGCGTACCCGTTGGCGCCGCGAAAGCATCGGTTTCGTCTTTCAGCAGATGGGCTTGCTGCCCAGCTTTTCTGCCTATGAGAACCTGGATGTGATGGCGCGTTTGGCTGCTGTACCGCGCCGGGAACGTCGCCAGCGCATTCTCGATAGCTTGGAGCTGGTTGGCTTGTTGGATTATTATGATCATCGTCCCTATGAAATGTCCGGCGGGCAACAGCAACGTATCGCCATCGCCCGCGGCTTGGTCACTGAACCGGATCTGATCTTGGCAGATGAACCGACCAGCGAACTAGATAGCGAAACCACACATAACGTCCTGCAAGTCTTGCAAGATTTCCTGCGTTTGAAAGGCGTCTCGATACTGCTATCCAGTCACGATCCCATCGTTGATGAATATGCCGATCGCATCATCACGCTGCGTGATGGGCAAATTGCGGATGATGGTTAGGTCTGCTCCATGGCACTGAAAGCCGCTGCTCTGTTTTTCCTCTTTCTACTGGGCGATACTATTTTGTTCCAGGATGTCAGTGAACAGGCTGGCATCACCGCCACACATCGCGCTATCTGGAACGAAAATGCCCCAGGTCCCTACAAAGACGGCTATTTGGCGGCGGGCACAGCCTGGGCGGATTACGACAATGACGGCTGGGTCGATCTTTTTGTCACCGGCAACCTCGACCCCAATGTGCTTTATCGCAACCTTGGCGATGGCAGTTTTGCCGTTTCCGAGTTCAGCGAGCTGCTCAGCCGGCCAGATACTCCTAGCGGGGGCGCCGTCTGGGCAGATTATGACAATGACGGCTGGCGCGATCTCTACTTGCTGAATCTGGGCGCCAATCGGCTCTATCGCAATCTCGCTGGCGCGGGCTTCGCCGATGTGACCACCGCGGCCGGTGTCGGCGATATCGGCAAAGGCACCACCGCCGCCTGGGGCGATTATGATGAAGACGGCAATCTAGACCTCTATGTCGCCAATTGGTCTTGCATTCCCGAATGCGAACCCAGCGATTTCTCTCGCAGCCGCGATGCCCTCTATCACAACAATGGCGATGGTACCTTCACCGATGTTTCCGGCTTGTTGGCTTTTGAACAGTTGCTGGGGGCTGGCTTCTCTGTCAGTTGGGTCGACTACGATGATGACCGCGACCTCGATCTCTATGTCGTCAATGACAAGGCTGTCAATGCCCTGGGCAATGTGCTGTGGCGCAATGATGGCGCGGGTTGCCACGGTTGGTGCTTCACCGATGTATCAGCGCGCTCGGGCGCGGACACAGTAGTGCATGGCATGGGTTTGGCAAGCGGCGATTATGATAACGATGGCGATCTGGATTTCTACTTCTCCAACATGGTGCGCTCGATGATCCTGCTGGAAAATCTCGGCGATGGCAATTTCCGCGATAGCAGCGAAAGAGCAGGCGTCGATTATTACACCGGCGAGGCCGTCGGCTGGGGCACGGCTTTTTTCGATTATGACAACGACGGCTGGCTGGATCTATACTTGGCGGCCACCGGCATCTCGCCAATTTATGGCAAAGCGGGCATGCACTATCCCTACCCCGATATGCTCTATCACAACGAGCGCAATGGTGGATTTAGCGCCATCGACCAGACTCTCTTCAGCGATGGCATCCACCCGACCATGGGGTTCAGCACCGCTGATTATGACCGCGATGGGCGTATCGACTTCGCCTTGACCAGGTGGGACGAGGGACATCGCTTGTTTAAGAACAATGCCCAGACTGGCGAGCAACATAATTGGATCGCCTTTGAGCTGCGAGGAGGCGACGGCATCGACGCCGACGCCCTCGGCACCCGCATACAGGTTGTGACTGATGACGGCTTGTCCCAAATGCGCGAGTTAAAATCCGGCTCGAGCCTGGGCGCGGGCAATGAATTAACGCTGCATTTCGGTTTAGGGGATGCCAAGATTGAGCGCGTCATCGTCAGCTGGCTCAACGGAGATTACCACGAGTACACCCGCCTGCCCTTGAACCAGCGCTGCCTGATCACGCGCCAGCAGATAGAATGCGATGGCTAAAATCTGCTGCGCTGCAACAAGTATATGCCACTGTGGTATCATTGAATCAGCGATGATATCAGTAGAAAGGAAATAGCATGAAACGCATTATTCACTTTATGCTGGTGCTCGCTCTGCCATTGCTCGCGAACCCGCTGATAGTCACCCTGGCGCATCAGCCCGTTTGCGAATTCGCCGATCTGACCGCAGAGGAGCCTTGGCTAGTCCCCGATGCCACCATTTCCTATGCCTACTTCGGCAGTGTCTATCCCGCCGGCGATGTCGATTATTTTCGCTTTGAAGCAACGGAGGGACAATCTGTACTCTTGAGCCTCAGTATCCCAGCGATTGAAGATCTAGCCGCGTATTCGCCGCTGATGACGCTCATCGGTCCTGGGCTTGACACGGCAACAGTCTCCCAATTGCCGGATACTGTCGAGGTGGCCGCCGGCGACGGCGCTATGATGATCCCGCTCGGTGATGAGCCGGTCTATTGGTTCGAACCCTTCGGACGTGCTTACTATTGGAATTGGGACAACTATTTTTTTGAAGCGCCGACAACATCTACCTATACAGTTGCGCTTTGGCATCCCGAAAACGAGATCGGCCGCTATTCTTTCGTGATCGGCCAACGGGAGGTCTTTGGCGGTGCAATCGATTGCTTCCTGAGCTATCAAGAATATTGGACGCCCTTGGTGGAAGGCGAGAACCCTTATCGCGATACGGTGATTCCACCTGCTGACCAGATGCAGATGGATGACATGACGCATGAACACAGCATGACTATGGAGGTGGACGCCGCAACAGCGCCACAAGTGCATTTGCAGCTCTACCCGCTGGTGGATGGCAGCTTCAACCTGCGCGTGCAAACAGTCAATTTTGCCTTCACGCCGCAAAATGTCGATATGCCATCGGTAGCCGGAGAAGGACACGCCCATCTTTATATTGATGATGTAAAGACCGCGCGCATTTATGGCGAGTGGGCGCACTTGTCATCTCTACCACCTGACGCGCAAACGATAACCGTGAAGCTCTATACTAACGACCATCGCGCTTTTGCCATCGATGGTATTCCAATAGCGGATTCAGTAAACCTGGCGGATATCGCGGTAAGCGAATGAGCGAGATCATCGACAACTTGCACCCAGTCGTTCAGCGACTCCGGACTTTGCTTGATGAGAGAGGCTGCTGGTACGAGAGCTTCCAGCATCAAGCCGTCCGCACCAGCGAAGAAGCGGCCGCGACGCGCCCAGGCTACAGCTTGCAGCAAGGCGCCAAAGCCATCATCTTGCGGGTCAAACGCTCGAAGAAAGACAAATTCTTTGTCATGCTGGTCTTCCCGGCAAATCACAAGTTTGACAGCAAAATCGTCAAAACCCATTTTCAGGCTCGTGATATCCGCTTTGCCAGCGAGGACGAGGTGATCGCCTTGACCGATGGCGTGCTGCCGGGCGCCGTACCTCCCTTTGGTAACCTCTTCAACCTGCCAGTTTATGCGGACCCGAAATTGTTTGACCTTGAACGCATTGTCTTTAATGCTGGCGATCGGCGCTTCTCCCTGGCGATCTATTCCGCAGATTATCGCCGTCTGGTCAGCCCGCAAGAATTCTCTTTTGTTTGACCACATCATTGCCGGGAGCGGTGAATCCAGAAGGACCAGGTAGAGACAGCGCTAGCTCAAGCGCCAGAAAACTCAAAGCAGGGCTAGACGCGGTTGGGCGACACGCTTAAATGCAGTAGGAGCTGAGGAGAGCTCATGCCAGCGGATGTGATCGTGGGGGGCCATATCGCGCTTGATATCCTGCCAGATATGTCGTCCCTAAAGCCGCAAGAAGTCATCGCCGCCGGCAAAGTCTTCGAGATTGGCTCCATCTCTTATTCCACTGGTGGCGCTGTCTCCAATACGGGCTTGGCGCTGCATCGGCTCGGCCTTGATGTCGAATTGCTGGCGACAGTCGGCGATGATTGGGTAGGGCGGGCGATCGTAGACTATGTTCGCGGATTCGGCGCTGATCTGGGCGACCACGTCACGGTTGTACCCGGCGCTGCCAGCCCTTACACCGTGGTCATTGAACCACAGAACCATGACCGCACGCTGCTGACACACACCGGCGTCTACAACCATTATGGACTGGACACTATTGATCTCGATCGCGTCGCCAGCTGCAAAATCTTTCACCTCGGTTATCCAACACTGATGCCGCGTCTCTTCAAGGAGGATGGCGCCGAATTGCTGGCTATCCTGCAAGCGGTTAAAGCTTTAGGCGTCATCACCTCGATTGATATGTCGCTGCCAGCGCCCGACCAGCCAAGCGGCTTGGCGGATTGGCAATCAATCTTGCGTCGTTGCCTGCCCCACATGGATATCTTTGTCCCGAGCATTGAAGAGATTATGTTCATGTTGCGTCCCGAGGATCTGGAACGCCAGCGGGAGTCGCTCTTCAATAGCCTGACCATCGATTATCTGGCTAATCTGGCTGCTGAACTGCTGGATATGGGCGCGGGGATCACGGGCTTCAAATTGGGCGAACGAGGCTTTTATTTGCGCGCTCCGGCGGATCTTGAGCGGCTGGCTTTCTTGTCGGCTATCGGGCAGTCGCCCAGCGCTTGGGCAGGCATACAGACTTGGCACCCCGCCTTTCAAGTTCAAGTGGCTGGCACCACTGGCGCGGGTGATGCAGCCTATGCCGGCTTGCTAGCCGCTTTGATTCGCGGTTTGGATTATCAGCAATGTGCGCGTTGGGCTTGCGCTGTGGCGGGCTGCAATATCGAAGCGGCTGATGCCACCACTGGCGTCCGCAGTTGGGAAGATACAGCAGCTCGCTTAGCTTCCGGCTGGGAGACACACTGACAGCCAGTCAAGCGGGCGACTTCAGCGGATTCGCCGGCAGCAACCAGATCAGAAAGACGGAGATGATACTCATGACGCTCACCAGCACTAGCATTGGCTCGTAAGATCCAAAGAGATCGAAGATGACCCCGGCAGCGAACGGCGCTGTGGTGCCGGTCAAGGTCAGGAAGATGACCATGGCGCTGCTGATGCGACCATAGAATGCCACGCCATAAGTATCTGCCACAATTAGCGGGCGAGTCAGCGTGTGCGTGCCGATTGCCATGCCATATAGCGTGACGAAGAGCAGAATCAACAAGGGCGCGTTGCCCAGCAGCAAGACCAAAAGAGAGATCGTCAGCAAGATAAAAACGCCGATCACCATTGTCTTGCTGGAAAAATGACGCTCGATTGGCGCGAAAATCATCCGTCCAAGCACCTGCATGACACCGATGGCGCCGCTAGCCAGTGCCGCGCTGCTCGGGTGAATATTGACGCTGATCAACAACGGGATGAAATGTACGCGCACGGCCGAGATGCTCAAAGTCGATAGCGAAAAGGCCAAGGTCAAAATCCAGAAAAAGCGCGAACGCAGCACGAGACGCAGGTTGATTGGCGGCCTCTCTTCAGCTTTGATGACGGTTGTTTCGCCGTCCGGCGGCAATCCCAGATCAGCGGGTTTGCGGCGCATGACCAAGGCATGCAAAGGTATTGTGATGCTCCCGAGCAGGATGCCCAAGATCAAGACCGCCTGCCGCCAACCAAATGCCACCAACAGCGCATCCGTCAAGGGGATGAAAATGGTGCTGGAAAAGCCAGCGATAAAAGTCACCACCGCCATGGCTGTGCCGCGTTTGTGCGAGAACCAGGTGGCGATGACAGCGAAAGCCGGCTCGTACAAGACCGCCGCGCCAAATAAGCCCATCAACGCCATGATCAAGATGAATTCCGGCAGCGTGCCCACCTGTGACCACAGCAATACCATGATGGTGGCGCCAATAGAACCAACGGTCATCAACAGGCGTGAGCCGTGCTTGTCCAGCCAGTAACCAACGGGGAAAGCGACGATGCCGGTGATCAGCAAAGATAAGGAAAAAGCCCCCGAAAGCTCCGCGCGTGACCAGCCAAGTTCCGCTTCCATTGGAGTGATGAAAACGGAAAAGGCATAGAACATCACGCCGTATGACACCGTCTCTGTGATCGCCAAAGTGAAAGCGATATACCAGCCATAATAGACTGGCTCGCGTTTCCATAATCTTTTCATACGCTGCGGACTGTGGCCCTCCATTGGACGCTGGGATAAGCGAAGAATAGTGGCAACGCCCCAATTCTCAAGTGGCAAAATTACGGGTACCCCCGTCGCCTGTGGCGGGAGCTGAATCTATATTGTCTGCTATACTCATAACTCGGTGCAAAATCACTGAGGAGAAAAGAATGCCCTTGCGCAGTCATGACTGGTTTTTGCGGAGCGGGCAAGCTGGCTTCAAAGCGCGCAGCCGCATGAAAAACCAGGGCACACCACAACAGATGTTTGACGGGCGCCCAGTCATCGGCATCTGCAACACCTGGTCCGAGTTGACGCCCTGCAACGCGCATCTGCGTATTTTTGCCGAGCATGTTAAACGCGGTGTGTTGGAAGCAGGTGGCTTTCCTTTGGAGTTTCCGGTGATGTCCCTGGGCGAGACGCTGATGCGCCCAACCACCATGCTCCATCGCAATCTCGTCAGCATGGATGTGGAAGAGTCGATCCGCGCTAATCCCCTGGATGGGGTGGTCTTGCTGGTTGGCTGCGACAAGACAACACCAGCCGCCATCATGGGCGCTTGCAGTGTAGATATACCCACCATCGTCGTCACCAGCGGACCCATGTTAAACGGCAAGTTTCAAGGGCGCGATATCGGCGCAGGTACAGACAAGTTCCGCTTCACAGCCGACTGGCGCAGCGGCAATATGAGCAGCGCCGATTATATCGAAGCAGAAACCTGCATGTCCCGCAGTGATGGACATTGCATGACCATGGGCACAGCCTCCAGTATGGCTTGTGTGGTCGAAGCTTTGGGATTAATGCTGCCCGGTGGCGCGGCGATTCCCGCTCCCGATTCCCGCCGACGCCGGCTCTGTCACTATAGCGGCAACCGTATCGTCGACATGGTCAAAGAAGACTTGAAGCTCTCAAAAATACTCAGGCGCGTCGCCTTCGAAAATGCGATCAAAGTTAACGCCGCTATCGGAGGTTCTACCAATGTGATCCTGCATCTGTTGGCAATTGCCGGGCGCATCGGCGTCGAGCTTTGCCTGGAAGATTTTGACCGGCTCGGAGCGGAAATTCCGTTGCTGGTGAACCTCAAACCGTCTGGGGAATTCCTGATGGAAGAGTTTTATTACGCTGGCGGTTTGCCCGTCGTCTTGCAGAACCTCAAAACCCTCATCGATCTGGATACCATCACGGTGACGGGCAAGACCCATGCCCAAAATACTGATGGCGCGGTCTGCTACGATGAAAACGTCATCGCGCCTTTGAACAAGCCCTTTCAAGAAAATGCCGGTATCGCCGTACTCAAAGGCAATTTATGTCCCGCTGGCGCTGTGATCAAACCATCTGCCGCCAGCCCTCATTTGCTGCAGCATCGCGGTCCCGCGGTCGTTTTCGCCTCACTGGATGATTTCCACGATCGCATTGACGATCCCACGCTTGATATCGATGAAGACAGTGTATTGGTGTTGCAAAATGTTGGACCCAAAGGTTTCCCCGGCATGCCGGAAGTGGGCAATATGAGCCTGCCGCGGGCATTGCTGGACAGGGGACTGCGCGATATGCTGCGCCTTTCCGATGGACGCATGAGCGGCACTGCTTATGGCACGGTCGTGCTACATATCGCCCCGGAGTCCGCCGTTGGTGGGACCTTGGCACTGGTAGAAGATGGCGACATGATCGAATTGGATCTAGCTGGGCGACGCTTACACCTCGATGTCAGCCCGCAAGAATTGGCGCGCCGCCGTGCCAACTGGCAAGCTCCTGCCGGTCACAGCGCTCGCGGCTATACGCGAATCTTTCTCGATCATGTGCAGCAAGCGGACCAAGGCGTTGACTTTGATGTCCTCCTCGGTGGATCGGGAGCCGGCGTCGTGACCACCACCGATGGATTGGCTGAAGACTGATGACCAAAACACGCTGGCGGAATGAATTTTGCAGACTATGTCACAGTTTTCGATCCAACGTTGTCTCTTGTTTTACACTGAGACCATCCGATGAATAAGTAAAAGAAAGCGATATCACATGCCAACCTTAGAGAATTTCACCCAATTTGAAGGACGTTATTGGGATACTGCCTCGATCCGCAATACGCTTGATTACCAGGGCGTCAAGGCGCCGCATACTGGTGAGCCCTTTAGCGAAGCCATGCTGCTGGGGCTGAGCGGTGGCGTGACTTTCGGCTACTTCACCTTCCACTACCAAGGCTATGACCCCCAAGTCAACTTGCTGACGCGCAATACCTTCGATCCAATGGAGCGGATCTTTGATCGCTTGGGCATCCCGCGCGATGTGAAGGGCGCGACCAACGCGGACAAAGGCAGGCAGAATCTTATCCGCGCGCTGGAAGAAGGCTACGCGCCCATCGCCAGCCCTGATATGTGGCTGCTGCCTTATAACGCCTTGGCATACGACGATGGGATGTGGGGCGGGATGCCGCTCGTCATCTATGGTTACGAGCCGGAAAAGGGCGAAGCCTATATCTCCGATCGCAGCCGCGTCCCGCTTGTCGTCAGGGCGGAAGACCTTGACAAAGCGCGCGCTCGCATCAAAAAAGAAAGGCACCGCCTGCTCTTGCTGGGCGCTCCCAACGAAGCTCTGTTAGCCGATGCGATCCAAAAAGGTATCCACGATATGTTGCAGTTGATGACGGAAAAACCACCCAAAGGCTCCGCCAAGAATTTTGGATTGCGAGCTTTGCGGCATTGGGCGGAGATGCTACAGAAAACCAGCCGCGGCAGTTGGGCGCGCGAGTATCCCAGTGGTCGCCCTTTGCTGGCTGTCTTGATCAGTTCCTACTCCTTCCTGGGACCTTCCTTTGGTAAGACAAGAGCTGCCGAACGCGATGTCTATGCCGATTTCCTCGAAGAAGCGGCGCTAGCCATGGAAAAGCCAGCCCTATCCGAAGTCGCCACGCTCTATCGCGCCGCGGGCGATGCCTGGAGTGAATTGCTCGATCTCCTGTTGCCAGCCGAAGTACCAATGTTGAATCAAACCCGCGAGTTGATCGACCGCAAGACCACGCTATTTATCGAGAGTGGTGCCGCTCACTTGGAGGAGATTATCGCCTGTCGGGAAAGGCTGGAAGCGCTCAAGACCGAAGCGGAAAATGATTTCCCACTGAGCGATGACGAGATCAATGACTTGCGCGAGACGATCTGCCAGCAAGTCAACCAAGTCCACGATGCTGAAGAGGCGGCTGTGATGGCATTAAAGGCAGCCACCGATTAGCAGTCAGCCAGGACCGATGCTTCAGTTGGCAGCAACACTATTCTATGGTAACGTAACCCGACATACAAACTGGTTCAAATCATCGATTGTTAGTGAGTCTAAACTGAGGTGAATGGCTATGAATAAGAAGCTTTCTAGAAGAGATTTTCTGCGTTTGGCTGGTACCAGCGGCACAGCGGCCGGTCTCGCTGTCATAGGCTTGCGACCAATCGCGGCGCAAGATGGTGGCACGGAGTTCTCTCTGGCGATGGTGGACTGGAGCGATCCAGTACAGACTGCTTTTGAAGAAGAGATTATCCCCCGCTTCATGGAAGAAAACCCCGGCTCCAGCGTGACCATCAACTGGACCAACTGGGGGCGCTACAACGAAGAGATGACCACTGCCTTCGCCTCCGGGGTCACACCAGATGTCTTCCAGGGTGGCGCAGTCTGGGCGCCACAGATGGCGCGGCGCAATTGGGCAGTTCCACTCAATGATTTCATCAATGCCGATGAAGAGTGGGATTGGGCGGATTTCCCGGCCGGTTTACAAGCCGATGTGACCATTCGCGGCAATATTGTGGCGGTCCCCTATCGTCAAGATCTCCGCACGCTCTGGTACAACCAAGAGATGCTGGCAGAGGCTGGCTTTGATGAACCACCGACCACCTGGGACGAGTTTCTAGCGGTCGCGCAAGCCACTACCGTGCGTGATGGCGATAGCTTCAGCATCGAAGGCTACCACTTCTCGGATGCCAGCGGCAACTGGCAGAAAGATTGGCAACCTTTCCTGATGTGGCTGCACATGGCTGATGGCGCCTTCCTCAGCGACGACTTGACCACCTGCGCGCTGGATCAAGAGCCAGCACTGCAAGCGCTGGAATTCCTGGTCGCCCTGGTTCATGAGCATGAAGTCACCTCCTATCCCGGTTTGGAACCCCAAGGCGATCTGACTGTGCTGGCGGGGCGTGATGCCGCCATGCAATTGTCCAATGCCGATATGGAGCGGGTGATCAATCTCTATGCCCCCGATGAGGCAGAAACGATCTACCCGACCCTCCCACTGACCGGCAACGTACAGGCGACGCATTCCTGGGTCAACAAATTCTTCATCTCCTCACAGACGCCCGATGCGGCCAGCTCTTGGGGCTTGCTGCGCTTCTTGACGCGCCAGGATATCCTCGAGGTATACTCGGCTTCCAACAACAATACGCCACCGCGCCTGTCACTGCTGGAGGCGGATTATATGTCAGAAAAGCACAAGGTAGTGCTGGAAGCGGCGGTGTATGCGCGCACCTTTCCGCAGCATCACAATCTGATCGCCCTCTTCCGCCCGATCGCTGCAGAATTGGAACAGGCGCTCAGCGGCAACAAAGCGCCGGCGGATGCCCTGGTGGATGCCACCAACGCCATCAACGAGATTCTCGCTGACGAATAGTCGATCTAATTGCACTGGCTGCTGTGCCACAATTAGCCCAACAGAGGCGAAGTAAAATTTGCATCAGTGAAGCGAGGTCCCCCTCGCTTCTCTAATTGGCTCATTCCAACCAGCGCGACGCAATGCGGACAAGGTGCATCATGAACATGGCAATGGCTAATTCCTCCAATGCCCGCGCGGAAACGCTCGATTGGCGCAGCCGGTTTTATCGTTTTTACAACAGCCAGGCATTCGTCGCCTTTTTGTTTCTGCTGCTGCCGGTGCTGCTGCTAATAGCACTGAAAATCTGGCCCGTCTTCTACAATCTCTATTTGAGTTTCACCCGCTACGAGCTATTTGAAGCGCCGCGCTTCTATGGCTTGAAAAACTACAATTATGTCTTCAACAATGCAACCACGCGGCAATCCATTATCAACACGCTGCTCTTTACCATCGAGGCGGTTCCGATCGGCACTGCTCTGGCGCTGGTCATCGCCAAACTGCTCGATCAATCGATTCGTGGGCGGGTCTTCCTGCGCACCTTGTATTATCTGCCGGTGGTCAGTTCGGTCGTTGTCTCGGCGATGATCTGGCGCTGGATCTATAGCCCGCAGCATGGCTTGCTCAATCACCTGCTAGAGACAGTCGGCATTCCACCACAAAACTGGCTGAATGACCCCAACCTAGCGCTGATCAGCTTGGTGATCGTGACCATCTGGGGCAGCATCGGCAGCAATATGGTGATATTTCTAGCCGGCTTGCAAGATATCCCGCGCGATGTTATCGAGGCAGCGCGAGTGGATGGCGCTAATGCGCTGCAGAATTTCCTCTTTATCACAGTGCCGCTGATGCGTCCGGTGATTCTCTTTGTGGTGGTCACTTTCACCATCAGCATCTTCCGCAACTTCGGTCTGATTTTCATGCTGACGCAAGGCGGTCCCTTCAACCGCACCAATACCATGGTCTGGGAAGTGTATCAGAATGTCTTCGGCTATTTGCGATTAGGGCGCGGCGCCGCCATTTCAGTGGTGATGTTAGTAATTGTGCTCATCCTGACCTTGATTAGCTTCCGCGTGTTGCGCGAAAGACAAGGAGCCTAAGCATGGCGGTGACTAGCTCGACCAAAAGAAAGCCACAGGGATCCTTCACCACCTGGGAAGCACGCCTGCCGCTGATTTTGACTTATGTTTTTTTGATCGTCGGCGCTGTCGTGATGATCATGCCTTTCGGCTGGATGGTCTCCACCTCGGTCAAACCAGACCGTGAGATCTTTGGCGATACCATTCAATGGATCCCCAGCGAGCTCGACTTGCAGAATTACAGCGATGCTTTTGAGCAGACCAAGATGCCCCGCCTCTTCCTCAACACGATAGTGGTCACGACGGTGGCGGTTTTTTCGCAGGTTTTGCTGGGCTCGATGGCAGGTTATGCCTTCGCCCGTTTGCAATTCCGGGGCAAGACCTTGCTGTTCTTCGCCCTCTTAACGACCATGATGGTGCCCTTTGAGGTGCTCATCATCCCGGTATTCTTGCTCATCCGCGCTTTTCCACTGGCCGGCGGCAACGATATCCTGGGCCAAGGTGGCACTGGGTTGATCAACACGCTCGGCGGTGTCATGTTCCCCAATTTTGTCTCCGTGTTTGGCGTCTTTCTCTTCCGTCAGTTTTATCTCGGCTTTCCCAAAGAAATTGAAGAAGCGGCAATTGTGGATGGCTGCTCAAGGGTTGGCGTCTACTGGCGCATCCTGATCCCCAATTCCAAACCGGTTATGGGTACGATGGCGCTTTTCGCCTTTCTCTGGTCTTGGAACGATTTCCTCTGGCCCCTGGTCGTCGTCAAAGAAGACAGCTTGAAGACGATCCAACTGGGGCTCAGCGTGTTCGATCAAGAACAGGGCACGGCTTGGGCAGAGCTGATGGCGGCATCCGTGATGGCGGTGGTCCCGGTGATACTCCTGTATATTTTCTTGCAGCGTTTCTTGGTCAGCGGCGGCTTGACCAGCGGCTTGAAGGGTTAACGGCTCGCGCGGCAATCAACCGTCTATTGGCTTATCACCAGAACGAGGCGATCTATGAAAGCGATTATGGTCATGTTCGATTCGCTGAATCGGCGGCTGATGGAACCCTACGGTTGTGACTGGGTGCAGACACCTAATTTCGCGCGGCTAGCAAAACGCTCGGTCAGCTTTGACAATGCCTTTATCGGCAGCATGCCTTGTATGCCAGCCCGGCGGGAAATTCATACCGGGCGCTACAATTTTCTGCACCGCGGTTGGGGACCGCTGGAACCCTTCGACGACTCCATGCCGCAGCTACTCAACGACAACGGCATCCATTCCCACCTGGTCACCGATCATCAACACTACTGGGAAGATGGCGGCATGACTTATCACAATCGCTACACGACCTATGAATTCGTGCGCGGGCAGGAAGGCGACCGCTGGAAAGGCGTGGTGGATGCCGCTATCACCGGCAAGAATCCAGACCCGCGCCCCCGCATGTTCGGGCAAGATCAGGTCAATCGCAGCTATATCACTGACGAAAGCATGATGCCGCAAGCGCGGACTTTCTCCCTCGGGCTCGACTTCATCCGTACCAATCATGAAGCCGATAATTGGTACTTGCAAATCGAAACCTTCGACCCGCATGAACCGTTCTTCACCCAACCGGGCTGGAAGGAACGCTATCCGCATGAACATGATGCTCATAATTCCGATTGGCCCCCCTATGCGCGTGTTACGGAATCGCCTGAAGCTATACAGCACATGCGCTATCAATATGCCGCCTTGATGACTATGTGCGATCATTATCTGGGGCAGGTCTTGGATCTGATGGATGAACTGAATCTATGGGATGATACCATGCTGATCGTCAACACCGATCATGGCTTCCTGCTGGGCGAGCACGATTGGTGGGCGAAGATGCGCATGCCCTGGTATAACGAACTGGCTAATATCCCGCTTTTCATCTGGGATCCACGCGCAAGCATCGCGGATGAACGGCGCAGCAGCCTGGTGCAGACCATCGACTTGCCGGCAACAGTGCTGGATTACTTCGGCTTCGAGCTACCGCCGGATATGCAGGGTGTGCCGCTGGGCGATACGATTGCCAACGATGTCCCAGTGCGGGAAGCGGCGCTCTATGGAGTGCATGGTGGGCATGTAAATGTCACCGATGGCCGTTACGTCTATATGCGCGCCGCCGCGGAAGATAGCAATCAGCCGCTCTATGATTACACGCTGATGCCGACCCACATGCGCCACCCCTTCACAGTGGAGGAACTGAATGCCATCGAGCTGCAAGCGCCTTTCTCCTTCACCAAAGATTGCCGAACAATGAAGATAAACAGACCGCATAACCCCTGGGCGATTCCCGAGTTCGAGACCTTGCTCTTCGACTTGGAGACCGATCCAGGGCAGCTGAACCCGATTCAAGATGCGACGCTGGAGAGCGTGATGATCGAGCAGCTGATCCATTTGATGCGCCAGAACGATGCGCCACCTGAACAGTATCAACGCCTCGGCATTGAGGCTTGAGGGCTTACTCTCCTAAATTGCAGCCGCCAGCTCATATTACCCTCGGCAAGGGCGCCGTTTCTGGCTTTGTTCATATTTCTCGTGTTCAGCTCCAGAAAGGCTCGATCCAATCTTCATCGATGCCCAAGCCGAAGCCAGGCGCATCCGCGATTTCCAGCCAGCCATCAACGGCATAGGACATGCTGGGCAACCAGGTCGCTTCGCGCAAGGGGATGCCAGGGTCAGAACCTATGAAGTATTCAATCCAGGGCACAGCAGGCATCGCGAAGGAGAAGTGCTGTCCGTAAGGCGTGCGGGCGCCGGCGTGCAGAATCACCTGCTTGCCCGCGGCCTCCGCGGCATGGGCGATCTTGATGCAAGCGCTCAGCCCGCCAACCCACTCAATATCCGGCTGCAAGATATCGACCAGATTGTGCTTGAGCGCATATTGGAACGGCACATAGGTATACCAATGCTCGCCGGTGCTTAAGCTCTGCCAGGGGAGCCGCGCCCGCAGCTCGGCATGGGCGTCAAAATCCTCGGGGATCAGGCATTCCTCCATCCATTTGAGCTGGTAGGGGCGCAGCGCTTCCGCCAGCCGCACGGTGTAATCGACATCGAATGCCATCCAACAATCCAGCATGATCTCGCAGTCTTCGCCGACCTGTTCACGAACGCTCGCCACCAGCTCGACATTTTTCCGTATTCCATCGAGACCATCAGCCGGTCCATGGGGGCAGGCCAATTTATGCGCGGTGAAGCCCAATTCCTGATACCAGTCGATATCGTTGCCGGTGGAATAGCAGTAGATACGCTCTTTGTGTTTACCACCGATGAGGCTGTAGACTGGCTGTCCCAGCGACTTGCCCTTGGCATCCCACAGCGCCAGATCAACCGCGCTGACGGCATAAGAGGCCAAGCCAGTGGAGCCATAGAATTTGGTCAAACGGAACATCATATCCGCCAGCCGCTCGATGGCGAAGCCGTCCTGCCCGACCAGTTGCGGCGCCAGATGATCCTCGATGATGGCGGCGACCGGTCGCCCATGGATGCTGGAGCCGAGCCCCCAGCTGCCGTCTTCCAGCGTGACTTTGGCGAAGACGCGCCCCCAGCCGGTATCGGTCCACATGCTGCGATGGCGCTTGACATGCGGGAAGCGGGACATCGGGGTAGCGACCTCAGCCGTCTTGCTCCAGCTATCGCGGCGCGGTTCAGTGCTGTACTGTCGCTGGGGCAGGTTGACTCTGACGGCTTCTATGCTTTTGATTTTCATGTTCAAGTCCTCAAAATCAGCAGTTCACCTACAGCCAATGGGATGGATTGACGATGTTTTGACGCTTTCCGCCGAGTATAATGCGGTGGCTTGGGCTGGGCAAATCGCGTTCAAGAGGACGGGGAGTGTGTGATGAAGGCATTGGTATGGGAAGCGGCGCGGGCGATGGCGCTGCGAGAGCTGCCAGAACCGGAGGTGGCTGCCGACGAGATTCTGGTGAAGGTGGGGCATGCTGGCATCTGTGGTTCGGAATTGAGCGGGTATTTGGGTCATAATGCGTTGCGGGTGCCGCCCTTGATCATGGGGCATGAATTCGCGGGAGAGATTGTGGAGGCCGGTTCGCTGGTGCCGACCTTGCGGCCGGATTTGGCGCTTGGCTCGCTGGTCACGGTGAATCCACTTTGGTACTGTGGAGATTGCGCTTCTTGCGAGGCTGGTTTGAACCAGTTGTGCGCCAATCGGCGTCTGCTCGGCGCGCATCGTCCGGGCGCATTCGCCGAGTATATCAGCGTGCCGGCTAAGCTGGCGCTGGCACTGCCGGAGGGTATGGGCACAGGCAGGGGCGCGTTGACCGAGCCGGTGGGCTGCGCTGTGCGTATCGCTGAGCTGGCGGGGAATGTGGCGGATGCCGATTGCTTGGTCATCGGTGCCGGTCCGATTGGCTTGTTGTCCTTGCAACTGCTCCGATACAAGGGGGCTGCGCGTGTCTTCATCGCTGAGATTGACCAAGCGCGTTTGGAGATGGGCGCTGCCTTGGGCGGGGAGCCAATCCAGCCGCGGGAGGCCGACACGGTCGCTGTGGTCAAGGAGGCTACCGCTGGCGCCGGTGTTGTGGTGTCAGTGGATGCGGTGGGCAGCGCGGGAACACGCGAGCAATGCGTCGCTGCTACGCGGGCGACTGGTACGCTGATCCTCAGCGGCTTGCATGAGGAGCGCAGCGCCATGCCGGTTGCTGACATGATTCGGCGGGAGATTGAGGCGCGGGGTTCTTTCGCTTATACGCCCGCCAATTTCGCCGAGGCTTTGGATCTGCTGGGGCGGGGTTTAGTTCGCTTGGATCCTTGGATTCACGAGGCGCCGCTGGAAGAAGGCGGTACTTGGTTCGAGCGTTTGATTGAGGCGCCGGGCGCTGTATCGAAGGTCTTGCTGGTACCGCGTTAAGCTCTCTTGCTCCTAGTTGTTCCTCGTTCTTTCTCGTTCTTTTCAGCTATTAGTTTGGCTCTGTTGGATGGTTGGGACCGATCCAGATGGTCTCGGAGACTTCGACGGGTTCGATATCGAGATTGACGACGATGGCTTCCTGGTCGCTACGGACGAGGACGCAGGTCAGTGGTTCTCCGGGATCGGCATTGATTTCCTGATGCGGCACGAAGGGAGGCACATAGATAAAGTCGCCGGCCTCGGCTTCGGCGACGAATTCCAGGTTATCGCCCCAGCGCATGCGGGCGCGGCCACTGAGGACATAGATGACGCTTTCCAATGGACCGTGGTGGTGGGCGCCGGTTTTAGCATTGGGCTGGATACTGGCGATGCCTGACCAAAGTTTCTTGGCGCCGGCTTTGGCATAGTTGATGGCGGTGGCGCGGGTCATGCTGGGTGTTTGGGGGGTGTTGGTATCGAGCTCGTCGCTGCGGACGATGCGGACGCCGTTTTCGCGCCAGTTGGATGGGTCGCTCATGGTGGTGGCTCCTACTCTTGGAGTGAGTCTATCATAGCCGGTTATTGAGGAAAAGACCACACTAATCTTTATCCAGAGCGGCACTATGAGGACTGAATCATCGGTGTAGAGGAGGGTTTTGGTATTTATTAGGTGAAGCTGATCCATTTTGAGGTATTGCCCTTTGTGTCTAAGGTATTGTCATTGTCCTGCTCGTCAACTGAACCGTCACTGTCAGGGTAAAAGAGGTTTGGTTGGTCTTCTTCTTCTTGTCGAGCGCGCCAGGCCTTTATGATTTCCAGCTTTTCTTCGTCCTGCTCGTCATTGAGTACGTCACTGTCAGGGTCAAAGAGGTCTATTGTGGAGCCTGCTGCTTTTAGTTCTTGAGCGCGCCAGGCCTTTATGATTTCCAGCTTCTCTTTTACGAAGGGATCTTTCAACCAGGGTGGTTTGTCGTGAATTCCGCCACCGTAGGAGTATTCGAAGCGGGTGACATGTTGTGGCTCGGGGATGCGGCCGGGCAGGATTTGGTCGAGCCATTGGATGCGGTCGAGGATGCGGGTTAGCGCCAGGGTTCGGCGGCTGCTATCGGGTTCTTCTGGTCGGAGACTGGTTGCCATTTGGCGAGCGAAGACCATGAGTTGTTCTCGGATAAAAGTGAGGTCTTCGAAGTCTTTCTCGTATGTCTTTTTGTTGTTGTCAGGCTCTTTCGGCGGTTGCTGGGCGGTTTCGTTGTGGTCAGGAGTGTCGTCCGGTTCGGCGTTTGTGGTGGAATTGGTGCTTTGTTGCCGTTTTGTTGCCGAATCAAAATCTTTTTCGGCAACAAAATCATTTAACTGCTCACGCAGTTCTTGACGCCAATGGCGCAAGGTGCGTTCGGGGATGCCAGTGACATTTTGGACGAAAGCGATGTCGTCATAGACAATGATTTTAGTTATGGCATCACGTTTTTCTTCGTCGGTGTATCTTTTAGACATGGTTTCTCCTTTGAGTTTTCGTTCTTGGGGATAGTGTAGAGGCAGTATTTGAGTGGGTGGCGACTATATGGTCGCGGGTTTATATTTTGGTGTCGGCTCTTTGCCAGATAGGCAGCAAGGATGCAATTGAAACTACAACGGACGCGAAGGGACACAAAGAGTTGTTTAACCACAGAGGCACAGAGAAAAGATTGACCAGCACAAGAATGATCTTTCCTCGCAAAAGTCAAGCACTTTCACTGCTCCGGAGATGTTGCAAACATTGTGGTAGGCTATGAAGTAGGAATCAAAATAGCCGATAAAGGAAGATTAATGGCAACAATATATCAACACGGATCGTTTCTCTTTTTTGTCTATGTATGTATTACGAGTTTGCTTTGCTTGGTAGGTCTTGCGGATACTGGGATTCCAACGTACTTGAAAAATTTGTTTGCCGTCGCATTTGAAGTTTCGCTTGGCGCAGGTGTTACTTTGTTCGTTATCGACAGACTGTATGCGTATCGAGATCGAGAAGGTCTGAAACAACGGCTGATTCGGGAAGCGGGGAGCCGTTCACATGATATCGCTATTTCGGCGGTGGAGTGGCTTGCTCGTGAAGGTTGGTTAACGGGTGATGATGGTTTGCTGAAAGGGGCAGATTTGCGTGAGGCTCGTTTGCAAGGAGCGAGATTGAATGGAGCTAATTTGGAAGGAACAAATTTGTACTGTGCCGATTTGAGAGAGGCGGAATTGAAGCGGGCGAATCTTGCGAATGCTGATGTGTTTGGAACAAATCTGTATAGAGCAAATTTACAGGAGGCTGATCTTCGCGGTACTAAACTGGATAGGGCAAACCTGAAAAATGCTGAGATAAAAGAAGCAGATTTGGAAGGAGCATCGTTGAATACAGCCATTCTTAGGGAAACAATCTTGGGTAAGTCAATTCTCAGAAATACAAAGATGGCTAATGCGGATCTGCATGGTGCATGGCTTTATGAGACTGATTTTCAAGGTGCAGAATTGATTCAGGCAAGAGGGCTGAAGGACGCAGAGTATCTAAAAACAGCCAAATGGGAAGATGCTGAGTTATGTTTCGTGGCTTTGACCGGAGTCGATTTGACCGAGGCGAATATGAAAGGTGTAAGCTTGCGTGGAGCGGATCTGCGGAAGGCGAGGCTGGAAGGAACGAATATGCAGGGTGCAGATTTGAGCATGGTTGATCTGCGGGATGCGATATTGACTGGAACGAATCTTCAAGGCACGGATCTATTCGGCGCGCTGTTAGAAGGTGTAGCGATAAGGTTTGAGGACAGTCCAATCACCAGTCATTCTGGCGATGATGCCGCGGAGGGAAAAATATATCACTACCCAAAGACCGATTTGTCGGGTGCGAGACTCCCAGATGGTAGCCGATTCAAGGACTTCGTCGACTTTCAAAGATTCACTAACAAGCAGGATCCGAAGTTCGAAGAAACTGAAAAGGCGATTAAAAATATTCGCAGAAGTAATTACATCTACGATGAAGATAACGAAGAATAGTCTGTTCATGTCAATAAAATAGAATCAAGCTCGCAGGTGTCGCAAGCCGCTTGAGCCCGCGACGATAACATCGTGCACCATACCGATGAAAAGCCCGTGTTCGACGATGCCGGCGCGTTTGATGATCTGCTGGGCGAGCGCGGCGGGGTCGGCGATGGGACCAAAATCGCAGTCGAGGATGATATTGCCTTGGTCGGTTTGGTAGGGCGCTTCGCCAGCTTGCCGCAGGGTGACAGTTGCGCCGAGGGCTGCCAAGAATGCCGCCTGCGATTGCCAGCCGAAGGGGATGACTTCGACAGGCAAGGCAAAGCGCTTCCCCAGTTGTGGCGACAATTTGGAATCGTCGACCACGATCACTTGCCGCGCGCTGGCTTGGGCGATGATTTTTTCCCGCAGCAAGGCGCCGCCACCGCCTTTGATGACGTTGAAAGCGGGATCGACTTCATCGGCGCCATCGATGGTCAGGTCGATGTTTGGATGTTGGGCGAGGGTGGATAGGGGGAGGCTCAGTTGGCGGGCATCGGCTTCTGTTGCCAGCGAGCTGGGGATGGCGAGAATATCGCGCAGCTCGCCATTGTGGATGCGCTGGGCGATGCGGCGGGTGGCGAAGATGGCGGTGCTGCCGGTGCCTAAACCGATGATCATCCCAGATTCGACAAATTGGGCGGCGTATTCGCCAGCTTGCTGTTTGAGGTGTTGGATGTTCACGATGTTCTCCTGATTGGGGAGTATAATCGAAAATGCCGGGCGGGCACAAAGTTTAGGCTGCGGGTTGGCGCCTGGTGCGGTATATTTGTCGGGTGGTTCTTATTTTGGCGGCAGTTGCATTGAGGAGAAGGTTGGATGTACAAGACACTGAGCCCTGGGGCGATTGGCATTCGAGGGTATTCCTTGGAACAGAGCGTTCAATTGGCGAAGCAGACTGGATTTGAGGGCTTGGATTTCAGCATAGAGGAAGCGGCAAAGTTGGCGCAAGAGCACGGTGTGGGTTGGGTCAAAGCGCTTTTTGCCGAGGCGGGCATTCGATTTGGCGCTTGGGGTCCGCCGGTGGATTGGCGTGGCGATGGCTGGCGCGATGATGTGGCGAATTTGCCGCGCTATGCTGAGTTGGCGGCGGAGTTGGGCGCTACCCGGGCAGCGACTTGGTGCCCGCCGACATCGACCGAGCGCGCTTTTGACGAGAACTTCGAGTGGCATGTCGAGCGTTTTCGGGCGATTGCCGAGGTATTAAAACCTTTTGAGATACGTTTTGGCATCGAGTTCATCGGACCGCAGAGTTTGCGCCTGGCTGATCAGCACGATTTCATTTATACGATGGAAGGCATGCTGGAACTGGCGGCGGCGATTGGCACCGGCAATGTCGGTTTGCTGCTGGATGCCTGGCATTTGTATACCTCGGGCGGCGCAATCGAGGACTTGGACAAGATCAGCAATGCCGATATCGTCAATGTGCATGTCAATGACGCGCCGGCCGGTTTGGGCATGGCGGAGTACATTGATAATGATCGGCGCTTGCCGACTGAGACGGGTGTGTTGCCGCTGGCAGGGTTCATGAAAAAGTTGATTGAGCTGGGTTATGATGGTCCGGTGACGCCGGAGCCTTTCAGCCAGCGCGTCAACGCCATTGAGGATCCCTTGGAAGCGGCGGAGTTGACGGCGGCGCATATGGCGCGGTTGTGGGAGATTGCTGGCTTGGCTTAGGCGTTGTCGATCAGAATCGCCCGCGCTTGGTTAGCCCGCTCACAACCCTTGTAACTTTGAGCAAATGACTTATCCTTTAGTATGACACATCGTGGTGAGCGAATTGTGGAGATAGTATGCCGCTAAAAATTGCGATGATTGGCGCTGGCTCGGTCGGTTTCACCCGTCGTTTGATGATGGATTTGCTGATTGTGCCGGAATTTGCTGATACGCATTTCGCGCTGATGGATATATCGGCGCGCAATTTGAGCATGGTGGCGCAGTTGTGCGAGCGGGACATCAAAGCCAATGGATTGCCGGCGACGATTAGCTCCACGCTCGATCGGCGGGAAGCCATCGCTGATGCTGATTATGTCATTTGCATGATTCGGCAGGGTGGCTTGGATGCTTTTCAGTTGGATATCGATATCCCCCTGCGATATGGTGTGGATCAGTGCGTGGGCGATACGATTTGCGCTGGCGGCATCATGTATGGGCAGCGGACGATTCCGGTATTGCTGGATATTTGCCAGGACATCCGCGAAACTGCCAAGCCGGGCGCGCTCTTCCTCAATTATTCCAACCCGATGGCGATGAACACTTGGGCATGCAATAAATATGGCGGGGTGCAGACCATCGGCTTGTGTCATGGTGTGCAGCATGGTCATGAACAGATCGCCGAGTGCATCGAATTGTGGGCGCGGGCGGAGGGTTTGATCGCCGCCGATGAACGGGTGACTTTGCAGGATGTGGATATCATTTGTGCTGGCATCAATCATCAGACTTGGTATATCCAAGTGCAGTGGCGGGGGATGGATCTGCTGCCGCGCTTGTTGGAGTTGTTCGAGGCGCACCCCGTTTTTCGCGAAGAAGAGAAGGTTCGCATTGATGTCTTGCGGCGCTTCGGTTATTACTCGACCGAGTCCAATGGTCATTTGAGCGAGTATTTGCCTTGGTATCGCAAGCGGTCCGGCGAAATCAAAGATTGGATCAGCCTGAATAGTTGGATCTTAGGCGAGACGGGTGGTTATTTGCGCGTCTGTACCGAGGGGCGCAACTGGTTCGAGACCGATTTCCCCAATTGGCTGGCAGAAGAGCCGCCGCAGATTTCTGCCGAGCAGCGCAGCCTGGAGCATGGGTCTTATATCATTGAGAGCTTGGAGACCGGGCGGGTTTATCGCGGGCATTTCAATGTGCCGAATCGCGGGTATATCAGCAATTTGCCGGATGGTTGCGTGGTCGAGATTCCGGGTTATGTGGACAAGAATGGCATCAATATGCCGGTGCTGGGGGATCTGCCGCTGGCTTGCGCCGCGACTTGTTCCGCCAGTGTGCGCGTGCAGGAGATGGCGATGGAAGCGGCGGTGCATGGCGATGTGACTTTGCTCAAGCAGGCGATGCTGCATGATCCCTTGGTGGGGGCTGTGTGCAATCCGGAAGAAGTCTGGCAGATGACCGATGAAATGCTGGTGGCGCAAGCGGAGTGGCTGCCGAATTACCGGAGTGAGGAGATTGAGGCGGCGCGGCACCGTTTGGCGGAGCATGAACAACGGGGCACGCGGGTGGCGTTGAGCGAGGCTGTTGGTGCGGCGCGCTTGCATACGCGCAGTGTGGCGGAAATGGCGGAAGATAAGCTGGCGCAGGAGACGGCGCGGACATCGGACAAGGGATGAGCTAGTTCTCCGGATACATTTGCTTAGGAATTTGGAAAATTATTGTGGACGTAAGCAACGGCGCTGAGCCGATTTTGGAAGTCAAAAACCTCAAAACGCATTTCTTCACTGACAATGGCGTGGTGCAGGCTGTTAAAGGCGTGAGCTTCGCGCTGGCAAACAAGCAGACTTTGGGCATTGTTGGCGAAAGTGGCTGTGGCAAGAGCGTTACGGCGCATTCCATCATGCAATTGATCAAATCGCCGCCGGGCAAGATTGTCGATGGCGAGATTATTTTCCGCCGGCAGAAGCAGCGTGCGGAGACCATCGATATTGCCCAGCTGGATCCCAAAGGGGTAGAGATGCGCAGCATCCGCGGCGGCGAGATTTCGATGATTTTTCAGGAGCCGATGACCTCGCTGAATCCCTTGCATCCGGTGGGGCGGCAGATCGCCGAAGTGGTGGAATTGCATCAGGGTTTGCGGCGCAAGGAGTCGATCAAAGTCGCTGTCGATATGCTTGATCGGGTGCGGATTGCCGACCCGGAAAAGCGCGTCAAGCAATATCCGCATCAGCTGAGCGGCGGCATGCGACAGCGGGTGATGATCGCGCTGGCTTTATCATGCAATCCGTCTATCTTGATTGCCGATGAACCGACCACCGCTTTGGATGTTACCATTCAGGCGCAAATTATTGATTTGATGGAAAAGCTGCAAGAAGACTTCGGTTCGTCGATCATCATCATCACCCATAATTTGGGCGTGGTTTCGCAGATGTCGGATTATGTGGCGGTCATGTATTTCGGGCGGATCGTCGAATATGGCACAACTGTTGATATTTTTCGCAATCCGCAGCATCCTTACACGGTCGGTTTGTTGGAGTCGATACCGGTTTTAGGGCGGCGGAAAGAAATTCTGGTGCCGATCGAAGGTATTGTGCCCAATGCGACAACGGAGATAGCCGGTTGCGCTTTTGCCGATCGCTGCCCGAAGGTGATGGCGAAATGCCGGCAGCAGTTACCGCCGGTCAAGACAATTGCTGGCGAGCATCAAGTGGCTTGTTGGTTGCATGAGGATGGCGAGAGCGAGTTGCCGCAGCCCCTTGCCGCCTTACATTGAGCTTGTCGTTTTTTTGGCGGCGGCTCGATTGGGTAACGCTTGTGAATTAACCTGTCGGCGCTTTGAGTGTGGATGGGATAATTTGGTTAATCGATGAATGTATGGAGGAATACTAATGAAGCAACATATTTTTGTACGCATCGTGCTGATGACGGCATTGATGCTCACTGTGGTCGGAGCGGGTTTCGCGCAGATGAGCGAAGTGGTTGACCCGATACCGTATCCTGAAGGCGTTCAATTGGGTGACAATCCGATTGTCAAGTTCAATCTGGATGAGATGCTGGTTTACCAGGGGCTCGATTCTTACAGCGAGCCAGCTTGGGTGACGGAGTTGGTGGAAGCGGGCGAGTTGCCGCCGGTTGAGGAACGTCTGCCGGAGAACCCACAGGTCATTTTGGAATCTGGCATGTCAACAGGCACCGGTGTTTATGGCGGCGTATGGCGCGACTTCTCGGCTGTGCCCACCGAAGGCTGGAATCTCTGTGCCCGCCAGACGCAGGGCTGGTTTGGCATCAATTATATCTATGGTGAAGCGTTGGTGAAATCTGGTCCGATGTTCTTGCGGAAGGACAACCTGGAGCCGCTGCCCAATCTGGCGACTGATTGGGAATGGAGCGAGGATGGGTATCAACTGACGATGAATATCATCCGCGGAGCCAAGTGGTCTGATGGCGCGCCTTTCGGTGTTCATGACATCATGTTCACTTGGGAGCATGTCATTCAAGACGACAATGTAGATTCCTGGACGACCAGCTCCTCTTGGGAAATCGGTGGCGAGCCGATCACCTTGGAAGCAGTTGACGACGATACAATCTTGTGGACCTTCCCGGTACCCTTCCCGGTGCAGAAGTTGTTCGACATGGATTTCCTGGATTTCAACATTTGCGCCGAGCACGTTTATGCGCCGATGCACCCAGCTTTCAACGAAGAATCGGACTACGACACCTTCAAGACTTTCCAGGTACAGGACGATCTGCCAGTGCCCAGCATGGGACCTTGGGTGGCGACTGAGTACCAGATTGACGAGTTCATGGTGATGCGCCGCAACCCCTATTACTGGAAGGTTGACGGGGCTGGCAATCAGCTGCCCTATCTTGATGAGGTCACTTTCCAGAAGGGTCCCAGCGGTATTGGGCGCACACTGATCACAATGGCGGGTTCGGGAGATCACTCTAATCTGGAGAATCCCAGCACCTATGTAGAGACGATAACCCGTTCGCAGGAAGATGATGCGCACTTCCGCATCGAGTGGGGACCGGAGACGCTGGCTTTCGTTTTGCAGTTCAACCTGTCGGCAACCTTGGGCGTGGAAGACGAACGCGACCAGGCTCTGCGGGATCTTTTCCGTGATGTTAATTTCCGCCGCGCCGTGCAGTACGCTCTTGATGGAGATGGCATCGGCCAGGCGATTATTCGCGGTCCATTCATGCGCGCGTTCCCGGGTGGGATTACCCCTGGGTCGCCATACTTCGATATCGACAGCGTGGTTTATTATCCCTATTCGCCGGATTCGGCACGGGCTTTGCTCGCCGAATTGGGCTTCGAGGATACCGATGGCGATGGCATCGTCAATTGGACAGAGGGTCCCCTGGCGGGCGACAACTTGGTGATCGCTCTGAATACCAGCGTCGACGCGGCAGAGACAGGGACAGTCGGCGAAGCGGCTGTGCTGTTGCTGCAGGATGTCGGCATTCAGCTGAACTTGCGGCCCCTGCAGGGTCCGGCCGGCGATGATGCGATTACCAGCGGACGCTGGGAGATGCGGGTGAATCGAATCGGTCAGGAATTCACCACTTCCTTCACGCGCTGCGATGATTTGGGTCCGGTCTCTAATACGACGCCGGCTTGGCATCGCGCTGACGCGGGCGAACGTGAATTGCTGGACTTTGAGCCGGAGTTGATCGACATTGTGGAATCTTTCTGCCTGGAGCAAGACTTTGAAACGCGGAAAGAGCTGATGTCGCGCTACATCAACATTTTCACCGAGAATGTCTACAATGGCGGCGGTGTGATTGGCCGCTTTGGTCTGGCTTTGGCAAAGCGTTTCAACAATGTCCCGGTTGGTGCGCCACCGTTCTACTATCAGTGGACCTGGGGCAATGTTATTCCGGAAGCGATCTGGGTCAGCCCGGATGATCAACTGGAACAAGTCAAGCCGGGTACAATTCCGGTGTATGAATAGGTTTCCGCTAGGTGTATGCTGGGGGCAATAGCTTCCCGGCATATACTCAAGCTTGGGGGCGGGGAAATTCCCGCCTCCTCCGTCCTCTGGTCTGGAGCGAAAACAGCGGCTGATTTCGGACATTTGGATTTTCTGTTGAGAGCTTAGAGCTTAGGGTTAGCCCTAGATGACACGTTTTATTGTTAATCGTTTGTTATCCTCTGTCATCATCTTGCTGATTATCGCGATGGTGGCTTTTGTGATCATCCAGTTGCCGCCGGGTGATTTTTCCGATATTTACAAGCGCGAGTTGATTGCGTTGGGTGGCCAGTCAGAAGCGGAGGCGGAAGCCGCTGCTGACAGGTTGCGTGATCGTTATGGTTTGAATGACCCGGTGCCGCTGCAATATATCAACTGGCTGGGCGGCGTGGTACTGCGGGGCGAGTTTGGTTACTCGTTTTCCTATCGCAAAGATGTTGGCGAGCTGATCGCACAGCGTTTGCCGCGGACTATCGGCATAGCTCTGGCTGCGCATGCCATTTCTTCGATGGTGGGCATCGCCTTGGGCATTTATGTGGCGAATCGGCAATATAGCGCGGCTGACAACGCTGCGGCGACCTTCGCTTTTATCGCCACATCGGTGCCACGTTTTTCTTTGGCGCTAATCGTGCTGTATATTTTGGTCTTCCATTTGGGTCAAGAGCATGTCAATGGGTTATTCTCGCCACATTATCAGCTGGCGCCTTGGTCGATTGGCAAGGCGATTGACTTGCTGCAGCATATTTGGCCCGTGATTTTCATCGCGGGTTTTGGCGGTGTGGCGCGGAACTTGAGGGTGATGCGCGGCAACTTGCTGGATGTGTTGAATCAGCAATACGTGACGACGGCGCGTTCCAAGGGTCTGCGGGAGCGGCGGGTGATTAACCGGCATGCCGTGCCTAATGCCTTGCATCCCATCATCGCTTATCAGGGTACGGTGTTGCCATATATGTTGCAGGGGGAATTGGAAGCGGCGATTGTGCTGGGCATCCCCACGATGGCGCCGATGTTCTTTGAGGCTTTGTTGAAACAGGATATTTATATTTCCGGCAGCATCATGCTGCTTTATGGAAGCCTGCTGGTTTTGGGCAATTTCCTGGCTGATATGGCTTTGGGCATCCTTGACCCGCGCATCAGCTACAGTTGACGATTGGGAACTGGGACGTGGAAGAGATCTACGAGAACGAACTCGCGCTGGAAGACGAAGACGCTGAAGAAAGCAGCGATTCTTACTCGCAGCTGGTATGGCGCCGCTTCAGCCGGAGCAAGGCGGCCATCGTTGGCGGGCTGATGGTCATCATGCTGTTTGTCTTGGCTCTGTTCCCCGAGTTTTTCGCGCCCTATGACTTTTACGAGACCACCTTAAGCGATACTTATATCCCGCCGGCGGAGATTCGCTTCTTTGATGTCGATGGCGTTTTTCAGTTTCGCCCCTTTGTCTACAAATCGGAGCTGGTGATAGACCCGGTCACTTATCAAGCGAAGCAATCGCTGGATACCGAGCACCCGCACTACATACGCTTTTTCACGCGCAGCTGGGAGTATAAGCTCTTTGGCCTGATCGAGACGGATTTGCATCTCTTCGGTTTGGAAAGCGATGAGGTGCGTTTGCACATATTGGGTACCGATCGTTTTGGGCGGGATTTATGGGGGCGGATCTGTTTGGCAGGGCGGGTGTCCTTATCCTTGAGCATTTTAGCGGCGCTGATTGCGATTGTGGTTGGCTCCTCGGTGGGGGTGATCTCCGGTTACTATGGCGGGGTTATCGACAATGTGATCCAGCGCTTCGTTGAGGTGGTGATGTCTTTTCCAGAATTGCCACTTTGGATGGCGCTGGCGGCGGTGATCCCTAAAACCTGGTCTTCCGGGCAGGTCTTTTTGGTGATGGCTTTCATCTTTCCTTTTTTGCGCTGGGCGGTATTGGCGCGGGAGGTGCGGGGCAAGGTGCTCTCCTTGCGCGAGACTGATTTCATATTGGCCGCGAAGGAGCAAGGCGCCGGTGATCTTCGTATCATCTTCCGCCACCTCTACCCCAATGTGCTGAGTCATGTGATCGTGATTTTGACCTTGATGATCCCGGATATCATCTTGGCGGAGGCTTTCCTCAGCTTCTTGGGCATCGGCATTCAGGAGCCGCTGACGAGTTGGGGCTTCTTGATGAAGAGCGCACAGAGCCTGGAGACGCTGGGGCAGAACACTTGGATCTTGACGCCGGTGATCTTCATCATGGTGGCGGTGCTGGGCTTGAATTTCCTGGGGGATGGCTTGCGGGACGCGGCCGATCCCTATTCGAACCTGTGATTGGAGATAGCTAAGCATGGCAGACATGGGCGCTAATGGATCCGCCGAAACTGGCGAGCGTGATATCATTTTGAAAGTCAAAGACCTCAAGATGCACTTTCCGCTGCGTCAGGGCATGTTGCAGCGACGGGTTGGCACGATCAAAGCGGTGGACGGCGTCTCCTTTGAATTGCGCGAACAGGAAGTGATGGGCTTGGTTGGGGAGAGCGGTTGTGGCAAGACAACTGTGGGACGGGCACTATTGCGCTTGTATGACCCGACCGGGGGCGAAGTACTCTTTCACAAGGAAAATGGTGAGTGGGTGGATGTGGCGAAGCTCACCCGAGGGGAGATGAAAGAGCTGCGCAAGGAGATGCGCATGATCTTCCAGGATCCTTTCAGTTCGCTCAATCCGCGCTTGACGGTGAAAGACCTGATTGCCGAGCCGCTGGTGATTCATGGCGAAGCATCGGGCGGTGAAATTACAACGCGGGTGGCGGAGCTGATGCGGGCGGTTGGTTTGAAGCCGGCCTATATGGGGCGCTATCCGCATGAATTTTCCGGCGGACAGCGACAGCGGATTGGCGTTGCTCGTACATTGGCGCTGAATCCGCGGCTTATCGTCGCCGATGAACCGGTCTCAGCGTTGGATGTATCGGTGCAGGCGCAGGTGTTGAATCTGTTGCAGTCCTTGAAGGATGAGCTGCGGTTGACCTTTGTCTTCATCTCGCATGATTTGTCAGTGGTGGAGCATATTTGCGACAAGATTGCGGTCATGTATGTTGGCAAATTGGTGGAGTTGGCGCCGACGGATGAATTGCTGAGCAATCCCAAACATCCGTATACCGAGGCTTTGGTCTCCGCTGTGCCGCCGGCTGATCCGCTGATAAGGATGGAGCGGATCATTTTGGAGGGGGATGTCCCCAGCCCGGCCAATCCGCCATCTGGCTGTGTTTTCCATCCGCGCTGCCGTTATGCCCAGGATATCTGCCGCGAGCAGGTTCCTCCATTGCTTGAACTTGGTCCTGAGCATGTGGCGCGTTGCCATTTTGCCGAAGAGCTGGACTTGCAGGGAGTGACTTATGTCACAAACGATGCCTGAGCGACGGGACCGTTTCTTTGCTGTATTGGCATATATCTTGCCATTAATCGGCGGGGCTATTGGCTTGTTGTTTGATGGTCGCAATCCCTTGACGCGCAACCATGCGCAACAGAGTATCGCCGCGGTTTTCTGCTTGATTTTGAGTTTTGTCGCTTGGGTTGTGGTTGGCTATCTGCTGGCTTTGATTCCGTTTATTGGACCGATATTTTCCATTTCCATGTTTTCGCTTGTTATTGCGATGGGGATCTTTCTGGTAGTAAATTGGATTATTAACTTGTTGGTCGCTTTGCGCGGGCAAGAGCGGACAATTCCTTTCGCCAACCGAATCGTCCTCAGGTTTGCTGGCTCGGCAGAAGCGGCTTAGGGCAGCGCTTATTGGGCAGTTGTAGTGAAGGATGGCTTGATGCTGCTGCCAGAGTTGCGTGAGGAAGTTTGCCGGCTGCATGCCGAATTGCCGAAGAACAACCTGGTCGCTTGGACCAGCGGCAATATTAGCGCCCGCGATCCGGCGACGGGTCTGGTGGTGATCAAGCCGAGCGGTCTGCGTTTTGATGAGTTGAGACCCCAGAACATGGTCATCACCGATTTGCAGGGGCGGGTGGTGCAGGGCGATTTAAACCCCTCTTCGGATACTGCTTCCCATTGTTATATTTATCGCCAGATGCCGGCGGTGCACGGTGTGGTGCATACGCATTCGCGGTATGCCACTGCTTTTGCTGTGGTTGGCGAGCCGATTCCCTGTGTCACGACAGCGATGGCGGATGAATTTGGCGGGGAGATCCCTTGTTGTGGTTTTTCTTTGATTGGCGGCGAGGAGGTTGGCAAGCTGGTGGTGGATACGTTGACGGGGCATCGTAGCCCGGCGGTCTTGCTGCAGAATCATGGTGTCTTCGCTATCGGCGACAGCGCCGAGGCTGCGGTCAAGGCAGCAGTGATGACCGAAGATAACGCTGCCATCGTCTGGGCGGCGCGTCAATTGGGGCAGGTGATTCCGATTCCGCAAGCTGATATCGATAGTTTGCATGATCGCTATCAGAATGTTTATGGGCAGGGCTAGGTTGCAAAGCTGTAGCCAAAGCAGAGTCGCTTATGAATAAAATGCATATCACCATAACTATGTTTTTGATGACTTCGGTAGTGTTAACCCAAGAGTGGGTTGAACATGGTGGTGTCGATTACAACTGCGACGTACTGAATGCTATTCTTGTGGATTATGGCGATACTGACTTCATGCGATCTTCTACGAGCATAACGACATTAAAGGATTACTTCGCAATATTCCTTCCTAAATGTCCAAAAACCAGATCCGCAGCGACAGAACATACGGTGGCACTGGCGGGCAATACAGGAACGGAAACAGTTGAAAATCTGTACTCGTTTAATAGCGCTGATGCGGGACAGCAACCTGTCTTGGGTCCATTGTTGCTAGCGGAAGGCATCTATGTATTCACAGCGACAACTGATGGATATATGAGCGTTGCTCCCCAATCTCTGTCGGGAGGCTGTGGCTTCGATTTAGAAATTGGAATTTTCAATCTCTGGCAAGGTGAAGGATCAGATGGCGTGCAAAGCGTTGTAGAAGCTGAAGCAGATTGCCAGGTTCTTCTTGAAATCAGCAATGCTACTGAGAGCTGGATCTTAGATATCGTCTCTGCTGACAATCTCACAGCAGAAGCAGCAAGTAGCGACTATTTATTTACTAGCGCGGATAAAGGGCTTAGTCCGGTGCTAGGTCCCCTGTTGCTGGCAAAAGGCATCTATGTGTTCACAGCGGCAACTGATGGATATATGAGCGTTGTTCCTCAATCTCTGTCGGGAAATTGCGGGTTTGATTTAGAAATCGGAATTTTTAGCCTCTCGCAAGGAGAAGGATCAGATGGCGCGCAGAGTGTTGTGGAAGTTGAAGCAGATTGTCAGGTGCTTCTTGAAATCAGTAATGCTGCAGAGAACTGGATGCTGGACATAAAGAAGCTGTCTTGAGAGCGGGCTTGGCATAAGTTGTTTAGGGCAAAAGGAATTTAACTATGAACTTGAGCGATTATGAAATTTGGTTTCTGACCGGCAGCCAGCATCTCTATGGACCGGAGGCGATTGAGCAGGTGGGCAAGCATTCACGAGAGATTGCTGCGCACCTCAGTCAGCTCGATGCGATCCCGCCCAGAATCGTCTACAAACCGGTGCTGACCACGGCGGATGAGATCTACAACGCTTGTAGCGAAGCCAATGCGGCATCGAATTGCATCGGCGTGATTGCCTGGATGCACACATTTTCGCCGGCAAAGAATTGGATTGCCGGGCTTTCGGCTTTACAGAAGCCGCTGCTGCACCTGCACACGCAATACAATCGCGATATTCCTTGGGCTGCCATCGATATGGATTTCATGAACCTCAATCAAGCGGCGCATGGCGATCGTGAATTTGGTTTCATGATGAGCCGCTTGCGTTTACGGCGCAAGGTGGTGGTCGGGCATTGGCGCGATGAGACCGTCCAAAAGCAGATTGCGTTTTGGGCGCGGGCGGCTGCTGCTTGGCGAGAGATGCAGGGCATGAAGGTGGCGCGTTTTGGCGACAATATGCGTTCGGTGGCGGTGACCGAGGGTGACAAGGTAGCGGCTCAGGCGCAATTCGGTTATCAGGTCAATGGCTATGGTATTGGGGATCTGGCGGCGGTGGTGAACCAAGTGAGCGATGCGGAGATTGGTAGCTTGGTCGAGGAATACCAGGCTTCCTATCAGATGGGCGCGGATTTGCGAGTTGGTGGCGAACGGCATTCAGCAGTGCGGGAGGCAGCGCGCATCGAGATCGGCTTGGCGCAATTCTTGCAGGATGGTGATTTCGCCGCCTTCACCACGACCTTTGAAGATTTGCATGGCTTGGCGCAGTTGCCGGGTTTGTCGGTGCAGCGCTTGATGGCGGCCGGTTATGGCTTCGGCGCGGAGGGCGACTGGAAGACGGCGGCTTTGCTGCGGACGCTGAAGGTGATGGCGCAAGGGTTAGAGGGCGGCACTTCTTTCATGGAGGATTATACCTATCACTTCCAGCCGGACAATATGGCGGTCTTGGGCGCGCATATGCTGGAGGTCTGCCCCAGTATCGCCTCCGGTCAACCGAGCTTGCAGGTGCATCCCCTGGGCATCGGCGGCAAAGCGGATCCAGCGCGGCTGGTATTTGATACTGCTCCTGGGGAGGCGCTGAATGCTTCCTTGGTCGATATGGGCGATCGCTTTCGTATGATTGTCAACACGGTCGATGTGATTGAGCCGGAAGCGCCTTTGCCGAAGTTGCCAGTGGCGCGGGCTTTGTGGCGACCACATCCCAATTTGCAGATTGGGGCGAGCGCCTGGATTTATGCTGGTGGCGCCCATCACACTGTTTTCAGCCAAGCCTTGAGTGCTGCGCATATCTACGACTTTAGCGAGATGGCGGGGGTGGAATATGTGCAGATCGACCACTCTACTAATTTGCGGGACTTCAAGAATGAATTGCGCTGGAACGATGTGGCATACAAAGTAAACGCTTGACTTGGCTGCCTGAAGCTGCGAATATCCACCTCTTCGCTCTTCGGTGATTCGCCAGTGCGGGGCAAGTTGACCTTCGGCAGATTTTATTGTGTATTTCGCAGAAACTTGCCAAACGTCCTTCATTGCGATACATTCAATATTGAGTTTGCCGCTCGGCTAAGCAAACAAATAAAGGATAGGAATTATGGCATCTGCTCCGGATAGCACACATGACGTCGGTCTTGTTCGTAATTTAGGCTTATTTGATATCACGATGATCGGTGTTGGCGCGATGATTGGCGCCGGCATCTTTGTTTTGACTGGCATTGCTGCTGGCACCGCTGGACCTGCGCTGATTCTGGCTTTTGCTATGAATGGGGTGATCACCGTCTTGACGGCGATGGTTTATGCGGAGTTGGGCTCGGCTATACCGGAAGCGGGCGGGGGCTACTTGTGGGTGAAGGAAGGTTTGCCTGGTCCCAATGGCTTCCTGGCCGGCTGGATGAGCTGGTTCGCGCATGCGGTGGCGGGCAGTCTATATGGCGTTGGTTTTGGCGGCTTTATATATGAATTGTTGCGCATCTTATTTTTGGATCCGGCGGCGCATCACGATGAGCATGCGGGCGTGTTCCTTTCGGGTCCGCTGCATTTGCCATTTGGCATCACCTTGACTGAAGCGGATTTGGTGCAAAAGGTCTTCGCTGTCTTGATCATTTTGCTCTTTTTGTACATCAACTATCGCGGCACCTCGGAAACCGGGGCGGTGGGCAATATTGTGACGGTGCTGAAAGTAGTTATTATTCTGATTTTCATTGTCAGCGGCTTGTTTGTGGTTTTTGGCGAGCCGACCCGATTTGAATCTTTCCAGCCCTTCGCGCCGAATGACATCATAGGCATTGTCAGCGCGATGGGTTTAACATTCATCGCCTTTGAAGGCTACGAGATTATCGTGCAGGCTGGCGAGGAAGTGCGCGAGCCACGCAAGAATATCCCGCGCGCGGTATTCCTCTCGCTGGCGATCGTGGTGCCGATCTATATGCTGGTGGCATTTGTCATCATCGGCGCGGTCGATCCACCGGAGGGGACTTTTATCTATGACTGGCTAGGCGAGCTGGGGGAGATTGGCATCGCCCGGGCGGCCGCCCAGTTCATGCCTTTTGGCACCTTCCTCATCATGGTTGGTGGTTTGCTCTCGACCATGAGCGCGCTTAACGCCACCACGTTTTCTTCGACGCGCGTGTCCTTCGCGATGGGGCGTGACCGGGCGCTGCCGGATAGTTTCTCCGGCGTTAGCTCCAAGACGCGCACACCACATGTGGCTTTGGCTTGGTCAGGGGTGTTGATCCTCTTCGTCGCTTTGACGCTGCCGATTGAGGATGTGGCGGCCTCGGCAGACATCATGTTCATATTCTTGTTCTTGCAGGTCAATTTGGCGGTGATCACGATTCGCAGCAAATATGGCAAAGATCTCAAGTATGGCTTTTTGCTGCCATTCTTCCCGATTCTGCCAATGATCGCCATCGGCTTGCAGTTTCTGTTGTTATTGTCTTTGTTCAATGTATCGATTATCGCCTGGGTATTTGCGGCGGTTTGGATCGGCAGCGGCTTCCTAATCTACTATCTGTATGCGCGGCCCCGTCAAGAGAAAGCGCATCGGACGCCGGTCTTGCAGCAGACCGAATTGATGACGCCGACACAAGATGTGCCGTATCGCGTTTTGGTGCCCGTCGCTAATCCGGATTCGCTATCGACATTGTTGCCGCCAGCGGTGCACGCCGCCAAGAGCAACAACGGCAAGGTCACGCTTTTGCACATCGTCACGGTGCCTTCGCCCACGCCCTTGTCTTCCGGTTATCGCTATTTGACGGGCAGCGATGCTTTGCGGGAACAGGCTATTTCAATGGTGCAGGATGAAGATGTGGCGGTGGAATATATCGTGCGGGTGGCGCGGCGGGTGGCGCCTGCCATCATTGACACGGTGCGGGAGCAACAGGCGGACCTGTTGGTGATTGGTTGGCACGGCGGCGTGCAATCCAGCCAGGGAAGCAGTGTGCTTGGCGCCAATATTGACCAGGTATTGAGCGAGGTCAATTGCGATGTGATGATGCTGCAGCCGGGAGATACGGCGACAGCCAAGCGCATTCTTATGCCGATTGCGGAACCGCGCCAGATTAGCTATTCGCTGCAATTGATCCAGTTGTTCTCCCCCTCCGATATGGAGTTGGATCTGCTGCATGTTTTCTCGCTAGATACGCCGGCGGCCGAACGTGAGCGCCTGACGCGGGCATTCCAACGCCAGATTGACTCGGTGAAGGTAGAAGGCAAGCAGGTTAATCTGTTGACTGAGGTGAACCCGGATCGCATCGATGCTATGGTCAAAGCCGCGCATGACTATGATTATGTCGTCTTGGGCGAGACGCGCGATACCCGTGTGCGCCAGCGTCTGTTCGGCAATACGCCGATGACCATTGCCGAACGCACAGAGACGCCGGTGCTTTTATTGCATCCGGAAACGAGTTCGCTGGAGTTTGGCTTGCAGCAGGCTGTCGATTATGTTCGCGGTGGATATGCTTCGGTGGATCCAGAATCGCGCCAACGTTTGGAGGAGCATGGCTTCATAGTGGATGGGGCATCGACGGCGGCGGGCAAGTTGAAGTCCACTGTTAATCAGCCGCTTATGCTGCTCATTGGCGTGTTCACTGTGGCGGCGGCATTCATGATGTTTGCTGGTGATGGCGGCAGTCTGACTTGGGCAGGCGTGCTGCTCTACTTCGGCAGTTTGCTGGCATTCACGATTATCGCGGTGCGGGCTGCCCGGTCTTAGTGATAAGAAGCGCTGGCTGAATTGTATTGACTCGCTAGTCTTTTTGGCTTGGCGCTTGGTTGTTGATTCGGCTTTTTCCGATTCACGCTCACCCCATTTCATATGTGTTACCATACCTATTGGCTGAGAGATATTGACAACACCGTAATTCTTTGGTAAATTAGGTGTCACATTGTGTTTTACTCGGTTTGGGACAGATAAGGTATTGTAATGGAACAGTATGTTGGTGAGATTCTCTTGGGCTTAATTGTATTGGGGTTTGGTCTTGCAATTCGGAATTGGATCAATAGTGCCAAAGAGTCTTCCGAAAAGTCTACCAAATCACTTGAAAAGTCTATTGAATCACTCAAACTGTTCACAGTAGGTGAAGATGGTACGGGTGGTGCGGTTGGCTCTGTGAAAGCGGACCTGGGAGCAGATATAGAAACAGTCAGGTTATCATCCAAAGAAGCACATGACGGAATTCACAACAAGCTAGACAATTTAAGCGACGGACAGACTTATTTGAAGGTCAAGGTGGCAACTATCGAGACAAGCGCGCGACACATCGATGACGATGTTAAATGGTTACGAGACCACTTGACAAAACGAGATTAGATACCGAACAAGCTCTCAGTCTTTTAGACGTCCCGTTTACGTTGCTCGATTTGCAGTTGCAGGCGTTCCATCAGATCGACCCCCATTTGCCGGCAGAGATCGATCATATCGATCGGGATCCAGTTTTCGATGAGATAATCGCCCTCGCGTTTCCACCAGTCAAAATCGCGGATAGTCATGAGCTTGCCGGTGGCTGGGATGCCGGCGTATTCGCCGTGATGGCGTGAGAAAACCGTATCCCAGATGCCGCCGCAGGCATATTTGCCTTCGCCAATGAAACCCATGACGCGGCCCCCACCATCATGGCTGAGTCCGCGGTCGCCGAAGCCATGTAGCCAAGGTCTTTGGTGAAAATCTTCGAATTCTTCCAGGGTGAAGCAGGCGCCAATCCCGCTGGGACCGTACCACTTCATGTCTTGATGCCAGTAATTCCATTGTTCCATGCGGCGCATGTTTCCGCCATCGCGGCTGCGCACATAGCGCTCTAAGCCTTTGCCCATGGCTTCCACCAGTTGCAGGGTCTTGCGGGATTCCAGCGGGTCTTGTTCGGTCAGGAGTAAGCCATCTTTGGCGACTGGTTCGGGGACTTTTCCGCCTTCCGCGCCCGGCGCAGGCGGTAGCACTTGGTAACCCGCTTGGCGCACAACCGCCAGAATATCGTATTGCACATAGCTTTCAGCGATCTTCCCATCACGCATGACATAGAATTGCCCGAAATGTATATTCGTTTTCTTGCCGGTGGCGGGTATGCCCAGCCAATCGTTGGCAAAAGTGCCGGTGAGATAGCCGCAACCGGAGACCCACTCAGTACCCATATCGCTCCCCCAGCTTGATTCACCGGTTTCGATACCCCCCATGAAGATATAGGGTTTGCGCTTGAGGTCGGGAAATGAATGCAGCAGCGGCAGCCAGAAGTCCGAAGTCAAGCCTTCGGCGCCGACGATTTGGTCGATGGGCGCGGAACCGTTCCAATCTATATCATCATGGACGGCAGCGCGGATGGCATTTGGCACGTTATCGACGCCGACATGATTGAGCTTCTGCCAGAAATCCCAGACGATTTCCTTGTTTCTTTGATTGATTTGATTCGACATGGTGCTATTCCTTTCCTGTGTTGAGAGTTTGACAAGTTTATCAAGTGCCGCCTTTTGTGCCGAGCATAACCGCTGTGGTGAACATCCGCTAACCTTTCACCGCGCCGGAGGTCAAGCCTTTGACCAGTTGACTCTGGAAGATGAAGACCACGATGATGATAGGCACAGCGGCTGAGACGGCCGCCGCGGCCGCCAAGGTGATGTGTCCCGGATCCTCGCCCGCCGCATATTTTGAAATCGCGACTGTCAGCGTCCAGTTGGATTGGGTCAAGATACGTACCAGCAGAAAATCGCTGTAGGCTAACAAGAGCGTGAACAAAGCGGTAGAAACGATGCCGGGCCACATGATGGGGATGATCACGTTGATGAAGGCGGTCAGCCGGTTGGCGCCATCGACCATGGCAGATTCTTCAATCTCTTTGGGGATATTCATGAAGAAGCTGCGCAACATCCAAATCGTGAAGGGTTGATTGATCGCTACCAGGGTGATGATCAAGAGAATATGGGTGTCGTAGAGCCCGGAGCGTTGCCCGAACCACCAATAGGGCAGGATGTACGCCATGCCGGGCAAAGAGCGAAAGCCCAGCGCGGTAACCAGAATAACGACCCCCGCCAATCCGCTGTAACGCGCCAAGGCATAACCCGCCATGCAGCCGATTGAGATTGAAATGCAAATGGTGCCGGCGGTTACGATGATGGTGTTGAGGAAATAGTTGTAGAAGGTTTCGGTTTTGATGAAACTTGGGATTTGTAGAAGCACGATGAAACCCAGCGCCAATACAGCGAGATAGACGTAGCCGCGCGCAACGGGGAACCGCTTGGCATTGATGGCGACCATGGTCAGCAAGCCAAAGATAGCGACCAGGACCAGCGCGACGAGGAGCGGTTCATCGGGGATGGACTTCAACCAGAGGTCAGTATAGTTATCAGCGGTCGGTTCGAAGATGAACAAAGGCACGCGGGCATTGGCTTGTCGCGGTGTTTTGAAGGACTGGATGGCCGTCCAAAAAAAAGGGATCACGCTAAAGAGAGCGTACAGGGTCAAGAGCAAATATATGACAGCCAGTGCGTAGCGATTTTCAATTCTTTTCATGCTAGCGCTCTTCGGTCTGTTCTTTATAGGTGCGATAGAGGAAAGGCAACAGCACCACCAAGATCATGATCACGGTGATAACTGACATGGCATTGGCTTTGCCCAAGCGCTGCACGCTCATTGCCGTGCGGAAGGTATAGAGCATCATCACTTCCGCTTTATAGACTGGATTCTGTTCGGTGAGCACAAAGACACTGTCAAAGACCCGATAAGCGTCCATGATTGAGATCAAGGTAATGAAGACAAATAGCGATCGCAGATGCGGGATCATGATATGCCGGATTTGGCGATAGCGGCTGGCTCCATCGATCATCGCCGCTTCTACCATTTCCTGCGAGAGTGTCTGTAAGCCGGCGAAGAGAACAATCATGGCAAAGGGCGTTGCAGCCCAAAGATCGTGCAGCAGGATCAAAACTTTGACGGATTGCTCGGTAAAAATGAAACGCGAGCCGACGAGCTCGCGATAGAGATAGGCGATGATCCCACCGGATTCAAAGAGCTGCTTCACCATCAAGGTGCCAACCACAGGAACGACGATGAAGGGTATCAAAAAGGCGGCGATGTAGATGCCGCGCAAGCGTTTGGAAACCTGATCCAGCATGACCGCGATCAAGAAGCCGACGCAGAGCCTGATTGGCACAGCGATGGCGATGAATGTCAGGGTGAAGGAAAAGGCTTGCCAGAACTTTTGGTCATTAAAAACTTCGATATAATTTGCCAGCCCGACAAATTCGGGCGTATTGATATTGCGAAAGGTCAAGAAATTCATGCTTAGCCACACTGAAGTGACCAGTGGAAAGACCATCAGCAATAGCATGACCAGCAAGCTGGGCGATATGAATAAGTAGAAGGTCTTTCTGTTCATGAAATCGACCTTGTGCCGATTAGGTGGGAATGCGCGAGGCAATGAACATAATCGATGTTGCCGCCGCTGGTCCCTATCCAAAACTACAGATAAGGACCAGGGTAATGGCGTTCAGTTGGTGATTGGCGCAGGCTCAATACGAAGTCCTTGAGTTATTCGAAAAGCAGCGCCAATCTCTGACCTGGGCTAGCTACTCGCCGATGAATCCTTGGGCGGTAGCCTCTGCCAGGTATTCCGCGGCGGCATTATCCAATGCCTCTTGCGGCGAGAGGTCGCCGGTGCCAACCAGTGGCAGCCAGTTGCCCAGGGCAGTAACCGCAAGTGGAGCTACCGGATTCAGCGATGGGCTGCCGACGCCTTGCGCGACAGTTGTCCCCAGTGCTTCCAAATAGCGACCGCCCGCTCCTGCTGCGCCCACCGAAGTACGGATGACCGGACCGTGGTCAGCGCCTGCCAATTGGCCCTCAGCGTCGAAGGTCTCCATGATGACGCGGAAAGCGAGATCGGGATCGACGCCGCTACGTTTGGCGATGGAGTAAGCATCGATATAAGCGGAGCCACCCAGGGCGCCACCATCCGGATTGGGCGCTGCGGCTGGGGCAAAGCCGATGATGCCAACGAAGTCGGATTTTTCAGGATCGTCCATGTTATTGGCGCGGCTCGCCCAAATGTTGACGAAGGCGAGGGTGCCGGTTTCCATGCCGATTTCGCTATCGTCGATGCTGTAGGTCAAGCCCTCGGCGCCCATGCAAGCATCAACCACTTCTTTCATCTTGGTCAAGCCAGCCACACCAGCTTCGCTATTAAAGGCAGGTGTATTGTCTTCGTTGAAGTAGTAGCCACCGAAGGAGCGGATGAAGTGCATGAACTCAATTTCCCAAGCCCAGCCGGCGTGCAAATTCATGGTGAAGGGCAAATCGATGCTTGGTTCATCTTTGAGCACTTCGCAGGCGTCGATGACTTCGTCATAGTTAGTCGGGACATCCAAGCCATGCTTTTCAAAGAGGTCTGTACGATAGAACAGGTGCAGCGTGTTTGACATGAAGGGTACGCCGTAGATGTTGCCGTCAATCGAGGCGGCGTCCCAAGCGGTTTGCGGAATATCGTCAAGGTCATATGCTTCGCGATATTGTTCGACAAGGTCGTTGAGTGGCAGCAGGGCATCGAAACCGATCAGCTCTACTATCCGGCTTGGGGTGGTGTGCAGAATTGCCCAAGGGGATTCGCCGCCACCAGCCAGCGCAAGGTTGGTTTGTTCTTGGGCGCTGGCGGAATCCAGCAATTGGGTGTTGACCACCAGGTTATCGACCTCGTTGCATTTCTCCAGCTCTTCGGCGAAGAATTCTGTGATGGGGAAAGCCCAGCCCATAAAATTGACAGTCGTTTCTGAATCTGGGGCATCCAAGACACAGGGATCCATATCATCTTGCGCCAGGTTTGGCAGCGCCAGAAGCAATAGGACGATTAAAATCAGTAACTTCTTCATTATTCAGCACCTTTCAACTAAGCATCGAATACGTTCATACGGCATCTTTGTCGCGTCTAAATTCATCAAAGACGACCTATAATGATCGATTTTAGAATTTGCGTCGGCAGCTGTCAAATTTTGCTCATCGACGTGCCAAGCTATCGCCGTCCCCGCCCAGCACTTCGATTGTGCCGCGCCAGGTTTCTGTAGTGGCATCCCAGGTTTGCGAGTAGCTGCCCCAAGCGCGTCCATTCGACCAGATCGTCTTGAATGTCTCGCCTGGCGATAGCATTTCTTCGACTGGCGAAAAGGTGATATCTCCATTCGCTGGATTGACCTGTGCGCCGGTAAGCGCCAGCAGCAACGCCCAGCTCGCCATACTACGGGCATAATGATTGCCACATTCCACTTCGTTCCAGGGGTTGCGGCGGATACCATCATGGCGGGCGCGCAAGGCTTGCACGATTTGCAAACCTTCATTCACCCCGCCTTCATAAATGAGATGAGCGGCGACTTGGTACTCGATACCGGTCCAAACCTCGTCGGCATAGGGAAAGGGCAGGTGGGGTCGGCCGCCGGCGGGCCAGCTACACAGCAGCAGACCGGCTTCATCGTTGAGTGCATAGACGCGCTGGCAGTTTAGGTGCTCGCTGAAGTCTGTCTTGAAGTTGTAGCGAAAGATGGATTTGAGGGCGGTTTGAATGCGCTCGGCGGGTAGCAGATTGCCCAAGCCCAGGATACGGGCGTGGAGCTCGCCCAATAACTGGTCGGAAAGGCAGCCGATGCCGTGTTGGTATTTGTGGGCGTTGACGTCATCGAGCTGCTGCTGGTAATACTCGCCGTTCCAGAGCATGGCATCCAGATTGCTGCTGCCGGTTTCGAATGCTTGTCGGCAGCGTTGAGCCAGCTCGGCTTCGTCCATGATCTCTGCCATTTCTTCGACAGCGCGTAAAGCCGCCAGATAGTAGATGCCGCAGAGTGGGTTGGGACCATGGAATTCGATGTCATAGGTATTGTGCTGCACGGCATCGAGCACATGGTCGCCATCATTGTCCCAATGGACGCTGGCAAAACCGATGGCGCGTTTGATACCAGCCCAGATTTCAGCGAGAAAATCTTTATCGCCGCTCAGCTGCCATTCGCGATAAGCGCGGAGGATGGATCCCATTTGGCCATCCACTGCTGCGGGCGTCCTGCCGCCCCAGACAAAATCCTGATGAAAGGTGCCGAAGGAACGGAAGCGCATGAAGCCATCATCCCCCGTTTCCACATTAAATTCGATCCGCCGCATTTCCCGCTCCAGCGATGGGAAGAGGAAGGCGAGGGTATAGGCATAACTCCAGACATGGGTGCAGCTACCGGGGCAGCAGCCGAGGTCGTCATGGCAGCCTTCCCAGCCATAGAAGCGACCGTCTTCTAGCCAGAAGCAGGTGGTGCTGCGCAAAGGCACGATGTTGGCTGAGATGGCATCCAGCACGACCGCGGGCAGTGTGCTACTGAAAAGGGCGTCGTGGAATTGGCGCGTTTGGGATTCGAGGCGTGACAAATGCTGGCAAACGTAACGACCGACATCCCAGGCATCGTCAAAGCGGGTGGCGTAGTGATTGCGGATGATGCCTACATCGGCTTCTGTCACGCTCAATTGCGGAAGCAGCCGCAGGTCCCAAGTCTTGGGCCGGTTGGGGAAGAACCAAGTCAGTATGAAGCGGAAACGCTTGCTCTCTCCCGGCTCCAGCCGGTCAACCAAGCCCAGCGAGCCAGTGGCTAGCCGGTCGCCCGGGGCAGAATCATCGGGATCGTTCAAGCGACCATCAGCCAGGAGATCGTCACAGAATTCGTGCAGGTAATCCCACCATTCGCCACGCATCCAGCAGCGTTTGATGGTCACATCTTCATGATCGGTGAGCAGTGAAGCGCTGCCGAAGCGGAGATCGGCTGTCTCAATCAGTTCATCTGTCATATAGATTCCGCGCAGTTCGCCTTCGTCGCGGAAGCTGTTGACCGATTGCTCGTGGTCTTGCCTGATCCAGTTTCCGAATTGATCGAGTTGGTTGCTGCCGACGGGGTTGGCCAGCGAGCCGACGATGGTGGCATCCACAGGATCGTCTGTTCGGTTGCAGACGGTGTAAGTCAAGATGGCGCAGGGGATGCCGGAATCTTCCGCATTGAGCGGCAGCAGTGGTGTATAGGCTTCGAGCTGGACATCAACCGGCAGGCTCTTGTCTTCAAAGTTGATAGTGGCGAAGGGATATTGGCCCCGGAAGCTGCTGCCTTGGAAACGCGGAAGCCCCGCCGCACTCATGGGGTGATAGCCATGTGATAGCGTATAAGGTGCTTGGATTGGTCCTTCGAGCACGCGGATAGTTGGTGCCTTGCCGAGTTGTTGCAGGCGAATGGCGAAGAAAGTGAGCGGAAGCGCGGCGCCTTTGGCAGGGAGGTTGAAAATTTCCCAATCTCTCAGTTCTCCGCGTGCGCCGAGGGAGACGTTGCCGGTACCGATGCCTCCCAGGGGAAAAGCCAAAGCGCTTGCTGTGGCGTCATAATCGGGGATGTCAGGGTGAAAATCCATTTGTATTGCCTTCCTGTCAGAAATACTCGATCTTATTTTTGGATGTGTCGGCGATTGGCGCGCTGCTGTTCAAAGAGATAATGCGAAGATTAACAGATTTGCGCGCTGTGGGGCAAGCTTTTCAGCTGTCTGGGCAAAGTATCATGCTGGAAATTGCTGAACTTGTTGCGAAATGAGCGCGAAACGGGGCATATTATATGTTATCGATTTGTCGGTTAGGCTCGGCTGGGAGAAAGTAGAGCAATATGAGTGCTTCGCCTTCAAAATGGACGCGGGATATTAGGCAGCAGTTGCTGGACAAGTTGGAATGGCGCTGCATTGGACCGCATCGAGGCGGTCGTGTGGTGGCGGTGGCTGGGGATGTAGAGCAGCCAATGACATTTTATTTTGGCGCTTGTGCTGGCGGTGTCTGGAAAACGACGGATGGCGGGCAATACTGGCACAATATATCTGATGGTTATTTCAAGACGGCGGCGGTTGGCGCGCTGGCTGTAGCGACTTCCGACCCCAACGTGATTTATGCCGGCACCGGCGAGAGCACCATCCGCGGCAATGTCTCGCATGGGGACGGGGTTTATAAATCAGTGGATGCCGGTTTGAGTTGGCAGCATCTGGGGCTTAGCGAGACCCGGCATATCGGCAAGATTGTCATTCATCCCCGCAATCCGGATATTGTCTATGTCGCCGCTTTTGGTCGTGCTTTTGGACCCAACTCTGAGCGCGGCGTCTACCGTTCGCTGGATGGCGGCGCCAGCTGGCAGCAGGTGCTGTTCAAGAGCGATCGCGCTGGCTCGCATGATATCGCCATAGATGTCAATAATCCGCGCATCCTTTTCGCGGCGGTCTGGCAGGCGCAGCGCTATCCCCACAAACTCGAAAGCGGCGGCGCTGACTGCGGCTTGTGGCGCAGCATGGATGGCGGCGATAGCTGGGAAGACATCACCCGGAATCCCGGTTTGCCGGCTGGCATGTTGGGCAAGATTGGCGTGGCGTTGTCGCCAGCGCGCTCTGGTCGCGTCTGGGCGGCTATCGAGGCGGAGGATGGCGCGGTTTTCCGCTCCGATGATTATGGCGAGACCTGGATTCGCTTGAGCGAGCAGTCATTGTTGCGCACGCGACCCTGGTATTACATGCATGTCATCGCCGATACTCAAGATCCCGATACTGTCTATATCCAGAACTATGGCTTGTGGAAGTCGATTGACGGCGGCGCCAGCTTCCAGTCTTTGCCTTCCCCACATGGCGATGAACACGCCCTCTGGATCGATCCAGCCGACAACCAGCGTATGGTCAAAGGCAACGATGGCGGGGCTTGCGTCTCTTTTAACGCGGGGCGCAGTTGGTCATCGATTTACAACCAGCCGACAGCCCAGCTTTATCATGTCTGCACCGATGACCGGTTCCCTTACCGCGTCTATGGCTCACAGCAAGACAACACCGCCATCACCGTGCCCAGCGCCACTGTCGATGGCGCCATTCATGAGCGCGACTGGTATGCGCCCGGTGGTGGCGAGAGTGGTTATATCGCCATTAAGCCGGATGACCAGGATATTGTGGTCGCCTCTGGTCCTATCGGCCAGCGCGCCTACAATGACTTGATGACGCTTTACAATCATCGCACGGGCCAAAGGTGGATCATTACCGTCTGGCCCGAGCTCTATGGTTGGGGTGTCGGCGCCGAGCGGATGAAGTATCGCTTTCAGTGGACTTTCCCCATCATGTTCTCCAAACACGATCCCAATGTGCTTTATGTTTGTAGCCAGCACCTGCATCGCTCGACTGATCTCGGCGCCAGCTTCGAGGTGATCAGCCCGGACTTAACCCGCAACGATCCCGAAAAGCTCAAGGCATCCGGGGGACCGATCACGCGGGATAATACCGGCGCCGAAGTTTATTGCAACATCTTTGCGCTGGCCGAATGCCCGCAGGATCCCGGCACCTTATGGGCTGGCACAGATGACGGACTGGTGCATATCTCCCGTGATGGCGGAGGCAGTTGGCAGCAGATCACACCGCCCGATTTGCCAGAATGGGCTTTGATCAGCATCATCGAGCCTTCGCCACATCAAGCAGGCACCGCTTATTTGGCCGCCACCCGCTACAAACTGGATGACACGCGCCCCTATCTGTATAAGACGACGGATTATGGCGAGAGTTGGGTGCCGATTACCGAGGGCATCCCGGCGGATGAGTTCACCAGGGTGATCCGCGAAGACCCAAATCGGCGCGGCTTGCTCTATGCTGGCACAGAAACGGGCTTGTACGTCTCGTTTGATGATGGAGCACATTGGCAGCGCATGGGCGGAAACTTCCCGATCTGCCCGATACATGATCTGGTCATCAAGGATTGTGATCTGGTGGTGGCGACGCATGGGCGTTCGTTCTGGATCTTGGATGACCTGGCACCTTTGCATCAGGTTGAGACGATGGATGGGGCAGCGGCATTGTTCGCCCCGGCGCCAAAAGTGCGGATGCGCGTCTATGCGGGCTTTGGCGGTTGGGACGAGAGCTATGGGCGCGACATGGTCAACTATGGGCAGGTAGGGACAAGCGTTGCTGGTTTCATCAACGATGGCGCTGAGGGGGGACCGCAGTTTCTCAATGCCGGGGCAAACCCACCAGCCGGTATCGTCTTCCGTTATTGGCTAGCGCAGGAGGCGGAGGAGCCGATCAGCTTGAACATCCGCGGGGATGATGGCGACTTGATCCGGAGTTTCAGCAGCGCTGTGCACGATGGCGTGGCGGCATTGACAGCGGCGGAGGGCATCAACCATTTCCATTGGAATATGCGCTATCCTGGTGCGGCGCTGGTCGAAGGGGTCGATGGCGCTTGGGAGCGGGCGGATGGACCGATGGTCTCGCCGGGCAGCTATCTGGCGGAGCTGGTTGTCGCTGGCGAGCGGTATCAGCAGCGCTTCGAGGTGCGGGCTGACCCAAGAGTGGAGACGCCGATGGAAGCCTATCAAGAGCAGCTCAGCATGTTGCTGGATATCCGGGATCGGCTAACACAGAACAACGAGCTGATTAACAAGCTGCTGCGCTTGAAGGGGCAGGTCTCCGCTTGGATAGCCCGTTGTGATGAGGCGGTAGTACGGGCGGCTGGCGCGGAGATTGTGTCGGCTGTGGATGCTTTGCTGCCGCAGCTGATCAATGTGGGCTACACCGAATCCCAGCTTTATGCCAGCGGCCTGCACGAGAAGTTTAACGCGCTGTTTGAGTCGGTTGATTCAGCCGATTACGCCCCGCCGCAGGGAGCGCGACAAGTGTTTGCCCAGCTCTGTGAGGAATTGGCTGGGCATGAGGCGATGCTGCGCAACGATCTGGGCGAGACGGTGGCGGATTTTAACGCGGCGGTGCGCGGGCTTGGCTTGGAGGCGGTTGACGCTATTTTCTAATAGGCTCATTTCCTTCGCTTTCCCTGTCCATTGGCATCAATCGGCGAAAGGATCATCGACCCAGGGATACTTGTGCAGATCGACCCGTTGGTAGGGGATTTCGGTGAACAGCGGCGGGATGGCACCCGGTCCCGCCATGTAGATGATCTCGGCGGCAATCGGGGCGAAACCGGCATAAAAATGTTGTGTCGATTTGACCACCAGCAAGTGCTTCGTGGTGGGATCGATATTGAAGTTGGAGAACACAGTGGGGCTTAGGACCTGGACCCGCGTGCTATTGACAATGATGTCGATGCCTTGACAGTGCAGGGCGACCGCATCGCCACAATCGATGGCGAGAGCGCCTTCGCTTTGCGTCCAATATTGTTTCATATCGGGGATGATTGCGCTGACCACAAGCTGCAGATCCAGTGGATCGCCGGACATGGGTCCCATCTTGCCGCCCAGGCGCAGGTTCAGAGCCGCGCCTTCGCCAGCTGACATCGCTACTTTGACCGCGATGGGGTCCCAAATCATGGCTAGGGCTGCATTGTTCACGCCACGCTCAAGCAGCGCCCGCAGCACGAAGGTGGAGTCGCTGGGGGCGCCACCGCCGGCGTTATCCGATTGATCGGCAATGACTACGGGACCGTTCTTGTTGGCGAGGGCTTTGTCGAGCGCGGCATCGAGCGGCAGGGAAACCGGGTCGAGGGCATGGCGGATGGCGAATAGTTTTTCGCCCAGGTGTTGCGCCAGGTCAGCCGCCAGTTGCGGGTCATCATCTGTGACCGCCAGCGCTTGTGTGCCACAGCTCGGCACATCCGCCCAGGGGAAGCAATGCGCCAGCGATAGCGATAGTACAGCCTCTCTTTGTTCTAATGCGATCATCTCGTCTACATAGCTGCGCATCGGCTCATAGGGCGTCAGATATAGCCCGATCATGCGGCAATCGTAAAGCGCCATGGTTGGTTTTGTCTTCCCGCGGGCGGCATCGGCGATGATGGTGAAGAGCTCTTCGGCGCGTTCGTTGATATCGATGTGTGGGTATTCTTTGAAGATGACGATGGCGTCTGCCCCGTCAAGCAGAGTTTGTGTTAGATCGCAATGCAGATCGAGCTCGACCCCTATTTTGGCAGCGGGTCCCACAATCTCTCGCACACGGGAGACGATATCGGTTTCGCAATCATCGTAGCCTTCCGCCACCATGGCGCCGTGCAAAGCCAGCAAGACGATATCGACCGGCATCGCCGCTTCCAGCGCGGTCAGCAATTCATCGCGCAAGCTTTCATAAACCGCGCGAACGGTGGTGCCGGCTGGTTGGGCATTAGCGAATAGGCTAAAGGTGAACTCCCAGCCTTGTTCCAGTGTGCGCCGCTGGAAGACATCCACAGGACCGGCGAATCCACCGATGTCTCCATCGTCATCGATATCGGCAGCGCGGATGATCTCGAAATCCGCCATACCTGTTGGCATGGGCGAAAAGGTGTTGGTTTCGGTTACGATTCCGCCGGCGAAAACTCTCATTGTTTTTGCTCCTTTTGCTGTGACCTGTTAGCAAAATATAGACTTTTCGCCGCGGGTCCGCAACAGATTGGGTAGGGTAATCGCAGCAAAGTGAATAGGCGGCTAGGTCGAAAGTAAAAACTTACCACAGAGACACAGAGGCACAGAGATAAAGGATTTGAGCATCATAGTCCTTCGTTTAATCGAGTAAGAAAACCGATCATGAAAAGCCCTCTAGTCTGAAGCGATTGCTCTGAGTTCCTTATAAAAATTGCGGTCCAGCATGATCTTAGCGAGATTCTTTGTTTTGTTGCCGTTTTGTTGCCGGAATAAAAACTTTTTCGGCAACAAAACCTATTTTTGACCGATGTGAGAGTGATTTTGCCCCGATCTGGGTTGGGCTAGGTTCGGTCATACAGTGAGAGTAGCGGAGTTTGTTTTCGGAATGGCGACTAAAGAGTCGCGTTTTGATTGGGATAAACACTAATCACAGAGACATAGAGGCACAGAGAAAAGGATTTGAGCGGCATAGTCCTCCACTTAATCGACTAAGCAAATGGATTACAAAACTAAAGTCTGGTGCGATTGATTTTGCCCTGCAGATTGGATAGGTTGTTTGGCAGGGGGCAGTGGCAATTGCTATAATAATTTGCGGTTTAGCGAGGCATAAGTACAGATAGATTCAATCGGTCTAATAATAGATTATGCCTGTCAGGCAGATAGCAACGGAGGGAAAGATATTGAAAGCGATAACTATACGGGCTGTCCGCTTGCATACGGTGCTGTTGCCCTATCTGGCGCCGTTCGAGACCAGTTTTGGTGCGGAAACGGACAAGGTGGCGGTGTTGGTGGAGCTGGAGACGGCAGCCGGCGTCATTGGTTGGGGGGAATCTTCGATTGAGTTGTGGCCCGGCTATGGACATGAGACGGCGGCGACAGGTTTGCATATCTTGTCGAGCTTTATGGTGCCGGCGGTGCTTGGTTCTACGATTGCGGAGCCGACTGATTTCCCGGCGCTGATTCGGCGCTTCCGTGGCAATCATCATGCGCGATCGGGCTTGGAAACCGCAGTTTGGGATGCCTTCGCCAAGACAAATGATATGCGCTTGACCGATCTCTTCGCGCAATATTCACTGCCCGGTCATGTGTCTGAAGGCGGGGCGACAGTCGGCGTCAGCATAGGCATTCAGCCATCGTTGGAGGCGACGGTGGCGGCGGTGGGCAAGCGGCTGAGCCAGGGTTACGGGCGCGTCAAGCTCAAGATCAAGCGAGGCTGGGATGTAGAACTGGCGCGGGCGGTGCGGGCGGCTTATCCTGATATTTTGTTGATGCTGGATGCCAACAGCGATTATCGCCCGGAGGATGCCGATCACTTGGCGCAGCTGGACGAATTCGATTTGCTGATGATTGAGCAGCCCCTGGCGCATGATGATATCTACCATCATGGACAGTTGCAGTCGCGCTTGAAAACGCGGGTCTGCCTGGATGAGAGTGTGAAATCGGCCAGCGATCTGCGCTTGGCGCTGCAAGTTGGCGCTTTGGGCGTGCTCAATTTGAAGCCGGCGCGGGTTGGCGGATTCAGCGAATCCTTGGAGATTTATCGCATCTGTGCCGAGGCGGGCTTGCCATTGTGGGTTGGTGGCATGTTGGAGACTGGGGTGGGGCGGGCTGCCAATGTGTCCTTCGCGGCGCTGCCAGCGGTCAACTTGCCATCGGATATTTCGGCTACCGATCGCTATTTCGCCGAAGATTTGACCGAGCCGCCCTTTGTGCTGGGCGCGGGGAGCCAATTGGCGGTGGCCGATGGATATGGCATTGGCGTCGAGGTGCAACGCGATCGCTTGGAAGCGGCGAAACAGCGCTGGCTGGATAAGTATCCTTATGGGAATGGCGGCGCCGCATGAGCCTGGTCGAGCAGATTAATGAGATCACAAGCGCGGCTGATATCCAGGCCGGTGTGGCGATCTGGCAGATCGAAACAGACACGCGGTTGGATGTCAATGGGGATGAGCCTTTCCCCATGGCCAGCACCTTCAAGATTCCCATTCTAGCGACCGCCTGCGAAGGCTTAGCCCGTGGCGCTTTCCAGCTCGATAGCCGTCTGCCGCTGCAAGATAGTGACAAGAGCCTGGGCAGCGGCATTTTGCCTTATTTTGAAACTGGCTTGCAGCCGACCGTGCGCGACCTGCTGACCTTGATGATTATCATCAGCGACAATACGGCGACTGATATGATGGTCGAATTTTTGGGCGGGGCAGCGGTGATCGAAGGCTATATGCACCGGCTCGGCTTGACCGATATTTTTTTCAAGCTGGATTGCAAGTCGCTGTTGCGGCATCTGTTTCCGCCCGAGGTGGCGGATTTGCCACGTGAGGAATTGCGCCGCTGGACAGTCGAAAATGATGTCTTGCGCGATGGCTTGGCATTCAGTAAGGGACCCGAAAATAATGTTTGCACAGCCAATGCCATGAACGCGCTACTGCACTTGATGTACAGTGGCGCGCTCTTTGATGGTGAGGTGCGGGAGCTGGCTTTTGATATTTTGCACAAGCAGCAATTCAATCTGCGCCTGTCGCGGTTTTTGCCCGCCGGTATCAAGGTGGCGCACAAAACAGGCACTATCGGCGGCATCCGCAATGATAGCGGCATCATCACCATTGATGAGTCGAATCATGTGATTCTGACGCTTTTCACCGAATGGGACGAGGCGCCTTTTTGGAATGAGCCGGTCGGGCATCATCGGCGAGTCTTCGAGGTGGAGACTGCCATGGGCGAGATCGGTTTGGCGGTGTATCGCGAGTTCGCGGGGTGAATGAAAGGAGCGCTTATCGACAATAACCGAGAACAATCGGCGATTACGCAGTTTTGCTTTTGAATTTTCTAGGAGGATGAAGACGTGTTTAGGATAAGGACTATCTTGGTACTATTGTTGCTGTTTTTGGTTATTCTGGGCGGCACATCGCTGGCTCAGGATGATATTTTCGAGGGCAAGGGTGGTAAGCTGATCGTGGCTGATGCGGTCTCGAACACTTCGCTAGATCCCTTTATCTCCTCTTGGCATAGTTGGCCCCATTACGCTATTTTCCCCACGTTGTTCTCGCGCGCTTTGGATATGTCATATGTTGGTTTCCTGGCGGATAGCTGGGAGGTCTCGGAAGATTCCAAGTCGCTAACCATCCATTTGATTGAACATGCGAGCTTCACCGATGGCACGCCGATAGACGCGGCGGCGATCAAGTGGAATCTGGACAAATATTCCAATCCGGAGACGGGCGCTTCCCAAGGGGCGGATTTGATTGGTCTGTTGGAAGAGGTCGAGCTGGTTGATGATTACAGCTTTACCATGCACATGAACTCGCCATATGCGCCGTTGTTCTTCGTCCTGTCTGGCTTGGAGATTGTATCGCCGACAGCCTATGAAGAGCTGGGGCCGGATAATTTTGGGACCAGCCCAGTCGGTGGTGGTCCATTCATCTTCAAGGAATTGGTCACCGACAATTATGTGCTCTTCGAGCGCAATCCTGATTTCAATTGGGCGCCGGAAGAGATCTATGACCATCCGGGTCCGGTCTTCCTGGATGAGTTGCAGATCTTGTTCATTGGCGAGGAGCAAACGGTATTGGCGGCTTTGGAGACTGGTGAAGTCTCGCTGGCGGGTGTCCCGACGCAGAACCTGGCTGATGTGGAAGCCAACCCCGATATTGATGTGCATGTCGCGCAGTTGAACCAAATTCGCTATGTCGGCTTCAATACATCGAAAGAGCCGTGGACGGATCCAGAATTGCGCCGCGCTTTCGCTTATGCGACTGACCGTGAAGAATTTGTCACTTTGGCTTGGGAAGGGCTGGCGCAGCCGCTTTATCAACCGCTGCCGCCGACCATTTGGGGGCATAACCCCGATCTCGATGCTGATGCGCCCAGCTTCGACCCGGATCGCGCGCGGGAAATTCTCGATTCGCTAGGTTATGTCGATGTCGATGGGGATGGCTTGCGCGAAGACCCGGACGGCAATGCTTGGTCAGTGCCGCTAGCGACCGCCTCCCCCGATGAATGGCGCCGTCAAGCGGAGGTGCTGGAGGCGCAATGGCGTGATGTGGGCATCCCCCTGGAGATTCAATTGCTGGAATTCTCGGCTTTGGTCGACCTCACCACCACTGGCACGCATGATCTTTTCTTGTTGCTCTATGGCTATAGCGATCCCAGCATTTTGACCTATTTCTTCGATCCTGGGCGCAAGGGCGGTAGCAACCGCGCCTGGTTCTCCACCGATGAGTTGACGGGGTTGCTCGGTGATGCCGATACACAGTTGAACCCGGATTTGCGTTATGAAGCGGTGACGGCTGTCAGCCAATACATCATCGATCAATCGCCCTGGGTTTTCCTGGCGGTACCGCCATCACTGACGGGTGTGCGCACAGAGCTGATGAATTGGCAGATCCACCCGGATCTAAGTTTCCTCTACTGGAATGCCTATTTCGAGACGGAGTAGTTTAGCCGGCATTTCATCTGCCCCTTCCCCCCGCGTTATTTGGAGGGGGAGGGGGCAGATTGACAGTAGGGTGATGGAGCCGTTCAGTTGAGCAAGTACATTCTGCGACGTATCTTGATCGCCTTCCCCTTGATATTGGCGGTGACGACGGTTGTCTTCGTGATGTTGCGCATTGCCTTGCCGGGGGATCCCGCCAAGTTGATGGCTGGGGACCGCGCCACGCCGGAGCTGATTGAGCAGATTCGCCACAATCTCGGCTTGGATCGCCCTGTTTTTGAGCAGTATCTGATTTTCTTGCGCAATTTCGCCAATGGGGACTTGGGGCGCTCGGTCAAGTTTCGTGAGCCGGTCATCGGCGTGATTGCCAAGGCATTTCCGTTCACAGCTACCATCACATTTCTCAGCGTGACTGTCGGTACGGTGATCGGCTTGGCGATCGGCATTGTCACAGCGGTTTACCAACGCACCTGGATTGATAACCTGGGCATCGTGGTGGCGGTCTTCTTCTATTCAATCCCAACATTCTTTTTGGGCTTGGTGCTAATTCTGATTTTCGCTGTGGGCTTGCGGGTTTTGCCGGTGCAGGGCATTGGCAGCTGGAAGCATTATGTGATGCCGGTGGCGACCTTGGCGGTGGGGCAGAGCGCGCTGATCGCCCGATTGACGCGCTCGAGCATGATTGAGGTGTTGAGCGCGGATTATGTGCGCACGGCACGCGCCAAGGGATTGACCGGGCGCCGGGTGCTGATCGGGCATGCGCTGCAGAACACGCTGATTCCGGTGATCACGGTGGTGGGCTTATCTGTTGGTGGTTTGTTGGGCGGCGCTGTGATTACCGAGAGCATCTTCGGCTTGCCGGGGGTAGGGCGGCTGGCAATCGATGCGATCACCAATCGTGATTATCCCATGATTCAGGGCACGGTGATTTTGGTCGCCGGCTCCTTTGTCTTTGTCAATCTGATTGTCGATATCATCTATGCCTTTGTGGATCCACGGATTGGTTATGTTTCTTCGGATCTATAGGGGAAGCAGCCTGGAAGGCGGGCGATGAGCGAGAGCGGACCAGCAGTTAGCCTTGAGAATTTCGCCAGTGAGGAGCGGTCTACTGGCTTGTATACCTTGGTGGCGCGGAAGTTCCTGCGCAATCGGGCTGCCGTGGTTGGTTTGTTTTGTCTGATACTCATGCTGTTGGCGATCCTGTTTGCGCCGCAGGTGACGCCTTACGACCCCATCGATCGTAATACGCCGGAGCGGAATCAAGCACCGTCTTTGGCTCATCCCTTTGGCACCGACAAGCTGGGGCGTGATATTTTGAGCCGGGTGCTCTATGGCGGGCGTGTTTCGCTGCAAGTTGGTTTCTTGTCGATGGCGCTGGCGATCGTCATCAGTGTGCCGCTGGGCTTGGTGGCCGGTTTCTTTGGCGGCATGTTCGACAATGTGATCATGCGACTGATGGATCTGATCCTGGCTTTTCCCGGTTTAATCTTGGCGATTTGGCTGGTCAGCCTGCTAGGCTCGAGCTTGATGAATGTGATCATCGCCATCGCGTTTTTCTCATTGCCGAGTTATGCGCGGCTGATCCGCGGGATTACCCTGTCGATCCGCGAGATGGAATATGTGATGGCGGCGCGGGGCATGGGCGCGGGTTCTGCCCGCATCCTGCTCTTTCACATTTTCCCCGGCGTACTGGGTCCGATGATCGTGGTCACGACACTGGGTGTATCGGGCGCGATTGTGACCGGCGCGAGCCTGAGCTTTTTAGGATTGGGTGTTAGCCCGCCGACGCCGGAATGGGGCGCGATGCTAGCAGATGGGCGGAGTTACCTGCGCACGCAATGGTGGATTGCCGTCTTCCCGGGCATGACCATCACCCTGGTGGTGTTGATCCTCAACGTGATTGGCGATGCGCTGCGTGATGCCCTCGACCCCAATATACGCGCTTGAGCCAGGGTTTGTGGGGTTAACTCCACAGATCCGTGCTGAGGTACTTCAAGCCGGAATCACAAAGCAGGATGGCGATACGCTGGGCGCGATGGCTGGTGCGCAGCAAGTGCAGCGCCGCCGCCAGGTTAGCGCCGGAGGAGAAACCGGCGAACAAACCTTCTTCCCTTGCCAAACGGCGCGTCATTTCGATGGCATCAGCATCGGCAATTTGCAAACAGCCATCCACCAGCTCGGAATCGACCATCGCTAAATCGCCCATGGCGTATCCGCCGCCCTGGATTTTGTGGTTGGGGCGGGTGACCGCTTCTCCGGCAAAGGCGGCCGCGCCAACCGGCTCGATGACATAACATTGGATGTTGGGATCGCATTCTTTGAAGTATTGCGCGCAACCGGCGAAGGAGCCGCCACTGCCGATGAAATCACAGAAGACATCGATGCCGCCGGATTGGCGCATGATCTCTGGCGCGGTATGCAGATAGTGGGCGCGTTTATTGCCGGCGAGCTGAAACTGGTCGGCACGGAAGGCGCCCCGTTCTGCCACGATTTCTTGGGCTTTGGTTTCGACGCGCGCCAGGTCTTCACCGGAGACTTGACCGGGGACAGAGCCGGGGCATTGATCGACCAGAATGACTTCGGCGCCCAGGGCAGTCATCATGCGGGAGCGTTCTATTGAGTTGCCGCGAGACATGACCGCCACAAAATGGTAGCCTTTGGCGGCGCAGACGATCGCCATGCCGGTGCCAGTATTGCCGCTGGTCAGTTCCACCACCGTATCGCCGGGTTGGAGCGTGCCATCCGCTTCTGCCTCTTCGATGATCTGCAGGGCGATGCGGTCTTTCTTGGAATAACCGGGGTTGAGGAATTCCAACTTGGCGAAGATCCGCCCCTCGAGCCCATGGGTAATACGCGATAATTCGACCAAGGGCGTATTGCCGATGGTATCTAATACTGAAGGCGACAGCTTGGCAGGTGGTGTCAAATGGCGATTTCTCCATCTATAAAAGTGTTGCGCTAGCGCTTTTCTTTAGCTCACTTGATTATAGAGCCGCTGCTGCTGGATTGCAGCCTTGGATTTGCTGAGAATGGCTGTGCCTCGGTTTCCGTGAGTGGATTTCAGTATTTCAGCTTGCCCCAGCGCTTGCTAATATTGGGGGCGCGTTTCTCTCCGCAATCTGCAAGGGGTTGAGCATATGTCTGACGAAATCAGCATTAGCCCACTGCGCCATATGGACCATTTACGTGAGCTGGTGCCTTTGCAGCGGGCAGTTTGGGGAATGCAGGATGTTGAAGTCGCCTCTCCCCATACATTGAGGGCGATTGCGCATAGCGGCGGCTGTGTGATAGCGGCGGAGTTGGCTGGGCGGATGATCGGTTTCTGCACCGGTTTTGCCGCGCTGCGCGATGGGGAGTTGTCGCTGTGGTCGCATATGGCGGGGGTGCATCCTGATTTTCAAGGGCGGAGCATCGGTTTCCGGCTGAAACAGGCACAACGAGAATGGGCGTTGGCGGCGGGTTTTCAGCTGATGAATTGGACCTTTGATCCGCTACAGAGCGGCAACGCCAATTTCAATTTCAATCGATTAGGAGTGACGGCGCGGCGTTACAGTGTCAATCACTATGGCGAGATGCAAGATGGCATCAATGCTGGTTTGGCGAGCGACCGCCTGGAGGCGCAGTGGCGGCTTGATGCGCCGCAGCCTCAGCCCAAACAAGCTTCCCCTGATGGCTGGAAACTGGTTTATGTCGATGAGGCAGGCGCGCTTCAATCTCGGCAGCCCCCCGTTTTTGATGGAGAACGCTATAGCATTGAGATCCCGCTCGATATCGCCGAGCTGAAGCAGCATGATATTGAGCGCGCACAGGAATGGCAATTGCACTTGCGCGCTGCGATGACGGCATTGTTGGCGGCGGGTTACATTGTCAGCGCCTTTGTCCGCGCTGAAGGCAGTGCCTGGTATATTTTGAGCCGCGAGTCTTAGGCGATCGCTGCTTCCACAGCGGCACAGAGCCCCGTCAACTCTTCGATTTGCGCAAGTTTTTCCAATCCATTGCAGCGTTCATAGATCTGGTCGGCGCGTTCGATCTCGAACAGGTCCCGCGTCAGCATCTGGAATTTCTCTCGCAGTTCCCCCGGGCTCATGCGGAATTCGGGTTCGCCTTTCATGTTCGGAATATAGCTTTCGCGGCTGGTGCCATCGCTGAGCTTAATCTGCAGGCGGCAGCCGTTCAGCTGCGGGTAGCGTGCTTCGATATCGGGGTCAACGTGTACTTCAATCAGATTGCGCAGGCGGCGCACTTGGGGATCGTCCCAAGCGGCGAAGTCTTGGTGCCAGGCGCTGCCACAAGCGAGCGCAATAGCGGCCGAGACGCGGATGCTCAAGCCAGCCACATCGCGGGCTGGTGGATTGGGATCGACCCGGAAGCTGGGGCGGGTGGCGTAGGCATAGGTGTCCAGGCGGATGTGTTCGATGGCTGAAATATCGAGGGGCGCAGCTTGCAGGATCGCTTGTACCGCATCAATGGCTTGGTGGGTATGGCGGCAGCCGCCATGGGGTTTGAAGGCGGTGCCGAGGATGGCGAAGTCTTCGCCCAGGTCGGCAAAGGTGCCGGCGTCGTAGCCAGCGCCAAAAGCGCTGAAGAAGCCATAGTCTCCATCTAGGGCGCCGCGGGCTCCAAAGAATCCCGCCTCAGCCAGATGCAGCGCAAAGACGGCGTTGCGGGCGGCGAAACCGGAAATCAGATCCTTGGTATCGCAGGGACCGCCCTCATAGACATATTGCTCAGTGCCTGAAGCCAAATCAGCCCCCAGCGCGACAGTATTGATGGTGCGTTCGCGGTCGAAACCGGCGCAGCGGGCGACAGCCAAGGCGGCCGCCATCGTACCGACCGTCCCTTTGACATCCAAGCCCCGCGCTCGCTGAGTGGGGCGCACTTGCCTGCCCACGCGGACGGCGAAATCGTAAGCGGCGATTATGGCGATGAGCAGATCCGCGCCCGGTGTGCGGTATGCTTCGCTGACTGCCAGCGCAGCCGGTATCACTTGCGAGGCGATATGACCCGCTTGGCGGTGGGAGTCGTCCATGCCGAGGATCTTGATCATGACCCCGTTGGCGAAAGCGGCGCCTTCTAACGATGCCCGTGTGTCGGCGCCCAAGACAGTGGCTTGATTGCCTGGCATCATTGCTGTGGCATAACGCAGCGCTTTCTGCCCCAAGGCGCGTTGATAGCCGCCCAAGCCGGTGCCAATGGAATCGAAGACGAGCATCTTCGCCAGTTCGAGGGCATCGTGGGGAATGTCTTCCAGTTGGAGGCTCACGGTATAATCGGCGATTTGTTCAAGTAGGTTCATTTGCTGGTTCATCACCATCTCTCGTATCACTTAGTTTTTCAGAAGTTTTCGTGTCACTTCAATCATATAGTTGACATCTTCTTCGCTCAGTTCAGGTGTTACGGGCAAGTTGACGATTTGACTTGCCAGGCGCTCGGTCACGGGTAGTTGCTCGCTATTGGCGAAGGTATCGGCATAGACGCTGTAGCGGTAGATGGGTGGCGCGTAGTGAATGACGGCTTCGATGCGGGCCCCGCGCAGGCCCCGATAGACACGCATTTGTCCCTCCACCCGAATGGCATAAGAGCGGAAGGTGGGAGCGGACTCGGCGCGGAAGCTGGGGGTGATAGCGGCGCTATCGGCGAGCCCGGCTTCAATGCTTTTGACGATAGCGCGACGCCGTGCTGTCCATTCTTTGAGGTAGGGCAGCTTGACCAGTAAAAGCCCGGCCTGCAAGCCATCTAGCGGCACGTTATAACCCTCGGCGACATAATTCTGATAGCCTGTTGTGATGTCACCGGCGGGATCATAGCCGTAGCCGGTTAAGAGGCGCAGTTTCGCCTCGATCTCGGCACTGTTTGTGACCACCATGGCGCCGTTGCCGGCACTGCCGAGGGGCTTAAACGGCGCGAAGCTGAACATAGTGACATCGGCGAAGGCACCTACTGGAGCGTCATAGTCCCTGGCGCCGGCGGCGAGGGCGGCGTCTTCTATGATCTTCAGCCCGAAATGATCCGCGAGCGAGCGCAGTGATTTCACGTTAGCTGGGTGGCCGTGCAAATCGACAGCCAGGATTGCGCGCGTCTTGTCGGTGATCTGCGCTTCGACCAAGTTGGGGTCGATGGTGTAATCGCTGGGCAGGACATCGCAGAGAACGGGCTTGGCGCCAGTTTGGCGGATGGCGCCGGTGGTGGAGATATCGGAATTGGCGACAGTGATGACCTCGTCACCGGGTCCAATATCACAGGCGCGCAGGGCGAGGAATAAGCCGATCGTGCCGGAATGCAGGGCGATGGCAAAACGCGCCTCGACTTGTGCAGCGAAAGCCGTCTCCAATTCGCGACGGATATCATAACTGTGGCGATAGGAGCCGAACAAAACCGGTTCCAGCTGTGCCAGGATTTCCTCGCGCAGCAGCTGATGGGTTTGGCTGGCGCGGGAGCGGGGGACAGTGAAAGCTGTTTTCATGCCCGGTCCTTTTAGGCGCGCCCACGGATATTGGGATCGAGCAGATCCCGCAGCCAATCGCCCAGGAAGACCACACCCAAGACGTTGATGGTGATGGCGATGCCGGGGAAAAAGGTCATCCACCAGGCGCTGTTGATATATGCCTTCCCGTCCGCCAGCATCAAACCCCAGGTGACCGTCGGGGTCTTGACGCCCAAGCCCAGAAAGCTCAGGGACGATTCCGCCAGGATGGTTACCCCGACCTGGACGGCAGCCAAAACGATAGCCGAGGAAACCACATTGGGCAGAATGTGGCGGAACATCACATTAAGCCGATTTTGGCCCAGAGCATAGGCGGCGATGACATATTCCATCTCGCGGACTTTGAGGACTTCGCTGCGGATGACGCGGGCATATGTGACCCAGCCAGCCAAACCCAGAATCAGGATCAATGTCAGCAAGCCGGCACCAACCACGCCGGAGATGGCGACCACCAGGACGATGAAGGGGATGCTGAGGATAGCGTCGACGATGCGCATCATGATGGTATCGAGCAGGCCTCCGACAAAACCGCTGACCAAGCCGTAGATCACACCAATCGTGCCAGAGATTAAAACGGAGACGACGCCGACCAAGACCGAAACGCGACTGCCAGCGATGATGCGGCTGAGAATATCACGTCCCAGTTGATCGGTGCCGAGGGTATATGTGCCGGAGCTATCGCTGTATTCGGGAGGTTGGAAGCGGGCGCGTAAATTGCGATCGACAGGATCATGGGGGCTAATCAGCGGACCGATAATGGCGAGCAGCACAACGAAGCTGACGATAATGGCGCCCGCCATGCCAACCGGGCTCTTAACCAGGGTCGCCCCAATCCGCAGCAGAACGTTGCGCTGTGGAGGCAAGGTCGAAATGTGGTCAGCCGAGAAAGATTTGCTTATTTGTGTTTCCATGCACCAGCTCTAAGAAAATCGGATTCGTGGGTCAAGCAAAACGTAAATTGCGTCCAGGGCATAATTGATCAGGATGAATGATAAAGAGAACCAGAACAAGCCCGCTTGTACTACCGTCGCATCGCGCACGTTGATGGATTCGATCATCAGGCGGCCCAGCCCAGGCCAAGAGAATACACTTTCAACGACTACCGAGCCGCCCAGCAGCCATCCAAGTTGCAAGCCAAAGACGGTCACAATCGGGATGAGCGCGTTGCGCAGGGCATGCCGCCCAATGACAGTATTCTGTTTCAAGCCTTTGCTGTGGGCGGTGCGGACGTAGTCTTGGTTCAGCACTTCCAGCATGGCAGAGCGGGTGAGGCGGGAAAGGCGCGCCGCCATCCCGACGCCGAGGGTTGCCGCGGGCATGATCAGAGACTTCGGTTCCAGGGCGCCAAAAGCCGGCAATATGCGCAGATTTACCGAAAAGACGATGATGAGCATGAGTCCGAGCCAGAAGCTGGGCATGGCGGTGCCAAGAGAGGCGAATGTGGTGCTGGCCAGGTCGAGCAGGCTGTTGCGTTTCAAGGCGGAGAGGATGCCTAAGGGAATGGCGATGGTGAGGCCGATGCTGGCGGAGGCGAGGGCGAGCAGATAGGTATTGCCCATGCGCTCAAGGATCACTTCCATAGCCGGGCGTTTGACCAGAAAGGATTTGCCGAAATCGCCGGTGATGGCTTTGCGCAAAAAGGTGATGTATTGCTCCCCCAAGGGGCGGTCGAAGCCCCAGGTAGCGCGTAAGGTGTCGATCTGTTCTTGATCGAACATGGGGGGCGCCATCACCAGGACGGGATCCCCGCGCAGGCGCACCATAAAGAAGACCAGCAGCGAGACGATGAACATGGTCACGATGAGTTGGAGAAATCGGGTGATGATGAAACCGCGCATGATTGCCTCCAGCTGCCCCCTGCCCCTTCCCACAGCAGAAGAAGCAGGAAGGGGAATTTGATGGATTTTTTTCGATTGGTCAAAACCCCTCCCCCGCAGGATCCCCTGTCTATACGACCTGCGAGATCCAGCAAGGGGGAGGGATATTGATGCGGGAGATTACATATCCGCGAGTTTGAGATCGCGGAAGGTCATCCAGCCGTCTTTGCGTGGCGTGAAGTCGAACTCGGCCGTGTTCAGCGCCATCACATTGGTGATCTCGTAGAGCGTGATTGTCTGGGCGTAATCCATATAGAAGCCCCACCATTCTTCCCAGAGGGCGAGGCGGGCATCGTTATCGATGGTCTGCAGGATCTCTTGCGCCACAGCGTCCCAGTCCTCGATGCAGACGTTGTAATTGGATTGTTGCCAATCACACTGATAGAACAGCGGCAGCAGCGAGGGACCGCAGCCGAGCGTCACCATCATCAGATCTCGGTTGTTGCCACCGCGCGAGATATCGACACTGAAGGCGGAGGTTTCGCCCACGGTCAGTTCCACATTGAAGCCGACCTCCTCCAGCATGGCAGCGGCGACTTCGGCAACTTCTTTTTCGTTACCCAGTTGGAAGGTGGGGGCATCGAAGTAAATGGTGGGACCTTCGCCCTCGGCATAGCCGGCGGCCGCCAGATGTTCGCGCGCTTTATCCGGATCGTAGAATTCGGAAATCACATCGGGATCGGCAAATTGATCACCGAAGCCTTCTGGATAGTAGGAGCAGACACGAGCCAAACGGGCGCTGGCGGCACCTTGCACTTCCGCTAGCAAGTGGCGGTCAAGCGCGTGGGTGATGGCTTTGCGCACATTGATGTCCATAGTGGCTGGCTCATAGCCGGGATAGGTCTCTGCCATGGCGCCGCTTTCAGTTTCGACGCGGGCGTAGAGATGGTGCATGCGGTTGGAGGTCTCGGTGAGCAGGCTGATGCCTTCGGTGGCTTCGAGGTTGGGGCGGTCTGGCACCGGCACGCCGGTGATCATGTCAACTTGGCCAGCGAGCAGGGCAGCGACCTGTGCCGATGGCTCGGGGATGACCTGATAGATAACCCGATCAACCTCGGGGCGGCCCGAGTGATAATCGTCCCAAGCTTCAAAGACATAGCGATCGTTCTCGCTGAATTCGGCGAGCTGGTAGGGACCAGAGCCGACGGGGTTGCGGTTGAATTCTTCTTGGCCCACTTCCTCGAAGTAATCGGGCGGCAGCAGCTCACAACCGTTATAGCTGACATCGTATTCGAAGTAGGGATGGGGTCCGCTGGTGGCGATATCGACGGTCACATCATCGACAACGATGACCTCATTGACGAATTCCCATTGTTTGTACAAGGGGATGTCGCCGATAGGTTGGCGGACACGGTCGATATTCCATTTGACCGCTTCAGCATCCAGCGGCTCGCCATTGTGGAAGGTGGCACCCTCACGCAAGTGGAAACGCCAGGTGGTGTCGTCGACATTTTCCCAAGCCTGCGCGGCTTGCGGCACATAGCCGCCACCATCGGCGGAGCGCCAGATCAGGCAGTCATAGAGCAGGTTGGTCAACCAGTGGGTGGAGCCGTACCAGTGCGAGTGCGCATCCATCGGACGGATAGGACCGCCATGGGCGAAAACGAACTCCGAGGCATCGTCTTGGGCGGCGACAAGGCCAAAACCCAGAGATCCAATGAGCAGGATTACACTGAATAGAATTGCAAGTCTTGCGATATTCACGATATTCTCCTTGTGTGTTATTTCCAAACGATCTTAATTGATCTGCTGGCGGTATTTCTTGGCAATAGTCACCTCCTTTTTGCCTCGCGCATATGTGATATTTTCCTAACCAGCTTATTGCAACCGGGCGTGATAAGCCAGTTTGTCCTCGTCAATCGTGATGCCCAAGCCGTTGCCCGGCGGTGGCTTGAGGATTTGACCCTGCGGCTGATAGGGTTCGCTTAGGATGGTGTCCGTCATATCAGAAAAGCCGGCGGGCCATTTTGCAATGGGCGTGGCGACGGCGAAATGCGCTGCCGCTGCCGCGATGATATCAAAATAGGGCGCGACGGATATTTCCATGCCAGCCGCTTCAGCGATCGCCGCCATCCGCTGGGCGGGCAACAAACCCCCATACTTGTGTAGCTTGAAATGCAGAACATGCGCCGCGCGTCCTCTGGCGATGTCATAGACGCTGCGCGGACCTGTCGTTGCTTCATCGGCTTGCAGCGGTGTGTTGAGCCGCGCCGCTAGCAGAGCCATCTCATCCAGATGCCGCACCGGTTGCTCAAACAAAGCGATGCCACCTAAGCTCTCCAGCTGCGTCAAAACCTGGACCGCTTCCCGCAGAGTATACCCAGTATTGCCATCAAGCTGAAATTGAAGCCCCGGAGCTAGCAATTCCCGCAGTTGCTGATACCAAGCCAGATCTTCGGCGATGCCAAAGCCGATCTTTGTCTTGAACCAGCTCCAGCCTGTAGCGGCGAGTTCTTCAATGCGCGCTGCCATAGGCTGTGGGTCTTCCCGTTCGACGAAGCCATGCAAGACTGCGCCGGGCATGCAAGCGCCGCCCAGCAGCTGATAGACCGGTACGCCGAAGGCTTTTCCTTTGAGATCCCAAAGCGCAAAGTCCAGCGCGGTGATGGCATTGTTGGCGCCGCGCAAAGCCTGGAACATTTTTTGATGCAGCCGCTCGATATTGAAGGGGTCTTCATCCAGCAAGGCTGGAGCCAGATAACGCTCAATATGGTGCTTGATCGCCTCAGCTGTATCGCCACCCCAAGGCGCCGGCGCGACCGTCTGCCCGATGCCAGTGATGCCCTCATCGGTCCGCATTTGTACGACGACGGTGTTGGTCCTTGGCGAGCTGCCGTAAGCCGTCTTTAGGGCTCGGCGGCGCGCTATATTGACAATGGTGGCGCTGACTTCGCTGATTTTCATCGTTTGCTAAGCTAATACTCTCTCTGGCACGGTCAGACGCAGCAATTCGGAGACATCATCCAGATATTCCAACTGGCTGACACCATCCAGCAATTGATCGACCTGCATTGGCGGTAGCATGTCGGCGACCAGGTAACGGAACTTGTCTTCAAATTCGGCATCGGTGAGCATATTCTCTGGCTCGCCTTTGGCGTATTCGACGCGCCCTTGGTACTGTTTCCCGTCCTGGGTGTTGATCCTGACTTCGCAACCGTTGGTCAGGGGGTGATTGGCTTGGATGGCTTCGTCCATGCCCACCTTGACCAATTGGCGCAATCGCTGGGCTTCGGGTTCATCGTAGCTGGCGATGTCTTCGCGAAACCAGCTGCCGCGGGTCAAGACAACGGCGACTGTTACTGGCAGGCTGAAGCCGGCTTGGCCCACCGTTTGCGGCAGGTAATTGACGCGGAATTCGGGCGTGATCGCCTCCAGATAGGTATCCACTTCAATGGAGGCGATGGACTTGAGATCGAGTCGACCGGATTTGAGCAGTGCCTGGGTGGCATCGACGCAAGAATGCACATGGCGGCAGCCAGCATGTGGTTTGAAGCCGGTGCGCGCCAGGGCATTGCTGTCGAGGGTGTCGAGCATTGCCGCATCATAACCGGGTCCAAAGGCATGGAAATAACCGTAGGGACCATCCAGGGCGCCGGGCGGTCCGCGGAAGCCGAAGTCCGCCATTTTTGCGGCGGCGATGCCATTGCGCGCGCCATAACCAGCCAGCAGATCCTTGGTATCGCAGGCGCCGGCATCGTAAACATATTGCTCGGTGCCAGAAGCCATATCCATCGAAAGCGCCAGGCCCTGGGCGATTTTGTCGGCGGGCAAGCCCATGGCTTTGGCGGCGGTGACCGCGCTAGCCAGGGTGCCAGCTTGACACTTGTGATCGAGACCGCGTTCCCGTTGCCAGGTATCAACTGCTGAATGGATCATGTCCATCACATCATAGCCGATCGCTAATGCAGTGATCAGCTGTGGACCGCTGAGGTGCAGCGCTTCGCCCAATGCCAGGACGACCGGCACCAATTGGGAAGCGACATGCCCGGCGGTGCGATGCGAATCGTCCATGCCGAGGAACTTGCCCATGGTAGCATTCGCCCAGGCAGCACCTTGGACCGTGCTGCGGCGCGTATCGCCAACGATGGTCGCTTCATTGCTCGGTTGCGTTTCCGCCGCGTAATCAGCCGCCAGTTGACCCAGCTCGGTCTGATAGCCGCCCAGCATGGTGCCGATGAAGTCGAGCAGGACTTGCCGCGCCCGCGTCACTGTGAGCGGGCTTAGATCTTGATATTGCCGTCTTGCGGCATAATCGCCAATCACCCAAACAGCGCTAGTGTTATTCATATGTCGCTCCTTTCTCTTCGCTTTGCGAACGACCTTTGCAGCTCATTATCAGGCTTCCAGTTGCATATAGTAGCGGTCGGCATGATGTGGCGAGAGGCGGACGGCGCCTTCCGATGTGACCAGAAAGTTGTCCGATATCAGGAAGCCGCGATCATTTTCCAGCACTGTGCCAGGATGATAGGAGAGCACCATATTGGGCTGTAGCACGAAATCGGGCGAGCCGAATGAATTGGGTCCATCACTGCCGTCCAAGCCCGTGCTATGGCAATCGGGCGTGTGTTTGCCATCGACGGGGAAGCCGCGATCGCGCAGTGCCTGGTCGTTGGCTTCGGAGATATCGCGGAAAGTGTTGCCCGCTTTCGCCACGGCTGAGGAAGCCTCTACCGCCGCCAAATAGCCATCCAGCAGGGCTTGCACATCAGCGGGCAGCGGATCGAAGGAGAAGACGGAGGTCATCTCCAGCCAGTAGCCATATGGGGATTCGTAGACAATCTCGAAGTTGATGATGTCTTCCCGCTGCATACGCAGGTCCTTGGCGGTGGGCACGGTATAGGGCGTCAGATTGAGCGATAGCTTGGTCCGTCCCCAGAAGGCGCCGAAGGATTTGATATAACCTTCGACAGCGGCGCAAACATCCCAGTAGCGGATGCCGATGCCCGCCACATCTTTGAATACATCCATGGCTGAATCGAGGATGGCGCCATTTTGTTGAATGGCTTCCAATTCAAAGGGGGTCTTGATCTGACGGATGGCGTTGAATTGATTGGTCACTTCGACCATTTCATAGCCTTCAAGCTGCCCTGCGAAAGCGTGATAGGTGCCGATGCTCATCAGCTTGTCCATATTGACCATGCCGATGCGTTTGCTGCCGCTGGCGTATTGCTTGGCGATCTCGGCAGTGCGCGCCACGATATCTTCGTAGGGCGATTGCACGCGCTCCGGCAGGGTGCTGGTCTCGTTGCGGCTCCAGACTGCTTGATAGGAGCTCCAGACTTGCAACCAGGGATGTGGGTCATCTGCGCCGAGGATGGCGTAGGCGACGCCACCCCAAAGATGCGCATGGGTGATGTAGCGGATGGCGCCCATGCCACCTGGCATCGCTTGCCCGGCGACGATGAGAGCCTCAAGATCATTTTCTTTCATCATTGCTTGCAGGCGTTTGACCCGCCGCGCCGTATCTCGTTTCAGTGCATCATGCGTTAACATCAATCATTCGCTCCTTAAAGCTCAAATTCATAAGGTTGATTAAACTCGAAATGAGTACCGATGCCGCTTGCCAGCGCTTTATCGTATAAGCGTCGTGCCACGGCGACATCCTCGATACCGGTCCCGCCGGAAAGAAACAGCGTCCAGCAGGTATCGGCTTCTCGCGCGGGAATCTTGCCCGCGACGATAGCGCCTAGATCCCCAGCGATATGTGATTCGTCGATCAAACCCGCTTCCATTGGGATCACGATTTCGCCGTTTTCCCGCAAGCCTTGCCGCCATTCATCGACGATGATGCGGCTGTGCAGCACTACCTGCTCGTCCACTTCTCGCACCCAGGGATAATGCGCGCCCAGCGCATTGATATGCAGCGGCTTATCGGGCAGAGAGGCGCCGGCGAATACTGGCTCGGGCGAGGTGGTGATGGTGGTGACGATATCGGCATCGTCTAATGCCTCTTCGGGCGAAGTGACTGGTATCACATCAATGCCTAATTCGCGGCTCATCTTCTCACAGAAGTCACGCCGCCGTTCGCTATTGCGGCTATAGGCATGAACGCGCTCAAGGGCGCAAACTTTTGTCAGGGCGTAAAGCTGCGAGCGAGCATGGCGCCCAGTGCCGAACAAAGCCAATGTTGAACTAGTGGGCGGCGCCAGATAACGGGTCGCCAATGCCGAGACAGCCGCGGTTTTCAGCCAATCGAAATATAGCACTTCCATAATTGCAGCCAGTGCGCCGGTGTCAGTATCGAAGAGGAACATGAAGGTTTCCAAGCCCTGCGGCAGACCGGCGGTATAGGCTTGTACTCCGGCGCCACCCAAACTGGGCAATAGCGCTGCTTTGAATTTGAAGGAAGCTTTGTTGCCGGCCGGCAGATGACCACCGCGATGAGTATCGCGTTTTTCGCCTTTGATCCACAGGTTTTCGCGCGGGAATGCGGCGCCTGTGCCTGTGCCGATCTCACGGTAGCCTGCTTCGACAGCGCTAATGTAATCATCAAGATCCATTAGTCCGCGGATTTCGTGATTGCGCAACAAGAGCACCATAACAGAAACAACCTAGAGTTCTAGCAAAGGCGAACGTATTGCCAGCATGATAGCGCAAGTGATGGAAACGCAAGCGCCGGCCACCACCAGCACGATAGTGATACCAAAATACTCGGCGACAGAACCGGCAAGCAGCGTGCTCAGCGGGATCAAACCCCAGACCATGCCCCAGATGCTCATCATGCGCCCGCGCAGTTCGTCCGGTATTTGCGTGAGCAGTAAGACGTTGATATTGGTGAGGAACATGCCAGAGAATATGCCCACGATGAAGATCAGCAGCAACGCCACGGTTGGATTGCTGGTGAAGGCGAAGAGCACCAAGCCTAGGCCGAAGCAGAAGGAAAATAGCAAGATCGCCAAACCCTTAGGATAGACATCGCCGATGGCAGCCATGCCAAAACCAGCCAGTGCAGAACCAAGGCTGGCGCAGCCGACCAGTAGACCGAGCAGCGCTGGACCTTCGGACAATACTTCGTCGACGAAGATGGGCATCAGTTTCTGGTAGGGCATGCCGATGGGAACGAAGACCAAACTCAGCAAAAGCAACGCCAGCAGCGCCCGGTTGCGCAGGAAATAAGAGCCTATTTCCCTAAATCCGCTTGTGATGTTTTCCAGCTCTTGCTTTGCTTTCTTTGGACTGGGGAGAAAATGGGTTGCCTTGAGATAGAGCCCCGAGCCGATGGCAAAGAGCAAAGTCTGCACGCACAAGGTGGTGAATATGTCGGTCAGTTCCAGCAAATAGCCCGCCAACACCGGACCAAAGAAACCCATTAGTCGGGTGCCAGAATAGCTCAAAGTGGTGGCATTAAAGACCATCGCCTCGGGAACCAGGTTGGGTAGCAATGCCATGCGCGCGGGCGCATAAATCGAAAATGTGCTGCCCAAGACAAAAGAAGCGAGCAGAATTTGCAGCGGGTCTGTGACGCCATGTTGTACCAGCAGGGCTAGAAGCGCGGATGTCAGTACAGCCGCCGCCAATGCCGATTGCACCAGCCATTGCCGTTTAAAGCGATCCGCCAGCAAGCCCGAAAATGGCGAGATCACCAGCAGGGGCAAACCGTAGCTGAAGGCGACCAAGCCCACTTGGAAGGGTGAAGCCGTCACTTCCAGCATGTGCCAAGCCAGGGCGACTGCCTGTAGCAAGTAGGTGATATGGACAAGCACATTGCCCGTCCAATACCAACGGTAGTCTTGCAGGCAGAAGCTGCTGCGATTCCACACGCTCAAGATCATGAGTTCACCATTTTGCTGGCGGCGGTTGCCATTTGCTTTCGCGCTTCATCAGCTGATATCAATTTCCTCGACTAAATCGCCCAGGATCGCCAATACGGTATCCTCGGGTGGCACGGGCCAGGAGGCGCCGGCATGCAGCATGATCCCCCCTCGCGGCGCCCGTATCTCTTCCAGCACTTCGCCGGAGAAGGGATGGCGCACATAACCCAGCTTGTCGCCAGACTTGACCTGTTTGCCGCGCAGGTGTTTGTCCATGAAAGTGAATCCGCGCTCGCCAGTCGGCAGGATCACCGTGTGTTTTTCGATCACAGCGACTTGGCCGCTATCGGATTCGAGCTTGCCCCGCAACATGCCGAGGTGACGCATCGCATTCAGCACGGCATTGCGCATGCGCCCCAGATCTTGATCGCGGTAGTCGCGCAAGCCGGGTCCGCCGCCGATATAGGCTGCCACTGTTGTGATGCCGTCTTTCGCCGCTTCATGTGCCATCGATTGGTCGGGATCTTTGCCGAGCAGGACCTGTGGCAAGCCGAGGGCGATCGCCAAGGCTTTAGATGCATCCGCATTGCCATCGCTATAGACCCCGGCAAAATGGTGATAACTCCACTGCGAACCGGTGCGGATATCCAGCAGAGCATCCGCTTTGGCGATGACTTCTTGATAATATTGGTGGATCATCTGCTGGCTGATGCTGCCGTCGCTGTCTCCACGCCCCAGGCGATTGAGGTGCTTGTCATCCCAGGCGCTGTTGATCTGGGTGAATTCGAAGCCGGAGGTATTCATCAGCGGGATCATCACCAGCGTGCCTTTGATGGCGGCGGGATCGAGCTCCTTGACGATATGGGGCAGAATCAAGGCGGGCTCAATCTCCAAGCCGCTGGTGCCCGCTTGTACCACCAAGGTCGGTCCCGCGCTTGCTCCCGCCACAATATGCAGTGGAATATGTACCGGGAAGCGCCCATGCGTCTCGCCAGTTACAAAGAAGCCGTAAGTTTTTTCCCCTGGATTGGCTGCTACTGTGCCTAATCTCATTCTTCTATTTTCTCCTTTATGGATGAGCTAATCGCTCGCCCCTAGAGCTTTTCAATCAAAGGTGATGGACAAATCCATTGTGCGGCGGTCTTCAACGCGGTCGATAGTGCCGAGGATGCCAATCGAGGTAGCGCCGACCGTAGGCCATTCTTGCCCGCTTGGTATGACGATGCCATCTTTGGGAGTGGGCATGTCCGCCAGCAATTCGCCGGTATAAGGATCGACCAGCCGCCCATACACATCGCCGGCCTTGAGCTCGTCGCCGAACTTGCGATCGCGGATGAAAAGCCCATCGACCGCTGGCTTCCAAATGACAACGCCAGCGTTGTAGACGGTGCAGAGCGGACCATCAGCTTCGAGTTCGCCATCGATCATGTCCATTGCTTTCATCACATTCCAGATGCCACGTTCGGCATCGCGCACGTTGTCTTCGCCATTTTTGAACCAGCCAGTGCCCCCGCCGAATTCGAGGGTAATCTGGGTTGTCTTGACATCTTCAATCGCTTTTTTGGCGGTGTTGGTGCCGAAGGTGCCTACCGGGAAGAAAGCCGCTTGATCCAGCCCAAAAGCCACCACCAGCTTGCGGCGGATCTTTTCGATCGAGGTCAAATTATTTGGATCATCTTCCGCGTTAAATAGCACATAGCGTTCATAGGCGGTGCGGGCGCCGGCATGAAAATCGATCAACACATCGGCCTTCGCAATCGCTTCGTTGAAGTAGATATAGGCGGTCTGGTCAGAAGCGCTGCCGTCCTTTTTGCCCGGGAAAAGTCGGCTGATATCTTTTGCATCCACCCTTGAGCCGCGCTCGCCCAGCTCGAAGCCGGCACGATTGACCACAGGCACGGCGATGATGTTGCCCCGGATGACGCTGGGATCCAGGTTGCCGACCAGGTTTAGCGCGGCAATGGAGCCAATTATCTCAGCGCCATGGATCGCGCCTTGGACCATCAGGGTAGGTCCTGGCGCGGCACCGGCGATCAGATGCACGGGAATATCCAGCCGCATGCCCGAGCGTGATACCGCCGTCTCCAGATAACCAAAGACTTTCTCCCCTGGTTTTGCGCTTAGATTGCCTACTTGTAACATGTATTCTCTCCTTTTTACTTAGGTGCCGATATGCCTTGACAGGGTGACGGCTTTGTCGCCCAGATATTGTTTGAACCAGCCTAAGATGCGGTGCTGTCGTTCGATGCGGTTGCCGGGCCGCCCACCACGGGACAAGCCGTGATTTTCGCCCTCGAATATGACCAGCTCGACTGCTTTGCCACGCCAGCGCAAGGCGGCGAACATTTGCTCCGCCTGCTCCAGGGCACAACGATGATCTTCGTCGCTATGGATGATCAGCAGCGGTGTATTGATATTGTCGATATAAGCCACTGGCGATTGGCGCCAGCTACTTTGCAAATCGCGCCAGGGGTCGGTGCGGGTTTCGCCACCGGTGCATTCTGGCCCGATATCGGAAGTGCCAAAGAAGCTGATCTGATTGGTGATCGACCGTTGCGCCACCGCAGCAGCGAAGCGATCGGTATGCCCCACCACCCAGTTGGTCATGAAGCCGCCGCAACTGCCGCCGGTGACGCCCATGCGCTGGCTATCGATGTAGGGGCGGGCGGCCAATTCGTCCACGCCCAGCATAATCTCTTCGTAGTCGGCGCCGCCTTGATCGCCTTCGCTGGCTTTGGTCCAGGCTTGACCATAACCGGCGGTTGTGCCGCGTTGATTGAAATATGCCACCGCATAACCGGCATTGGCATAGACTTGAAACTCATGATTGAAATCCCAAGAAAACATCGAACAGTGCACATAGAGCACTAATGGGTATTCTTTGCCCGCTTCAAAATTCAGTGGTTTAATCAGCCAAGCATGCACTTTGGCGCCATCGACGCCGTCATACCAATAACTCTCCGGCGGCGCCAGTTGATGATCACGCAGCCACGGATTGAGGTTACTCAGCATGTTTGAAGCGCCATTTTGCAGGATATAGAGCTCCCCGGGATTGCTGGGATCGGCTTGCCCATAGGCAACTCGGTCCCCGTTTGCCGGGCTGTATTCAAAGGTGACACTGTCGCCGCTGACCAGACACTCGTATTCGCCATTGGTGTTGATACGATAAAGGTTGGCAGCGCCTTGTTCGGTCAACAGAAAATAGATCCACTTATCGCCGACCGCCCACTTCATGGTGACGTTGGACAAGCTCACTCGTTGATCGGCAACGGCATAATTGCCGACTTCTTCGTCGATATCGGCGCCGAGTTTCCAGGCTGTGCCGGCTTCCACATCTGCCAAGTGCGGCTGCCAGAAATTGCGCCGATTCACCGGGGGCGGCAAGTTATGCCCGGCGAAGGCAATATAGCGATCATCAGCGCCCCAGACCGGACTAAAGGCGGTGCCTTGCCAATCGGGCAGCAGCAGGCGAGGCTCACCATGCGGGTAGTCGCAGGTCAAGATCTGCCCATATCCCAGAGATGTATTCTGCTCGCGCGCCATGCCGACGAAAGCGATACGGGAGCCGTGGTTGCTCCATTTCGGCGATGAGTAGTCACATTCGCTGTGGGTCACTTGCAGAAAGTCGCGCGTGGCGAGCTCCAGCACCCAGACCTGCTTGAAGCGATCGTGCACCCAACCGACCCCATCTTGCTTGTAGCGCAGGCGGCGAATGACCTTGATCGTTGGTTTGGGGATGCCAGCGGCGGGTCCGCGATCGTCGGCTGAGCGCATCGGCGTCCAACGTAAGCCCACCAGCTTGCTGCCATCAGCTGACCAATCCAGGCTGCCCATCGGCCTGCCGTCAGTTGGGAAAATGTCGCTGCTGTTGTCTTCCAGGCGGATGACACGCACTGAATCCCCCGTGGCATCGCTGTGGCTATAAGCGAGGCGGCTGCTATCGCGGCTCCAGGCGATGGAGGACACTTGACAATCGCCATTGCTGAGGCGGCGCGCGCTGCCATCCATCAGATCTTGCAAATACAGATGGCAGGTATAGCCGTTGGAGGGAGCATGGGGACGGCGGATCGTGTAAGCGATTTGTGTGCCGGCGGGGGAAAGCGCGATCTCGTCCAACCAGCGGAATTTCAGCAGATCTTCGGGGATCAGCCCGCGTCGCCGCTTGACCGCATCATAATCATTTTCGTCCATAGTTTTGTCCTCAAAAAATGTAAGCTTATTTGTCAGAAGTTTACCGATGATGTCATCAGAATCAAAAGTTTCGGGCGGCTGGCACTGCCGTTCACAAGGGATAGGGCATACCGATATCCCCTGCCAAATCGCGCAATTTATCGATGGTTTCACGGGCGACCGGGATGCCATGCTCTTGCCGTTCTTGCATGCGGCGGAATTCAACTTCGCCGGGCAACAGGACCGGACGGGCGGGATCGATTGGTTCAGCGCTTTTGACTTGCGTCACCAGTTCTTCCAGGCGTCGGTCGAAATCCGCTCCAGTCATCAATGCGGCCGGATCAATGGCGATCATCATATGCCCGACATCAAAATTTTGGTCATCTTGAAATACGTCCAAACCGAACAGGGCGCCAGTCATCACGCCAGCCAGAACATCGGTGACCAGGCTCAAGCCGTAGCCTTTGTATTCGCCGATGGGCAACAGCGGTCCATCCATGGCAGCGGCGGGATCGGTGGTGACTTGCCCCGCTGGCGTCAGCGCCCAATTATCCGGCATCTCTTGTCCCTCGCGGGCGTACCAGCGCATCATGCCCTTGCCGGACATGGTCAACGCCATATCCAGCACGATGGCCTGGTCGGCGCTACGCGGGATGGCGATACCCCAGGGATTGGTGCCTAGGACGACTTTTGCCGAGCCCCAGGGCGCCATTTCGGCGGCTGCATTGGTGAAAGACCAACCGATCAGCCCTGCTTTGGCGGCGGTCATGGCATGATAACCGGCGATGCCGAAGTGATTGCTGTGGCGCACGCCGACCATGGCGATGCCGTTTGTTTTGGCTTTTTGGACAGCGCGCGTCATTGCTCGATGCGCCGCCACATAGCCGAAGCCTTTGGCCGCATTCAACAGGGCATAAGCTGGTCCATCGACAAGCCAATGCATGGGCGCGTTAGGGATGATGCCACCATTGCCAACGCGGCGGTGATAGCGGAAGAGCTTTTCCAGACCCTGCCCCTGCCCCGGATGCCACCATTGCGATGCCGTCATCAGACCATCGCTGATGATTTCTGCTTCTTCGGTTGTCGCGCCCAACCCGCGCATAAAATCGATGGTGAAGCGGTTCAGCGTTTTCAGCGGATAATGATTGACCAGCGAGGGGTCCTGCACTTCGTAAGCCATGGGCGCGATCTCACATAAAAGGCTGGTCGAGCGGGTTCAGCACAGCTTCGTTGACGACGAACTCAGGGGGACTGGTCACCAGTTGAGCGATCATCTGGGCGACTACTTTGGGGTCCATCGTTTCGCTAGCGGGTTTGACGCCGATAGGGGCGCCGCGCCAACCAGTGTCCATGCCGCCCGGATACAATATGGTCGAGCGGACCTGCTGGTCTTTGCCCGCTTGAGCGATGGCGTAGTTCAAACCGGTCAAGCCAAACTTGGAAGCGCCGTAAGCCGGGCTGCCACCGCCCCGCAAACCGGCCGTGCCGGAAATATTGATCACATAAGCTGAATCAGCGTTTTGCAGCGCCGCCCACAGAGCGCGTGTCAGATAGAAGACGCCAGACAGATTGACGCCGATGACTTGCTGCCAATCGGCATAGTCGGTCTCCAAAAAAGTTCGCGGGGCGGGGATGCCGGCGTTATTGACCAGAATGTCCACCTTGCCGAAGCTATTGCTGATCTCGGCGGCGGTCGCGGTTACTTGCTCGATATCGGAGACATCGCAGGGGAAAGCTGTCGCCACGCCAGCGCTCGCTCGAATTTCCTCGGCGGTTTCTTCCAGGGGCTCCCGTCGCCGGGCGATCAAGACGACCTGCGCGCCGAGAGCCGCCAACTGCCCCGCCACTGCTCGCCCCAACCCATGGCTGGCGCCAGTGATGACAGCGGTTTTATCGTTGAGGCTTTTGTCCATAGCTTACACACTTTTTCTTAGCTTTATCGAATATGAGGGAATCTATTGCTTCTCCGCCATGATATTTTGCATCACGATCTTCATCCGTTCCAAACCTTCTTTCAATTGGTCTTGCGGTTGCAAGAAAGTCAGGCGCAGGTAATCTTCGCGGTCTTTGGAAAAGGCTGCGCCGGGGTAAGCCAGCACATGCTGCTCGGTCAACATCCGCTGCGCCACTTCGGCGCTATTCAGGCCCGTGAAGCCGATATCGGCGAAGACAAATTGCCCCCCCTGTGGCAAGCCGTAGTTCATGCCCATCTCATCGAGGGCGTCCAACACCAGGCGCCGCCGTTGTCGATAAGCCTCCGCCATCATCTCCACTGGTTCTTGTGGACCGGTAAGCGCGGCGATACCGGCGTATTGGGAGATGACCGATGTGCCACCGCTGATGGCAGCCTTGAGTTCCGTCACCCGCGCCATCAGGTCGGCTGGTCCCACAATCCAGCCCAAGCGCCAGCCGGTCATGGAATACGCTTTGGATAAGGCGTTGAGCGTCAGGGTGCGTTCTTTCCCGCCGGGCAGCGATGCCGGGCTGGTATGTTCGAAATCGTCATAGACGAAGAGATCATAGATATCGTCAGCCAAGATCATCAGATCGTGCTCGCTGGCGATTTCCAGCATCGTCTCCATATCAGCGCGGGAGATCACGCTGGCTGCGGGATTGTTGGGCGAGACCAGCAGGAGCGCGCGTGTTTTGTCTGTGATGGCAGCGCGCACGGCAGCGGGGTCGGCACGGAAATCTTGCTCGGGATAGGTCTGAATTTCGACCTTGACGCCGCCGGCGAATGCCAGCGAGTCGGCATAGGTATTGTAGTTGGGTTCGGGTACGATCATCTCATCACCAGGAGAGATCACCGCCAGCACCATCAGGAAGAGCGCTTCTTGCCCGCCATTGGTGACCACGACTTCGCTGGCGGGGTCGACATCGATATTGTTGACGCGCTTGACGCGATCGGCGATTGCCTCGCGCAGGGGCAGCAGCCCTTGTGGCGGCACATAGTCGCTATGGTGATTGACCATGGCATCTTTGGCAGCGGCGACAATATGGGGAGGCGTGTCAAAATCGGGATCCCCACGCCCCATGATGATGGCATCGTCATAGGTTCGCGCTTCGCCAATGAGTTGGTAGAGCAGGTTGGTGCCTTCGTTTTTCTTCTTGCTCATGGTGCATTCTCCGGCAAGTTCAGCTGAGCGCTTGCAGCGCGTGGACTGTCGCGTTGTTAATGGTCAATCGAATCAGATCTGGCGCGCCGAAGATATCGCCATCGGCGGCGTCATAGCCAGCTTGTCGCAGTTGAGCGATGATCGCTTTTTTATTTTGAGGGCAGCGCAGGGCGAGTATGTTGGCGCTATCGCCGGCGACGGGATGGAGGTTTGCCCCTTGTGCCGCGGACTTGGCAGCTTGGCGGTAGCCGCGCAATTGCGCCAGTTGGCGGTTATGCGGTTCTTCGAAGATACTGCTGGCTTCCAGCGCGGCATATTGGGCGGCGGTACTGGTGCAAATCGCCATGATTTGTTTTTGTGATTGCATGCTGGGAACCCAGGCTTGAGGTGCAGCGATGTAGCCAATTAACCAGCTCGCCAAACCCATACCGGGGAAGGCTTCACCAATAGTCGCCGTTCGCTCTATGTCTTTGTCTTTGGATGCCAGCGCGCAGTAGTTGCCATCAACCCAAAGTGCCAGCCCCTGGTCCCAAATCACAGCGGCATCGCTGTCCTTGATGATTTGATGAATTGCCTCCACTTCGTCTGGCGAATAGATGGCGCCGCTGAGCCGAGATGGCGATTCCAAAAAGAATAGACGGCAACCATCGGCGATTGCGGCCGCAATGGTTTCCGTTGAAGCCAGGTAGCCACGTTCGCTATCGACGGGCAATGACAGCACATTGCGCTGGCGTACACCTAATGCTTTTTGTACCCCTGGATGTACCACAGCTGGAATGCCGATGCTGTCATACAATTCGCCGATTTTTTGAATGGTGAGGAAGCGCGATTCTTGCAAGCCCGCAGTGATGATGATATTTTCCTGTTGGTATCCGCTGCCGCTGGAATCGTTGAGGAACTGTGCCATTGCCGATCGCAACGGGGCGATACCTGGCACATCGACATAATGCGTCTCGCCAGCTTCCAATGCCTCCGCCGCGCTAGCGATGATGCGCTCGTCCAGCGGGCTGAGCATTTCATCAGCGCTCAAGTCCTTTGTATTGCGCATGACCTGCGCCAGCGAGGGGGTATTCAACCGCTGGTTATGCTCGTGTTGTGTTAATATGTTTGCTTTTCTATGCGATGCCAAGCTAGTAACTCCTCATCAATCTTAAAGATCTGCCCGCGGAAAGACGTTTGCGAACCTGCCAGCCACTTGCAACATTTTGGGCTACCAAAGTGTAATATCAAAAAGCATCGGTATAATATCCATGAATGTCGACAATTTATACTGATGCGGGGGATTATATACTCGCCACCACTGCCTGTCAAGCAATTGCTCGCTCGGATACAACGGAAGACGATAGGGGAACATGAAATCGATCGGCAGCGCTATCGGGCGTTCCTTGGGTTTTAAGCGCCTGCCCGGCCTGAATGGGCAGGTGCTCTTATTTCTTTGTCACAGTCTGCTTTTCCATATCGCTTTGCTCGGCATCGCCGATATTCTCTTGAACTTCTATTTGGTGAGCATCGGTTATGATGCGCCGACCATCGCTCTCTTGCAGTCTCTGCCGCGTCTAAGCGGATTTCTGATTGGGTTGCCGATTGGTTTGGTCGCCAATCGAGTGGGCAACCGACGTCTGATCATCCTCTCCACCGCTGGTATCGCCATTTGCGTGGCGGCTACTGCGCTGTCGCAGGATCTGCTGGTGATTGGTATCAGCCGGTTTTTCTGGGGCGCCTGCTTCGGGGCGAACCAGGTGGTGAAGCCGCCTTTCATGGTCACCTTGACAGACCGCAGCGAACACACAGCACAATTCTCCTACCACAATCTGGTCAGCATGTTCGCGGTCGCCATTGGCAGCGCGCTCGGTGGTTTGCTACCGCTGCTCGCCAGCCAATCTCTATCCATTGTGGCAGTTAGCGATCTACGACCGGAAGAGATGCCCTTAGCATATCGCGCTTCCATCATCGGCGCTGCTATCGTCCTTTTGCTGAGCATTTTACCTTTGTTCTTGCTGCGGCATCGGCAGGCGGAAGAAGCCTTCCCGGCCGGAGGGCGATCTTGGCTGGCGCGATCCGTGCCTTGGCGCAGCGTGTTAAGATTGACTTTCCCGCTTTTCATTTTTGGCATCTCCGGCGGCTTGACCTTTCCCTTTTTCAATCTGATCTTTCGTGGTCTGTTCGGCATCAGCGATAGCGCCATCGGCAGCGTGATCGGCTTGGGCTGGATGATGATGGGGCTGATGCCGCTGCTGAATCCATTTTGGGAGGCGCGCATGGGCAGGGCAGGCGCCTTGACCGCGCTCATGATGGTCAGCGCCATTGCTTTCGTCGGCTTGAGCCTGTCAGAAGCATTGGGCATGGCGGTGCTCTGTTATGTGCTCGCTATCGGTCTACGCAACACGATGCAGCCCTTGTTTCAGCCGCTTTTGATGGATTCGCTGGCGGCGGAGTATCATAATATCGCCAGCAGCGTTGGTTTGGCGCTGTGGAATATCGGTTGGTTCGGCTCCACACTCAGCTTCGGTTTGTTGCAAGCGACTATTGGCTACCGGCATATTATGTTGGTAGTGGCGTTTTTTGTGCTATTGAATGGCATCAGCATTCATATCACCGCGAGGCGGGACCGGTGACGGCAGCTGCGATTCAAACGGAACTTGGCTCATTTTCCAACAGCTCGCCCAGCAGTCTCCAGCAGAGCCAGAGCGCGCGCGGGGTATGAAAGAAGCCTTTCCACATCCCGCCTTTGAGCCTTGTGGATAAGCTGCCATCACGATGTAAATAGCCATACCAGCCGCCGTATTCCGGATCGGAAAAATGGGTGAAGCTCCATTGGTGCATCAGCTCGAACCAGCTTGCGTACTTGCTGTCGCCGCTCAGATGATAAGCCAGCAGCAGGGCATAAAGCGCTTCACTGTGGGACCACCACAATTTCATATCCCATTCGAGTCGGGTTGGCGGTTTGCCGGCGGCATCCACAAAATAGAGCAAGCCGCCGTATTGCTCGTCCCAACCGCGCGCCATCGAAAAATCGATCATCTTTAGCGCCGGCGGTATTAGCTGCTTGTCGGGGGAGACCATAGCTTCGTGCATGATGAAAGCGGCGGATTCCATCGCGTGACCAGGTGTGATGCGACGCCCATCAGCTGTATCGAGTTGTTCGTTATCCGCGCCCAACACTTCGTAGACCGCGCCGGCTCGCTCGTCCAGGAAGTGATTGAGGATTTGATCGAGAGCCTCATCGACCACTTGCTGATAGAGCGGGTCCGCTGGGGCAGCCAAGCGCAACTCCTGGGTGGTCGCTAGCATGATCATGGAGGTATTGTGTGACTTGCTGCGGCGGGTCGAGGGATAGATCTTGGGTTCGAGTTTTTGCGGATGTCGCAGATGATCGATCACCAGCTGATAAGTATCGATGGCGCGTTGCAGGGCGATTGCATCTCCTGTCGCGCGGGCGTATTCGGCGCAACCAATGACGGCGAAGGTCTCGGTGAAGAGATAACGACGCTTGCGCAGGGGGCGGCCATCGGCAGTGACCGCGAAAAACATGCGCCCGTCCACATCGAAGCCGTGTTGCATGATGAAGTCGTAGATATGCCGCGCCGCCGCAAGCCATTCCGGACGCGCTTCCACCTCATTGTATAGTTTGGCAAACATCCACAGGGCACGCCCCTGCAACCACATGGCTTTATCAGTATCGAAGACGGAACCGTCACGATCCAGTGAATTGAACTGGCCCCCATGTTGTCGATCCAGCGAATGCTCCAGCCAGAAAGGCAGGACGCGGTCAAACAGTTCCTGGCGATAGATTTCCCGCAATTCGAGCAGGCGCGCGCGAATCATCCTTTGATCCCGGAGACCATCATGCCTTCGATGAAGTAGCGTTGGAAGAAGATGAAGAGCAGGGCGACGGGCAGGGTGGCCAAGGTGGAGACAGCCATGGAAGGACCGACGATGGGGTCGCCACGGTAGGGCTGCGAGAAGACGGTCATCCCAACTGGCAGGGTCTTCAGGTTGGGATCTTGCACCGCCACCAGGGGCCAGAGGAAATTATTCCAACTGAACAGGAAGAGGATAATCGCCAGGCTGGCGGAAGCCGGCGCCAACAGGGGCAGCGCGATCAGCATGAAGATGCGAAACTCGCTCGCGCCGTCAATCCGCGCGGCATCCAGCAATTCATCCGGGATGCTGTAGGCGAATTGGCGCATCATAAATACACCAAAGGCGCTGAGCAAGCCGGGCATGATCAAAGCGGCGTAAGTATCGTGCCAGCCGAATTGCCGAATCAAGACATATAGCGGGATCAACAGTATCTGGAAGGGCACTGCCATGATGCTCAAGATCAGGGCGAAGAGAATACGTTTGCCGCGAAATTGAAATTTGGCAAAGCCGTAGCCAGCCATGGCGCCGAAAAAGATCGATGCCGCAACTTGTACAGCGGCGACCACCACGCTATTGAAATACCATTGTCCGATCGGCGCGATCTCGAAAGCCCGCAAGTAATGGGAGATGCCGGCGAATTGTTCCGGCAGCCAGCGGAATGGCGTCGCCATTATTTCGCTTTCCGCTTTGAAAGCCGAGATCGCCATGAAATACATGGGAAAGCCGAAGAGCACCGCGACGAAGATGGCGGTGCTCAGCAGGATCAAAGTGCTGATCCGCCGGCGCAAACGCGCTTCAAAGGCGGCGTTGCTCTCGTAAGGTGTTGATGAAACTGCCATAGTATTGTTTTCGCTAATTGAGCGAGTAGCGGTCGCTCCGCCCCAAGCTCAGCTGAAAGCCAGTGATGATCATGATGAAGGCGAAGAGGACCACCGAGACGGCCGCCGCATCGCCCATGCGATAGAATTGAAAACCGTATTTCCAGATGACGATGCCCAGCGTGGTGTTGACATCCACGGGACCGCCTTGGTTGGGCGCGATGACGAATTGCAGGGTAAAGCCTTGAAAAGCGGCGATGGTGGAAACTGCCATGACAAAGACCGCGGTAGGGCGCAGCAGCGGCAACTCGACCCGAAAGAATGATTGCGCACGATTGGCGCCATCAACACGGGCGGCATCACGCAGCTCTTGGGGGATGGCGGTTAAGCCAGCCAGCCAGATCAACATATAAAAGGGAATGACAGACCAAATGCGGGCAACGACGATGACGATAGGCGACAGCGTCAGATCGTGCAGCCAGGTGATCTCCGCCTTGCCGACAAGCGGTCCGATGATATTGGTGAGGATGCCGCTGGGATGCAGCAGCACCACCCAAATCACTGATACCACTGCCACTGAAGGCAACAGTGGCGAGAAGAACAGCAGCTTCAACCCCTCGCGCCCGGGGAACTTCTGATAAAAGAGCAACGCCGCCAGCAGGGACAGCCCCCAAGTTGGCACGGTGCTGCCGAAGACGTAACCCAGGGTGACGCTGATGGATTTGAGAAAAAGTCGGTCTTTGGTCAGATCCAGATAATTATCCAGCCCGACGAAGACCGGTGGACGCAGCAAGGTGAAATCGGTCAAACTCAGGGCGAAACCGCTGACGAGAGGATAAAGAAAGAAGACGGCGAAGAAGATGACGGCGGGCAAGACGAAAAACAGCCCCCAATATTGCCGGCGGCTAATGACCGTTTTGTCGCTCCAAACCCGGCGATAGAGGCGAATCATCGGCGTCGAGATCCTCTGTTTCTGGGCATAGTTTGCTCTTCCTTAGACTCAATCGAGAGAAAAGAGCGAATGGATAGCGCTGAAGCAAATCCCTCCCCAAAATAGCGCTGAGGAGGGATTTGAGAAAGTGATTACCTGTTTATCAACCGCCGCCAGCCGCTTCAATATCAGCCAGGGCGCGTTCCAGGATGGCGTTGACTTCGTCTTCGGTTTCTTGCAGCACGGTGTCCATATCTTCGCCGCCCAAGATGATGCGATCACGGGCGCGCAGTAAGGCATCGCCCACTTCGGCGGAGCTGGCAAAGCGCGAGTGATATTGACCGCGGTAGAGCTCGTCCAGGAAGACGGGCATGATCTCGTTGTTGGCGAAATCCTCGGTTTCCAGATAGTCTACTACCGGTTGGAACAAAGCCGCTTCGTTGAGGTATCTGCCCGGTTCGCTGGTCAATTTGGCGATCAGTTTCCAGCCGGCTTCCTGCACCTCGCGCGGGGCATTGGCATTGACCTGCAAGTAGTAAGCATAGGTGGCGAAACCGAGGTCATTGACGGCATCTTCCCAACGCGGGATGTTATGGATTGTGTAGTTGATGCCAGCTTCTTCCATGCCAGGCGTGCCCCAATTGCCGAAGGTGCATTCAGTGGCTTGTTCACCGGCAATAAAGGCATCGCGCGAGCGGGTGTATTGCGGTCCGCCGAGTTCATGCACGTTGACCAGATCGTTCCAGTATTGCATGACGCGCTTGACATTATCGTTGTTGATATGGGCGGTATAGGTGGTTTCGTCGACCATGCTCTGTCCCAATTGCGCCACCATCCCGTCAAAATGCAGGATCATAAAGATAGCGCCATACCAGTTGAAATCGAAGCCGCGCTGTACCAATGCGCCACTATCATCGCGCTTGGTCAGTTGGATAGCGACATCGAGCAAGCCTTCCCAGGTTGTCGGGAAATCTGTCGCGGGATCCAAGCCGGCTTCCATCCAGAGATCGTCATTGGTGTAGCAGGCGTAATTGCTCAGCTCGGTGGGGATGCCGTAGAGCTCGCCATTGAAGGTATCACCAGCGAGAACGGTCTCCCCCACTAATCCTTCGCCATAACGAGCGTAAACATCTTCAATGGTTTGGTAGCCCATCGCCACCGGATCGACTTGTGCTAGCATGCCCTGCGCGTAAAACTGTGTGTTGTAGTAAGTAAATTGGTTGAAGACATCGGGACCGGCGCCGGAAGCCAGGGCAGTTTGCAAGGTGGTGAAGAAGTCATCGACAAGTTCGTATTCCACGATAATGTCGGGATTTTCTTCCATGAACTCGGCGATCAGTTCTTCATCGATGGCTACGCGGGGCGCATGGTTGTGCATCCAAAGCGTGACGGTGACCTGATCTTGTGCCTGCGCAAAAGTTGCGAACAAGCCAGCAATTAGAAGTACCAGCAGTAGTTTGACTTTCATGATCTATTCCTGTCTCTATACATTTGCGACTAAAAGCGTTTCAGTCTACATAGTTTGACACATCGAATGAGAAGTTGCAAACTATAGTTTCGATAGTTGTCAAGAATCTGGGGGGCGAGGGCAATATGAACCGACCTCAAATGATCATCGATACCGATATCCATCCGGTACCGATCCACGAGCGTGTGGCGGAGTACCTTGATGAGCCGTGGCGCAGCCGTTACCTGCGAGGGGATCATGGCGCCGGGCATCCCAATTATTTCAATCCCAATGGAGTGATGCGCGGCGATGCTGTCACGGAAGACGGGCGTCGCATCGAAAAAAGTCCCGAAACCTTGGCGCAACATTTTTTGGATGTTTATGATATTTCTTTTGCCATTATGAATCCCGCCGAGGCGATGGAGCATTGTGTCTCGCCCGATGCCCATTATTCGGCGGCGGCGCTCTCCGCGGTCAACACGCATTTTGTCGAGGACTGGCTGCCGCTGGATGAGCGTTATCTGGCATCAATCACCATCGCTTTCAGCAATATCGAACTCGCTGTCCAAGAGATCCACCGCCTCGGCGATCACCCGCGGGTTGTCCAGGTGCTGATGGCAAGCGGCTCTCCTTTTCCCTTGGGGCACAGTTATTTCCATCCTTTATATGAGGCGGCCGCTGCACATGATCTGCCGCTAGCGATTCACCCCGGTTTGGAAGGCGTCGGCATTGCCGGTTCCGGCGGGACGGCGGGATTTGTGGCGAACTACTTGGAATGGCACACGCTGCTGGCGACTTCGTATATGACACAATTGGTGAGCTTGGTGGTTGAAGGCGTCTTCGAGAAATATCCGGCGCTGAAGTTCGTCTTCGTCGAAGGGGGAGTTGCCTGGCTGCCGGCGTTGATGTGGCGCTTGGACAAGAATTGGAAGGCGTTGCGCTCGACCACGCCCTGGCTAACGCGCCGCCCGAGCGAGATCATTCAAGAGCATATCTTGCTGACCACGCAGCCGATTGAAGAACCGGATAACAGCCGCCATTTTCACCAGGTGCTGGATATGTTCGATGCGGAAAAGATGCTGATGTTTTCCAGCGATTATCCACATTGGGATGGCGACACGCCCGATTTCGCGATGAGGCAGCTCGACCCCGGTTTGCGCGATGCCGTGATGTATCGCAATGCGCTGGATGTCTTCAATATAGAGGCGCCACAAGATGTCAACTAAGAAAGAGATCTTTGTCACCGCCCTGGATGAACTCGCTGTTGGAGAGCGCCGACTGATCGATGTTGAGGGCAAATCTATTGGCGTCTTCAATACCGGCTCACAGATTGTGGCAGTGCTCAACCTCTGCCCACATGAATTCGCGCCAGTTTGCCGTGGGCGGCTCAGTGGCACCACTTTGCCCTCCAAACCGGGGCAATTCATCTGGGGGCGGGAGAACGAAATCTTACGTTGTCCCTGGCATGGCTGGGAATTTGATTTGCATACGGGCAAATGCCTGACCGACCGCCGCCAGCTCAAGCGCTTCCCGGTGCAGGTCCGTGACGGCGGTATTTACCTTGAAATCTAAAGAAGGTTCAGCTGTCAGCTGTTGACTTGAAAAAACTCGACCACCTCGCCACCCGGACCTGTGAAGAAGGCGATGGTCACATCCAGGCTGCCCAGTTTGACATCCGCCAATTCGCGGGTGATCTCCATACCAGCCGCGCGCACCCGTTCCAACGCCGCGGCGATATCGCTAGTCGCCAGGGCAAAGTGGAAAAGCACATCGTTGCTGGGGTCGCCAGCTGGCTCGGCATTGGGAAGCGGCTCGAAGAGTTCGAGATGACTGCCATCGCCGATATCGAGCAGGGCGATGCGGCGTCCGCCGGCTTCGAATTCGACCGCTTTCTCCATGCCCATCACTTCGGTATAGAAGGTGAGCGAGGCTTCGTAATCGCGGGTTTGCACGGCGATATGGTGCGTGCCCAAACCGGCGATCGCTTGATTCTTGTTACCGATAGGCATATATACTCTCCTTATTAGCAGGTATTTAAGGTTAAAACCTAGTCGCTTTGTTCTTCTCGCTCGTTCCAGATTTCGGCGCGCTGCATGAAAACCGTGGGATCGCTCACCCATTCAGCATAACCGAACTGTTGATCATCGGTCAGCCAGTTGATCTTCTCGTCCAGGCAGGCTGCCAACTCCATATCATCGAGATCAAGGGTGAAGCCGCCATGTTCGACTTTATCATCGAGGGCGGCGACCACAAAGGCGCCGGCGGAGGCTTGAGTAGCCGCGAGGTTGCCGGCATGTCCCCTGGCGATCGCGTCAATCTCGCTAGCGCCCAGCGCTTCGAGCAGCTCTGACTCGCCAGTTTCATCGCCCAGATAGATGACTTGGGGCATGGTCTCTGCTGGAGGGTAAAGCTGCCGTCGCCCAGCCAAGTTGAGCGATGCGCCAGCCGCGGTGATGACGTAATCCGCGCTGCCATCAGCTATCATGGTGCCTCCTGGCGTCTCGATGCGGGTGCTAGCAGCGAGCACACCGTCGGCATCGGCAAGCCCGGTCAGTTGCAATAGGCGAAATTCTCCGGTGGTGCCGGCAAGAGCACCGATGCGCAAGTTGCTGCTCAAGTTGTTATAGCTGTTGAGAAGCTCGGCATCTTCCGCCCGTGCCAGCAGCGATTGGCGAAAGCCGATGTGTCCCGAGGTGAAAGTGACGGCTTCCTCATCCATTGCGTTTCGCCTGCGAGAGTCGAGAATGCTGATGCCACCGCCGATAATATCATATTCCGCTGTGGCGGATTGCAGCCAGATATCATCCCAGAGCGGGATCGCACGGCGGATAAAAGATAGCCCGGCGCCTTCCATCGCCTCCAGGGCAGTCAGCAGATCCGCTTCATAGCCGAGCTGCGTGTTGAAGTCCTCCGATTCTGGGTCTTCATCGGCGCTATAGCTCACTGGCGCGAAGTAGGCGTAAAAGCCGACAGTGAGAGCATCGCTGGCGCAGGGGTTTGTCTCTTCCAGGGCGGCTGACAGCGGGCTTAGACTTGCCGCCAGTATCAGAATCAGTAGTAGTTTGATCTGAATTGAGGAAATGGGCATGTGGCATGCCTTTCGGTCAATTTTCCCAATGATAATGCAGAATGCGCTTTATGCAAGTTTGTACCCGCTCCAGACAGGCAATGTATTGGCAGCTGGTAGGTATTGTGTTACCATATATCTATAAGCAATTAGTGTATAAGGTGCTAACATGAATAACTTACGACGCCTATTTGCCGCTTTCATTATTTTGCTGACGATGTTGTCGCTTTCGCTGCCTGTTTACGCTAGCAACATCCTTGTCAATTCCCGTTGCAGCTTGGAAGATGCCATCACCGCCGCCAATACGGATGCTACATCCGGCGGTTGCCGGCCAGGTAGCGGAGCAGACGCGATCACGCTGTCATCCGACATTACTTTGGACGGTACTCTTCCCCAGATCACCTCACCGATAGTTATAGAAGGCACAGGTTTCACCATCTCCGGGGATGATCAATTTCAAGTGTTCTATGTCGCCAGCAGTGGCGAGCTGACGCTTAAGAATCTGACTGTAGCTGATGGACACCATTACTGGGGCGGCGCGATCTACAATGATAGCGGAAAAGCCACCGTTATCGACAGCACTTTCACTAGCAATTATGCAACAAACGGTGGTGGCGCGATCTACAACGATGACTTGGGCGAACTCACTATCACCAATAGCACTTTCAATGACAACAGTGCAAAATGGTCGGGTGGGGCCATTTTCACTTGGAGCAAAGTCACTATTAATGGAAGCACTTTCGTAAGCAATTCGGCAATTGAAAGTGGTGGTGGCGCAGTCCACAATACTTGGAAAGATTTCACCATCACCAACAGCACCTTTGCCCAGAATTCAGCGGCAACCCATGGAGGCGCTATCTACAATGATTATGGTGCGACCTATGATGGCAAGACCGGTTATAATGGCAATCTTACCATCACCAACAGCAAATTCTTTAGCAATTCTGCAGCTGATGAAGGTGGCGCAATTTACAATAAGAATACACTCACTATCGGCAGCAGCAGATTCTCTGGCAATTGGGCGCTTGGTGAAGGTGGCGCGATCTTCAACAGTGGCAATAATGTAGTTATGGCGGATATTGCTATTAATAGCAGCTCTTTCGTTAGCAACTCTGCAAGAAACATAGGTGGCGCAATCTTAAACAACTCATTAACAGCTACCACAATCACCAACAGCACCTTTACTGACAATGAGGCAGCCCAGCTAGGCGGCGCAATTGTCAACTTCAGCCTGAGCAATCTCACTATCACTAACAACACTATCAGTGGCAATTGGGCTGCTTCTGATGGTGGACTGAGTTTATTTGATAATGCCTCGCCGACCTACTACCGCTTGCGTAACAACATTATCGCCAAAAATACGGGTGGCGATTGTAACACGAGCGGAAGTCAATTTACTCAGAATGTCAACAATCTCATTGAAGATGGCTCTTGTTTCTCGTCGTCGAATTTGAGTGGCGACCCCATGTTGGGCGCGCTGACTGGCTTACCGGCCTACTTCCCGCTACTGGAAGGCAGCCCAGCCATTGACGCCGGCAATGCCGATCACTGTCCGGCAACCGACCAGCGTGGCGTGACACGACCACAGGGATCTGGCTGTGATATCGGCGCTTACGAGTCTGCGTTTACGAGACCAACGAATACCCCCGTACCACCAACGCATACACCGACGCCACATGGCGCTGGCAAGATCATTGTCAATTCCCTTTGCAGCTTGGAAGATGCCATCACCGCCGCCAATACGGACGCTATATCCGGCGGCTGCCCGGCAGGTAGCGGGGCAGACACGATCGCTCTGTCATCTGACATTACTTTGGACAAAACCCTTCCCCAGATCACCTCACCGATAGTTATAGAAGGCGCAGGTTTCACCGTCTCTGGCGATGATCAATTTCAAGTGTTCTATGTTGCTAGCAGTGGGGAGCTGACGCTTAAGAATCTGACGGTAGCCGATGGCCACCATTACTGGGGCGGCGCCATCTACAATGATAGCGGCAAAGCCACCGTTATCGACAGCACTTTCACCAACAACTCGGCGACCCAAGGAGGCGGCGCCATCTACAACGATGACTTGGGGGAGCTGACCATCACGAATAGCACTTTCGGCGGAAATAGTGCAACAGGGTGGGGTGGCGCCATCTTCACTTGGAGCAAAGTCACCGTTAGTGGAAGCACTTTCCAGGGCAATTTGGCAAAAGATAGCGGTGGCGCGATCTACAATAATTGGAAAGAATTCACCATCACCAACAGCAGCTTCACCCAAAATGTGGCGACAAGCAACGGTGGCGCAATCCTAAATGGCTATGGTGCGACCTACGATGGCAAGACCGGTTACAATGGCGATATTACCATCACCAACAGCAGCTTCGCCCAAAATTCGGCGGCAAGTGACGGTGGCGCAATTTACAACAAGAGCATACTCACTACCAGCGGTAGCAAGTTCAGCGGCAATTGGGCAGATGACCAAGGTGGGGCAATCTTCAACGGCAATAACGTATCTCTCACGGTTGCAGCTGTTAGCAAGTTTACCAACAGCTCTTTCACGAGCAATTATGCGACAAAAGGTAGTGGTGGTGCCATCTACAACGATGACTTTGGAAAGATCAGCATCACTAGTGGTACTTTCGTTGACAATGATGCAACAGGCAATAGTGCTAGTGCTGGCGGCGCCATCTATGGCGAGGACTTTGGAGAGATCAGCATCACTGGTAGCACGTTCACTAGCAACACGGCAGCCTTTGATGGTGGGGCAATCCTAACTTGGAGCACGCTCACCGTCCAAACTAGTACCTTCAATTACAATTCGGCTGGTTATAGAGGTGGCGCAATCCTGAACCATTGGGAAAGTTTCACGGTCAGCGATAGTCACTTCAATACCAATAAGGCGCAATACAGAGGTGGGGCGATCTTCAACAGTTCCGGCACAATCCACAGGGGCAAGGATGACTATTATGGAGATCTCACCCTCCATAATAGCAGTTTCACTGACAATTCGGCACTCTCTGAAGGCGGCGCAATCTTCAACTTAGGAACAGTCACCGTTCATAACAGCAGTTTCACTCGCAATTCATCCGTTAGCAATGGCGGCGCCGTTTACAATTACGGGGCAATCACGCTTCGCTACAGCAGTTTTACTGATAATTCGACAACTTCACACGGTGGCGCTATCGTTAACGCCTCCGATGCTGACATCAGCCACAGCGCTTTTACAAACAATTCAGCCACTTCGCTTGGTGGGGCAATCTTTAACGACTCTAATGCTAACATCAGCAACAGCACTTTCACTAGCAACTCAGCGAACTCTCATGGTGGCGCAATCGCCAGTTTCATTACCAGCAAAATCGTTCTCACTAACAGCACTATCAGTGGCAATAAGGCTGAGACAGGTGCTGGAATCCGCTTGTTTTATAGCGATACGGTGAATTACCAACTGCGGAACAACATTATCGCCAAAAATACGGGTGGGGATTGTAACTCGAGTGGCTATGAGATTGCTCAGAATGTCAACAATCTCATTGGAGATGGCTCTTGTTTCTCGCCGTCGAATTTGAGTGGCGACCCCATGTTGGGTACGCTGACTGGCTCACCGGCCTACTTCCCGCTATTGGAAAGCAGCCCAGCCATTGACGCCGGGAGTGCTGATTACTGCCCGGCGACTGACCAGCGTGGTGTGATACGACCGCAGGGATCTGGCTGTGATATCGGCGCTTACGAGTCTGCGTTTACAAGACCAACGGATACGCCCGTAGCGACTGACACGCCAACGGCGACAGCAGTACCGACGGATACACCTACCGCAACTGCTACTGAGGCAGGTCCCAGGGAGCTGGCGGCGCCAACTAATCTGCGTCATGTGTCTGGGAGCACTGTGGCTTGGGATGCTGTCGAAGGAGCGGAACGTTACCGTCTGCGCTGGCGCTTGTTGGGTCAAGATCGGCAATTTGTGACGGTGCCTGCTAAACCAACCCACTACACTTTCAATGGTTTGTTAGTGGGTCAGACTTATGAGGTCAAGGTGCGAGCGCTGGGCGATGGTGTCCTTTACGAAAACAAGGGCGATTGGAATGTAATGCTGCTGACGCCGACAGCCATAGTGGAAGTCCCCAGGGAATTGCCGCCACCGGATAATTTACGCCATGTGTCTGGGAGTACAGTGGCTTGGGATGCCGTCGAAGGAGCGAGCAGATATCGGCTCCGCTGGGGGACACCGGGCGGGCAGCGACAATTTAAGACAGTTGCTGCTATGGAGACCCAAACCAGCCTAGCGGGACTATCGGATGATCTAACTCATCAAGTCTGGGTGCGAGCGCTAGGTGATGGTGTGCTCTATGAAAACAAGGGGAAATGGAGCGCGGTTTTGCTGATACCGGCGGTGCCCCCACCAACAGATACGTCGATTCCACCAACGAACACGCCTCTGCCAACTGATACGCCAACGCCGACAGCAACACCAACACCAACGGATACACCTGTACCGACTGATACACCAACGCCGACAGCAATACCAACAGATACACCTACCGAGGCAGGTCCCAGGGAATTGCCAGCCCCAAGCAACCTGCGTCATGTGTCAGGGAGCACTGTAGCTTGGGATGCGGTCGAAGGGGCGCTTCGTTACCGCCTGCGCTGGGGTTTGCGGGGCGGGAAGCGGCAATTCATGACGCTGGATGGTGCGCTAACCCAGCATACATTCACCGGACTGACAGCGGGTGAGATTTACGAGGTATGGGTGCGAGCGTTGGGCGATGGCGTGCTCTACGAGAAAAAGGGGAGATGGATGGGGGCGTTACAGCTTATACCGGGTTCAACAATCCCACCGACAGCCACACCTGTCCCACCGACAGCCACACCGGTCCCACCGACAGCCACGCCAATCCCACCGACAGCCACGCCTGTCCCACCGACAGCTACACCTGTCCCACCGACAGCCACGCCTGTCCCACCGACAGCCACGCCTGTCCCACCGACAGCTACACCTGTCCCACCGACAGCCACCCCAATCCCACCGACAGCCACGCCAATCCCACCGACAGCCACGCCAATCCCACCGACAGCCACACCAATTCCGCCGACGGATACACCAATTCCGCCGACGGATACACCAATCCCACCGACAGCCACACCGGTACCACCGACGAACACACCGGTACCACCGACAAACACACCGGTACCACCGACAATCCCACCAATCCCACCAACTGCCACGGCAACGAACGCACCATGATCAACGCGCTGGTGGACCTCGACGGCACCGAATGATTAGCTGCAATCATGGCTTACATTTGGTGCTGTCGGGGAATATGATTCTCCCCATTGGAAAAGCAAATTATGGGATGTTGGTCCGATGGGGCTGACGCTGGACGCTAACGAGACGCGGCAGAAACTCTGGAAATTGCTGGACGATATTCCCACGCTGGCATTCAAAAAATCATGAAATATTCCCGCGAGGTTTATGCTTGTAAGGGCGCTGCTGACAAGCTGGAACTCTCATTATATGAGGGCTTGGGACACGCCTATCTAGCTACTATGGTAGAAGCGATGATTGGTTTTTTTCGCCGCCATTTGTAGCTTCGGCATAGTTGCTAGTTGCTGGAAAACACTTGTGTTCAGGGAACATTATTAGTTTTAGATTTCGCCTAATATTCGCCGAAATCGACTTGTGCGATTGGGCTTGTATAAGGTATACTGTGAATAGTTTCAGATGCTGGAATACAAGGTTTCGGCGGATGAAAGCAGGATTGGTTCAGCAACGGTGTACCCAACATTTTGGCTGAATTCGCTGCATAAAGCGTCCGGGTTAGGGGTGTAATTCGGACGCTTTTCTTTTTTCTCGGTTCCCCCATTCTCTTGCCCATGCCACTCGGAGATTTACTACCTTCTTGCTCGCTCTATTTCGCAAGAGCGAACGCTATTGTTGGTTGAGATGCGATGATTTGACAATAGATATTAGCTTGGCTAAAATTGGTAACACCACTGACCAATCAAAAGCTTGGTCGAAAAGAGGTATTGTGAAAGATGCATCACCAAGTATCTCCGGCTTGACGACGATCGAGAAAGCCAGCGTCAAAGATCAAACGCTCGAGCAATTAAAGAATTACATCTTGTCTGGCGTGGTACGGCTGGGCGAGCGCTTGCCATCGGAGCGCGCGTTGGCTGATGCTCTCGGCGTCGGTCGTTACAGTGTGCGCGAGGCGCTGAAGGTATTGGAAGCGGTGGGGCTGGTGGAATCGAGGGTGGGCGAGGGTACCTTCTTGACCACCAATACCGGCGCTAGTTTCGGGCGTATTCTCGGGCTTAGTTTAGCCACCTGGGGCGGCACCATCATTGAAATCCTCGATGCGCGCCAGATGATTGAAGTTGAGGCGGCGCGGGCGGCGGCTCAGCGCGCTACCCCGAGGCAAATCATGCAAATCGAAAAGGAATTAATGGCGATGCAAGCCAATATGCATCGCGTGCACGATTATCTAACAGCGGATATGAATTTTCATCGGCGCATTGGCGAAGCCAGCCAGAATGCAATCATCAGTCAGTTCGTCAGCAATTTGATCGACCTGCTGGAAGAAGTCTTGCAGGAGACGCATTCTGATAGCTTGCCGGCACAGGCGGAGGGAGGCGGCACGCATCAAGCTATTTTTAACGCCATCAAACGTGGGGATGGCGACGAAGCTGGCGAGCTCATGCGTGGTCATATTCAGTTCAGCAGCGAGGTCTGGCAGACGGTCATTTCTCTGGCTGCCGAGACCGATAGTAAATCGTACCATGGTTTGCCCCGCTTGGATTAAGGAGGTGGCTAGCGTTGCGGAATTACTTTTGCCAGTTGGATCAATTAGGCTTGTTGAGGAGTTAGAATGAATAAGAAATTTCCCTACAATACAGGAGACTTGAAGCCCTCACGACGGGACTTCATGAGGATGAGCGGCGCTGGCTTGGCAGCTGCTTTGATGACTCGCTTCGGTTTTAGCCCGGCATTGGCGCAGATGATGGCGGATATCCCCGCCGAATTGCATCCGGGCAGCCCGAACAATCGGCGTGGCTGGACGACAACCTTGCCGCCGATCCCCGATGGCTTGCCGGTTGATCCGCCGGTGACGGTGACTGGCAGCCGGCGCGCGCCTTGGGAATTCGCCGATGGTGATGATATCGAGAACTCGCCTTTCACTCGCTTGAACGCTGCGGTAACCGGCATCAATTGGAAGCTCGCTTTCAACTGGGTGGACGAAGACGAAGGTTTGCAGAAATACAATCTCGCCATCGCCAGCAACGAATTGCCCGATTTCATGGAAACGGTGCCGCTGCAAGTTTATTCCGAGCTGCTGGAGAATGACCTGCTGGAAGACATCACCGATGTTTACGAGGAGGTTGCGCATCCGGTCTGGCTGAAGGAAGCGATGGGTTTCAGCGATGGTATTGCCTGGCGCTTGGCAGAAGTTGACGGGCGCAAGATGGGCTTGCCATATATCGAGCAAGCGGCGCAGAATGACAAGCTGATGTGGATTCGGCAAGATTGGCTGGATGCGGTTGGCATGAGTGCACCAACCACGATCGAAGAACTACATGCCGTCGCCAGCGCCTTTAAGCAAGCTGATCTTGGGCAGGGACCTGAGGGCAGCACAATTGGCATCGTCGCTTGCAATACTCTTAATGCCTGGTATAGCTCTCTCGATCCGATCTTTGGCGCCTGGGGTGTGATGCCTGGTTTTTGGACGCCAGATGACAATGGGGAGCTGGAATACAACAGCATCCGTCCGGAGATTAAAGAGGTGTTGGCGACTTTGCGGGCTTGGTATGCCGAGGGGTTGATGGCGCAGGACTTCTTCACCTTCCGTCCTGGGCAGACCGCATTTGTCCATGTTGGCGGCAACCTGGGTGGTATCACTATGTCTCCGGCATTTGCCGCGGTCTTCGGCTTGCCGGATAGCGTCGCCAATGACCCGGATGCTCATTGGACCTTTGCTGATATCCCGGCGGGACCGACCGGCATCAAGAAAAAAGCCTGGAGCAACCCAGTGCCTGATACGGTCTACTGCTTCCGCAAGGGCTTTGAGCATGTTGACTTGGTGTTGAAGCAGATCGCCTGGTGGGCGGAGTTGTTGCAGAATCCGGCTAATCGCTTCCATGGCTGGGAGGGTACGGATTACTTCTGGCGGGACGAAGCGGGCGACGAAGATTCGATGGGAGCTGTGCTGGATCTCAATGGCTATGACAGCAGCAAGCATTTCTGGGGACCTCCCGGCACCAATGGCGGCAGCCGCACTGATCCCTTCTTTGAGACCAATTGGATCAAGTATCGTCGCGATGTCTGGGCTAACGTGGCTGTTGAAGAGCGGGATGCCATGATGGAAGCTTTCCTCGGTGGCGATCCGCTATCTGTCATGTGGGACGAGGCCAATGTTTTTGCTGTTGACCGCTGGGAAGCTGATGGCATCAAGAACCACTTCACCACCGTGCCGACGCGGACGATGGTGCGTGCCGGTACCTCACTCGATGGTTTGGAAGCGGAGACGTTCATCAATATCATCAATGGGCAAGCATCTTTGGATAGCTTCGATACCTTCGTCGAGGAATGGCGTGCCGGCGGTGGCGACCGCATCACCGGCGAAGTCAATGAATGGTGGCAGGGGCAAATGTGATCTGGCTCTGCCTGTAGTTCCGGGGCATGCGCTCCCGCGGTTCGTGACAAAACCCCTCCTCAGAATGTTGCTGGGGAGGGAATGAGGGAAGCCGGCAAAATTTCCGCATGACGATCAAAGATTACTTTAGGCGCAATTGGCAACTGTACGCCATGATTCTGCCGGGGGTGGTCTTTGTTTTGCTATTTCGCTATTACCCGATGTATGGCATCGTCATCGCTTTTCAGGATTTTAGCCCGGCAAGGGGCTTCGCGGGATCTCCCTGGATTGGCTGGGAGAATTTTGATTATTTGTTTTCCTTGCCAGAATTCGGGCGGATCTTCAGCAACACCGTGATCATCGCTGTGTCGAAGATCGTTTTCGATCAAATCGGCGCGATCATCCTGGCGCTGCTGCTCAATGAAGCGCGGCAGCTACTTTTCCGGCGCACGATTCAAACGCTGATCTATCTGCCGTATTTCCTCTCCTGGATTGTGCTGGGCGGGATTCTGCTCGATATTCTGTCGCCGCATGGCATCTTCAATCAGGCGATCGGCGTCTTTGGTGTGGAGCCACAGCTCTTCCTCGGCAGCAATGACTGGTTCCGGGGTACGGTGATCAGCTCTGGCTTCTGGAAGAATGTGGGTTTTTCGACGATAGTCTATCTGGCGGCCTTGACCGCGATCAACCCGACCTTGCACGAAGCGGCGGCGATTGATGGCGCTGGGCGCTTCCGCCGGATTTGGTATATCACTTTGCCCGGCATTCGCCCGACGATTGTGCTGTTGGCGGCTTTGAGCCTGGGCGATGTTTTGCAAGCGGGCTTCGAGCAGATTTTGACCCTGTATAGCCCGGCGGTCTATCGTACTGGGGACATCATCGATACTTATGTGTACCGGGTTGGTTTGGTCTCGGCACAATACAGTTTGGCAGGGGCGGTGGGTTTGTTCAAATCCATTATCGGCTTTTGCTTGATCGTGTTATCGTATTGGATGGCGGATCGCTTTGCTGGCTATCGCATATTTTAGAGGTTGTTCATGATCCGCGATAACAATTGGTTCAGCCGACTTTTTGATGGATTCAATTATATATTCTTGGCGTTATTCGCTTGTCTCTGCTTGCTGCCTTTGGTCCATATTTTCGCGGTATCTCTGAGCGGGCGGGCGCCGGCGACGGGTGGCTTTGTCTCGTTTTTTCCCATCGATTTCACCTTGGAAAATTACAATCAAGTGATGGGTTCGTCCACTTTCACGCGCTCGCTGGTTATTTCAGTGCTGCGCGTTTTCTTGGGGACAAGCTTGAACATGATCTTGGTGATTCTGACAGCGTATCCCTTGTCCAAGACCGGGCGTGTCTTCAAGGGGCGCAACATCTTCATCTGGTTTTTTGTCTTCGCTATGTTGTTTGATGGCGGCTTGATCCCTACTTTTCTGGTGGTGCGCAGTTTGGGCTTGCTCAATACGCTGTGGGCGCTGATTTTGCCAGGTGCGGTGCCTATTTTCAGTGTCATTCTGATGATGAACTTTTTCCGCGATGTGCCTAAGGAGCTGGAAGAATCGGCGGTGATCGATGGTGCCTCGCATTGGCGGGTGCTATGGCATATTTATCTTCCCCTTTCTTTGCCAGCCATCGCGACATTGACCTTGCTTGCGGCGGTTAATCACTGGAATGCCTGGTTTGACGGGTTGATTTATATGACGGATTCCGCCAATTATCCGATGCAGACTTTTTTGCGCACGGTGGTAGTGGAGTTGGATTTGACGCAAGTGGGCGTGAACCCGCTGGAGCTGCAAAGGTTGTCTGATCGTGCGATTCGCGGCGCGCAGATTATCGTGGCGACTGTGCCTATCCTGCTGGTCTATCCTTTCTTGCAACGCTATTTCATTTCTGGCATCAAACTGGGTGCGGTGAAGGAGTAAATTGTGACTATGCAACCGGTCTTCGGCGGCGGGGTGTTTCCCTTCGGCACCCATGTCTATCGCGAGCCTTGCCTGGACTTGGACGCTGTATTGCGGGACTTGCCACTGCTGAAAGATTATGGCTTCAACATGATCAAGATTCAGGAGCATTGGTCGGCGGATGAGAGCCGCGAAGGCGAATATGATTTTTCCCGTGTTGAACGCTTGGTGCAACGGGCTGCTGAATTGGATCTTGGTGTCTATTTGGGTTTGACCATGGAGCAGGCGCCTGCTTGGATCTGGCGCAAATATCCCGATTGTCATTTTGTCTACAGCGATGGGCGGCGGCACAATCAACCGACGCAATATACCATCCCGATGGATGGCAAACCGGGACCTTGCTGGGATCACCCCGGCGTGCGGGAAGCGGCTTCGCGTTTCATCGCCGCATTGGCGCAGACGCTCGGCAAATACAAGAATATCTGGGCGTGGAATACCTTTCAGGAGATCGGCTTTTGGCCCAACACGGCGGGCAAGCTGGGCTTCTGTTATTGTCCGCATACATTGGCGCGTTTCCGTGAGTGGTTGCAAGAGAAGTACGGCAGCTTGGCGGCGCTCAATGCCACTTGGCAGATCAATTATGCCGATTGGGACGAGGTGGAACCGCCCCGCCGCGAAGAGCCACTGGCGCCGTTTATTGACTGGCGCTATTTCATGGACGATGTCTACATGGCGCGGGCGCTGGGCTTCAAGACACAGGTTCTGCGCGACAATGATCCTTATCAACGACCAGTCTTCAGCCATGCCGATACGCCGCGGATTGGCTCTGGGGCGGAGTGGGCTTGGGCGCGCGCTGCTGATTTTTTTGGCACGAGTAACTATCCTAAGTGGAATAATGGTCATCCCTGGGATGATCCTATCGATAACGAAGATAGTGCGCTGCTCAACGAAATCTGGGAAGAGATGATGCTCTGTACTGACCTGGCGCGCAGCAACAATGGGCGTGATCGAGCGCTTTGGGGTGCGGAGTTTCAGGGTGGTCCTATTTCAACCTCATTGCATTATGGGCGGAAGCCGACGGCGAATGATCTGCGGGTTTGGATGTTGTCGGGGCTGGCTTGTGGCATGACTGGCATCAGTTTTTGGAATCACCGGGTAGAGCGCTTTTGGAAAGAAGCGAATGGTTTTGGCTTGCTCGATCCTCTCGGCGATAGCTCGGCGCGAATCCAAGCCGTAAGCCACATTGGCAAAGCGATACAGCGGCAGGGTGAATTCTTCTCGCATTCGCAGCCGCCGCGGGCGCAGGTTGCTCTGTTGGTGAACGAAGATTTGTATCATTTCTTTCAAGCTTGCAATGGCGATGTCATTCAGCATTATCGTTACAATATGCGCGGTTATTACGCGCGGTTGTGGCGGATGGGGATCGCGGTCGACTTTCTCGATGCGCATCAGGTCGCTGAGGCGGAATTGATGCACTACAAGGCGGCTATCCTCACCATGCCGCTCAGTCTCGATGCCGAGTATTTCCGACATTTGATCGCTTTTGCTGAGCAGGGTGGCTTGCTGATTGCCGAGGCTTGTCCCGGTCGCTGGGATAAATACGGCTGGTCTACCTTGACGCAACTGGTAGAAAGTGGGGAAGCTTTTTTCGGTGTGGAGCATAAAGATTTGGTGTTGGTCAAAGAGCCGAACGCTGGAGCGCGCTGGATGCCCTATGAGCGGCGTTATGGCGAGTTCGACCCGCCGACGATGCTGGCTGGTAGCGGGCGCTTGGCAGATATGGACATACGGGCGAATTTTTACTTGCAGAGCCTGCAACCGACAACCGGTCAAGCCATATTGCACAGGGAGCAGGATGTCGTCGGCGCGCTTAATCAAGTAGGCGATGGCTGGGCGGCATTAATCGGCACATTTCTGGGTTTTAGCGCGCTTGCCTACCGCGATGCGGATGGCGAAACCGATCGTTTTTTGGCGGAGCTATTGGGAATTGCCGGGGTCACAAGCGATCGTTGTGGCGTTTTGCTACGCCGGCGACGCCAATGGCGGGGGAGCGAGGCTTGGTTTCTGATTAACCTGATGCCGCAAGCGGTTACCGAGGTAATAAGCAAAGAAGGCTTTTCCAGTGCTTATGATCTTTTGGGAGAGAGTGTTATCGAGCAGAATCAGGATAGCATCAGGTTGCGAGTCGGTGGCACGGACCTGGCTTGTGTCCTGCTCGAGTAGACTGAGCGAATGCTCCGGTCGATTTGCCTAGGTGTCTTTTGAGTTATTGACAGGATGAATCATGAAAATCACCCGCATTGATTGCCATGTTTTGCTGGTTCCCGAGTATCACACCGAAGCTTGCTCTTCGGCGCAGGATGATCTGGTGGTCGAAATCCATACCGATGAGGGTATCGTTGGCATCGGCGAGACGGATGTGAACCCTTGGATAGCGCGCGCCTGCATCAAAGCGCGTGGCACGCATATCATGGGTTTGGGATTGGAGGAGATGCTGATTGGTGAAGATCCGCTGCAGCCGGAAGCTATCTGGCAGAAGCTGTATAGCGGCTCGAAGATGAATGGGCGGCGCGGCGCCTTGATCTGCGCGATGGGCGCGATCGATATGGCGCTGTGGGATATCAAGGGCAAGGCGCTGGGATTGCCGGTCTACAAGTTGCTGGGTGGCGCGGTCAAAGACTCGATTGTGCCTTATGCTTCGCTGCTGCCGATCGGCGATACATTGCAGGAATATCGCCAGTCACTGAAGGCTAAGCTCTTGCAGGCGCGGGCTTTCGGCTTCAAGGCAGCCAAGCTGGAGATCTGTATCAATGGTCCCTATACCCACAATGCCTTGCAAGAAGAAGATGATCATATTGCTAGTATCGTCGCTGAATGCCGCGATGCTGTTGGAAGCGAAATGACCTTGATGGTGGATGTGGCATATGCCTGGGATGATGCGCGAACGGCGCTGCGGGTGATCAAGCAGCTGGAACCATTTGATTTATTCTTTTTGGAAACGCCGATAAATATTGATGACTTGGAGGGCTATGCCTTTATCGCCGATCATTCGCCGATTCGCATCGCCGCTGGTGAATGGCAGAATACCCATTTCGAGTTTTTGGATCTGGCGCACCGTGGCAAGTTGGATGTTTTGCAGCCGGATGTGGGGCGGGTTGGCGGCTTCACCGAAGCGCGCAAGGTCACCCAATTGGCGGCCGATTACGGGCGGCTGATCGTGCCCCATTGTTGGAAGACCGGCATCGGCATCGCAGCGAGCGCCCACCTGGGCTTCGCCACTGCTTGTTGCCCCTTCATCGAATTCTTGCCGGCGCATCTGTCGGAATCGGTGCTACGTGATGAATTGGTCGCCGATGAATTAAGCATGGTTGATGGTGAGATACCACTGCCCCAGAAACCCGGCTTGGGCATCGAGCTGAATCGGGATGCCTTGCAGCGTTATCTGGTGGATTAGCGGCTTAGTTACGGATTTCTATATCGGCACCCGCCAGCGCTTGCTCAATCGCGTGGCGTTGCTCGGCTGAACTCATTGGCATGGGCATTCGTGGTGAGCCCGCTGGACGCCCTTGCAGCGCCAAGGCTGTTTTGACATTTGCTGGTAAGTTATCCGCCATGATGGCATTCCAGATGGGCATTAACTTCTGGTGCGTTTCCAAAGCGCTGGTATGATCGCTCGCTTCCACCTGCTTCCACAATTTCACGCAGAGCTCGGGGACAGCGGTCAGGATGGCGGCGATGGCTCCATGCGCGCCCAAGGAGAATGAGGGATAGAGCAGGGCATCCACTGCTGACATGATCAAGCCGGCATCGGCTGAGTTGAGAAGCAGATCCGCCAGCAATTTGAGATCTCCCGCGCTTTGCTTGACGCCGATAAGCCCATCGATTTCCCTCATCATGCGATCGAGCAGTGCTGGGGAACAATAGGACCAGGGCACAACATTGTAGACCATGATTGGCTGTGCCGCTTGCTCTGCCAGTGTGGCGAAGTGCTTAAACATCATCTCGTCAGTGGGGCGGAAGAGGTAATGGACCGGTGTCACTTGTAGGGCGGCGATGTCCAGATCTGCCAGCGCTTTAGCTTTTGCCAAGGCTTGCTGGGTGCTATCGACGATGATGCCAGCGATAACTGGCACACGACCAGCGGCGACTTCGACAGCGATGGCGACAACTTGACGGAGCTCGTCGGTGGAGAGTGTGTGCCCTTCGCCAGTGCTGCCGCCGACTGCCAAGCCATGCACACCGGCAGACAGGATCAAATGCTCGAGTTCGGCGCGGAGTGCTGCTTCGTCAATCGATTCGTCACTGGCAAATGGAGTCACCAGTGGTGGCACGATGCCGTAGATTTTCATGTTTTCCTCACTCTCATGTGGATGGTGTTGGCGGGAAGCGGTCATGATTCTTCGCGTTCTGTTTCGGGATTGGTCACTGCGGGCTGCGCTTTGTTTTTGAGGATCTTCTCGATGATAAAGCGTGGGCGGCGGCGCGTCTCATCGAGGTTGCGCCACATATACTCGCCGATGATGCCGAGGATTAACATTTGTATGCCCGCGGTAATCAGGACGACGATCATCAGAGAAGCCCAGCCTTCGGTAGAGATACCATGTGCCAACCGCGCGTAGATCACGATGGCGGCATAGATAAGCCCCAGCAGGCTGAACAAGATACCGAGCCCGGTCGCGAGGCGTATGGGAAAATGGGAGAAGGCGACAAAGGAATCGACAAAGTATTTCAGCTTCTTGCCCAGCGTCCACATCGATTGACCATAGGTTTTTTCTCGCGCTTGCCGGTTGTAATAGAGCACATGGGGTTCAAAGCCGAGCCAGAGGATCAAACCCATTAGGTAGGCATTGTTTTCTTGTATGCCATTGATCAGAGTGCAAACTTGTTGGTCGATCAAGAAGAAGTCGAAGCCACGCGCCGGCATTGTCCGGATGGCAAAGCGCCGGAACAAGCGATAAAAGATATCCGCTAGCAGCGATGTGGGGAAGGGATCGCTACGCCCACGTCGGGCAGCGATGACAACCTTATGCTGTTGGCGCCAAAGGGCGATCATGTCATGCAGCAGCTCCGGTGGATCTTGCAGATCGGCGGCGATGGCAGCCACGGCATCTCCTTGCGCCAGGCTTAAACCCGCCATGATGGCTGGATTGGAGCCGAAGTTGCGCGAGAGCTTCGCCACTTTCAGGCGTGGTTCACCAGCGGCCAGCGATTCTAGCACGGCGAAAGAATTATCGCGGGAGCCATCATCGACAAAGATGAACTCGAAGTCATCGTCGGGATTGCGCTCGGCAACAGTTTGCAGTTCCTTTAGCAAGTCCGCCAGGCTGCGCGCGTTATGAAAGACCGGCACGATGATTGAGAAGAAGCTCATCCGTGTTCACCATCATCCAAACCAAAGTGACGCAGTATTTGCGCCCGAGTCTGGTCATCGATTTTGCGAATTTCTTTGGCGGGTAGGCCGGCGACGATAGTCCAGGGCGGCACATCTTTGGTGACCATTGCGCCCGGCGCCACGATCGCGCCCCTGCCGATTTCGACACCGGCGCCTATGATTGCCCCGGTGCCAATCAAGGCAAATCGCCGAACCCTTGGGCCGGTTGTCTCAACCGGTATCAACCCGAAACGTTTTAGGTAGACATCATTATCATTGATGGTTTTAACGCCGGGACCGATGAAGACATCGGGTTCAATCAGCATATTGCCGGTGATGATTGCGCCATCAATGATGCGGCTGCGTGTTTGCAGGATGGACCCATACATCATCATCACGCCGCGCCCGACCACCGTTTCATCCTCGAGGCGGCAACCTTCTCTTATGGATGCCAAGTCGCCAATTAATACGCGGTCATCAATTTGTAGATCGGTGTACAAGACAGAATTCGCCCCAATGACGCAACCTGAGCCGATGCGAACTGTTGCACCACCATAATCGGTCGGTCGGTTTGTTGTACCGGTGCGGATGGGCGGACGGCCGATGACCGCTCCCGCAAGTATCTTAGTATTTTGCCCCACGTTTACTTTGGGGTAAAAGGTTACGTTGGCGCCAACTTCGACATTGGCTGCCAATGTGAGCTCGCCCATTATGTTGATATTGTCACCACAGCGCACCGTGGGGTGTATCTCAATTTGCTGCATTGTCATCCCAATAATGTTGCTTGTGCTGCCGATAAAACTTGACTGTCTGCCGCAAGCCTTCGCGTAGGCTTGTACGTGGCGCCCAACCGACCAGGCGACGAATTTTGCTGATATCGGAATAGAAATCGCCTGGCTCCTGCGCTTTGCGTTCGGGAGAAAATGGCGCGAATTCCCAGCGTCCGCTGCCCGCGACTTCTATGAGCGTTTCAGCCAACTCGACAAAATCTGTTGGTTGGTCGATGCCGACATTGAGCACTTCGCCAACGGCTTTCGGTTCCAACGCGCACATCATGATCGCTTCTACAGCGTCATCGATGTAGAGGAAATCGCGCAGGATCTTGCCATCGCCGAAGACTTTGAGTGTCTCGTCATCGATTGCCAGGCGCACAAACCAGTTGACCACGCCATAACGGGGGTGCTTCATCTGGGCGCGCGGACCGTAGGTATTCGTCAAGCGCAGCAAGACTGCCGCAATCCCGTGGACATCGTTATACACCTGGATAATTTTCTCGGCGGTCAAGTTGGAAATTTCATAGATGCCTTTGGGATGTGTTGGCGCTTCTTCATTCACTGGCAGCGTTACTGCCGGTCCGTATTGGCCCCGGGTGCCGGTATAGATGACTTTGGCATTAGAATTATGCTGTCGCAAGGCTTCCATCACGATAGCTGTGCCTTTGATATTGATATCAATATCGGGGAAGGGGTCGGTCAGGCTGAGGATATGGTCAACTTGCCCCGCCAAATGAAAGATGTAGTCTTGCCCTCGCACCAGGTGATTCATGGCGTTGACATCGCGCACATCGCTGAAATTGACGGTGACGCGCGATTGTATGGGCTCGATATTGAAGAGGTTGCCGGCGTAACCTGGAATCATGGCATCCACGATGGTGACATCGGCGCCGGCCGCGACCAGGGCAATCGCCAAATTGCTACCGGTAAAGCCCATGCCGCCGGTGACCAGCGCGCGTTTGCCGCGAAATGCAGCGCCGAAGTCAATCACTCTCAGCCTCGTAATCTTTCAATTTCGGCACAGACTTGCAGGATGTCTTCATCTGGCAAGCCGATAAACAAGGGCAAAGACAGGATCTCGCTGGCGGCTTTTTCTGTCTGTGGCAAGCTGCCTGCAGGTAAGCATAGGTCACGATGGGATTTTTGCAGGTGGATTGGAATGGGGTAATGGATCAAGGTTCCGATTTCCTTCGCTTTCAACTCCGCCATTAGTTGATCGCGCTGGGTATCACGGATGACATAAAGGTGGTAGACATGCCGTGTATCCTTAGCGACGGAAGGATTGATGACGCTGCGCAGGTTTTCGTTGTAAAGGGCAGCGATCTCTCGCCGGCGCCTGTTGTGATGATCGAGATGCTTGAGTTTGACGCGCAAAATAGCGGCTTGCAGTTCATCCAGGCGGCTGTTGCCCCCCCGCGATTGATGGGAGTAGCGGCTGGTCTGTCCATAATTCCGCAGCAACTGCAGCTCGTTCGCCAGTTGATCGTCGTTTGTGATGACGGCGCCGCCATCACCATAAGCGCCCAGATTCTTTGTTGGATAGAAGCTGAAGGTGCCGAGATCGCCGATAGTGCCGACTTTGCGACCCTGGTATTCGGCGCCATGTGCTTGGGCACAATCTTCGATCAACAATAGATCGTGCTCCTCCGCTAAGGTTTTTAGCGCAGTTAGATCGGCGACACCTCCATAAAGGTGGACGACCACTATGGCGCGCGTATGTTCTGTGATGGCTGGTTGCGCTGCTTTTGGGTCGAGGGTGAATGTTTTGGGATCGATATCGACAAGGATTGGTTTGGCGCCGGTAGATTCTATGGCAGTGACGGTTGCCATGGCGGTATGCGCCACCGTGATCACTTCATCACCGGGACCGATGCCGCCGGCTCGCAGCGCCAGTTCGATAGCGTCGGTGCCATTGGCGACGCCAACTGCATGAGCCACATCATGGTAGGCGGCGAATTCACGCTCGAAGGCGGCAACCTCGGGACCGAGGATATACCAGCCACTATCGGCAACACGGTGGATCGCTTCGTACATTTCAGTTGCAAGCGAATCGTGCAGTGGCTTTAATTGATTGAATGGAATCATGTCCGTTGCTCGTGTATGGCAATGCGCACATTATAGCTGATATTGCCGTTCGGCGAAGTCTACTTTAACTGGTGGCGGAGGTGCTAGCCGGTATCACATCGCGCTTGCCGAAGAAAATCCAAAGCAACCAAAGCGTGATCGGGATCATTAGCAGTGCGGAGCTGAGCAGCAGGATCTCGCTGACGTTGATGCTGGTATCGATTAGCCAACCGGTGACGCCCGAGGAGACGGCGGCGAACAAGGTATAGAGAGCGAACTCAGTGGAGAATACGCGCCCGCGCACTTCATTCGGCACAATCTGCAGCAATAGTTGAGTCCCTAGCACCCAGATTAAGCCTCCGCCGATGCCGCGCAGCAATCCGCCAAAGAGTACAACTGGCAAAGAAATCAGGGTGGCGGAAATCAAAAACCCAGCCAATGCCGATACGTAGCCCAGGGCGATCATCAGCCGCAGCCGTCGATCGCGGTCGCGCGCCCAATTGCGGCCCAGAATGGGACCGATGCCCGAGCCAATGCCGGACATGACATAGATTAATCCCAGGCTGATGCTGCCGCCTTCGCCGATAGGGAAACACTGCTCGGCAATGGCGACTTGCACCACTTGATATAAGCCGATGATCATCAAGCCCAGCAAGCCTTTATGTATCGCGATTGAGAAGGTATCGATGTGTTTGCGCAAATAGTTGAGCCCGTCCAGGTATTGTTGGATGCCCGCCAGAATGGATTGATCTGAAGCGCCTGTCAGGGTTGATAGATAAGGCATGCGGAACAGGATGAGCGCGCTGACCAAGAAGGTGACGGCATCGATGACAAAAGCGGGGTAGACGCCGATGGTGCCGGATACCAGACCACCCAACGCGGCGCCAAATGCCAACATCACTGACCAGGTCGCCGAGGAAAGCGCATTGGCGATACTGAGTTCGTGGAGCTTGGTGATATCCGGCAGCATGGAATTCCAGGCGGGGAAGTAGAAACCCTGTGAGGCGCTCTGCACGGCAGTTAGCACGTAGATCAACCAAACATGCTCTGGCTCGCGCACCAGCACGAAGCCTAGCACGACAAAACAGCGCAGGATATCAGTGCTGATTACGATCGACTTGCGGCTATAACGATCTGCCACTACACCGGCAATGGGGCTGACCAGGAAAGGCGCCAGCATCCGCACCACGAATAAACCGCCGATGGCTGTGCCGGACTGTGTCAAAGTGGCGATCAGCGCGGCTGAGGCGATAAGATTGAACCAATCTCCGGTGAGGCTGACAATTTGCCCCGCCCAAAGATGGCGGAAGGCTTTGTTGCCGCGAATGAGTTGTAAGTAGCCGGATGGGCGTTCTGTAGAATGTGTCAAGGTTTTTATCCATATTTTGGGATGTCGCAAGGCATAAGGCGATATTATATCTGCTTGTTGGCGGAGAGCATATTGGCGATATGTCTCGCTATTGCAGTGTCATAGGGAAATGCTCGGTTCAAGGTCACTATTCTATTTGAACTAGGAATCTGCCAGAATGTGTGGCACTGGGTCTCGGTCACCTAAATCATTTTTTCAGCAGGAGTTTTCATGAGAGTTTTTATCGCTGGCATCGATGGCTACCTGGGCTGGTCCTTGGCGATTTATTTGAGCGCACAAGGGCATGAAGTGGCTGGTGCCGATTTGATGTTAAGGCGGGAATGGGTGGCGGAAGTCGGTGGTACCAGCGCCCAACCGATCGCCAGTCGTGAAGAGCGTTTGCAAGCCTTTGAGGAAAAGTTTGGAGCGGTGCTGGATTTCCGCGTAGGCGATTTGACCGATTATGATTTTGTGAAAAGTTTTTTTGAAGAGTTTCAGCCGGAGGCAGTGGTTCATTTGGGGCAGATGCCATCGGCGCCATATTCGATGATTGATCAAGCGCATTGTGTCTGGACGCAACAGAATAATATCGTAAATAACCTTAATTTACTGTGGGCGATCAAGGAAGTTGTGCCAGAGGCGCATCTAGTTAAGCTTGGCACCATGGGCGAGTATGGAACGCCGAAGGTCGATATCCCCGAAGGGTTCTTCGATGTGGAGTTTCGCGGTCGGGTCGATCGGTTGCCGTTCCCGCGCCAGGCGGGCAGTTGGTATCACCAAAGCAAAGTGCACGATTCTCATAATACGCATCTCGCTTCCAAGATTTGGGGCTTGCGCGCTACGGATATCATGCAGGGTGTGGTCTTCGGAACGCAGATACCGGCAATGGGGACTGACCGGCGCCTGCGCACGCGGCTGGATTTTGACCAGTGCTTCGGTACTGCCATCAATCGATTTTGCTGTCAGGCGGTGATTGGCCATCCGCTGACGCTTTTTGGGCGAGGTGAGCAGAAGCGCGGTTTTTTGCCATTGGTGGATTCGATGACCTGCCTCGGTTTAGTGGTGGAGAATCCTCCGAAAGATAGCGAGTATCGTGTTTTCAATCAATTTGAGAATGTCTATTCCATCAGTGAGCTGGCCAACATGGTGCAAGAGGTGGCAGCTGAAATTGGCTTGTCGGTAGAGATTCGCCATTATGATAATCCGCGAGCTGAAGCGGAAGCGCATTATTACAATCCGGAACGACAACATTTATTAGATTTAGGCTACCAGCCGACTGGTGATATCAAGAAGGTGATGCGACAAATGGTGGTGGATTTGCTGGAGAACAAGGACTGCATCGAAGCCCATGCAGATGTGCTGGTGCCGGATATCCGTTGGGATGCCAGTCGTAAACGCTCTGAAGTGATTGGATGAACATAGAACTACTACTTCGCCATCTTAGTCCCAAATATGTTGCTTTAGCGGCATTAGCATTATTTGCTTGCACCCTGTTATTGATATCGGTTGCAAGCAGCCCCGCACCCGCCATTGACCTCGAATTTGGTGACACTACGATAGACATGTCGGCTGACCGCGCCTGGACATTTTTCCCCGGCGATTGTGTCACTATTCGCTGGGAGTTGGAGGGAATCGAGTCTCTTTACATTGATGGGGGAGGCGAGATTGGCTGGGGTGAGCAGAGTTTTTGCCCCGCTGTTAACTCGACCAGCCCCCTCATTGAAGTCACGGCGCAGAGCGGGATCTATCGAGTCCTCGAGCTAGAGATTCATCATTTGCCTGATTTGCTTTTTTATCTGTTCGGCTTTGTCGGGTTGACGGGGTCTTGCTTGCTGGCGGGTTGGTATTTGTGGACGAAGTATGTTAGCCGCCCAATGCCGCTGTCTTCGCTTGTGGTCGGCGCCTTGATCTTGGCGGTGGTCGGTGGCTGGTTGCGTTTAAGCTCTACCGAGTTGCCCGTGATTGATGAAGATAATGGGACTGTGTCAGTGCGCTTTTGGGCGGAGCGCGACCGCCTCATATTTCCACATGAGTGTGCCAACCTTCGGTGGTCGGTGGCTGGCGCGGAACAGTTGTTTGTCAACGGCAGCGACTACAGTCACAGTATTCGAATTGGAAAAACCAAGCATTGTGCTGGAGATGGAGAAGGCGCAACGCTGGAAGCTGTGACAGAAAGCGGCGAGCGCTATGGCTTCACATTGCCAATAGCCTCATTTTTCTCCGCTTTTGGTAGCCAACCCATATTCCTCTATTGGTCGCTCTTCGGGATATTTCTAGCTGTTGTCATATTTGTTCCGCTTTTTGCCGGGAACTTGCGCGAGCGTTGGCGGAAAAAGGCTCGAGGGGATTTCGCTGCTGTTGGTGGCTGTCTTTTTCTAGTCTTCATGTTGTATTTGCCCTTCGGTTTTGATAGCGCTGGACATTGGGAAGAGTGGGTAATCAATGCTTATTTTGAAGGTAGCGTGGAGTCGTTTATCGCTTCGGAGTCGATTTCTCGCTTTTGGGTGCTGGTTCCGCATTCGCTAGCATACTTGATCAGTTCCGAATCTTTCATTGGCTATCATTTAGTACATTTTGCGCTCTTTGTGGGCAAGCTAGTCGTGCTTTACGGGATCTTGCGCCAACTTAAGATTTCGCCGCTTTACCCTTTCCTGGTGGCGATTCTTTTCATGGTCTATCCGGTTAATTCGGCGTTGATGTCCTTGCGCTCTTTGCCGATGAATTTCAGTATGCTTTCGTTGCTGGTTGCGACGTATCTGGTTCTGGATTATATCAGGAACCCCAGGCGACTCGCGCTCTTGGGTGTCTGGCTGGCGCTGATCTTCAATGTCAGTTCCAATGAGTCTGGCTACGCTTTAATCCTGGTTGTGCCCCTATTATGGTGGTTGCGCAGCCGGCGCTGGAGTTGGGACAATTTGAATTTAACGCTTATCTGGTATCTGGCGCCGGCATTTAAGGTCTTCTATCTTTTGCTGATGTTGCTGACAAACCGGGGTTTCTATCAAAGCCGACTTTTGGCAGAACCGCTGAGTGCGCAGGAGACTGGATTAAATGTATTCGACACATTCATGCAAGTGACGAGTAGAGTATATTCCTATACTTTTGTCGATAGTTGGATGGAGGCGCTAGATGCTCTGCGTCAAAGCACATGGTGGTCCTTTGTCATAATAACAATTGTGGGCATAGGGAGCATCGCCTGGTATCTGGCGCGGAGAGACAGCTCGGGCGTAATCAGCTTGAGGCAAATTGGCGCGGCTCTGCTGAGTGGATTGCTGTTCATCGTACCCGCGGTTGGTGTCCTGATGTGGTTTGCGTTTTATCGTGATAATCTCTGGCGCATGTATTTTTATGTGCCGATTGGCGCGGCTGTTGTACTTTTCAGTGTGATTCTATTGGTGGTTGTACCTATCCGTCAGCTGAGATTTCGTCAAGCAGCTGTCATCATCATTTGCCTATTATTCATGTTGCCAGGGATAACGCGCCTTTTTATGCAGCATGACCAGTTTGTGCAGATCTCCAAGCTCAAGTCAGGTATACTTTACAAAGTGGTGGAAACCGCACCGTCTATATTACCAAAGGCGCAGATACTGATAATGACGGACCTGGATGCTCAGGCGCTGCAGGATAAGGGTGTATTTGACTTTGTACACAGTAGCCTGGTTCACAGCGCATTTCACTTGCTCTACCAAGATCAACGACCTGAATCTTCCTATTTTTGTTCGGTAACCCCGGTTTGTGACCTACCTGATATGGGCTACATGTTTTTTGGCTTTGACATGCCAGAAGAACTACTCCAACGCACTCTCGTTTTTTGGCTGAATGAAGACCTGTCGGTTGAATTAATTGAAGACCCCGCGCCGCTTCTGGGATTTGACCAGGATATACAGTATGACGCCAGTCAACTGTATGATGCTGATGCGCCACTTCCCTCCCGGGCGACCACCATGCTCGGCGCTGCCTTGCGAGACTGAGATGCGGCGCAAGCCACTTATTCTGCGCTTAATAAATCTGTGCTATAACGAAGTGCGGATCAAATCATCAAACGAAAGCGAATAGCTATGGCACGCGCGCCCGTTTTGCTGATTATTTTGGATGGTTGGGGAATCCGTGAGACTCTGCATGGCAATGCTATTGCGCAGGGGGAAACGCCGAATTTTGATCGCTGGATGCGAACCTGTGAGCGCTCGATCATACATACATCTGGCGAGCAGGTTGGCTTGACACCGGGGCAGATGGGCAATTCTGAAGTGGGGCATCTCAATTTGGGTGCTGGTCGCATCGTCTATCAGGATATCTCTCGCATCAGCAAGTCCGTCGCTGATGGTAGTCTGGCAGAAAATCATGTCCTGCGCGCTGCTATGCGATACCTGCGGCAGCGGGGTAAAAAACTGCATTTGATCGGTTTGTTGGGCAGCGGCGGCGTGCATAGCCATAGCGATCACCTTTACGCGCTGCTGAATATCATCAGAACTGCAGGCATCAATCCTATTTTGCATTTGATTACTGATGGACGTGATACCCCGACACAGAGCGGTATTGGATTCTGTGCGGAACTTCTCGAAAAGATCGCGGCTATTGGTTGTGGACGTATTGCGACCGTCAGTGGACGCTACTATGCGATGGATCGTGACAAGCGTTGGGAACGGACCAAACTAGCTTACGATGCCATGGCTTTTCGCCGGAGCGAGCAAGCCGCGCCTGATGCGCTAACTGCTATCCGGCAATCTTATTATCAAGGTGTGACTGATGAATTCATTGCGCCGACGGTGGTCGGGGACGGTCCTGACCTCAATATTGACACAGCCGATATAGCGCTCTGCTACAATTTTCGCGCCGACCGACTGCGCCAATTAGCACAGGCTTTTGTCAAGCGGGATTTTGATGGCGCAGATAATTTCCAAGCTATCGCCGAACTGCGCTTGATTACCATGACCGAGTATATGGAGGGCTTAACGGAAGAGATTCTGTTCCCGGTGGAGCTGCTGGACAACACGTTGGCGGAGACGCTGAGCAAAGCTGGTAAGACCCAATACCATAGCGCCGAGACAGAAAAATATCCCCATGTGACCTTCTTCTTCAATGGGCGGCGAGAGCTGTCGTTTTGCGGCGAAACGCGGGTCATCGTGCCCTCGCCAAAAGTCGCTACCTATGACTTGCAGCCGGAGATGAGCGCCTTCGCCTTGACCGAGAAAACGTTAGCGCGTTTACAGGAAGCGGATGATGATTTCCTGCTGATCAATTTTGCCAACCCGGATATGGTCGGGCATACTGGCTCTTTGGCTGCGGCGATCAAAGCTGTTGAAACGGTTGATGCCTGCGCTGGCAGGCTGGTCGATGCCGTTTTGGCGAAGGGTGGCGTCGCTATTGTCACGGCAGACCACGGCAATTGTGAGCGCATGATCGATGAAGTGACTGGCGAGCCACACACCTATCACACCGTAGGACCCGTCTCGCTTTTTGTGCTTGATGAAGCGCGTTATTATGACTTGCACAGTTGGGGACGGCTGGCGGATGTGGCGCCGACCGTGCTCGATTTGATGCAGGTGGAACAGCCGCCGGAGATGACAGGCAGGAGCCTGATACGCGCTGTGCGAGAACTGCGCCAGTCATGAATCGACAGGGAATACTACAATCGATTAAAGAGCAGCCTGAAGTCTCGGTTCTGATTATCGGCGGGGGCGTAAATGGCATCGGTGTCTTTCGCGATCTTGCCTTGCAGGGTGTTGATGCTCTGCTGGTTGAACGCGGAGATTTTGGCAGCGGCACCAGCGCTGGATCCTCCCATATGTTGCATGGCGGCATCCGCTACCTGGAAAATGGGGAATTTCGCCTGGTCAACGAAGCGCTGCACGAACGGGATCGCTTGCTGCAAAACGCGCCGCACTATGCCAAAGCATTGCGCACTACGATTCCGATATTTCGCTGGTTTTCCGGGATGTTCAATGCGCCATTGAAGTTTTTCAATCTGCTTGATCGCCCAGGAGAACGTGGCGCTCTCGTCATCAAAATCGGCTTGACGTTCTATGATTTTCTTGTGCGCGGGCAACGCACCTTACCGAAGCATGAATTTCGCTTGCGTCGGGAGGCTTTGGGCGAGTATCCGCGCTTGAACCCCGCCATCGTTTGCGCGGCCAGTTACTACGATGCCTGGATGCCTTATCCCGAGCGTATCTGCCTGGAGATGGTATTGGATGCCGAAACGGGTAACCCGCATTGTCATGGACTCAACTACGTCAGTGCTATCAAAGGCGATGAGGACAGGGTGACCTTGCGCGACGAACTCAGCGGCAAAGAATTCAGCGTCAAACCAAGGGTGGTGGTGAACGCGGCTGGTCCTTGGATCGACTTTGTCAACAATGATTTGGGACAGGGTGATCAGCGTTATATCGGTGGTACCAAAGGTTCTCACCTGATTCTTGATCAGCCCGAATTACTGGAAGCTATAAATGGTAGCGAGATTTTCTTCGAAAATGACGATGGTCGCATCGTGCTGATCTTGCCATTTTTTGAACGCGTGCTGATTGGCACGACTGATATCCGTATCGATGATCCTGATGAGGCGGTGATCAGCGAAGGTGAAATTGATTACCTGCTGGAAATAGTGAACAAGGTCTTCCCGACTATTCGATTGGATCGCTCACAGATTGTCTTCACCTTCTCGGCAGTGAGGCCGCTGCCATACAGCGAAGGAGGCACTACGAGCCAGATCAGCCGTGACCACAGCATTCGCAGCAGCCCGCCTGGGAAGGGACGCGCCTACCCGATCCACTCGCTGGTTGGCGGCAAGTGGACCACGTTTCGCGCTTTTGCCGAGGATACTGTTGATCTGGTGCTGAATGACTTGGGGCGTTCTCGATCTACCAGCACTGAGCATGTAGCTATCGGTGGTGGGCGCGCTTACCCGCGCAGCGATGACGCTCGCGACATTTGGTTGCGGAAACTACAAGTGCGCAGTGAATTGCTTGGGGCGCGATTGCAAGAATTGTTCGACCGTTATGGCACCCGCGCTGAATACTTCGCCGATTATATCGCGCGGGAGAACGATGAGCCCTTGGAGCATTATCCTCGTTATAGCCGGCGGGAGGTGCAATTCATCCTTGAGCGGGAAAAGGTTGAGCGGCTGGATGATCTGTTGTTGCGCCGGTCGTTGATAGCGATGCTGGGGCACTTGACCAATGACTTGCTGCAGGAGCTGGCAGATATTTGCGCCGTTAGTTTTGGCTGGTCGTCAGAGCGGAAAACAGCGGAAATGCAGCGAACGATCGATATCTTGCGGGATAAGCATCGGGTGTATTTGTGAGAAAAAATTGGTAATTATAAAGAAACTCGAGCCTACTATCAGGGCAGGGTCTGTCAGTGATGAGAAGACTGGAAATCATGGATAGCATTAAGAAAAATCTAGGGACAATAATCTCAATAGGGATGTTGCTGGTAACCATAGGCATATTGCTAGTTACTTTTCTCGGCGTGTTTCTCCAACAGTTCGATAACCTGAGAAGTGATCTTACAGCCCAGATTATCCGTAGTGAGGAAAGATTGTCCGAGCGTATTGGAAATATCGAAACTCGCCTTGATCATGTTGAAATTCGTCTTGATAACGTAGAGTCCCAACTATACGGCATTGGCGAAAGGGCGCGTACCGCATTGTCAGATGGTGAAGTGTCTACTGAAGAACTGGCAGAGATTTTAGATATAAACAGGGTTGGAGACGGCGAGGGCTAAGTGTCGTCTTGAGCAACCAGGGGCGAAACGCCTAGTTGGGTCGACCGCCGTTAGCATCCCCGCCCGCAGTGATAATTCCCCATCAATGCTTCTAGTGCTATCCGCCTTTTTTAGGCAGAATCAATTTTAAGAGCTGTTGCGCTGCTGCCGCGGCTGGCAGGTCGCCATCCATCACCGCCGCCTCTATCTGCGGAAGCTCCGCTTGTATTGCCTCGTGTCCGTATAAATAACTCCGTAGCTCTGCCTCGAGCGTAGCGTGTAGCCAGTCCCGCAGCTGCGACCGCCGTCGACTTTCAAAAACGCCACTTGCTTTAGTCTGCCCCTGAAATTCTTGGATCATGTCCCAAACCGCTTCGATGCCAGCTCCGGTTAAGCTGGAAGCGGTCAGGGCGGGGGTCTGCCAGCCTTCGGTGGCTCGCGCTACAAAGTGCAAGGCGCGATTGAATTGTGTGCGCGCCGCTTTTGCTGCTGCTAGGTTGTCGCCATCGGCTTTGTTAATGACCAGGGCATCGGCCATTTCGATCACACCTTTTTTGATGCCTTGCAATTCATCGCCGGCGCCTGTGATCAAGAGCAGCAAAAAGAAATCCACCATCGAACGCAGGGTGATTTCGCTCTGCCCGGTGCCAACTGTTTCGACCAAGATCACATCGTAGCCCGCGGCCTCGCAGAGCAAGATCGCTTCCCGCGTTTTGCCGGCTACCCCGCCCAGTGTGCCGCTGGTCGGGGTGGGGCGGATGAAGGCATTTTCATCCCGCGACAAGGCTTCCATGCGGGTCTTGTCGCCCAGGATGCTGCCGCCGGTTAGTGTGCTGCTGGGGTCGATCGCCAAGACGGCGACTTTGTGCCCACGCGCGGTGAGTGTGCAGCCGAGCGTGTCGATGAAAGTGCTCTTGCCAGCCCCAGGTACGCCGGTGATGCCGATGCGGATGGATTTACCGCTGTGTGGCAGTAAACCTTTCAAGAGGTTTTGTGCGGTCTCGTGGTGTTGTGGGGCATTGCTTTCTATCAATGTGATGGCACGGGCGAGCGCGGCGCGGTCACCTTGCAGCACACGAGCCAGCTGATCTTGCAGATCTATCTCGAGTTTTTGACTGTCCTCGGTCATCGCGCAGCCGTTAGTCCATTGCTTTCGTTGATCATACCGTATAGACTGAAAATGTCACGAGCGTGATATTCGTCAAGCTTGTGTCTGGTCGCTCGATTATTTGTGAAAGGACAATAGTATGGCACTTTATTTATGGCAATTCGCCTTTACCGCTAGAGCATGGGAACGGCAGATGGGCGAGCACATCGCCCCGTTCAAGCACTTGGATGACAAGGTAGCGGCGGAATATGGCGGCAAGGTCTTGCAATCCTGGTACGCATTTGGCGAGTACGACATTATTGCTGTGGTCGAGATGCCGGATAATGAGAGTATGGCAGCATATGTGCTGGCGATGAATTCTTCGGGTTATTTATCCGGGGGCAAGACTACGGTCTTGATGTCGATGGACGAAGGCGATTCGGCGGTGAGTCGCGCAGGGAAGGCGATGGACCTGCGCTGAGATCCTTTCTACAGAGTCGAGCGCAGTGCTCACTGGCTTGTATTGAGCCGGCGATTTAGCTCTGCCAACACTTTTTGCGCCGCCAGCGGGATGACTGTGCCGGGACCGAATATCGCTGAAGCGCCCTGTTGATAGAGAAACTGATGGTCTTGCGCCGGTATAACCCCGCCGATGACCACCATCATATCGGCGCGCCCTTGTTGTTTCAGTTCCTCGGCTAACTGTGGCAGCAGCGTTTTGTGTCCACCGGCTAGCGAGCTGATGCCCAGCACATGCACATCGTTCTCCACCGCCTGTTTCGCCACTTCGGCTGGCGTTTGAAACAGGGGCGCGATGTCCACATCAAAACCCATATCAGCGAAGGCAGTGGCGATCACTTTGGCGCCACGATCATGCCCGTCTTGCCCCATCTTCGCCACCATGATACGCGGGCGACGGCCTTGGCGGATGGCGAAATCGTCGGTCATCCGTCGGACCGCCGTTACTTCTTGACCACCACCGAATTCGGCAGTGTAGACTCCTGTTATTGAGCGGGTGGCCTCTTGGTGTCGCTGCCAGACCTTTTCCAGCGCCAGAGAAATTTCGCCGTTGGTGGCTCGAGCTCGCGCGGCCTCAACCGCCAATGCCAGCAGATTGCCTTCCCCGGTGGCAGCGCAATTTGTTAATGCTTCGAGCGCTGCCTGAGCCGCAAGCTCATCGCGTTGCTCGCGCAGCTGCCGCAAACGCTCGATCTGTGCCTCTCGCACTGTCTCGTTGTCGACTTCGAGATATGCTATTGGCGTTTCTTGTTGCGGGGGATATTTGTTGACGCCGATGATGGTGCTGGCGCCGCTGTCGATCTGTGCTTGACGGCGGGCGGCAGCTTCTTCGATGCGCCTCTTGGGCAAGCCAGTTTCCAGCGCCTTCGCCATACCTCCCAGCTCTTCGATCTCTTGTATGTGTGACCAGGCGCGCTGAACTAAATCCCTGGTCAAACTTTCCAGCAAATATGATCCGCCCCAGGGGTCGACCACATCAGTGATGCCCGTTTCCTGCTGCAGGAAAAGTTGCGTATTGAGGGCGATACGGGCGCTGAATTCGCTAGGCAGGGCGATCGCTTCATCCAGCGCGTTGGTGTGCAGAGACTGCGTCCCGCCCAGCGCTGCCGCCATCGCTTCGATGCAGGTTCGTGCCACATTATTGAAGGGGTCTTGTTGCTGCAAGCTCCAGCCGGATGTCTGGCAGTGGGCGCGCAATGCCATCGACTTTGGATTTTGTGGGGCGAATTGTTTGACCAGCTTCGCCCACAGCAAGCGTGCCGCCCGCATCTTGGCGATCTCCATGAAATAATTCATGCCAATGCCCCAAAAGAATGAAAGCCGTGGCGCGAAGGCATCAATCTGCAAGCCCGCTTCCAAGCCTGTGCGCAGGTATTGCAAGCCGTCCGCCAAGGTATATGCCAGCTCGATATCGGCGGTGGCGCCGGCTTCTTGGATATGGTAGCCGCTGATGCTGATGCTGTTGAATTTAGGCATTTTCTCGGCGGTGTAAGCGAAGATATCGGCGATGATCTTCATTGATTGTGCCGGCGGGTAGATATAGGTATTGCGCACCATATATTCTTTGAGGATGTCGTTTTGAATGGTGCCAGTGAGTTGGGCGGGCGCGACGCCTTGCTCTTCGGCGGCGACGATGTAAAAGGCTAGCACGGGCAGGACGGCGCCGTTCATCGTCATCGAGACTGACATCTTGTCCAGCGGGATACCATCAAAAAGATTTTTCATATCGAGGATGCTGTCGATCGCCACCCCAGCTTTGCCGACATCAGCAAAAACCCGTGGATGATCAGAATCGTAGCCGCGGTGGGTCGCTAGATCAAAAGCCACTGACAGGCCTTTTTGCCCGGCAGCGAGATTGCGGTGGTAAAAGGTGTTGCTCTCTTCGGCGGTAGAATAGCCGGCATATTGGCGAATGGTCCAGGGGCGCAGGGCATACATGGCGGGATAAGGTCCGCGCAAGTAGGGTGGTATACCAGCGACAAAACCCAAGTGCTCGATGTCTTCGATGTCGGCCGCGGTGTAGAGCGCCTTGATATCGATCTGCTCCAGCGTGCGCCAGATATGCTCGCCAGCGCGAGTGCCTGTCTGCGCCTCGATGGCAGCGTTCCAGGAGTTGAGATCGGCCGACGCGGTATTGCTGTCGTAAGGGATCTTGCTGAAATCGGGCGACTTGCTCATGTGTCGCCTCCCAGCGTTTCTTGCGACTCTCGATTCAGTTGTCGTTGTGCCGCCACTGTTTCAATCTCGGTTTGAATCCACCCCGATTGTAAAGATTCGAGCGTGCCACCGTGGGCTTCAATCGTTTGAAATAGCGCCCAAGCAGCTCGCGCTAATTGATCGGTCAGTTTTTCTATATGCCAGGCGCCGCCAGCCGGGTCGATCAGTTTGGTCAGTTGCAATTCTTCTTGTAGTATCAATTGGATGTTGCGGGCGAGCCGGCGCGAGGAGTCATCAATAGTACCAAGTGGCGTATCAAAAGGTGCGAGGTGGATACTATGGACACCACCGAGGGCGGCGGATAGCGCCTCCGTCGTTAGGCGTAATAGATTGGTATGGACATCAGCGGAGGTTTTGTTGCGCGTGCCGCTACAGGCATGCAGCTGCACTTTTTGAGCGGCGGGGCTGAGGTCAAATGCGTGCATGATCTGCGCCCATAGCGATTTGATGGCGCGGAACTTCGCCAGTTCTATGAAGAAGTTCTCGCCAATGTTGAGAAATACGTGCAGTTTGCGGGCGACTGTTTCGAGATCGAGGCCTCTTTCGCCCAGTTCGCGCAGATAAGTCACGGCGGTTGCTAAAGCCAGTGCCAGCTCTTGCACCGCGTTGGCGCCGGCATCATGATAAGTCCCCGTACTTATAGCAATGCTACCGAGCTGCGGCGATGTCATAGTCAGCTGGCGGACATGCCTTGCCATGCTTTCGAAAGCAGCGGCTGGCATTTCGCCCGTTTGCGCCAAGCTACCTAGTGGGTCTAGCCCGATACAGCCGTGCAGGTTTTTCAGTTGATCGGCTGTCAGCGTCTCACACAGCAGTTGATAAAATCCCGCTGCACTCCCTTGGGAGCTCCAGTATAGCGGGAAGCGACTGAGGTCTATTTCGGCGAATGTCCGCTGCAGCTCCTCCACATCGTTTATTTGCGGACAGTCAGTTAGAGTGATTGCGGTTTGTCCGTTCGCCAGCCCCTCTTGCAAGGCATTGTTGAAGGCGTTGAGATCATCGATTTCGATGGCTTGCGTGATCAGCCAAGGCGCTGCCCGGTAACCCGCCGCAGTTGTCCCGCGCAGGAAAGGGAATTGCCCGGGCAAGCTGTGTTGATGCGCTATGTTTGTCAGGTCATCCGCCCCGTGCCAGGGATGAATTGGGATATCTTCGTAGTTGCTCTTGGTGAGACTCTCGAGCGGGCGATCCCGCAGCGACTCCCGCACAGCTTCGATCCACTGTTCGGTTGTGGCTGGTTCAAACTCGGTGAATAAGGCTGCTGTCATGAAGTATCTTTCGCATCGTTTACATCAGACTAACACCATTATACAGTTTGAGTTTCCGCTGTGGAACAGTGCTCAATTATGCTCAATTGCATAGCGAAGACTTCGACTTCGATCCCGGATCACCAGGTGACGTACAGCTGCACTGGACCCCGAAAAGAGATATTGCGCGTGTATGTGATCTCTTGCTCGGGAACCAGTCGCATGTTTGGCAGGGCGCCTGTCAGTGTTTCCAGCAAGATGCGCATTTCCAAACGAGCCAGTGGCGCGCCGACGCAATAATGGATGCCGTAGCCGAAAGCGAGGTGATCTTTGAGATTGTTGCGATTGAAATAGATATGATCGGGCTGTGGGAAAACAGCTGCATCACGATTGGCGGAGTTGAGCATCAGCAGCAAGTTTGACCCGGCCGGAATCTCGATGCCATCGATCTTGCTCGTTTTAACCGCCAGCCGTCGCCAGGCACAGACCGAGGGATCGTAACGCATCATCTCTTCCAGGGCAGGCGCTATTCGCGCGGGATCATTGCAGAGTTCTCGCCAATGTTGCCGTTGTGACAAGAGGTGCAGCAGGGCGTTGTTGATCTGCGCGGTGGTGGTTTCATGTCCAGCCACTAGCAAAGTGATCATGCAGCTGGCAATTTCGTTGAGGGTGAGCACATTGTCATCGCCATCGCGCATGCGGATCAGATCGCTGGTCAGATCGTCGGCCGGGTTGTCCAACTTTGCTCGCACCAAGTCCACCACATAGCGCCAGAATGGTAGCAAATCCTTGGTCATGTCAATCTGTTCGGCGGAGCTGGGGCGACCATAATACAGTTTAATACGGTTGCCAGCCCAGGCTTTCACCTGTGGCACATCGGCATCCGGCACACCCAAGACGTGGAACAATACATAAGCCGGATATTCATAGGTCAATTCAGCGACGATATCGATTGGCGCTCGCTCTTGGATGCGACGCACTTCGCGTCCGGCAATTGCACGGATAGCCGGCGCGAAGCTGTTCATGCGTCGTGGTGTGAACAAGCGATTGACCAGGGTGCGGATGCGCGTGTGGCTGGGTGGCACATTGTTGGAGAGCACTGGCTCGGGGCTGTAGTCTCCAGTTTCGAGCATCGCCTTCACAGCGTCGGAGAAGGGCACAATGGGCGTGATGGTGTTGGCGGCGGTGTAGGTCTCATGATCGCGGAAGATCGCTTTGATGTCTTGATAGCGCGTTATGACCCAATAATCAATGGCTGGGCTATAAAAGATTGGCTGGCTCTCCCTCGCTAGCGCCAGTATTGGATACGGATCGCTGAGATCGAGTGGGTCGAAGGCGTTGGCAAATTGGGAGAAGGGACAGTCTGCGTTGTTTGTCATGCTGGCGCTCCCAGGATATTTATCTGACAGGCGTCGCATAGGATTATATAGTTTACAAACAGTTTACATTCTGCCACGAAAGTCGCCAACTGGTAGCTTATAATAGATATTAGGCTTAATCACGAGGAGTATAATTTATTTTGAACAAAATGAGACGCTGCATTCTAACCGTATGGCTGGTCTTTGCTGTCGCCGTAACAAGCATGGCAGGGGAAGAGATCACTGCAGGGGAGACTATTCTGCTGCAAGGTCAGGTCACTGATAGCCTAGGCGAAACCTTGCCAGAAGCGCTGGTCGAAATCTGGCATGCCGATGCTAACGGGAATTACAATCATCCTAATGATTCTAGCGCTGATGAGTTGCTGGAAACATTTCAATATTTTGGCTCGGCGGCCACCGATGAAGATGGCTATTATGCTTTTTTGACAATTGTGCCGGCCCCCTACCATCCCCGTCCACGACATATCCATTTCAAGGTCAAGCGGGATGATGAAGAATTGCTGACTTCGCAATTATACTTTTCTGCCAATGCCGAAGCCCATGAAACGCAGGTACTCCAGCTCGAAAAGAGCAGCGCTGACGATATTGAGGCTGAAGAGTTGCTAGTGGCAACCGGCAATATCGTGTTGGATTTGAATGGGGCGGAGGCTGATGAATTTACGCCAACAGCGAGACAGCAAGAGGGTCCTTATTACCCGCTGGTGACTGTGGCGGATTATGACAACAATCTTGTCAGCACCGCGGCTGATGACGGGCTGGTCTTGCCCCTACTGCTGCCTGAATTCACGCTCATCAATCTGAATACGGGAACCAGTGAAGAATTCCTGACGATTCCAAATGTGGGCAATCGTATGGTGCGTGAATTCGAGGAGTACAGCCCCTATATCAGCATTCAGCAGTTTCGCCGTGAGATAGGCAAGTACGTCAGCGAGGAACAGGAGAGCGCCTACGAAGCTTATGTTTTTGTGCCAATTGATGTCAATGCGGCGGACGCGCCAACTTTAGAACAGATCCCGGGAGTTGACGAGACTGTGGCTGCTGCGGTCATGGCGCAGCGCCCCTTCGAGTCGACTGACGGTTTTCTGGTGGCGCTTGGGGAATTCTTGTCGGCTGGACAGGTAGAATACGCCGCGCATTATCTCGAGAGGGGCTTATGAAGGAGGAATTGCTAATGAAACGGCTACTGCGCATTCTCTTGTTATTCGTCGCTTGTATCTGTGCTGGGACGATTCTGGAACTCATATTCGCCGAGCATACAGGTGAGGTATCGCAATTTGTGCCGTTTGTCTTGAGCGCGCTCGGGTTGCTGGCGACGGGGGCAGTCTGGTTTCGCCCCCAGCGTCAGTCGCTTCTGGTGTTTCGCATTGTCATGGTGCTCATGGCTGCCGGTAGTGCCTTGGGTGTCTTTCTGCATTTCACCCACAATTTCGAATTTGAACTGGAGATCAACCAAACTGCGGAAGCTGCCGAGGTAATCATCCCTGCTTTGTTCGGCGCGAGCCCTATATTGGCACCGGGCATTATGCTGTTAGCGGGCGCGCTGGGTTTATTGGCGGCGTATTATCATCCGGGGTTGGGCTCAAAATCGGGCTCGTAGCCAGCGTCTTGCGAAAGCCAATATCCATCTTAAGCTGATTATCATTGTGGCGGCGAGCGTGTTGAAGTATACATCGACAGGGTCATAGACGCGGTTGGGCAAGAGTGATTGTATAGCCTCATCCAGCCAGCCTAAAATGAAGCAAATAGTCAAGGCGAGGATAGCGGGTGTAGGAACGCGGCGGCCATTTTCTCGCCGCTCCAGCAGCGCCTCGTGAACCAATGCGGCTACCAAGCTATATTCAAACAGGTGAGTGCGTTCCTCTGGCGTCCCAACGCCGATTCTGAGCCATGCCATCAGATATACAATCAGAATGCCGGCCACTAGCGCAATCTCGAGGCGCCCCGGTTGTTTGCGAATGAATAAGACGGAGATCACTACTAGCGTCACAAGAGATAGGAGAACTATGGTAGCGGTCAGGGCATTACGCTCGCGCAGGATCTTGGCTATTTCAGGGGCATGCCCTAGGGTGGCGTAAATTGCTGCCAAAACGATGAAAAGCGCTGCCCAGAGTCGACGCTCTCGCTGAGAACTGAAGAATGACATCGTAATCACCAGAGTAGTAAACTAATCAAAGTTGAAAATCCTCTCATCATTTGCGTTGCTGCTCATGCAACCATCGATATTATGACGTACTCAATTGTTCGAGAATGATATATCATCTACTAAAGTATGGATAGCATATCATCACTGCGCAGGCGCGGTCGGGGTGGCAAGAAAGGCGGTTTGAAAGCGTGTCTGGTATTTATTTGACTGTGATTGATACGAGTCTTTGGGGGAATAATGACGATAAAATTGGGCATAATCGGCGCTGGTCGTATTGGGCGAGTTCATGCCGATACTTTGACGACGCGTGTTGCGGGGGCAAAAGTGCTGGCGATCGCCGATGTAGTAGAGGAATCCGCCCAAGCAGCGGCGGCGGAATATGGCATCGGCGATTATAGCGCAGACCCATCAGAATTGATCCGCAGTAATGAGATTGATGCTGTTGTCATTTGCTCTTCTACCGACACACACACCCGCTTCATCATCGAGGCGGCGAAGGCTGGCAAGCAGATCTTCTGCGAAAAGCCGATCGCGCATGACTTGGCTGATATTGATGCTGCGCTGGAAGTAGTTGCGCAGCAAGGCGTGCAATTGCAGATTGGCTTCAACCGCCGCTTCGACAACAATCATGTGCGCCTGAAACGGGCGATCGAAAGCGGTGAAATAGGCGAACCGCATACCATGATGATCATCAGTCGTGATCCGGCGCCACCTCCCATCTCCTACATCGAGGTCTCTGGTGGCTTGATGATGGATATGATGATTCATGATTTTGATATGTGTCGCTTTTTGCTGGGCGAAGTCGAGGAGATCTATGCCATCGGCGATGTCAAAGTGGACCCCGCCATTGGGGAAGCGGGCGACATTGATACGGCAAAAGTCATGCTGCGCTTCGAAAATGGTGTCATTGGCAGTATCGAGAACAGCCGACAAGCGGTTTATGGTTATGATCAGCGAGTCGAAGTCTTTGGGAGCAAGGGCGCGGCGACCAGCGGCAATTGGCATGCTAATGCCGTCACGATTAGCGATGAGAAGAGTGTACGGCGGGACTTGCCGCTAAACTTTTTCATGGAGCGTTATGTTGATAGTTATGCGGCGGAGATGATCGCTTTTATCGATGCTATTTCAGAGAATAAGCCAGTGCCGGTGGTCGGTAACGATGGGCGCGTGCCGGTGCTGATGGCGATGGCGGGGATGCGTTCGATGGCGGAGAATCGCCCGGTGCGGTTGGACGAAATTGTTGCGGAGGGCGCATGAGCAAGACTTACGACTCCCTGCACATGGGCCGCAGTTCAATTGATTTGTACTCCAAAGATGTTGGTACGCCCTTCGTCGAGATCAATAGTTATGCAGCTTATATTGGCGGCTCGCCAACCAATATCAGCGTGGGCGGCAAGCGGCTGGGGCTGAAGACGGCTTTGCTCACGGCGGTCGGCGCTGATCCCGTTGGCGATTTTATTTTGCATTTCCTCAATAATGAGGGGGTCGACACAAGCTTCATCCCCCGCAAGCCGGCGCATCGTACATCAGCGGTTGTGCTGGGCATCGAGCCACCTGACAAATTTCCGCTGGTTTACTATCGCGATAATTGTGCCGATATCAACTTGAACATTGATGATGTTTTGGCGGCGCCAATTGGCGATTGCCGGGTCTTCCAATTCGCTGGCACCAACCTCAGCCTAGAGCCGAGCCGAAGTGCCACTATGTTGGCGGCCGAGCTCGCGCGGGAGGCGGGCGCTACCGTAGTCTTTGATGTCGATTTTCGCCCCGATCAATGGCATGATGTGCGCGCTTTCGCTGTGGTGGTCCGCAGTATATTGCGCCTGGTTGATGTGGTGATCGGCACCGAAGACGAGATCAACGCGGCGATGTTGAGCGATACCTCGCAGATGATCCTGACGCATTCGCAAGTTTCTGACGCTAAAGTTTTGGGGGACACGCGCAGCGGTATCGAATTCATGCTCAGCCTGGGTCCACAAGCTGTGGTCGAAAAGGTCGGTGCACAAGGCGCCCGCATCCATCTCAAAGATGGTGAAGTGATCGATGCTCCTGGGTTCCCGGTGGAAGTGACCAATATCTTGGGAGCGGGGGATGCCTTCGGCGGCGGGTTTATCTATGGGCTGGTCAATGATTGGGGTTGGTACAAAGCGGCGCGATTGGGCAATGCCTGTGGCGCTATTGTCGTCACTGAGCACGGTTGTGCCAATTTTATGCCGACCATGGCAGAAGTTGAGGCATTCGCGCAAGCATATGGCGGGCTGGATTAAAGCGCTGCATTTGCTGTTGAGCGGAATTCATGGAGATTGGGATATATGAGCCAAGGTGATGATGCAGAACCACAGGGCACAACGATCGAATATATGACGGTTGAGGATTTGCTGGATCGCTCTCGCAGCGCGCGTGAGGAGCTTGCCAGACTATGGGATGGACTGAGCGAAGCTGACATCACAAGAAGGCCGGGTCCACAAATGGATTGGTCGGTCAAAGATATGATCGCCCATATCAGCTGGTGGGAAACCGCCATGACTGACCTGGTGCCGCGCGCGCTTGCTGGCGAGCCAATTGAGTTCAGCGGCACGATAAAAGATGCAAATGCCACTGCCTTCGCGGAGAACCGAGATCTGTCGCTGGCCAGGGTGCTCGGTGAGTTTGAGACGAGCTGGGCGCAGGTAGAATCGCTCTTGCGGCAACTCAGCGATTGCCAAATCAACAATACTAAAGTTTGTCAGATCTTTGGTAAACCGCTACGTCATTTTATCGCAGCCAATACCTTCGTCCATTATGCTGACCATGTGGAGGACCTGAAGCGATATATCGCGCGACTGCAGAGCGAAAGCTAGACGTGACAAGGCGGTTGTAAAGGGGACAGTGAAAATGGAATACACCGCAGAAACGATGCTGGTGAAATCGAAAGACAGTGGTGAATCGGGGATATTTGCTGAAGTCAGCGCTGGTCAAGCTGGTTTGGATTACCTCAATATGGCTGCCATGCGTTTGCGCCGTGGCGAGCGATTCAGTGTTGAGACGCGCGAACATGAAAATGCCACAGTGATCCTGGGTGGCGTCTGCGATATTGTCACTTCGGATGGCGAGTTCAAGAATGTGGGACGGCGACCTGATGTCTTCAGCGGCATGCCCTATGCTTTGTACCTGTCGCGCCGTAAGCAGTTCGAGATCACCGCGCGCAGTGATGTGCTGGAATTTGCTTCCTGTTGGGTGCCGACAGATCAAGATTTTCCCACGCAACTGGTGACGCCTTCGATGAGCGCGATCGAGTTGCGCGGTGGTGGAAATGCCTCGCGACAGATCAATGGTATTCTGCCGCCTGGTTTCAATTGCCATCGCATCGTTGCTGTCGAGGTCTATACGCCTTCGGGCAATTGGTCGAGCTATCCGCCTCATAAACATGATGTGCATGTCGAAGACGGGGGAGGCAATCTGCTAGAAGCTGACTTGGAAGAGATCTACTTTTATAAGATTGATCATCCAGGCGGTTATGCTTATCAGCGGGTTTACACTGACGATCGCCGTATTGACAGCCTAATGATGGCGCAACAGCATGATATTGTGCTGGTGCCGGAGGGTTATCACCCTGTGGTTAGCGCGCACGGTTACACGACGTATTATCTGAATTTTCTGGCGGGCAGTGCGCAGTCGCTGGCGAACAGCGATGACCCGGCGTATCAGTGGGTGAAGAATACCTGGACTTTCAAAGATCCGCGCCTGCCGATTGTGCATCACGGCATGGAAGGTTAAGTAGAGTAGAGCCAAAAATACTAATTTGTAAGCTAGGTAGCATACCGCCGTAACCAGTTTTGTGGCGGCGTTCAAGGAGCCAGGACCATGACAAAAAAGAATATCCGTCTCACCATGGCGCAGGCACTGGTCAAATACTTGTCTCGGCAATACGTCGCCCGCGATGGCAACGAAAATCCCTTCTTCGCCGGTATGTGGGGCATCTTCGGCCACGGCAACGTCGCCGGTGTTGGGCAGGCGCTGGAACAATACGCGCCCGAGTTGCGCTATTATCAGAGCCGCAATGAGCAAGCCCAGGTCCTCGCTGCCGTCGCTTATGCCAAGCATAAAAATCGCTTGGCGACTTTTGCCTGCGCTTCCTCGATTGGACCGGGTGCCACCAATATGGTCACTGGCGCGGCTGTGGCGACGGTGAATCGCATCCCGGTTTTGCTATTGCCGGGGGATATCTTTGCTGAGCGGATTCAAGCGCCCGTCTTGCAACAATTGGAAAATGAACATACCCAGGACATCAGCGTCAACGATTGCTTCAAGCCAGTCTCGCGTTATTGGGATCGTATCTATCGTCCGGAACAATTGATTACAGCGCTGCCAGAAGCGATGCGTGTGCTTACCTCTCCAGCCGATACCGGGGCGGTTACCCTGGCGCTGCCACAGGATGTACAGGCTGAGGCTTATGATTATCCCGCTACGATGTTCGAGAAGCGCGTTTGGGAGATACCGCGCAATCGGTCCGATAGTGTAGCGGTGAAGCGATCCGCTGAATGGATCCGCGCGAGCAAACAGCCAATTATCATCGCTGGCGGTGGCGTTCATTATAGCGAGGCATACCAGTTATTGGAGTTGCTGGTGAGCCTCACCAACATACCTGTTGCAGAAACACAGGCGGGCAAAGGCGCGCTGCGTTATGACAATCCCCTCAACCTTGGCGCTGTTGGTGTAACTGGCAGTGAAGGCGCCAATATCTTAACGCGCGAGGCTGATCTCGTCATCGGTATCGGCACTCGTTACAGTGATTTCACTAGCGCTTCCAAGACTGCCTTCTCCAATGAGGATGTGCGTTTTATCAATATCAATGTCGCCGAGTTCGATGCCTATAAGCACAATGCTTTGCCGCTTGTTGGCGATGCTCTGGTCACGCTGGAAGAACTTTTGATTGAACTGAGCGGCTATATGACCAGCTCCGCCTACCAAGAGCGCGCCCGTGTCTATAACCAAGCCTGGGATGCCGAAGTCCATCGGATCTACAACTTGGAACACGAGCCAATGCTGAGCCAGGGCGAGGTGATCGGCATGGTCAACACGCTGTCGGCGGCTGGAGATACTGTTCTTTGCGCGGCTGGCAGCATGCCTGGCGATTTGCACAAGCTCTGGCGCACTCGGAATCACAAGGGCTATCACCTCGAATATGGGTATTCGACCATGGGTTATGAGATCGCCGGTGGCATGGGCGTCAAAATGGCTGACCCTGAGCGCGAGGTCTGGGTGATGGTTGGCGATGGCTCTTTTTTGATGATGCACACCGAGATCGTGACAATGGTGCAGGAGGGTATCAAGGTCAACATCGTCGTGCTGGACAATCATGGGCATGCCAGCATTGGCGCGCTATCGAAGAGCGTCGGCAGCGATGGCTTCGGCACCAAGTATCGCTATCGCACCGACTCGGGGCAGCTTGATGGTGAAACGCTGCCCATTGATTTCGCGGCCAATTGCGAAAGCTTGGGAGCCTATGTCATCCGCGCCAGCAATCGCGAACAATTCTCCCGCGCCATGGAAGAAGCCAAGACCATCAGCGATCGTCCGGTCTGCATCGTCACCGAGGTCGATCGGCGGCAGCGTGTACCGGGCTATGGAGCCTGGTGGGATGTGCCGGTGGCTGAGGTATCGCAGAGCGAAAGGGTGCAAGCGGCGCGCGAAGAATACGAAGCCAACAAAGAACGCGAAAGCTATTATCATTGAGAGGCGATCAATGTCAGATGTGCTCAGAGTCGGGTTGATCGGTTGTGGCAACGTTGTCCAATACGGGCATCGCCCGGCACTGATGGCTCTCGAGGATGTGGAGTTGGTTGCCTTGGCTGATATTACTCCCGAGCGCCGGGAGATCGGCAAAGCCTGGTTCAATCTGAAAGACCAACAATTGCATGCGGATTATCGCAGTCTGCTCGCGATTGATGCGATTGATGCGGTGGTGGTTGCCGTGCCACAGCGTTTCCGCCCGCAGATTGTGCTGGATGCCTTCGCCGCTGGCAAGCATGTGCTCAGCGAAAAGCCGATCAGCAATGTACCTGCTATTGCTGCTGAACTGATTAATGCTGCTGAGGCTGCTGGCTTGAAAATGGCGATGGTGCATAATTATCACTTTCTGCCCGAATATCGCCAAATCAAGCGATTGCTGAATGATGGTGTGGTCGGGGATCTTCGGGTCGCCACCTTACATTTCCTCGGTGTCATTGATTACCCTGGCGCGGCGGAGTATCAGGCGGATTGGCGCCATACCATGGCAGCGGGAGGCGGTGTCCTGATGGATATGATTCACGCTGTCTATCTGGCTGAATGGTTGGTCGGCGCACCGGCGCAGCAAGTGATGGCATTCATCGATGCGCCAGAATACAGCCACCGCCAACCTCTGATTGAAGACCTGGCGCTGTTGCAGATTGCTTTTCCCAGTGCCTATGCCGCCATACATATGGCTTGGGGCGAGGGTGTTGGTGGGGTCGATATCAGCGCCAGTGATGGGCAGATTCGCATGCGCTACAAGGGATATCAAAGTGGCGGATTTAACCAGGCGGTGGAGCTATACAGTGTCAATAAGGACTGGCAGCGCAGCGACCATGCGATAGCTAATCTGGAGCAACATGCCGATAATGTCGCGCGTTCTTTCACCGAACTCTGGGCGGACTTCCGCGATGCTATCCGCGACGACCGCGAGCCGATTGCCCCTGCGGCTGCTGGCAAACGCGCGCTTGAAATTGCTCTCGGCGCTTATGTATCCGGCGTGACCGGGCGAGTCGTTGAATTGCCTTTAGATAGCGCGCATCCGGTTTATCGCCAAGGGATCGATGGCATTGCCGAGCTGGAGGTTTGGGCGCAGAGCAGGACCAAAGCGGCTGGTCTATTTGGCTTGCACACTTGATAATTCTTCCGTGAGATCCCCCTTTAGTACAATTAGCTTGCTTACAGTGCAGTGATACCTCATATTAACGATGCGGTGTATTCTTCGCTACGATAGCTCAATGAAATGATGGTCCTATCATTCGAGGGTCTATGGATGATTTGGACTAGGACGAATGGTGCAGCGTCTTCACGGATGCCTGCCAGCCTGCTCATCCCCAGCTGCTGACGACCTCGCAGCCCTTTTCAAATTGTCAGTAAGACCTGTGCTCCGCTACTGTGAGTGGATTGTGGCGCAGCGTCGAACTTAGAGCATGCCTTTTGACGGTGGCTCCGCAACGGGCACAGCGGCAATTGCTAGGGTTAACGCAAGAAATCTGTTGAAATTCCCAATATGTGAATATTTAGTCGCACATATGCAGAACGTATGTGCTAGTCTACAGGTGAGCTGTCAAACCGAGACGGAGAAAGGAGCACGAATGAAGGATATCCGGCGAGCGAACCACGGAAGCTCGCTACAAGAGGGTGCCGTGCGGACTGGCTTGTGACAGGGCAAAGTCCACACGACACATTCACAAACCTGCTGATGTTCAGCAAGGCCGTTTCATTATACGCGAAGAAGCGAGACAAATTCAACGAAGGAGAGCATACGATGAGTTGGACAACCCCGAAGACCGACTGGGCGACTGGGGAGCTGGTTTCCGCCAGTGACATGAATGCGATTGGCGAGAACCTGGCGGCTTTGGCAGCTCTGCCGTCAGCAAGCTACACAACGCTGACGGATTATGAAAAGCACTCGAATAGCTATGTCGATATCGATAGCGACAACCTGAGCCTCACGATCACCACCAATGGAGGAGATATCTTGGTACATTTCCATGGTGCGGCGCATCGTGCCGGTAATAGCACTCTCACCGTTACCTTCGCTATTACCGTCGATGGCGAGCGGCAAGATGGAGGTATATCCGCCGCTCTTGGTTCGGGCCGCAGTCCTGTCAGCTTCACCCGCCTGATTACGGGTTTGAGCGCGGGATCTCACACCTTCAAAATGCAGTGGACGGGACAACATAACAAGGGGATGAGACTAAAGTCTGGCGCACACTTCTGGGTGCGGGAGATTTAAGCCAGCCTAGAGTTCGCTAATGGGAAAGGAGAAGGGATATGCCTAATGATATGCGGGATTACCGCGATTATCAGAAGCGCAAGCTGAGCGGCAGCAGCGATGGGCGCGGCATCAAGGTGTTGGCGACTAGCAGTCCCGGCAGCTTGATTCACACCGCACTTGGCAGTGTGGCTGCCAATGAGTGGGATGAGATCTTCATCCAAGCGGTGAATACATCTGGTTCGGCGGTCAAGCTGACGGTTGAATGGGGCGGGACGAGCAGCCCGGATGATCACATCGAGGTCACGATACCGGCAGAGAGCGGTTTTACTGAGGTGATCCCGGGCAACGTCCTGCAAAACGGCACAATTGTGCGCGCTTTCGCCGCTGTGGCTGATGTCATCGTCCTGCACGGTTATGTCAACCGCTACCAGCAACTCTAGGAGGAGATGATGCCGAAACTTGCAGGCGATCATTTACAGGTGCTGGTGGGCGGCTATGAGCTCACCGGCGACAGCAATCGGGTCAGCATCGATGACAGCCGGGATCACTATGATGTCACTGCATTTGGGGACGAGGTGCGTAAGTTCATAGCTGGGCAACGGAGGATGACGCTGCAGCACGCTGGCTTCATGAATAGTGGAGCGGCGGGCTCGCATCCGGTCTTGCAGGGGGCGGCTGTGGACGGGTTGTTCTCGCTCTATCTGGGCGCGAACGCGGCACCGACAGTTGGCGATCCGGTTTTCAGCCTGCTGGCGCGACAGGGGCGTTATGACACCTTGCCCCAAGTCAACCAGATGATCCCCTTCCTGGCCGGCTTTGCTAATCGGGGTGAGGATGGTGGTTGGGGGATCGCGCTGGCACAGCCGCTTGATGTGCTCGGGACGGCTTCCGGGACAGTGGTGGACAATGGCGGTACTAGCAATGGCGGGGGCTTGGCTTGTTTGCATGTATTAGCGGCCGCGGCCAGCGATACCTATGCCATTACGATTGAGGGCTCGGCTAACGGCGCTTTCAGCGGCGAGGAGAGCGTCTTGGCGACCTTCGCGCTGGATGGGGCTGTGCTGGGTTCGGAGCTGGTTGCGATCGACGGAGCGATTCCGCGTTATGCGCGTTGGAATGCGACAGCTGATCCGACGACGCAGGAGCGTATCCGCATCGCTATTTCACTGATTCGCAGGTAGTACGAAAACCAAAACACAGACAGAAGGAGAAAAGCAAATGGCTCTATCAGGCGATCATGTCATCGTAAAAATGGACGACAGCGGCGGTACGTTACGCAGCTTCGCAAATGGCGATATCCGCAGCATTGACCTGGGGCAGTCTTATGACCAGTTCGATGTGACCGGCTTCGGCGATCAGGCGCATCAGTATATCAATGGTCAGTTGCGAGCGCCGGTGACGATCGAGGGATATCTCACGACTGACAGCCCCAGTGGTACTCACACCGTTATCCAAGGGGCATTCGCCGCTGGGAAACAGGTTTCGCTGGAGGTGCGGGTGGGCAAGAATGCAGCGCCGACCACTGACGATCCCAAGTATAGCGGGGAATTTTTAGTCTCGAGTTACCGCCCGCAGATCACGACCGGTGGCGCGGTGATGTTCACAGCGACCTTGCAGCCGGCGACTGGCACTGCACCGGCTTGGGGCACGGTCTAGCCCGGGCAGTTGAAACTTTAGTCAGCTAGAGAGAGTGCGCAGCGGCTTGTGACAGGGCAGGCTGCGCAACTTCTCCTCTTAGATCCATTCACAAACCAGCTTGATGTTTAGGGAGGCAGAGACATGTCAACTCCATTATTGACCCCAGGCGAGGGTGGCGGCAAGCCGGCAAAACCAGAATCTGAAGAATCGCAATCATATTTACCATACCCTGAGCCGGTGCCAACAGCTTATGATCCGCTGTCTTCTATTCGGGTGCCGGAACCATCTCCAATTCAGACAACAACCCAGAATCCAAGACCCTACGATCCACTGTCTTCTATTCGAGGGCCGGAACCGGTGCCAAGACCTTATGATCCGCTTTCTTCAATCCAGGCGCCGGCAGGGCAAACCAGCATAGTAATTATGCCGGATGTTGCTAACAAGCGCGATATTACCGAAGCTGACGTGCTGAAATACTGTGAATACATATGTGAGGCAGACGAAGCGGTCTTCGCTGGGGTCATGAATATCTTGGAAGGCTTTGACCCGGATGACGAGGAACGGACGGTTCGCGAAAGAGTCAACAAGCATCTCCGTCTGCTCGGACTGAATGATTACATCACGCCGGCCGAGGCTTACTCGATACCGTTAAATTCAGTTTTCTCGCCCAGATTAGCCGGCAATGCGGGAATGATTGTCGCGACAGACCCTTTTGCGGAGTTCCTACCAGATCCGTCAGCGCTTAATAAACGTACAGTGAAATTCTTGCAAGAGGAATTCCCGGACATCAATCTGCGGACGCGCGAGGAGTTACAGGCTTTTTTCCAAAGTCGATTGGGGCAACTCGTCCCTGAGTTCGATGACCCCGAAATCGGCTGGGATGATTTCAACACTCAAGAACTAATCGCATTTTACTATTCCGCGCTCAAGCTCGCTATGGAGATGTATTCGATTCCCTACGATCACCACTACATGGGGGAGGAGCGCGCCGCTGTAGCAGGTGAACTCGGCTTTGTCGAAGGCTTAATTGAAAAGGCGGCTAAGACGCCGCTTGAAGATCTTGATGCGCTGCTTGAAGCCTATAGCTGGGATTCCGAAGCGGATGCACTCTTTTATTTGCGCCATCGAGTCGAGGATGTATATGTCAGATTAAGCAGGGAACTGCCAGCGGGCTGGGACAGGCTTGATGACCCGGTGGTGATGGCGAACATGCTCTTCGACGCCATCGAAGAGATAAAGTCCTTAAGCTTTCAAGACTCCCCCCAATACCCCGATGAATTAGCCGCCGTTGACTGGGGCAGGATCGCTAACCCTTTTGCCTTCGTTAGCGAAGAACCCAAAACCCTGACGGGCACGCATCAGCCGCCCCCTGACTTGACACTTTTCTTGTTCATAGGTTCCTTGTTCTTTGAGCCTTTGGATTGGGTTTTGACCGCTATAGATGTCATTGAGGCGATTGAAGAAGGAGACCTAGGAGCGGCGCTTGGGAATGCGATTTTAGGGCTTCTTCCATTTGTCCCGGGGTCAGCCGATGATCTCATTAGATATGGGACTGATATCGCTGGTAAAGCATGGCAAGCTGGCGACGAATTTGTAACAGCTGCGGGGATTTTTGCCGGTAGATTCAATAATTTCAATCTCGCAATCGCTGATGAGATCTTTGACAAACTTCAGAAAAACAAGAAGTTTGAGAATTTAACTCCCAGCGAACTTGTGCAGATAGCAAAAGGCAAAGCGACCAGCAGCAATTCGAAAAGGCTTCGCGCGCAATTCAATTGGGCGGTCAAGCATGATCGATATCGATGGGAATGGCGCGCGCCGAAGCCGGGACAAGACGCTCACCACATTGTGCCCTCTGGTGATTCTACGGCTCAAGCGGCGAGGGACCATATGGAAAGTCTTGGCATATCTGTCAATTCAGCTCACAATGGCGTTGGCTTGCAAAGAAGCGTGCACGGTAAGACTGGTTCGACGAGATATGTTACAGCCATCAATAAAGCGGTTCGGAAATTTCACGATAAAGATGAGCTGGTTGGCTTTCTTGATTCGGCCGCTCGTGATCTGCATAATCTCAATCAGTATGCGGGTAATCCAGAATTGCTCGCGAGCAAATTTAACGAGTTCCTAAGCAAAATTGAGGAGGTAAGCCAATGACAACAGTATGGTTGGTAAGTAGCAATGTGACAAAGTTCAATTATCTAGCCAAACGTAGTAAGAGATCCTTCTCCTCACTCCGGCTAACGGAGGGTAAATCCCAACTTGAAACATGGGTGCCGCTTGAGGTTTGGTATCACCCTCTTGATTTTTGGGAGGAGAGAGGCTTAGCGAACTTTCCGTATTGGGGTGTAAGTCTTGTCTGCGATATAGCAGCGAGGAAAGTAATCCGCGAGCTGCTTGAAGATCATGTCGAGTTCTTGCCACTCATTTTTCAGGCCCCTGTTGCTGATGGCTCCTTTTATTCGATCAAGACTTTGCGGACATTGATTGGCAAGGAGTATTTCGCGATCAATTGTCTGAGGATATTGGATTGCCTGGATTTGGATCGATCGCAGTTTGATTACTTTGATCGCACCCGGAGTATACGCTACATAGTCAAGTATGAGTTCAAGCCGGATTGCCTTGACGGTGTCCCGATATTCAAACTTCCAATGTCCAACAGTGTCGAGACTTTTGTGACTGGAGAGTTCAAGCAACTGGTAGAAGACAATAATTTGACCGGTTTGGAGTTTAGAAAAGTGTGGGAAGGATGAGTAGCGCATACCGGGAGATTTGATTGGCTTGTCGGAATGGCTACGCTGCTCGATTCGGTCGCTCGCGATCTGCATAATCTCAATCAGTATGGACCAAATGAAGAATAAGGCACTGCCCCTTGCTGTAGTAGCGATGCTGGCTGTGTCATATACAACTTTGGTGGGCTTTTGCGTTATTCCTTAGGGGACGTGAACAAACGGTCGCTTTTATACAGAACAAATAAGCTATTATAAAGTCAGTATTGCAATGATTGGAGTCTAGCGCTGCGGATGGCTTGTGACAGGGCAGGCTGCGCAACTTCTCCTCTTAGATCCATTCGCAAACCAGCATGATGTTTAGGGAGGAAGAAGTATGTCGAGTCCATTATTTACCCCAGGAGAAGTGGCGGCAAGCCGGCAAAACCCGCACCAATTCGTCCGAGCTATCAGGATGATGTGGAAGCCTACGAGCGCCGGCAGCAACAGCGCTTGAACATCGATAGCGAGCCTCAAGCGCGACCAGAGCCTGCCGCGACTACAGCGACAAGCACAAATATTCCTACTCTCGCACCGCCTCAAAACGAGCCCGACAGTGGCGAATCGGAGAGGTATGGCACCACTCCCCTAACGGCAGGACAAGAAATACACGTTGACCATCTCTTGAGCGTTGAGACTGATACCTTGGCGCGGGGTGTGCTGATTCGTATGAAGTGGGAGGGTTTGCCCTCGGAGACCTACATGGGGCATTTTCTGTCGCAGTTCGCGGAATGGGGCTGGGATGATGAATCGGATGTGTTGGCTGTTGGAGTCCTTAATACTGTACGGGATTCAGATTGGGATGAGCGGCTGGCGGGTGCGGATTTGCCGCCGGTGGAAATGGTGGTGCAGGAGAATCCAAGCGACTCCAAAGACAAAAGACTTACAACTGTCGGCTTGACTGACGAACAATCTCTCGATTCGTTTCGCTTCGATTTAGAACACGAAAAATCCCTAAAACATAACTTCAGCGAGGAGAGTCTATCAAGATGGGAGGATATGTGGGCCGCCGATCCGAGAGAATGGGTTGATTACAATATCTTTGTGGAGCTATCACCCATAATAAAAGAGGAAGCGGCACGATGGAATCATCCCGCATCCGGCATGTCAGATTTTGAAGTGGCTCTTTGGATAATCGCTAACTTGCATCAAGAGTCGCGTTTCGTACGGACAAGCAGTCCCGCCGGTTTTGGATTGGGTTGGATGAAAGATAAACTTGGTGATATAGCCATGCTGTTTAGTTCTCACTTACCCTTTGTAGATCCTTCAGTGGGACCAGCTAACTTGAGACCGAGCGTCGTGCGCGAAATGCATCGGTAAGAAGCTGATTATTCTACCCATGACAGAGGATCGCTATAATACAATCTTAGACAACCAGTTTGATACCGAGCAATTGGAAGAATTAAATCTCCTGAGAGAAGAGTGGAATAGTTTTCATTGGAATGACAGTAGAAATCGCAAACTATTCCTTTCCAACAATGAGAACACTATCAAACTTGTGGCGATAAATTTCTACCGAGGCGTGGAAAGGTTGCACCGACAAGATTTGCCGCCTAGTATGTTCAATATGTCTACCTGGTGGAATCAGGGAATTGTGGAGTCCCATACACTACGCACCCATAGTAGTGACACAGTAGCAGCTGCGATAAACCACGGGCGTCAAACTGTGTGGTTTATCAATGCTATAACTGTGAATAATGAGACTTTCGGGATGTTCAATGATCAAGTTGAATTCATTGCTTGGGATGACATCGCGCTATTTAACGATGACGACTTTAATGCCTATTTGCGCTGATAATCAGGTAGGTATGACGATGAAAAATAACCAGGATTTTCCACATCCAAAGTGGTACGGTGGTTTCAGGCTATTAAAGCTAACTTGCTTCATTCTTTTACCGTTATATTTGACACTCTCACAGTTGCTGATCGCTAGACATTCAGGTGAGGTGGATAGGTTCGTAGAGCGGATCGTCCATTTTTTTATCCCAACAGACAAAGAAACCGATATGCTTGCATTTGCTTGCGAGCATCCTTGGGGCAACTCAAATCTCTACACAATTTATCCAGATGGAAGTCATTTGCGGCTCATTAAGAAGAGCAATTTTGAACACTATCGCTCGCTTATTTGGTCACCAGATGGCATTTGGATTGCATTGGAGATTAAGAACGCAGGGTACCGGTCTGTTGAGGGGCTGTGGAATTCCGGTGTTTATTCTACCATAAATCGAATCCGCTTCGATGGAGCAGTTTCGCGGCGTTTTACCCCTATTAAACAAAGTGATCGGAATCCCCAATGGTCACATGATGGGGCATCTATTTTCTTTCACGCGTCTTATATCCACCTTGAACGACAGAGAGGAATTTATCGCATAGCAGTAGACAGCGGCAAATCCGAACTGATAAAACAACTTGATAACGATTTATATGTTGTCTCGCCTAACGGGGTTCTGCTTTCAATTGTCCCCAATCCCACTGAAAATCCCTCACTTAACTATAGTCTGCATCGAGATCATGCTGGCTTAGCATTGTGGGTCAGCTCCATGAGCATAAGTAGAGTAACGGGGTCTCGGCACCAGCATTGGGCAACAAATGATGAAGGGTTTCTCTATTATGAACATGCTGGGAGGCTGCATGTATTTAATGTGGCAACTCTGGTTAGAGAGTTTGCACTGACGATGAGGGTTTTATCAGCAAAATGGTCTCCAAATGGTAAGTGGATTGCAATAATCGGCGGAAAAGATGAATTTCAGGAGAATGGGGAATGGGTGCAGATAAGCGATGACAAAAGTTTCCGCCGTTACTTCTGGCAAAACAACTTGTATCTAGTAAACGCTACCACAGGTAGGGTTGTAGAGATTAGCAAGGACGTAAATTCCGCAGGAGTTGCATGGTCGCCGGACAGCGAGTGGATTGCATTTTCATCTCGCGCTCATAATGGCCAGCTAGTCAAGATAAAGCGAGGTGGAACAACAATACAACAACTGACAAACTTGGATTGCGTAACGACTGCACTAGACTGGTCACCTAAATAGATGAAGGAGATGAATTCCAAGTTCAGCAGCACTTGAGGTGGCCTATGCTGGCAGGGGATTCGCAGTGCCTTGGGATGTCTGACACTGGACAATCAAACAAGCCCTTCGCCCTATATTTTTCCCCGCGAATCTTCTATCTTAGAATTAGCCTCTGAGATGATCCCATTTTATTGGTGTTGTTGTCCAATTAAACATGTCCAAGGTGCTCCGCTTTTTCAAACAGCCTCGCTGGCAACTCTACCGGGCGATATCCATTTCCGTAGTGGAAGCCTTTTGCTTCAGCAACTCGCTGATCAATAGCCTCTTACATATCGTTTGCCTGCCATTCGTATTGGAGCTAACACGCCTCGGCAACAAGATGGAAGGCATCATCAGGCGCGACAAGCATCTCAAGGGTGCCAGCCAATGGTTAGTCGAAATCGCCACCCGCGATATCCATATCCACAATGCGGCTAATGTTCCCGCTGAAGGACCTGTGCTCTTCATTGGCAACCACGCGGGTTTGGGCGATGCGCATGCCTTGCTCATGTCCTCATCACGACGGGATACGCTTGTCCTTGCCCATAATTTTGGCATTCTGCCTGGGTTGCCAGCTATGCGCGAACATGTCATCGTTGTTGACAAACACAAACCCTTGGCATCGTTGCGCGCTTCCCTGCAGCATCTGAAAGCGGGCGGTTCTCTGCTGCTGTTTCCCTGTGGAGAAATTGAAGCTGATCCTGGCTTGTATCTGGATAGCGCGCTGGAAACGCTGGCAGAATGGTCAGGGAGTATCGATCTGTTTGCCTGCCATGTGCCCGGGTTGGCAATAGTACCTTTCGCCGTCGGTGGCGTGATTTCGCGCAGGGCGCTAAGCAATCCGATTGTCAGGCTCTATCGAAATTCCGAAAAGCGGCATTTCCTAGCAGCGACCTTCCAGCTGATGTTTCCATTTTATCGCGACCCTGTCATCAGCTTGTTTTATGGACCGGCGCTCTATGGGGCAACCGCTGCGCGAGAAAAGGCGCTGGCGCAAATGGAGAAACTCTTATCGTGCGTTCATGCCGAGCAACAAAGTTTGATACAATAGGTCGAATGGCATGTATTCACTTGAAATATGCCAAAAGCCTTGGACAACTTGCATAGGAAGCAACCGAACCCTATGAGCCAGTGGTCGAATAATAATCCAGCCCAGAACAACACCGAGAAATGGCTCAGCTATTGGAATTTACTATTCTCATTAGTCAGTCGAGATATTCGCGCGCGCTATCGCCGCACTGTTCTGGGTCCATTGTGGGCGATCATCCCGGCGCTGCTATCGACTGTGATATTCAGTTTCCTGCACCGCTTCGCGGAGATCGAGACAAACGGCGCAGCACCGGTGGTCTTTGTCTTCGCCGCCACCGTGCCCTGGACCTATTTTCAAAGTTCCGTTGTTCGCATACCTCATGGCGTACTCGCAAACGGTACGCTGCTACAGAAAATGCCTGTGCCTCGCCAGGTGTTCCCGTTGGTAGTCCTGCTAACAGCCTTCTTCGACTTTGTCATGTCTTCTATCGTACTTGTGGTGGTCTTATATCTCTATGGCATACACATTTCCTCAGCCTGGCTCTGGTTGCCCGTGTTGGTATTTTTGGTTAGCTTTATGGGTTGGACCGTTGGTATAGGCATCTGCGCTTTCACCATCTACAAGCGAGACTTGCTGCATGGCATACAATATATTATGCAAGTTTGGTTATTTCTCACGCCAGTCATCTATTCCGCTAATACACTGGAAGACAATCTACAACTTGTGCATACGCTCAACCCAGCCGTGGGCATCATTGACGGTTTTCGTAGGGTTCTGGTATTTGGCCAAGCACCAGATGGCAACCTGCTTTTTGCCAGCTTTGTGATAACATGCATGGGTCTACTGATTGCCTATCCACTTTTCCATATCATGTCACGATATTTCGCCGATGTTCTTTAGCCATCGCCAAGAGCTACCAAAGAACCTATGAATACCGAGCTGGCAATAGAAGCGCGTGACGTCTGGAAACGCTATGGCTTGCCCTTGCGCCCATATTTAAAGCGCCAATTTGACCGGTTACGCAGTCAAGGCAGAATCGACCGCACCGGTTATGGTCCCTGGGTATTGCGAGATATCTCCTTTGATGTCAAGCAAGGCGAATCCCTGGGCATCGTCGGCAAGAATGGGGCAGGTAAGAGCACTTTGCTCAAGTTGATCGCCGGTGTCAGCCCTGCGACATATGGTAGCTTGAACGTCCGGGGTCGCCTTTTTCCAATGATCGAACTAGCCGCTGGTATTCACCGCGATCTGACCGGGCGTGAAAACATCAAACTGCTCGGCGCTATTATGGGTTTCACCCCTCGACAGATGGACGCCAAGATTCCAGAAATCGAAGACTTTGCCGAATTGGGCGAGTGGCTGGACAAACCAGTCTGGCAATATTCTTCCGGTATGCAGGCACGCTTGGGATTTAGCGTGGCGGTCAATGTTGATGCCGATATCTTGCTGATCGATGAAGTGCTATCGGTAGGGGATGTTAATTTTCAGAAAAAATGCCTTAACCGTATGGACGAGCTATCCAACAGCGGCGTTACCATCATCTTTGTGACACATAATCCCTATTCGGTCGAACGCCTTTGTGATCGCGCCATTTACCTGCAGGGAGGGTGCATTACAGCAGCCGGCTCGCCCAACGATATCCTGACCGCTTATTTTCAGCAATCGATGGACAAGTCGACCACCATCGCCAATAAAGACCTGCTTGCTGCTGATCTACGCGAAGGCACCGGCGCTTTCCGCATCACCGGTATCACAATGCAAGATGCCCAGACCGACAAGGAGATTAGTAGTTTCTCCACCGGCGATTCTGTACGCTTCCGTATTCCTATACATGTCCAGGAGGCGACCGCAAATTATCGTTTCTCTCTCCGCATCGTTGACCCAGCTGGTACCGTCGTCTGCTTTGTCGATGTGCCAGTCTCGTCACGCGGGTCGCTCGCTCTGGAGCGCGACAGCATGCTGGAATGCCAAATCGACAATATAAATCTGCTGCCGGGTCAATATTGGCTCGATATCGTAGCGCGGGAAATCGCTGGTCCCGTGATCGATTCCGTCTCCTATGCCTTCACTTTCAATGTACATGGTAACAGCGAGGTCATCGAGCAGTTGGAGCATCGTGGCATCATTTATCTGCCTGCCAGCTGGCAGCTTACCGAGTAGTTACCTTCCACACTTGGGAACTAGGCGAGGTGCAACATAGCAAGTACCTAACCTAGCCGCAATGAGCATTAATCTCATCTAAAGAAAATAAGTGCTGGCTGTTTGAGTCATCAAGCTATATACTCCTATGTTATAATAACTTCAGTAACTGTGCGGCACCAAACTACATTAAGTAATCAGCTTTCCTAATCAGAATGTGTGAGGTATGTATATTTGTCCCGAGTTTCGGTGATAATGCCCGTCTTTAATCGTGAGCGTTTTGTGGCTCAGGCAATTGATAGTATTTTGGCGCAAACCTACACCAACTTCGAGTTATTGATTGTTGATGATGGCTCCCAAGATGATTCAACAGCAATTATCCGAGATAAGGCGAGTCAAGATCACCGAATTCGGTTTATTCGGCTAGACCAAAACAGAGGTGTTTCCTTTGCTCGAAATACCGCACTCGAGTCAGCGCGCGGCGATTACATCACCCTGATGGATTCCGATGATATTAGCTTGCCTAAACGCTTGCACAAACAAGTCAAATTCTTGGAACAAAATCCATCTATCGATGCTATCGGTACTAGCGGGACTGCTGTGACAGAAGATGGCCGCAAACAACTTTATCACATGGATACCCCGCAAAAACATTATCAAATTTTGTTTCATTGGTTCGTCGGTAGGCACCCGATCTATCCCTCATTCATGTACAGGCGCGACAAGCTGCTGGAAATGGGTGGCTATGATCCGTCGTACTATGCTTACGGCGATATGGAGCTATTCTCGCGGATGATTTCCCACACAAGGTTCGCCAACTTGCCAGACAGACTTCTATTGTATCGCCGCCATGGAGAGCAAATCAGTTTTGATCCTACCGAGGAAATACTTCGGAGATCACAGGATGTAAGGGCTCGAAGTTTGATTTGGCTTTGGGGCGAGGCCCCCGAAGAAACTTTAGCCCATTTTATGCGACTACGTATGAGCGAAAAGCTAAATTGGGTAAATCGACGCCGGGCTGCGAAAAACATGGATCGCTTGATTGAGTCGATGATTGCCAGCAGGTGGATCAAGCCAAACGATAAGCCGCAGCTTATATTGGAGAAGAATCAGATTTTGTTTTCAGCATCCCCGCGCCTTTACCAAAGAGCCTGTTATTTTCTGCGAAATCGTTATGATAAATGTCACAAGCTAATTCACAAGTTGTGGTGATCTCTTTTAAACACATATATCCCAACTTCTATAGGGTTATCTTACAATGGTATATCTAATCGAAGGCCGAAACCAGCGGAATCCGAGGGTACTTCATGTGCCTTATGCGTCTCAAGATCGCAAAGAATCTCTTTGCTACTTGAGGTGGAGAGCGCTGAAGCAATGAGATGAGGAGATCCCTGTCACATGCCGCCTCATCTCACTGATTCCAACTCTAATACCCCAGATAGGCGCTCATACCCACTTTACTACGAGCAGTATCTCCCAGCTTCCACGGCAAAACCTCAACCTGTGGCTCCAGATACCAGGTAGTTCTCCAATGCTTGCCGCCGCGAGCCAATTCATGCGCCTCGCCGATGAGGAAATATGTCCCCTCATGACCGGTCTGTGTCTCCTCAATCCGCACCAAACTGCCAATCGTCAAACCCAGCTGATCGGCATGGCGCGCGCCGCCACTCTCGGCGTGGCTCTGTAGGGTGATCGTCTGCGCCAAACCAAAGGGACGTTTCCGCCGGTTGCGCTCAAAGTCGGCAATGTACCGCGCCTGATCCAAATCATCTATCGAAGGCAGGTTGATATTCATCGTCCGCCGACCAAAGAAGGTGATGCTTTCCCGATCAACACCCCGCGCATCCATCTGTCCCTCATCAACGATTTTGCGCCCCTTCACAACGCATTTCTCGATGATGGCTTCGGTTCGCTCGCTCTCGTTCTTGAAGATCAGATTCGCGCCATTCGCCTTCGCCTCCACCCCGACCGCGCAGCTGCCCCATAGATATTCCACATCTTCAACCGTGACATCCTTGCCGCCAATGCGTTTGCCCTTCTCGTCCTTGTACTTGACGTAGACCTCGCGGGTTTCGCCTGGCGCCACCCGAATTACCGCATTCTTCAGCTCCCACAAAGTCGTCGGGCTATCAGCAATGCTGCGCGGATGACAAGTGATGATGATCTCGTTCTTGGTCTGCTCCAGGCTGGCGAAGCTGTATTTCATGTCAGTCATGGCGTCATCGAAGCTGGCGTCCAAAGTGTCTACGTCTAAGATGTGATGCCGATTCCAGAAGACCGCCTTGCCCTCGCGGTCGAAGAAGAACTTGCCCCGCTCCGCCGCCGTAATGTCGCGGATGCCGCGGTAGACATCGAAGGTATCCTTGCTCTGGTCGGAATAACCGCCCTGGCGCACCCAGTTGTCACCCGCCATGTTCAGCGTCAGCACACCCTCTTCGAAATCGCTGTAGGCTGCCAGATCGGCGAGAGCGGTGGAAACGCCCAGGCGGCTGAAGTTCTCATCGCCGAGTACCCAGGCATCGCTCAGCGCCGGCGGGAAGATGACTTCCTTGATCAGCGCATCGATGATCTGGTCGCTGCGCTGGTTCTCTTGCAACTCAATCTTGGTCTCGGTGGCTTTAAGGAATTGCATCGCTCCCGTACATAAGACCTTGACCAAGCGCTCCCCATATTTGTTGACAGCTGGATGCACCGATTCGATCCAACCTGTCCAGTGAATGCGTGTCGTCGTCCCGTCGTTGGACGTTATACGGACCGGACGCAAAGGCTGGATCTTACCCGCTAGCGGATTCCCCGCCTCTTCGATCTCCGGTGAAAAGCGCCGGTCGCGATTGTCCAATACCAAACCTAGCACTGAATTGTCAGCGATGTCCTTGTAGGGCTCACGAAAACCCAAGAACCAGTTGACCCAGACAGTGCGCTCAGTGACAATGTCATGCCCGCTGAACTTCCCGTCTCGGTCCCAATCAATTGCGATTGTCCACGTTGTTGCCATATTGCTCCTCCTCTTTATGTATATTGACTTGTAAATGTGTGCGAAATATCCGCGAATAGCAGCAAGCGTTCCTCCGTCCAGAAGGGATCCTCCAACAGCCTGAGTTCCCCAGCATCACGAATCAGCACTTCCCGCCGCGGGTTATCGAGATGAAACACAATGCTGTAATCGGTTGCTTTGATCAAACCGAGCAGGCCTTTGAGAATGACATTGCGCAATGGTGGGATATCCCACTCACCATTGTGCTTGACCCACTTTGCCTCGCTCTTGCTATAGAAGATCGTCATAAGGAAATTGGGGACAAAACCATAGTTCTCCCTCGCCCGCTGTTTCATGAATTCCACAGGGTTATATGGAAATGTATCAATGGAGAAAGGACCCTGATCGACGGTGGACTGTTGATGCCGGAAACCTCCGGTTACCTCGATCGCATAAACATCGAAGATATGCTGGCAAAATTTTGCCGCTATTATCGGCGCCTGATCTGTTGATCTAATGCGAATCGCATCGTTGTATGACATTCTTGTCCTCCTTATTTTTTGTTGCTAAGCTTGTAGGAAATATCCGCGAACAGCAGCAAGCGTTCTTCCGTCCAGAAGGGATCCTCCAACAGCCTGAGTTCCCCAGCATCACGAATCAGCACATCCCGCTCCGGGTTATCGAGAAAAAACACAATGCTGTAATCGGTTGCTTTGATCAAACCGAGCAGGCCTTTGAGAATGACATTGCGCAATGGTGGGATATCCCACTCACCATTGTGCTTGACCCACTTTGCCTCGCTCTTGCTATAGAAGATCGTCATAAGGAAATTGGGGACGAAACCATAGTTCTCCCTCGCCCGCTGTTTCATGAATTCCACAGGCTTATACGTTTTTGTGTCAATGGAGAAAGGACCCTGATCAACTGTGGATACTTGATACCAGGAATCTCCGGTTACCTTGAAGATATAATCATCGAAGGTATGTTGGCAAAATTGTGCCGTTATTATCGGCGCCTGATCTGCTGATTTGATATAAATCGCATCGCAGAATGACATTCTCGCCCTCCTCCTAAATTCTTGGCTTGATCCAAATACCGGTGAAGTCCCCATTATCTATAAAGAAGATCTCTTCCAGAGCTGCCAGCATGGGATCTTCCAACGGCTGCCCTTTGACATAATAGCCTGACAGATCATCGATAAACTGCTCGGGAGTGAGTGATGTGTAAGATAAATCAATCACCAGCCGATTTGTTTGCTTAGGCACTTTCTCGTACATTGCATCCCATATTCTGTCTATTGCTTGCTCTGCCGGCACAATCCTTTCTTCAGGCTTACCAACAGTATAGGAATCGAATATTTCGCCTTCGATGATATAATCGGGATTGCTCCTCTTGCTGTTTATCAGTTCGTCGCGAGCATTTCTGCGCTCATAAAAACCAACTTCTTTCAACTGACGCTGATTGGGTTCATTGATAATATTGTAACCGTATTGATCGCGCAGAAGCTGAAAGTTCTCATTCTGTTTGATAATTCCAGCGGAGCTTCCGGGAGCCAATCTATTCTTTTCTCTCAATTTTTCTAGCGCGTCATGCTGAGCTTTGCCGATTCCGGGGCTGGTTGCGCCCCTAGACATCATCGCATCGATCAGCTCATCAGAAAAGCCAAGCTCGCGCAATCGATATCTCGAGTACATACCGCTGCGAGCAGGCAAAAGCGGGACATTGTCGGCACGACTGAGGAACGGCTGGACTACATCATCCAATTTTGAGGACACTAATGGAGCGGCGCCAAGTATCGCATTGCCGATAGCCGATTCCACATCGTCTTCAGACAAGGCAATAAAAATATCATGGATTGTTAAAACCCAATCCACCGGCTCGAATGCCATGGACAAACCCATAATGAAGAGAAAACCAAGCACATCCGGCCGGTGAAAAGTGCCTTGCAAGCGATCGATTACCCCATCTGGAGTATCGTCTGTCACCCAGGCATACTCTTTCATGAAATCCTGAATCAGGATCTCATTCTCATTAAGACCGAGAAAGTGCTGCACATCGTAATTTAAGAGATAATACAGCTCGTATTTCAGTTCCGTGGTACTGCGTGTTGCCAGATGATCCAAGTCCTTACCCAAGACATACTTATAGATCACCCTCAACTGATCCTCTACATGTATTCTTTCCTGCTCGGCATCCGGAATATAAACATCCCCAGAAAATGCAGCAGCATACGCCTCGCTGTCGTCAAGCGGTATCGCAGCCGCCATCGAAAACAACTCCATTGCGCGATCAAATTCTGCTTTCATCTCCTCATGTTCAGGTGTATTGTCACGATATTGTCTCCGGAGCGCCGCGACCTCACCTCCAATCAGGTTACGGTATAAGGCTATTGACATTTGAACACTAGCGTTGTCCCAGCTAATTGAGGTTTGATCAAATCCGGGGATGAGCCCCTGCAACCTCCCTATCAGGAAATCTTGCAATTCCTTCTTTTTGGTCCAGGTTGAATGCCAATCCGTAAAGTTCTCATTGAGGTAATATAAGGTGAGGAGGTTAATTTCCGGCTGTTCAAAACCCCCAGCTTCCACAGTAGCTGGACCTTCTTTGCCCGGTGCAGTAACCTCATGTGCCGCTGTGCCTATTGTCTCTAGCCCTTCAAAGTAACTATCGGTTATCTGCGTCCCCGCCCGCGGCATCATCGGTTCCGGTGGTGTGGTATACCAATCTCCATGACCAAAGGCATCATTCAAACCCATAATCCGCAGGTGATTCCTGACGCGATGCTTTATATCTTCTTCTTCCTCATCGGGATCAAAGCCCACTATCAGGTTCATCATCGCCGTCATGGCTTCTTGGTTCTGTTCGCAGAAATAATCGCAAACTTCAAACAGCTTAGCTTCGCTAAGGTCGGTTTCTTGAGCCGCCCGAAACTCCGACTGCGTCGGTATACGGGACGTTATATTTTGTATGGTAGGTATAGGGAGTGTTCTATCCGGCGCTGTGGCTATCGCAGGCACCGGTCGCGCGTGAGGCTCGCTATCAATGCCCAGCCGCTGCTCCTGCCGGCGCTCGTAGGCTTCCACATCATCCTGATAGCTCGGACGAATCGGTGCCGGTTTCGCCGGCCTGCCGCCGCCCTCGCCCGGGGTCAATAACGGACTCGACATGCTTCTGCCTCCCTAAACATCAAGTTAGTTTGTGAATGCGCCGCCTGCATTCGCCCTGTCACAAGCCATCCGCGGCGCTAAACTCCATTCATTGCAATACTGACTTTTACGATAGCTTATTTGTTCTGTATAAAAGCGACCGTTTGTTCACATATTCTAAAATTGTGTTGTTCTCGATCTTGGCCAATGAACCTGCAAGATCAAGATAGCCTCAGTAAAGCAAGGATAAGCGCAATCATCGGTCGCTTTTCTGAACCAACTGATGACGACTTTCATTGCTTTGATAAAGGCATCGACGTCCCAACCGAAATAGAATATGACCTCCAAGTTATCAGGCGCATCCAGAATCCAGTTTTCTGAAACATCCCAATCATCAAGTGAGGCGATGACTGTTGGGCGGATGCGCAGATAAACGAGTGCAAAAATCGTATGAGAGTGTATGCTGAAGCGGCTATGGAAGGAAGTATCGGATGATACGTCAGAATGGTTCTGGCGAGTTTACATCAGAGAGTTGCGCTTCACTAAAGCGGAGCAGCGGCTCTTGCAAAAAATATGCAACTCTTGACTGAGTTAATGATTGCTGCCGGCAGGCTAATCATGCTTAGCTGTCGCTGTCTCTCCCATCATGAGCATCCCCAAATGCTCGACATCGATATCAACATTCTCCATCTCGCCCACAATCTGCCCTTCGTACATGACCACAATCCGATCGGAGAGGGCGCGGATTTCGTCGAGATCTTCGCTGATTAGCAGGATGGCGATACCTTTGTCACGCTCTTCCAACAAGCGCTGGTGGATGTATTCAGTAGCGCCGATATCGACGCCACGGGTTGGTTGAGCAGCGATCAGCACACTCGGGTTCCGCGATAGCTCTCGCGCCAACACGAGCTTTTGAATATTGCCGCCGGAGAGATTCTTGACCAAGGTATCGCTGCTGGGAGTTTTGATTTCGTAGTCTTTAATGGCGCGTTGGCAAGCCTCTTTGATTCTGCCGAATCGCATGAAAATCCCCCCGCGAGTGAATTCTTTGTGTCCATGGTCGTGAAGCACAAAATTTTCGGCAACGGTGAATTCTTTGATCACGCCATCGATCATACGCTCTTCGGGAATGTAGGATAGCAGACCGGTTCCCTCCAACTTTGAGGGATGCAAGTTGGTGATATCCTTGCCATCGACTGTCACATTGCCGCTGGTGATATGACGCAAGCCAGTGATGCACTGCGCCAACTCATGTTGGCCATTACCGGAAACACCGGCAATGCCGACGATTTCGCCGCCGTGCAGCCGTAATGATACATTATCCAAACCGACGGTGCCGCGGTTGCTCAACGCGCTGAGACCATCAAGAATGAGGCGCTCTCCCCGTGTATTCGCGGGATTTTTATGATATTCCAGCAAGACGGGCCGCCCGACCATCATCTCCGCCAGTTTGGGTTTGGTGGCTTCGCTAGTTGGGATAGTGTCGACGCGATGCCCATCACGCAAGACAGTGATCCGTTGGCTGATTTCCAACACTTCTTGCAGCTTATGCGAGATGAATACCAAGGCATGTCCCTCATCCGCCAATTGATTGAGAATGCGGAACAAACCATCGACTTCCTGCGGGGTCAAAACGGCAGTTGGCTCATCGAGAATCAGCAAAGCGGCGCCTTTGTAAAGCGCTCGCAAAATCTCGACGCGTTGCTGTTCACCAACGGCGAGTTGCCAAATCGGCAAATCCGGGTCGATCTTCAGGTTATAAATCTCCGATAATTCCATCGCTCGCCGGCTGACCACGTCCAAATCGAGGCGGAACCCCCGTGAAGATTTCATGCCCAGCGCGATATTCTCGGCGACGGTCAGGGACGGGACCAGCATAAAATGCTGATGGATCATGCCGATGCCATGGTCGATAGCGGCGTGCGGGTGCTTGATCGGGCTGGGGAGCCCATTGATGAGAATCTGCCCTTCATCGGCGTGGTAAAGTCCATAAAGTATTTTCATCAGCGTGGATTTGCCGGCGCCGTTTTCACCGAGTAGCGCATGAACCTCGCCCTCTTTCACATCAAAGTCGATGTGGTCAGCGGCAAGCACCCCGGGAAAGCGCTTGACAATCCCAATCATTTCAAGCTGGTGTATTGGCTCGTGCCCAGTAGGCAGCAGGTTCATGCTCATACGGTTTCTCTTGCAGTTTTGTGGCAGGACAAGCTCTGCCCTGCCACAAGGTTACCGAAACTTAGTCTTCGCTTTCCTCTTCGTCGTCCATCTCCTCGTCGCCCTCTTCCTCCATGGGCAAGGTGACGATATCTCCGGAGATGATGCCGGCGATGGTGTCTTCGGCGAGCATCATCATCTCTTCGCTGAGTTCGCTATCGACGTCATATTCCATCACTAGACCTTCGTTTTCGAGGGTTAGCGTGTAAGATTCGCCGCCGAGTATGCCTTCACCGATATTATCGATCATATCCATCAGGATGACTTCCCATTTGTAAACCTGGAAGGCAACGCCGATGTCTTCGCTCAATTCATCCTGGCTGGCTTGAGTGCCGAACCACAGCGTGCCGTTCTCGATCGCTACCGCAATTGGACCAACGACCATCTGGGCAGTGCCGGTCATAATATCCGCGCCATTGGCAATGTGCGTTTCAGCGGCTTCGGTTGCCAGCGGGACATCACTGAAAGATTGGATGTAGACGACATTGACTTCGATATCGGGGGTGGCGGCTTCGACACCTGCCACAAATCCATTGACATAGAGCTTGGCATCGCCAGCTTCGATGGGACCAACAACACCAATCACGCCAGATTCACTGAGCTGGGCGGCGAGAACGCCATTGACGTAACCACCTTGATCGGCGACGGCGGTATAGGCATAAACATTGTCGAGGCCGTAGGTCTCGTCGGCATTGCCCCAAGCGAAGGAAACTTCGGGGAACTCGGCGGCGAGTTCTTCGACCACTGAACCGAATTGCGAGCCGTGGGCGATGACCAGATGATATTCGCCGGAAGCTGCCCATTCCCGCAGGGCGACGGCGGCATCATCGACGATGAAAGTGCCATCCTGGAAATCAAACTGGAAGGCATCTTCACCCATTTCGGTTTGAATGGCTGTTAGCGCATCGTGCATGCTTTGGCTGAAGGCGAGATCGTTGGTCGCGCTGGGTGCAACGGCCGCAACGCGAAAAACATCATCTTGCGCCATAGCTGGAAGCGCCCCAAGGAACAGAGCGACGATTAGGGATAGCAACAGTGCTTTTTTCATGGTTACTTACACTCCTTTAAATTGGTAACTGATTTTGAGACAGGCAAGATCGCCCGTGATAAACAAAATACAATGCCCCTACTCTGCACGCTCATAGGGTTTCGTCAGTGCGGTCGGCTGTTCTTGGCGCTTGGAGGCGAAAACCAGGGCGATGATAGTGATAACATATGGCGCCATAACCGCAAATTCCGATGGAATATCCAAGCCGACCACTTTGATCTGTAATTGTAAAGCATTGACAAAGCTGAATAACATAGCCCCTGCCGCCACCGCCCAGGGACGCCAGCCGCCAAAATACACCAACGCCACCGCAATGAAACCTTGCCCGGCAGTCAGATTCTGCTGGAAAAGGTTGATCAACGCAATCGAAAGCGATGCCCCGGCTAAGCCAGCCAGCATTCCGCCGATGGTCACGGTGGCATAACGCACCCGCGCGACACTAACCCCCATCACGTCCGCCGCTTCCGGGTTTTGCCCAACAGCGCGGATCATCAATCCGAAGGTCGTTTTGTTCAAAATATAAGCCGAAATTGGCACCAGAGCAAAAGCCAGGTAAACCAGTAAATTATGATGAAAGAAAATCTCGCCGATAATCGGGATTTCGGACAAACCGCCGAAATTGAGCCGCGGGAAGCCATTAACGGATTTTGGCGTGCCAACCCATTGCTGAAATAGCAATTCGCTCAAACCCAGCCCAAAGAGATAAACACCGATGCCGCTGATGCCTTGCTTCGCTTTGAGGGTGACGCTGATGAATGCCATCGCCAAGCCCATCAAGCCGCCGACGATAAGTGCGATCAAAACGCCAAAAAGCAGGCTAAGCGGCTCACTCAGGGTTTGTGCTTGCTGGGTGATATAGACAGCGTAAAAGCCAGAGAAGGCGCCCATCAACATCATGCCATCCACGCCCAGATTGAGCACGCCACTGCGTTGGGCAAAGGTCTCGCCCAGGGCGGCAAAAATATATGGCGTTGCCAGGCGAATGGCGGAGGCGAAAACGCTAGCGGTGAAAACCTGTTGCAGGTCCATCAGCCCTCCTCCCCTTGTGGTGAGCGACTGGCGGGTTCATCAATGCCGAGATCGGCAGGGGTTTCCTGCAGGCTGACCCGGCGTTTGCTGCGTTGTAGGATGAAGAATTCGCTGCTGACGACAAAGACCACAATCAAGCCGTTGACAGCGGTAATCAAAGAAGCTGGCACGCCGATTTCACGCTGCATCTTCTGCGCGCCGACCAGAAGCCCGCCGAAGAAAGCGGAGGCCGGTATGGCGCCAAGCGGGTTCAAACCGCCAAAAAGCGCCGCCACGATACCATTAAAGCCGGCGCTAGCGGTGAAACCGGCTGGCGAACCATCTGTCTGCAAGCGATATTGCAAGCCTAACACCTGCACTACTCCAGCCAAGCCAGCAAACCCGCCAGCCAGGAACATGGAAAACATCATCTGTCGTTTGACATCGATGCCGGCATAACTGGAGGCGCGCTGATTTTCGCCCACCGCGCGAATGCGATAGCCGAGTGAGGTGCGCCAGAGAAAGATATAAATGATGATTGCCAGCACGATCGCGATGATCAGCCCCCAGTGCAGGCGTGTCCGGGCGAAAAGGTGCAGGTCACCCAAGGGCAGCGATAGACGCGGCAACTGGGCAGCGGTGACCAGGCGCGCTGTTTTGGGAATGTTGTTAACGCCAACCGTGGCTGGATCAAGCAGGATGCCATTAAGCAGGTAATTCATCAGCTGCACGGCGATTTGGTTGAGCATGATGGTGCTGAGGATCTCGTTCACATCGAAATATGCTTTGAGGAAACCAGCCAAGCCGCCATAAAGCGCCCCCGCCAAGAACCCACCTAGCAATGACAAACTGACAATGATGAGATCGAAGGCGCCAGGTGTTTTTGCCAGCTCGGCCGGGACGCGCGCATCGCCCAGAACGAGGGCAATGGTGGTTCCCGCCAGAGCGCCGGTGATCATCTGCCCTTCCCCGCCGATATTGATCATGCCTCCGCGAAAGGCAACTGTGATGCCAATAGCGACAAAAAGAATCGGTGTGGCTTTGACCAAAGTTTCGGCAGCGGCGTTTTCAGTGCCGACAGCCCCTTCGAGCATAGCGGAATAGGCATTCAAAGGGCTGGCGTTCAACGCTAGCAACAAGATCGATGAAACGACCAAAGCTAGCAGCAAAGCGATCAGAACTGGCGCAAAATCTACCAGTCGGTTCAGCCGCGCCGCCAATGTGGATTGGGAAAATCCTGTAGCTTGGTTCAAAGAAGCAAGATCCTGGAAAATTCTAGCGAAGCCATCGATATGATCACAATCAGATACTGCAGACGATATGCGCACATAGTATGCCTTATTTTGTCTATTTTTACAATTATCTCAATTTGGCAGATCCTATGGTTATAATTGCCGTATCGTTTATTGTTCCTTCTTAATGGTTGATGATGGCAGTATTCCCAATTTATAGGTTTGGCGATTTCAAGTTTGGACCAGGAATTCCCCGTCCATTTGGCGCCACGGTCACCAGCGATGGCATTAATTTTTCGATATTCTCTCGTTATGCCAGCTCTTGCAGTTTGATCTTATTCAAACGCGGCGCGGCGGAACCGATGGTGGAGATCCCCTTTTTGGAATCTTTCCGTATCGGCGATGTCTATGCCATGACTGTCATGGACCTGGACCCCGCCGAGATCGAGTATGGCTTCCGTCTGGATGGACCACAAGACCCCACTCAGAGGCACCGGTTTGATGCCCAACGGATCTTGCTAGATCCCTATGCCAAGGCGATTGGTGGTTTGGAGACCTGGCTACAGGGGGGTGACAGGCACGGCATCTACCCTTATCGCGCCCGCCCATACCTGGCAGATTTTGATTGGGAGGGCGATCAGCAGCTTAATACCCCCTTGGAAGAGCTGATAATTTATGAGATGCATGTGCGCGGTTTCACGGCGCATCGTTCTGCTAAAGTCAAAGCGCCCGGCACCTACGCCGCTGTGATCGAGAAAATCCCCTATCTCAAGGAGCTCGGTGTCAACTGTATTGAACTAATGCCTATCTTCGAGTTTGATGAATTGGATAGCGATCGCAGTAATCCGGAGACGGGCGAGCCGCTGGTGAATTACTGGGGATATAACCCGATCGGTTTTTTCGCGCCCAAAGCCGCTTATGCCGCTTCCGGCGATCCCGCGCATGAGCTGAAAACTTTGGTCAAAGAATGCCATCGCGAAGGTATCGAGGTCTGGCTGGATGTGGTGTTGAATCATACGGCTGAAGGCAATGAAAATGGACCGACCATTTCTTTCCGCGGTATCGATAATAGCACCTATTATCTGCTGCAGCCGGATGGCGGATATCACAATTTCAGTGGCACTGGCAACACTGTCAATTGCAATCATCCGATTGTGCGCGTGGTTCTGTTGGATTGCCTGCGCTATTGGGTGAGCGAGTTCCACATCGATGGTTTCCGTTTCGATCTTGCCTCCAGCCTGGGGCGTGATCCGGAAGGCAACCCCGATCCTAATCCGCCTTTGCTGGAGGTTTTGGCTTATGATCCCATCTTGGCGCGTACCAAGCTGATCGCCGAGGCTTGGGATGCTGGCGGGCTTTATCAGGTGGGCAGCTTCCCTGCTTATGGGCGCTGGGCGGAATGGAATGGTCATTATCGCGATGATTTGCGGCGTTTTGTCAAAAGTGATGGTGGCATGGTCGGCGCGATGGCGGCGCGCATTCAAGGTTCGCCCGATATCTATGGCGAGCGGGGACCTTGGGCTTCGGTCAATTTTGTGACGGCGCATGATGGTTTCAGCTTGCGCGATCTGGTCTCTTATAATCACAAACACAATCTGCAAAATGGCGAAGACAATCGCGATGGAAATAATGCGAACTTCAGTTGGAATTGTGGTAGCGAAGGCGAAAGTGATGACCCGGCGGTCAATACTTTACGCGAGCGGCAGATGAAAAATTTCCTCAGTATTTTGTTGGTCAGCCATGGCGTTCCTATGCTGCTGATGGGCGATGAGACTGGGCAGAGCAAAGGCGGCAACAACAATAGCTATTGCCACGATAGCCCTCTGAATTATCTTGATTGGGATCGCCTGAGTCAGCGGCACGCGCATTTTTGTTTCCTGCAAGATCTAATTCAGTTCCGCAAGGCGCATCCTGTGTTGCTCCGCTCTTCCTACTTGGGGTATCAACCGAGCCCGGATAGCAACGATAACTTAGTTCCTGAAAGCATTTCTTTCCATGGCAGGCAGCCTTGGGCACCCGATTGGTCTCACGACAGCCGACAACTGGCTGTGCTATTTTGTGGAACAAGCAAGCCAGGCAGAACACTGCCAGGTGATGTGATCTACGTGATCATGAACGCGCATTGGGAGCCGGCGCGATTTGAATTGCCGCGGCTGCCCCAGAAAATCCGTTGGCATCTGGTGGTCGATACCAACGCCCAACCGCCAAACGACAGCTATCCGCCCGGGCAAGAAGTCTTCCTAGAACAGCAAGAAGCCATTATCGCCGGCCCGCGTTCCGTGGTTATATTGCTTGGTCAATAGCAGCAGCCATGCCCAAAGCCTACAGAGAAAGGAAGCTGATGTTCCTTGACACCCTGGTGGAGCAAAGCCATAAGCATGCAGACAAGATAGCCATCGCGTTTATCGATGGAGAATCGGTCAGCTACGGGCAGCTTCGCGATACGGTCAACCGCACCGCGGACTACTTGCTGTCGGCCGGCTTAGAACCTGGCGATCGCTTGGCGGTGCAATTACCGAAGTGCCTGCCTTTTATCTACTTGCATTTGGCGGCGGTCCAAGTCGGTGCGATTTTCTTACCACTGAACCCTGCTTATCCTATGACAGAGCTGCGCTATTTTCTGGCAGATTCGAGGGCGCGTTTCTTGTTTGCGGAGCGCGAAAAGCAAACAGCGGTCGAGTCGATACTGCCCGATTTGCCATCGCTCGAAATGCCGATTTTCATTGAGCCGGCGGCGAGTTGGGGGCAGCGGGTCGCGGCTTGTTCAGCCAAACGCGAATATGCCCTGCCCAGTGACCCGCAGCAGACCGCGATGATGCTCTATACCAGTGGCACGACCAGCCGTCCCAAAGGGGCGCAAATCACGCATGGCAACCTGAGCGCCAATATCGCCTCTTTGCATCAAGCTTGGGGCTGGCGCGAAGATGATGTGCTGCTGCATGTCTTGCCGATCTTTCATGTACATGGCTTGGTCGTGGCGTTGCATGGCGCGTTGCATGCTGGCGCGACCGCAGTATTGACCCACAGTTTTGATGCGGCGCAGGTGCTGGCTTTGCTGCAGTCGGGACGCTTCAGCGTTTTCATGGCGGTACCGACCATGCACCGGCGGCTCTACCAGAAAGCGGGCGATCGACAAATTGACCTCAGCCAGCTGCGACTGATGACCTCTGGATCCGATCGTTTGCCCGATGATCTATTCTTCGGTTATCAAAAAACTTTCAAGGTTACTTTATTAGAACGCTACGGCATGACCGAGACTGGCATGAACCTGTCGAATCCGTTACATGGAGAGCGGCGGGTTGGCTCTGTAGGTTTGCCACTGCCCGGTGTTTCGGCGCGCATTGTTGACCCCGAAACGGAAGAGCCGCTGCCCGATGGCGAAGTTGGCGAGCTGCAGATCAAAGGAGCGCATGTCTGCAAGGGCTACTGGCGGCAGCCGGAAAAGACGGCGGATGCATTCAGCGCTGATGACTGGCTGCGCACTGGCGACATGGGCATGCGCGGGACTGATGGTTATTTCACGCTCAAGGGGCGGGCCAAGGATTTGATTATCAGCGGCGGTTTGAATATCTACCCGCCGGAAGTTGAGCTGGCCCTGATGGAGCACGAGGCAGTGCATGCTTGTGCGGTGATCGGCTGTTCGGATGAAGAATGGGGCGAGCAAGTGGTGGCGGTGATTATCCCAAAAGCAGGCGCGACAGTTGACGAGTATGAGATCATCAACTTCTGTCGGCGACAGCTGGCGGCTTACAAAGTGCCGCGGCGGGTGCTAATCGTGGAACAGCTTCCACGCAATGCCTTGGGCAAGATTCAAAAGGCGAAACTCCGAGAGAGTCTATGCCGGTAGCATGACGACGCAATAAGGGCAGCCCAAGGGACCGCCCTCTTTATTCTTTCGCGAGCTTTATTTAACGCTTGCCGTTGGCGCCGTTTCTACCATTAGTACGGCGGCGCGCGGGGCGTTTGCGCGGCAGGCGCATCGGCAGTTTGTGACGTCGGACACCATCAAACTGGTACAAGGCGTTGGCGACAGCACCGGCAGTTGGCACCAGCCCGATTTCACCGACCCCTTTTGCGCCATAAGGACCGTAGGGATCGGGCACTTCCACGCCGATAACTTCCATCTCCGGCATATCTTTGGCGCGTAGGATGCCGCATTTGCGCAGCATGGTGCTCTTCGGTCGCCCATCTTCCATCGGCAAGTCTTCGCTGATGGCATAGCCCAAGCCCATATGGATCGAGCCTTCGAGCTGGCCCTCGAAGAGCGTGGGGTTGAAGATCTTGCCAGCATCGTGGGCGGCGATGATCTTTTCCACTTGCCCTTCTTCATCCAGGATAACAAGCTGGGTCGCGTAACTGTAGGAGTAGTGCGTATAGACTTTCTCGACCATGGCGCCCGGCTTGGTAGTCCAATCGACGGTGAAGGCGCCGACATATTTCTTGCCGATCAGCTCCGCCAGCGGCTGCTGCGCCAGATCGGATTTGAGCGCTTTACAAGCGTCAATGATGGCGTTGCCAACCAGGGAAGTGGCGCGCGAGGCGGTTGTCATCCCGGTCACCATTTCCGAGCCCGTTTCGACGCGAATCTCGATCAGCGCGGGGTCGATCCCGGTTTCGGTCACCATAGTCTGCACCGCTATGGTATGCACGCCCTGCCCCATCTCCGTCCAGCCATGATCAACCACCACTTTGGCGGCTTGCTTGCCATTACTGCGGGCGGGGTCTGCCACAATAGAAACAGTCACTTGAGAAGAATCGGGCATGCCATTGCCGATGCCGGTGTTCTTGATACCACAGGCAATGCCAGCGAATTTGGCGCTGCGGAATTCTTGCTCCACCGCTTCCAGCGTAGCTTTGGCGCCGGCTCCCGCTTCGATGACTTGCCCAGTTGCGGTCATATCGCCATCATCGAGGGCGTTGTTGTAGCGGAACTCCCAGCGGTCAAAGCCGCCTTGCTCACAAAGGTCATCGATACAACTCTCGAGGGCGAAGGCTGTCTGGTTGACACCAAAGCCGCGCATGGCGCCACAAGGCAGATTGTTGGTATAGACCGCTGTGCTGACGATATCGGTCACCGGGAAATTATAGGCGCCGGTTGCGTGGCCCGCCGAGCGTTCCAACACTTTCATGCCAACCGAGGCGTAAGCGCCAGTATCGCCGACGAAGCGCCCTTTGCAGAAAGTCAGCATCCCTTTTTCATCGCAGCCGATGGTGTATTCCATCCAGATGGGATGGCGTTTGGGGTGCATGATGATCGATTCGTCGCGGGTGAGCCGCACTTTGACTGGCTCGCCCATCAAGTAAGCAGCGAGCGCGGCATGTCCCTGCACCGAGAGGTCTTCTTTCCCCCCAAAGCCGCCACCATTCGGCACCAGCACCACATGCACATCGGCTTGCGGCAAGCCGAGCAATTTGGCAATTTGCACGCGGTCTTCAAAGACACCCTGACCCTGCGACAGCACCTCGATGCCGTTATCTTTGGGATAGGCGATGCAAGCTTCCGGCTCCATAAAACCGTGCTCGATCATTTGTGTCTCGTATACGCCGTGCGCGGTATATGCCGCTTCTACCATCGCTTTTTCAAGATCGCCACGGTTGGTGATCGATTGTGAAAGTACGTTGCCGCCTTCGTGCACGGATGGGCTATCGGTTTGCATGGCGGCGTGCATATCGGTGACCGGCTCGAGCACTTCGTAGTCGATTTCGATCAGACCGACAGCTTCGCGAGCGATGGCATCGGTCTCGGCGACGACACAAGCCAGCACATCACCGACATAGCGCGTGGTCTCTCCAACTGCAATCATCAGGGGCCAATCTTGCCGGATCAAGCCGATGTGACGGTCGCCCGGGACATCTTCAGCCGTGAAGATACGCAGCACACCAGGCAAGGCTTCAGCCATGCTGAGATCCATCGACTTGATATGAGCGCGCGGGTGGTCGCTGAATTTGAGCGCGCCGATCTTCATGCCATTGATGCGGATGTCATCAACATAGCGATGCTGCCCCAAGACCAAGTCATGCGCATGATATTTGGGCAAACTCGTGCCGATGCTGCCATCTACTTCCGGCATGGGGACTTCTTCTTCGTTGCGAATGGCTTCGGCGGCAGTCTGGATGGCGGTGACGATTTTCTTATAGCCAGTGCAACGGCATAGATGTGGTGTGAGGCATTTTTCGATATCGGCACGGCTGGGCTCAGGATTGTGGTTGATGAGATTGTTGGCTTGCATGACGATGCCAGGAATGCAGAAACCACACTGAACCCCACCCTCTTTGACAAAGGCATTGGCGAAAACACTTTGCCGATACTCGCCCAGCCCCTCAGTTGTGATGACTGATTTGCCGGCGACCTTTTCCATCTTGGTGACGCAGGCAAGCACGGCTTTGTCGTCCATACCCACCACACAACAGCCACATGCTGCCTGTGGCGCGCAGCCATCTTTGGGTGAGATGATGCCCAGGTCTTCGCGCAGATAAGTCAAGAGCGGAAGATCGGGATCACCATCATAGCGGATGCTTCGTCCATTGAGTGTGAATTGAATCATTTTAGTGTCTCCCTATCAATCTTTATTTCAGCCTGCGAGGCACTTTTCGATAGGTTCACCTAACGCCGTGAGACACGACCTGCGACTGCTTATCTCTATTATGTAAGCTGTTGGCGTTTTTTTCAAATTATTCCTGTTTGGAAAATAGGGCTGAATGCACATGGATGCTCCGGTTTGTCTTGGAAGAATCTCTATATACCATTTCGCAAAGTTACTCCGGCTAAGGTATGGAACAGAAAATGCGCTACACTATACTATATCATCGGCTATGTTGTTTGAGCATTCATGTCCATTCCAGACCTCGTTAAACGACAATTCGAAGCGCAATTCGGCGAGCCTCCCGCTTTCATTGTGCGCGCGCCGGGTCGTGTCAATTTGATCGGCGAACATACTGATTATAACGATGGGTTCGTCTTGCCCATGGCAATTGATCGCGCCACCTATATAGCGCTGCGCCCGCGGGCCGACCAAAGGGTACGCGCTATCTCGCTTGATATGGATGACCAGCGCGAGTTCGCTCTTGATGACTTGCGCCGCTCGAAAGAGCCCAACTGGTTCGATTATCTGATCGGTGTTGCCTGGGCATTGCAAGAGCGGGGCATGGCTTTGCGCGGTTGGGAAGGTGTCCTAAGTGGTGATGTGCCCATCGGCTCTGGCTTGTCATCATCGGCTGCGCTGGAGTTGGTGACGGCGCGGGCATTTTATTGTGTGTCGGGATTTGAATGGGATGCCGGTGCTATGGCAAAGGTGGGCAGAGCGGCCGAAAACGAATGGCTAGGTATTAAGATCGGCATCATGGATCAAATGATCTCGGCCGCGGGGTTAGAGCAGCGCGCATTGTTGATCGATTGTCGCAGCCTAGAGACCCATTCAGCGCCATTGCCGGAGGGCACGGTAATTGTGATTTTGGACACCGGTACTCGCCGCGGATTGGTGGACTCCAAGTACAATGAGCGGCGCGAGCAATGCGAGGAGGCGGCACGATACTTCGGCGTCCCGGCTTTGCGCGATGTCGATCGCATAACTTTCGATCAGCAGGCGCATCAACTCGCTCCGTTGATCCGTCAACGGGCAAGTCATGTTATCACTGAGAATGAGCGGACGTTGCGCGCTTATGACGCTATGCACGGAGGCAATGCCATCGCTCTTGGGGAGTTGATGATCGAGAGTCATATCAGTTTGCGGGATGATTTTGAGGTCTCCAGCCCGGCGCTCGATGCCATCGTTGATTGCGCCAATGCTGACGACGGCTGCTATGGCGCGCGCATGACCGGCGCTGGCTTCGGCGGTTGCGCAGTGGCGCTGGTTCATGCGGAGTCTGCTGCTGCCTTTGTAGAGCGGGTGAGCGCCTGTTATAGGGCGGCAACTGGACATCAGCCTACCCTCTACATCACCCGGGCGAGCGGGGGTGCGGAAACAGTTTTTCCCTAGAGGATTAGCCTTTTACCGCGCCAGCCGTTAGCCCTTCGACAATCCGATTTTGGAAGACCAGGACCAATACAACCAGCGGTATCGTAACCACCATAGCAGCCGCCATAATCTCCGCGATCGGTTCTTGTTCAGAGAATTGTCCGGAAAATTGCGCGATCGCTACTGGGACTGTCTGCGCCGCAGGGTTGGTCGAGGTGAAATTAAGCGCGAAAAGATATTCATTCCAGGATTGCACAAAAGCCAGCAAACCAGTCGTGACCAAGGCTGGCGCCGTCAAGGGTAGCAAGATTAGACGAAATGTTTGAAAAGGGGTGGCGCCATCGACGATTGCCGCTTGCTCGATTTCGGCCGGCAAGCCCTTGAAAAAACTCGTCAAAACCCAGACTGTGAATGGCAGAGTAAATATTGGATAGGTGACAATCAGCGATAAACCAGTGCCAAAAAACCCCAACTCCCGCACGATGGTATACAAACCGGAGAGGATAGAGATAGCGGGAAACATGGTCATTGAAAGGACGACATATAAAAGGACGATGCGCCCTTTGAAGCGCAGCCGCCCCAAGGCATAAGCGGCGAAAGATCCAGCGACCAGGGCGAAGACTGATGTCGCGCTAGAGATCAGTGCGGAATTCTTAAGCGCTTCGATAAAGGTATTGTCACGGAAGACGTATTCATAATTACGCAATGTCGGGTTCTGCGGCAGATAGGTCGCCGACCGGAACATTTCGCCTTCTTCTTTGAACGAAGTCACAAAAGCCCAGTAAAACGGGAATAGCGCGTATACAGCGACAATGATCACCAGAATATAGAGGGTCACTCGCTGCGCTAGCTCTTTAATCTGCTTTTCCGCGATGCCGCCATTCGGGCTTTTCTGTCTGTTTTTGGTGGACATTTTATGACTCCACGTTCAAAAGGCGGACGTAGATGAAAGCGAAGACAGATATCAAGATGAAGATGATCACGCTAATTGCAGAGGCGTAACCATCCAGTTGATTGCTGACCAAGGTCTCGAAATTATAGGTCGCCATCGATAGCTGCTGCCGGCCAAAAAGCACGTTGAACAAGTCGAACACTCGCAGCGCATCCAAGGTGCGGAAGATCAACGCGATGGCGATGGCTGGGCGCAGCAAAGGCAGCGTGACTGAGAAAAAACGACGCACCGGGTTGGCGCCATCCACCGCAGCCGCTTCATATAGATCCTTCGGAATGACTTGCAAACCGGCCAGCAAAAGCAGCGCCATGAAGGGCGCGGTTTTCCAGACATCAACGATGATGGCTGTGGGAAGCTGCAACGAGGGGTCTGACAGCCAGGCTTGCGGCGCGTCAATCATTTGCAGGTCGAGCAGGATCTTGTTGAATATGCCGGCGGTTGTGTCTTTGAGCATTAGCTCCCACAAGCGGGCGGAAATAACAGTTGGGATTGCCCAAGGCACCAGCATCACGGCACGCATCGCCCCGCGGCCTCGGAAACGCGAATTGACCACCATCGCCATGAACAAACCAATGACCAATTCCAAAGCCACTGAAATCACCGTGAAAATGACTGTGGTGATGATCGCCTCAATGAAATCATCATCAAGGCCGCTAATCGCCGCGGATTGATCGCCACCGACGGGGATGTTGACAATGGTACGATAGCCTTCGCGCAGCAGTTCGCGATCAATCGATTCCCAGCGGACCGCGCCATTCGCGCGTGTATCGCAGGGACCATCTGTGATGCTCTTGCGACAAGTTACGGTATCGATGCGGAAACTCAGCAGATTAAGATAATTATCCAAACCGACAAATTGCGGGACTTCGCTACTGGCGAAGCGCTTATCAGTCAAACTGCGAATGAAAGTTTGTTCCAACGGGCGCGCCGCCACAAGGACAAAAATAGTCAAAGTTGGGATGAGGAGATTCCATGCCAAGCGCGTTTCCCGCCCTAACAGCGAATCGTCTCCACTGAAAAGGCGATGGAACTGACTGTTCAGCCAATACCATAATGCGGTCGACAACAGAAACAGCACCAGCGCTGGAGCAACCGCCGGAACTAACATATCGATATCAAGCGCTCGATTATTCATCGCCGCGCTGTTAACGATGTTGAAGACCGTTAAAGCGATGTAAGCGCCCAGGCCGATACAGAACCAAAGCACCGCGATGCGCGCCCAGTAGCCAATACGGATGTCGCCATCGCGCACGCGCATGCCCAGCCGAATGAAGCAGAAGCCCAAGCCGATGAACAGCGCTGTGACGATAATGCCAAAGCGCTCAAGATAGACGAGAATGAACGATGGAGCTTGGGCGTTTTCTTCTGTTGGCGTCCAGTTCAAGACCAGCTGAATCGCTTCGTGATTGAATACGGTGACAATGAAGAATATGATCGCCAAGACACCAATTGCAATCAGAATCAAACTTAGGACGATGGCAGGTAATTTTTCAGCTGAGGATTGTAATGATGCTGGCATAGGATGTCTTTTGGTAATTTGAATATGACTAATCTATTTTTGGGTAGTCACTTGGTGTAGGGTCCCGCCGAGGCAGGACCCTGTGTGTTTCCGGCAGAAGCCAGATCTATTCGAAGAGAAGATCGGCCAAGTCCAGCTCGAGCAATTCGAGCGCGACTTCGGCATCTTCTTCACCGGTCAAGATCGAGTGAATAGCGTTGAAGTACAAGGTGGAAACGGCGTTGTAGCGATCTTTGGAGAAATTCGAGGGGCGTGCGGTGGTAATCTCGGCGATGTCTGGCCGGATGAAGGGCATAGCCTCGATGATATCCGGATCGTTGTATAGTTCTGTCGCGCCTGGCGGGTTGGAGGTAAAGACAGCGAAGTCTTTCTGGTTCTCCACGCTAGTCATAAAGATAGCGAAGGCTGCTGCTGCTTCAGGATGATTGGAGTATTTGGAGACGCCAATATGCCAACCGCCGAGCGTCGAGGCGCCACGCCCCGAGTCGCCAGCGGGCAAGGGCGCTACATCAAAGCCGGGGATGTCTTCACTTTCTTGGCTGCGCGAATAGGCATAGGGCCAATTACGCATGAAGGCGGCGTTGCCAGAATGCCAGACAGCGCGGGAATCTTCCTCTTGATAGCCAACAACCCCGGGCGGGCTGATCGTACCGACCCAACCAGCAGCCTGTTCGTAGATGGCAACTGCTTCGTCGCTGAGGGCACTAATGGTGCCATCGCTCTGCAGGAAGTTATTGCCGGTTGCGGAGACATGCCATTCCAGCGCGTCACAGGTGAGGCCTTCGTAAGCATTACCTTGCCAGACATAACCCCAGAATTCATCGTTGCCTTCGGCGCGTTCGCCTTCTTGAATGGTCATCGACATTTCTTCCAGTTCATCCCAAGTGGCGGGGGGACCATCGTAACCATATTTATCGAGCAAGTCGGTACGATAGTAGAGCATACCGAAGCCGATACGCAATGGCAGGGCGACCAGACGGCCATCGATCGTGTTATTGTCAATCAACGCCGGCATTTGCGCATCGATGTGCGCTTGTGGGGCGATGCCGTTCAAGTCGATCAGGTGATCTGCCAACTGGCCGGGCCAGATGACATCCACGCGAATGACATCGAGGTCACTGCTTTCCGCCTCAAATGCTGTCAAATAGAATGCCAGGAGGTCGGTCACATTCGCCGCGCCATCGTTGCGTTCAACGGTGATATTGGGGCAGACCTCATTAAAAGCACTGATGACATTGTCCTCGGCAGCTGGGTAATTGCCAACCGGGTCCCCGAAGAACTTGATCGTCACTTCCTCGTCTGTGCCACAATCGAATTCGTGGCCATCAGCCAGCGCCATGCCTGCCGGGATGGTCAGCGCCAACACCAGCAGCATCAACATGAGTTTACGCATTAGATATTCCTTTCACTACAAGTCTTGCATTGCCAAAATGACGTTGAATTGTGGAGGCATTTTGATCTTGCGCCTCCGCTGCAGCATAAATATTAGCGTGAGATAGCTTGCCTGGCTAGTGTCTGATGAATTCGAAAGCCCTTCGACAGTTGGCTCCCCATTTTGTTCAGGCATCAAACTGAAAGAGCGAGCAACCGCCATCGAGGGTCAAGATGCTGCCGGTCATATAGGCAGTCTGGGGGCTAGCGAGATAGACGACGGCGGAAGCGATCTCTTCCGGTGAGCCTGGCTCGCCCAGTGGAATCGCCTTTGCCACGCGCGCGGCATATTGTGGTTCTTCGCGCAGTTGCCGCCCGGCCATGCCGGCATTGACGATACCGGGCGCGACCGCGTTAACCAAGATGCGGTTTGCAGCCAGTTCACGCGCCATCTGTTTGACCAACATATTGACACCAGCTTTGCTGACCGTGTAGGCGGTGATCTCGGGCCAAGGGATAGAACCGACCCAACTGGATGTGAAGATAATCCGCCCTGCTGTCTGGTCGGCGACCATCTTGCGAGCCGCGGATTGCCCAACATTAAAACAACCAGTCAGGTTGATATCGAGGTGGTTTTGCCAATTTTGCCGGCTAATTTCCAGAAAAGGCTGCGCAGCAACCATGCCCGCGTTGGAGCAGACGATATCCACTTTCCCCAAGCCGCTCATCGCCTGGTCAACCGCTTCACGATCGCTCACATCGACTTCATCATATTCGACGTCTGGGTCATGCGCACGGACCCGCTCGATAGCGGCTTTGGCATCAGCCTGCGGCAAGATATCCCAGATCACCACACGCGCGCCATTTTGCGCCAGTTGCCTTGCCATGGCATTGCCCAAATCGCCAGCCCCGCCGGTGACTAAAGCGGTTTTGCCCTCCAACATAGTCCTTACTCCTTTTCTCGCAGGTACCTGGTATGGTGTTTCGCTGATCAGTCCCTAGTGAAAATCACACGGGCGCAAGCGACCGAACGAGCTGGCACCAGCAAAGTAAACGCCCCATTCTTGACAGGTAGCGATTCTTCATCGACTTCAATTGGGCTACAACTGTTGACCGATTCCAGCTTGAGACCGGGGAAATGGAGTGTCTGCTCTACCTCCATAGTACCAAGGTTATAAGCATGCAGAACTAGCCCACGTCCGTCTTCTGCACGTTTTAACTGCAGCTCGCATTTGCCTTCTGGCTGCGGACGCATAAATATACCTTGGTCACCGAGCTTGGCGCCGGGCACCCGTACGATCAGCGGAGGCAGGCTAGCACCCATGGCAAAACGTGTAGAGGCGGCCGGATCATAGCTCTCACTGGAAGTTAGCCGGTAGCGTTGCAAAATCGCCTCGCCCTGGCTGGCTTTGAAATTGGTATCCCAATGATTGTGCAGCGCCCAGGAAACCAAAGTCGCCTGGTGAGTATCCAGTTGATGTGCCCAACGACCAGTGGTGATACCTCCCACTTGAATCAGCGGCGAATCTAACGGCGCTAAGGTGACAGATACATCTTTATTGCCAACTTCCGCCCAACGATGAATGCCGTACCAATCACGGCAGGAGCCGGGTAGCTGCTCACGCTCTGGTTCCAGTGGCAAGCCATTGAGGTCAAGGTGAAATTGATGCTCCTCCAGCGCTAGCGGAAATGGCACATAGATCGCTTCCGCCTGTGTGTTGAAGGTCTTGTCGATCAGCATGTCGATATGCAGTGCTTTCTCATGATGCGGCAAGCTGAAGCGGACATTGATATGTTTGGCGCCCTTCGCTTGTAATCGAACTTCTAATTCGACCTGATCCGTAAGACAGCGTGCCTGCATAATTTCGATTTCGGTCGGTCCACTGCGTCGGAAAGGTGTATCAGCATGGCGCACCCCAAAGTCTTCGCGATCGAAATCCAGCGCGAAGATAGCGCGTCGATCATCTGGGTGGTCAACCCACTCGTAGATATATTGACCAAAGCGCCAGAGAGCATTTTGGTCGACCAATTCGCGTTTTAATTGTTTGTCATACCAACTGAGCAAACCACCACTCTTTGGATCGACCTTCAGGCAATACCAGCGATTCTCTATCTTGCCTTCAGCAACGATACTTTCATCAGTTGCTTCGATGGACCGTGGCGCGACCAGAGCGTAGCTGAAGGCGGGTAAAACAACATCGATCATCATATCGGCTTGTGCTTCGGCAATTAGTGGTGGTGCCTCGCGATAATTGCCGATGAGGAACATTTCTAAAACGCCATACGGTGCCGCACCGCCCATGTCGGGTGGCAAAGGATAAAGGATACGTCGCTCCCAGGCACAAGTATTCAGCACCAGATAATGATAGTTGCCTGGCTCAGCCGTGGGGTCGGCGCTGATATATTGCCCCCAACGACGCCAGGCATCGCCTTCCGGTGTTACACCTGTGACCTTGGCTGCGAGCTTACGCCCGGCAGCAGCGATTAGTTCATGAGTCAGTGCGTAGCCACTATATGCGAAACTGGCTTTGCGGTTGAAGTTGGCGCGAGTGAAAGGAGAGTTTGGTCGGCGGATACTGGCGAAGCCGCCCCAGGTATGTTCGTCATAGAGTGACACCAGATGATAGGCTTCTTCAATCAAATCAAGATTGACATCATCCACTTGTGTCGCTAAAAAATCGAGCAGCGGCAACAGTTCTTCCGTGCTGCGATTCAGACTGGTTTCGTATATGGATGAGCCGACGCCGTCTACCCACCAATCTGTCCAATCACCGCTCCAGGTGGTTAGCGATTCGCCATAATCAGCATGAAGCATCTGCGCGAAGCCATCGATTGTGGTGAAGATCAAGCGAGGCTCGCGGCCGCTGTCATTCCAATTCCGCACAAAATCCGCCATGTGTGGCAGGGGAGGTCCATTGTCGACACGGGCGGGATGAGTAATCTGGGCATAGAGAAAATCATATGGATAATCCTCGCGTGTTTCTAGTTTTTCCAGTTGCGGCGGCAGCAACTGATCAACATAGCTCATATCGCTTAGTCCATAGCGGAAGATGCCATATAGATAATGCGGACCGTTAAAAGTAAGAAGACGCTTCCCCGCTGGTCCTCGCCACCAGAAGGCATTCAGATCAGGTTGGGGCCGGCGTCCACGGTGCATATTGATGGACATGGTGAGGGTATTGATACCGATGCTAGGTAACAGATCCGCCCATAGCCAACTGACACCATTGACATCGCATTGCATGGCGGTACTGATGTTGATGCCGTATTCTTGGCGTAAGCGCTCTACAGGGAAAAGCGAACGGATCATGTTGGCGGTCGAAAGCAGCGGCGTCCAGTGGTATTGCATGCCCGCCACCGCCAATTGCCCGCGACGATGCAGCTCAAGAAAGCGATCGGCTTGGGCAGCAGGGCGTTGCCGAAGGTATTGCTCGACAAATGAGGTGACCTCGCAGGTCCACTTATAACGCGCCTCTGGTGGATAATCGGCGGTGGCTTCGCCCAGTTCAATGGCTTGGTCGATGAAATCCAAATGTTGGCGGAAGACGGTATCTTGATGATCGGTGTAGCCGATATCGGTATGTGTGTGGCTGATTAAATAAATTCGTTGTATTTTGGGCATTTGGCGTTCATCCTATTGCTTAGCTTACCTGGTTGCCAACCCATGGAGAGTGGATGGAAATCTGGGGAGTAGGCTGCAGCGTTAGGCAATCAAGGCGCGCAGAACCTGGCTGTGCAAAACCCCGTTGCTGGCGATAATCCCGTTGCCGCTGAGGGGGGCGCCCCCATTCCAGGAGGTGATTTTGCCGCCAGCGCCTTCGATGATGGGGATCAGCGCCACGATATCCCAGAGGTGCATGATCGGATCCAGCATCACATCGGCATAACCGGTAGCTAGCAAGAAATAGCCGTGACAATCGCCCCAAGTCCGGTTGAAGCGCGTCTTACCCATCAATTGTTGAAAGGCGATGCCATTCTGGTATTTGCCGACATCGATGAAATCAGTGTAAACCAGCACGGCATCGCGCAGGTTTTCGGTAGGGCGGACTTGCACTAGTTCGTCATTCAGGCGCGCTTGATCACCAGTGCCGATCAGCAGATGCCTGGTGACAGGATGATTGATGCTGCCGACGATAGGCTCCCCGTTTTGCATTAAGCCGATCAGCGTGCCGAAGAGAAAAGTACCGCTAACAAAGGATTTGGTGCCGTCGATGGGGTCCAACACCCACTGATATTCGGCAGATTCATTGTGGTTGCCAAATTCCTCGCCGATGATGCCATGCTCGGGATATTCTTTCATGATCAGCTCGCGCATGATCTCTTCAGCTTGCTTGTCGGCGATGGTCACGGGCGATTGGTCTGTTTTGGTCTCCACAGCAAGATCGCTGCGAAAATAGCGCATGATGACTTCGCCACTTGCCCGGGCGAGCTCTTTGCTAAAATCCACGAATTCGCGCATGTTTCTTTACTCCGTGAGTGTGCCTTTGGTGCTTGGTATCCCCTGACGCCCAGCATCAAAAGAGACCGCTTGGGCCAGGGCGCGCCCGAAGGCTTTGAAAAGAGCTTCGGCTTTGTGGTGGTCATTGCGCCCGTAAAGGACTTCGGCGTGCAGATTCATGTTGGCGTTGGCGGCGATAGCTTCCAGCGCGTGGATCACCAGATCCGTCGGCATCTGCCCCATCTGCGATGTGCTGAAACTGGCCTTGACGACGGCATAGGGACGGCCACTAAGATCGATAACCACCCGTGCCAAAGCCTCATCCATCGGGACATAAGCTAGCCCCATGCGTTGGATGCCAACTCGTGAATTGAGGGCTTGGTCAATCGCGCGTCCCAGGCAGATGGCAATATCCTCGATGCTGTGGTGAGCATCGATATGCAAGTCTCCATGTGCTTGAATCCGCAAGTCGAATTTGCCATGCAGGGCGATGTGCTGCAGCATATGATCATAAAAGCCGATACCTGTATTGATATCCGCCGCCCCATGCCCATCAAGATTCAGGCTCAGGTCGATTTTGGTCTCTTTAGTTTCGCGCTTGATTTGCGCGTTTCGCTCGGTCATAAGCTATGTCCTCGCCCAAAAGATAACATAAACTGCTATTTAGCATATGCTGAGAGTTCATTTCCCGCCCGCTTGTTTCAGTCGATAGCCAGCGTTTGCAGCACCTCCAACAAGCGATCAACTTGTTCGGGCTTGCCGGCGCTGATGCGAATGTGATCGTAGAGACGTGGTTTATTGTAATAACGCACGATGATACCCGCGCGCGCCAGCCGATCACGAAAAGCCACCGCCGTCAGTCCCTTGACGCGATTCAAAACAAAGTTGCTTTGGCTGGGATAAGGCGACAGGAATGGTAATTCAGCGAAAGCGATCTCCAAACGCTGCCGTTGTTCGACCAGTTGACTCACCCGTTCCAGCAGATAATCAACATCCTCCAGCGAAACTTGCGCCGCTATGTCGGCCGCCACATTGACATTATACGGTTGTTTGATCTTCCATAGATGGGGCATGAGCGCGCGCGGGAAGATGCCATAGCCGATGCGCAATCCAGCCAGCCCCGCCCATTTGCTCATGGTACGCAGCACGATCAGATTGGGATAATCCTGCACCCAGCCAGCCAAACTGTCAGCCGCAGCGAATTCAATATAGGCTTCGTCTACAACGACAGTCGTCGGCAGGTTAAGCAAGGATTTGATATCAGCCGGCTCAATCATGTTGCCACTGGGGTTGTTGGGCGAGCAGAGAAAAACCAGCTTGGGACGGTGTCGCTCTACCGCCTCTGCCACCGCCGCGATATCAAGCGAGAAATCGGCGCGTCGATAGACGTTAATCACTTCGCCGTGATACAGTGGCGCGTCAAAGCCATACATGGCGAAGGTGGGTGGCGTGTTGATGATGCGATCCCCTGGCTCGATGAATAGCTGCAAGATAATCTCGATCAGTTCGTCGGCGCCGGCGCCACAGAGTATCAGCTCGGCGGGGACCTTGATGTAATCCGCCAGCAATTCGCGCAGGCGGCCAGATTCGGGATCGGGGTAGATGTGCATTGTAGACAGTTGTGCCAGCGCTTCGGCAACCCGTGGCGAGGGACCAAAAGGGTTTTCGTTGGCGTCTAGCTTGATCAACATCTCCTCTGCCAATCCCAGCCGCTCGGCGAAGACATTTAGCGAGGTGGTCGGCGTATAAGCGCTCATCGACTTGATATCGTTGCGAATGCGCACTTTTTCACTCATCGGTATTTCTCTCTCCGCGAAACATGGCGGCGGCAGCGTGGGCATCCAGCGATTCCGCCCCCGCCAGGATACGAGCGGGTTCGCTAAGAGCGAGGGCGCTGTCTTTTTCCAGCGCGATCACGCTGGTGATTTTGACGAAGTTGAGCAGATTCAATGGCGAGGCGAAACGGGCGGTGCCGCCGGTCGGCATAACATGGCTGGGACCAGCCACATAATCCCCCAACACTTCGTAAGAATGCTCGCCCAGGAAGACCCCACCCGCATTGCGTACCTTGCCTAACCATGACCAGGGATCTTCGACCAGTAAGCAGAGATGCTCGGCCGCATAGTCATTGGCGAGCTGGAATGCCTGCGCCAAGTCAGCCGTGATGACTGTGCCACTGCGCTGGAGCATCGCCTGGCAGATGATGTCACGGCGTGATAGCGTCTGCAGCTGCCGATAAATCTCCGCCTGTACCGCAACCGCCAAAGACCGGCTGGGGGTTAGCAAGATGGCGGAAGCCAGCGCATCGTGTTCCGCTTGCGCCAGCAGGTCGGCCGCAGCCAGTTTGGGATCGGCGCCGTCATCGGCGATGACGATGGTTTCGGTTGGACCTGGCAAACCATCAATGCCGACATCGCCATAAACTTGCTGTTTCGCCAGTGTGACAAAAAGATTGCCAGCGCCGACGATGGTAGCGACCCGCGGAATAGTTTCCGTACCATATGCCATGGCGGCGATCGCTTGCGCGCCACCCACACGATATACCTTCTCCACATTGGCGATAGCTGCTGCTGCCAAGATAACCGGGTGGATATCGCCCGCTCCGCTGCCGGGTGGCGTGCAAACGATAATCTCGGATACGCCGGCGACCTGTGCCGGGATGACGCTCATCAGTAGCGAAGATGGCAGTGGCGCCGTGCCGCCGGGCACATAGACACCGACTGAATCGACCGGGCGGATCAACTGCCCCAAAGAACCCTGTGCGGCTGCATCGATCCAACTGTGAATGGGCTGCTTTTGATGGAAGGCACGAATCCGTTCGGCAGCTTGTTCCAGGGCTGCGCGCAAGTCGGGCGCAATGGCAGCCAAAGCCAGGGTCATTTCTTCGGTTGATACGCGCAAGTCATCCAGCGCTACATTGTCGATCTTGCGATTCCAATCAAAAAGTGCTTGATCGCCTCGCTGACGCACGCTGTGAATAATACGCCGCACCGCTTCATCCGGCATAATGCGTTCGCCAAAGAGAGGGACCGAGCGCTCGGTGACTTGTTCCGGCACAGCGTAATCGCGCAGAGAATGGCGCTTGAGAACGCTCTCTTGCGCTTCCTCAATATCAGTGAAAATTCGCCAGATAGCTTCGCTGCCCATGAGCTTTCCTTAAATGCGACTTGCATTCGAGCTGCCATTGTAGCAGTTTGAGAGAGATTCTCAACAGCAGCACTCTCCGCACTTTGGCAAAGCGTATCAAGATTGGTAGCCTCCGCGTTATAATCCGAGTTCGATTGCTGGAAGGACCAAGTAAAGGCGATTGTGATTTTGGACGCATACGGCAACTTAAACATCTATTACGGCGATATTCATAACCACTGCAATTTGAGCTATGGCAAAGGCAGTTTGGAGGAAGCGCTGCACAACGCGCGGTTGCAACTGGATTTCGCCAGCGTCACGCTTCATGGACATTGGGATGACATGCCGCGAGATAACCCCGGTTTGGATTATCTGGTGGATTATCATCGGCGCGGCTTCGAGCGAGCCCGGACCGCCTGGGGAGAGTATCTAACGGCAATTGACGCAGCCAATGAGGAAGGACGCTTCGTCACTTTTCCCAGCTTCGAGTGGCATTCGATGCGCTATGGAGACCACTGCATTTATTTCCGCGATGTCGCTACCTCGGAGATCTTTCACGTGGCACAGCTCGAAGAATTGCGCCAGCACCTGCGCCGGCATCCATATCCGAGTTTCTTGATCCCGCATCATATCGGGTATAAACAGAGTTTCCGCGGTATCAATTGGGCGGAATTCACAGCAGAGTTTTCGCCTGTGGTTGAGATCATGTCATTCCATGGCGCATCAGAACACAGCGAGGCAGAGCCAGCTTATTTGCACGCGATGGGACCGCGCGATTATCGCAGCACGGTGCAATATGCCTTGGAACAGGGGCAGATCTTCGGCTTCATCGGTTCCAGCGATCACCACAGCGCGCATCCCGGCAGTTACGGCTATGGGCAAATTGCCGTCTGGGCGGATGCGCTTACGCGAGAAGCAGTCTGGGATGCCATTGGGCAGCGCCGCACCTATGCCATCACCGGCGATCGCATCGCGCTGGAATTTGCCATCAACCAGCAGCCAATGGGCGCGATCCTGGCTTTCAGCGAGGAGCGCCAGATTGAGGTGGCGGTAGAAGCCGCCTCAGCTATCGACTACATCGAAGTGCTACACAATAATCATGTGATTCAGCGCGAATCAGTTTTTCAGAACACGCTGGATCTGGATGGTCCCCTGAAGTTGCGGTTGGAGCTGGGCTGGGGCGAGTTAGAGACGCTGACGGATTGGGATGTCAAACTGAGGGTCGAATGCGGCACCTTGCTCGACATCGAGCCGCATTTGCGCGGGCACGATATCACCATTCCAATTATTGATGATGTCACACCTTGTGTGCTCAGTCACCTGGAATATAGTGGCGGGAATCGCTTGAAATTGCGGACACAAAGCCCACGCAACGCCACTGTAACCAGCGCGTCCACCCAAGCCATCACGCTCAGCTTGGATTCTGGCAGCGCGGAAATTCATGCCAGAATCAATGGCATGACTGTCACATTACGAGCGGCGGAACTGGCAGAAGGCGCGCGCAGTTATTACACCAACGGCTTTGTTTCGCCTTGTTTCGTCTTTCACCGCGCCGTGCCGCAAGCCGAGTACAAACATCACTTCAGTTTGGTACATCAATCAGCAAGTGAGAAGCGCGAGTGGTATTATGTGCGCGTCCGCTTGCGTAATGGGCAGTGGGCTTGGAGTTCGCCGATCTGGCTAGAACAGTCGCGATAAGGCTTATCGTTCATCATCGTTTCCGGGCTTTTTAGGCAATCTTTGCCAGCAAATCCCGCACAGCGCTGAGTGGCGCGACAGTCTTGGTGGTGCCGGCAAATTGACACATCAAGCTACCGGCGGCAACACCCCAGCGAGCGGCTTCCTCAAGCGGCAAGCCCTGTGTCAGCCCATACAGCAAGCCGGATTTAAAGATATCGCCGGCGCCGGTGGTATCAATTGCGTGGATAGGCGGCGGTGTGATACTGCTGCGCTCGCCCTGCTGCGGCAGGATGCTGATGCTGGCACTGCTGTCGGTCATGATCACGGCGCAATCAGCCGCATTCTGAAGTTCACAGGCAAGGTCAATCGGCGCTTTGTTCGGGAATCTGCTGCGCGCGATAGAAGCTGAGATGACCAACAGGTCTAGCCAGGGCAACAGCGGATGGTCGGTGCGATAGATATCATTGATTAAGACCGATATTCCGTTTTCTGCTGCCATTTGCGCCGCCTGCAAGCGCGGCTCCAGCGGACCGGACATATCGAGGTTGAGCCATTTAATGCCTTCGAGCATTTCTAGCGATGGCGCTGTCATACGCAGTTCATCGAGCCAGTGCATGATGAAGCTGCGTTCGCCATCCGGCGTCACCAGACATTGGCAGCGCGGCGTGCGATAACCCGCATGCCAGGTGATGAAACGGGTATCGAGTTGGGGATAGCTCGCCAGAACCCGGCGGACTAACTCGCCAGCCGCATCTTGGCCCTGGTCATGTCCGGCGAGCCGTGTCGGCACCGCCCAGTTCGCCAGCCAAATGGCACTATTAGCGGCGGCACCGCCCACATTCTCAAATTCATCTGTGACGTCAGCAGCTTGGTTAAGGCTTGGCAGGCGATCCAGCGCCAAGTAAATATCGAGGTCGATTTCCCCGTAACAGAGGACGCTCATGTCTCTCGTGCGCTCGCCTTTGTAGAGAGGGCGACCCCAGAAGATCGCCCAACAAATTTCGGATACTCTGCGGATTTAGATAGGTTCGACTTCCACATCTTCGCAGCCGATACGCCCCTCTTCGCTGATTAAGGCGATGCCGCCGCCGGAGAAACGCGCTTGCGGATCTTCGGCTTTGACCACCAGCTTGCCATCGACATAACCCGTCAATGTGTTGCCTTCGACTTTTAGCTTAAGCTGACTTTGCTCGCCCAAGATCCAGCCGCCGTCCGCTTGTGCCAGGATTGTATCTTCGCCTTCCAATGTGGAGACCAGGCGCACATTTTCTTCATTACAAAGTAGGGCGTAGTAACGCTTCATACCTTGCACGCGGATACCCAAGCCACCAGCTTTGCACATATGGGGCGTCATCGTGGCGCTCACTTGATAATCGGTCCAATCGCGACAGCCCTGCATGAGCAAACCACGTCCCTCATTCTGCAGCAGGCGATAAGTCTCGGGCCAGAAATCGGCTTGCACCCAGGGACCGGTCGCGTCCAAGCCATTGACCCAAGCCTTCTTCCACATCAAGCCACTCATACTGAAAGACCAGCGCGAGAAATCCCGCTGATAGGGGCGCTTCAAGCGAATATTGGGCGTCCCATCCCAGGTCAGCCAATCGAGATAAATGCGTCCGCTGGCACCGCCGCTGCCGCTGATCTGCAAGCCAACTTTGGCGATGGGATAACCTTCGAGATCCGGCACCTGCCATTCTAATTCTGCAGTTTCACCCGCCCCCAAGCGCTCGCCAGTGCCCACCAGAACTTGAAGACCATCTTCTCGATTGTAATGTTGCAGATAGAGAGCCGCATCGACTTCGTTGCTGTTATCGCCAGCTGCCAGAACACGGGCGCGAATCGTTTGACCCGGATAGAGCTTGGGACTGGCTAACAGTTTGTAACCGCGATTTTCGAAGTAGCTGGCAACTTCAGCCGATGGCACGAAGGTGGCGGTTTCAACGCGGCCCACACGCCCCGGCGCCAAAGCCGCATAATCCAGCGCCAGCAGATGGCTACCGTTTGCGCTCAGCTCAGGCGCTTGGACATTGCTGATGCTGAGGACATCGCGCGCTTCAATTGAATCCTCGTTCATGAAGCCTTGTACTGCGCCAGGTAGATCGAAATGATAACGGGCGCCGTTTTTCGGCAGAATGGGTGCCATGCCCTGCATTGCGCGCCCGGTATTGACCAGGCTGATGGTTTCGCTGACAGCATCAGTGATAGCGCGGCCCCCATCGGCGGTCGGCAGATAAAGGCGGTCGGCGACGGGTCCGCGATAATCCGGTCCAGTGGCCAGCCCCGCCAGTCCATCTTTGATTCCCATCAGGCAGCCGATATTGCCGGAGTTGCAATCAGTATCCCAACCGCAAGTATTGACAATCATAAGTGTGCGCTGGAAGTCGTCATCGCCATAGAGCAAGGAGAAGATCATCAAGCCATGGTTCGGCACCATGTGGCAATTGCCGCCATAGGTGTCGTAGCCGTAACGCTGCGCCAGGAGTTCGCGCCCTTTGCGCCAGTCCGGCTCCGCGGCGTGCCATTCGCGGATGTCCTTGATCATGGTGTAGATGATTGAATCATCAGGAATAACAGAGATGCCAGTATCGATCAACTTGTTGATGTCCGATTCAATGAAAGCTTGTGATTCCATCGCCGCCAGGCACATTGCGCCGTAGACCGCTTCGCCATCGTGGCTGACGCTGCCAGCACGCCGCGCCAGCTCAGCCGCATATTCAGGGTCGCCCGGCGCTACCATTGCCCAGCCATCGATGAAAATCTGCGCGCCGATTTGCTCCGCGACGACTTGCCCGTTCATTTCGATAGAGCCGCTCCGAGGGGCATCGATGCCGTGCTTGAGCCGCAGATAAGCCGTATGCTCGGTGGAATTGCCCAAGCCGCCCCACCAGAGCACGGTCTGTTCTTCAATCAAGTAGTTGAGCCAGGTCTTGCCGATCTGTGCCGGGCTGAGGTCGCGATCGTAGCCATAATCTTCTAGCGCGCGGACGAAAGTGAAAGTACCGGAGATATCGTCATCGGTGACGATCAGCGGGACATCGAGCCGATCATGCACATAATAATTGATCTCGCCCAGATGTTGGCTGATGGCTTCGTAAGACCAGCCTTCAAATGGGCGCCCGAGGTAGACGCCGATGATTTTGCCGAGTACGCCGGCGTACACCCGTTCCAGATAATCAGAAGGTAGTGTCATTATGTTCTCCTAGTATTTTTTGGCTGATGGCTAGGTTTTGACGCCGCCCTCAGCTAAGCCTTCGATGAATTGGCGCTGCAATGCCAAGAACAGCACCATCACCGGGAAAATGATGATGACGGCGCCTGCGCTGGTCAAAGCCCAATCTCTTGCAAAGCGGTCGGTGAATTTGTAAAAACTGGTGGTTACCGGGAACAGCTTGGGATCGTGAATGAAAGTCAGCGCGAGGAAGAATTCGTTCCAAACGCCCAGCCCAACTACCAGACCCACCGTCAGGAAGCCGGGTTTAGTCAAAGGTAGGACAACGCGAGTGAAGACTTGGAATTCATTGGCGCCATCGACACGGGCTGCGTCCTCAAGTTCTCGGGGCAAATCGATCATGTAGGAGCGCAGGAGGAAGATCGTCAATGGCGCGTTCATCGCCACATATATGATAATCAGCCCATGCATCGTGCCAAGCAGCTTTAGCGTACGGAATTGAACGAAGAGCGGGACAATATACATCCAGACTGGGATAGTCGACGCGACCAAAAAATAGAGCATTAGCGCGTCCGAACCGGGTGGTTTCTTCCTTGCCAAAGCATAGGCTGCCAAGCCGCCAAGCACCAATTCCGCCGCGATGGTAGCGACTACATAAATGACACTGTTCCGCATCGTGGTGGCGAAGTTGCCCCGTTCCCAGGCATTTTGATAATTGTCACCGATGATTTGCAGCGGCGGACCGAGCGGGTTCAAGCCGATTTCCGCGTTAGTCTTGACCGAGTTGAAAGCCAGAATCAACAGGGGAACAACAGCAAAGAGCGTGAGCAGAACGAGCACAGTGTGGTTGAAGACCAGGAGTTTGTGCCGCTCTTTGCTACGTTTTCTTTGAAAGGAACTGCCCTTAAGTGAGATATTGCCAACGGTGCTCATATGTCCCACCCTCTCCGGCGCAAGGTGACAAAAATCATGATGATGAATCCAGCGAAGATGCTGATGACGACGCCCTGTGCTGCACCATAACCCGCGGAATAGCGCAGGAAGGCATTTTTGTAAAGATGGGTGGCAATGACGTCCGACGAGCCAGCAGGTCCCCCTTGAGTTAGGATCCAGATGTAATCCCAAGCTAGGAAGGACCAGATCGCCACCATCATGAACATGAAGAGCAGAACCGGGCGAATGCCGGGCAAGGTGACATGGCGGAATTCCTCCCAGCGATTGGCGCCATCTATTTTGGCGGCGTCGTAAAGCACCGGTGGAATGGCTTGCATGGCAGCCAGGAAAAGGATCATCAAAAAGCCCCAGAAATGCCAATTATCGATGAAGGCAATCGACACCAAAGCGGTTTCAGTACGCCCGAGATAAGCGATGTCAAAACCCTCTATGCCCATATCTGCCAAAGCAGCGCCGATACCCCGTTGCGGATTCAAGAGGTTACGCCAGATCGTCGCCGTGACGACGCTCGCCAGCACATAGGGTATGAATAAGATACTGCGATAGACCATACCAAAGCGTTTAACCTGGGCGAGCAAGCTGGAACAGAAGAGCGCTAGAATGAAGGGCACGGTGAGGAAGAAAGCCATCCAAGTCAAATTGTTAATCAGCCCTTCGCCAAAAGCTTCGTCTTCAAAAAACAACTTGCGATAATTCTCTAAACCAACGAAATTATCCGGTTGCGGTTTGGTGCCGGTCCAATCTGTTAGCGACATATACACGCCTTGGATAGCAGGGATGGCGACAATGCCGACATGCAGCGATAAGAGCGGGAGGATGAATAACCAGGGAACAAGTACATTGCGAACAAAGCGATACCGCCAAGTCTCGTCGTTCAGCTTTTCCCATATCGTCATTGATTGTGTTTTCTGTTTTGCCAAGACCGCCATGATTTGTGCCTTTCACATCAAGCGAGAAGGGGCGCCGACACCATTTTTGGCAACCGACGCCCCGGAAGACTGTTTTAGCGCGTTGGGATTGGCGGAATGTCGCCGGCAGCAAGTTCTTCGGCGAATAGTTCGTTCAATCCTTCGAGGTATTCCATGACAGTGATCTCGTCATACCATACCCGTTCGATCTCTTCGTAGATGTAGACATCACTCCTGGGGGGCCAGAAAGTCCAAGTTGTGTAGCCGTAGCGATTATCGGCGTTAGCGGCCGACAAATCCGCAAAGGCTTTAGCGATACGCGGGTCGATCGCGTCCATGGCGTCTTCTTCCAGGTGGACTGGCGCCGGCGCTTTACCACATTGTGCCAGTAACGCCGCTTGTACTTCTGGCGAGAAGTAATAAGTCAAGAAGGTGGCAGCTGCCTGCGGGTGTGGGCTGGCAGAATTGATGGAGCTGGTGTTGCCCATGCCAATAGTGAATTGGTCAGCGCCAGTCTTGGAAGGCACTGATACCCAATCCCACTCGTTCTCGTTGCCGGCTGCCTCGCCAAAGAAGTCATTAATGTTGCCGAAGCGCCAGGTGCCTTCAATATTCATCGCCGCTTCACCAGAACCGAGGGCTGCTAAGTTTGTGTCAAAGGTGTTGGTGACGTACAATTCCACACCGCCGCCAAACCAGCCGCGCTTCATCATCATATCCAGCAGCTCGATAGATTCGACCATACTCTCGTCTGTCCAAGGGATTTGCCCTGTCAACGCTTTGTAAACATTGTCGGGACCGCCGACCTGGGTCATAAACTCGCCGACGAACCATTCGTTGGTGGGGCGCCAATCGGCATTGCCATGGGAAAAGACGGTGATGCCCGCTTCTTCAATCTCTTCGCCCAAGGCAATGAGCTCATCCATGGTCTCTGGCGGCGTCCAGCCATTGGCTTCAAAGAGCGTCTTGTTGTAGTACATAATTAAGGTTTCTAGCTCGTCGGAGAGGCTGTAAAGTTCTCCATCGACCAAGCCCAGGTCCAGCGCCCATTCGACGAAAGTCTCGCGCCAGCCCATCTCATCGGCGAAGCTATCCAGCGGCAGAATGAGCCCAGCTTGTGCCATATCATAGACAAAAGAGGGACCTGGCGTGCGCACAATATCTGGACCACCGCCACCAACGACAGCGACGCGGGTCGTGTCCCAGGCGTTTGCTTGCAGGACAATTTCAACTTGAGTGGATGAGTCGATAGCATTGAAGCCTTCCGTCAGAATGCCCGCAAAACATTCCGCGGTTGCGCCATCGCCTATCCACACAGTGACCGTCGTCACATCTTGCGCCCCAGCCGATGTGATGGCGAAGATCAAGAGCGCGATAGTTAAGAATAGCTTTATGTGCTTCATTATTCCTCCTCATTTGTAGAGTAATTGGGATTACAGGTAGAAAACCGATTAAATGATAATATCGCAAAATAAGGCGAGTCCGCAAGGAAAAATGACAACGCTCGAATTATTACACGACCGAACATAAAACTGTGAGTCGAAGGATCATGGCTGCAAGCGTCTCAATCTTTTAAGCCGCTGCTGGTAATCGCTTGGATGAAGTAGCGCTGGAATGGTAACAGCAGCGCGATTGGCACAACCGCAGCCAACATAGAACCCGCCAACAACTCGTTCCACAGCGTCTGATATTCACCAATGGCGTTGGCGATCTCGACTTGCACCACCCGCAGTGCCGGGTGCGGCGCTACTAACAGTGGCCATAAAAAAGAATCCCACTGCGACAGGAACATCAGCAGCGCTGCCGTGATTAATACCGGGCGCGACAATGGGATGATGATACGGAAGAATACGCTCAGCCAGGTGGCGCCATCGACCCGCGCAGCATCGATCAAGTCTTGTGGAATTTCCTCAAAGAATTGTCTGAAAAGAAAGATGACCAAACTATTGGCGAGACCTGGCACAATCAAGGCGGGCCAAGAATTAATCCAGTTCAATTCACTAATCAGGATAAAGCGTGGGATTGCCGTTAAATCAATGGGAATGAGAAACGTGATCAGAATGATGGCGATGAAAAGTAGGCGCTTGCCGCGAAAATTAAAGCGAGCAAAGGCAAAACCCGCCATGGCATTGACGACGCCGCCAACGATTACCACGATCATCCCCAACAAAAAGGTATTGGATAAGGGCACACCGAAATTGCGCGCAAAGAGGTTTTCATAAGCTTGCAAGGTAAACTCGCTTGGCAATAGGGCACGCCAAGAAAAAGGATAGGCGTAGGTGAAGACTTTTTCATTGGGTGTAAAAGAAGCCGCTATCGCCCACATAAGAGGGAGTATAAAAACGGTGGCGACAATGATGTGCAGCAGGTAAATCAGCAGAGTCTCGAATACCGACCGACGATGATCCAAGTTTAGCGACACGATGAAATTTGCCAAGCCGCTCATAAGCATTAGTCTCTCCGGCGCAGCAGAAAAGCTTGAAAGAGAATGACCATCAACACAAAAATCAACATCACCCAGAGCATGGCGGATGAGGTAGCGAGGTCGCCATAGACAAAGCCACGTCGATAGGTCTCATACATAATCAGATTGGTAGAAAGTTGTGGTCCCCCTTGCGTCAAACTGTAGACCGGCGCAATCAAGAGGAAATTTGCCACAGTATCCGCCACCAATACAAACAGAAGCACAGCGCGCAGCAAGGGAAAGGTGATCAAGGTGAAGATCTGGCGGCGGTTGGCGCCATCGATTTTGGCAGCTTCGATGACAGATTCCGGTATGCCTTGTAAGCCAGCCAGGAAAAATAGCGCCCACAGTGGCACACCCTTCCAGGTCGCTAGGATGATGATCGACCACAAGGCATGAGATGGGGCGGTGAGAAACGGTTGCTTGGGAATGCTGAAGCTCGCCAAAATGCCGTTGATCAAGCCAGAATTGCTATCCAGCATCAGCCCCCAAACAACTGTTGTGACATTGATCGACACCGCCACCGGCAGCAGATAGATGCTGCGAAAGATAGCGATGCCACGTATTCTTTGATTTGCCAACAGCGCCAGTAGCAGCGCTAGCACTATCTGAATCGGGTTGACAAGAATGCTGAATATGAGCGTGACTTGTACTGATTTCCAAAAGATTGGATCGCGGAATATACGCTCGAAGTTTTCCAAGCCAACAAAGATACGCCCGCCCCGGAGCATTGATTGGGCGTGCAAACTTTCGTTGAGCGTCGCCAACGCCGGGTAAAGGTTGAAGACAAGCAACAACAACACCGCCGGTAGCAGAAAGAGATAGGGAACAAACTTGCTGTGAATGCTCATGGAGTAAAAGCCGCAGCCCCGCGCTCCCCTCCCTCAAAATGGCTGAGGGAAGGGGTAAATGTATTAGAGTGTCAAGGGGTTAGCGCCGATACTTGTCCATTTCGCTCTCGATACGCGCCACTGCCAGATTCAACGCTTCCGCCACATCTTGTCCATTGCGGATATCGCTGAAGGTATTCTGCAGGATCTGCTCGTATTCGAGGTAGCCGGGGGATACCGGACGCGGGACAGCGCCGATAGTGGCTTCGTCAGCCGCTACTCGCAATGTTGAGAAGGGTGCCGCCTCAAATTGTTCATCGGTGGCGAATAGCGCCAGCACCGATTTCTGTGCCGGGAAATCACCACTACCGATGCGCCACCACAATTCAGCGCCGATGCCCGTGGAAATCCAGTTGACAAAGCGCGCGGCAGCTTCACGATTTTCGGTGTTCTTGTTGATGCCGATATGCCAGCTACCTGTCGGGGTGACGATCTCGCCCTCTTCAAAATAGGGATGTCTCGAAACGCCCCAGTTAAATTCCACAGCGTCGCGGATCAACCGGTTGATATTCCAGGGACCGGCAATGTACATCGCCATCTTGCCGGAAGCGAAGAGATCGCTGGCACCGACGGTATCATCTTGTGGCGCCGCTTGCAGCACGTTGAACATATCCGAGTAGTAAGTGAAACCTTCGATCCAGGCGTCAGAATTGATGACGCCGTCAACAGTCAAGCCATCTTCGCCAATGGCATCGCCACCCAAACCTTCCGGCAAGGGCTGCAACTGATAGATGCGGTTCGTCTGTTCCCAGGTGAAACCCCAGATATCTGTTGTGCCATCGCCATCGGTATCCATGGTGAGCTGCGGCGCGATCTCGGCGATATATTCGTAGGTCCAGCGATCGTTTTCGCCTGGTGGTTCAATGCCCGCCATTTCGAAGATATCGGCGTTGTAAAGCAGCAATTGCGTCGACGTGCTTACTGGTGCAGCCAGCAGTTGACCATTGTAGCTACCCGCTTCCAGCGCGGCTTCCAGCCAATCATCCTGCTCGCCACTGATGAAAAACTCGTCCAGCGGCAGCAGCCAGTCACGCAAACCGTAACCCGCCACAAGCGGCACATCCACCGAGATGATATCCGGTTGCGCGCTGCCGGCCGCCAAACGAACTTGAATCTGCTCGAACAAAGCGTTGAACGGCACCTGCTCCAGCTCGATATCAATGTCGGGGTTCTCTTCTTCGAAAGCTGCCACCACCTCTTCAGCTCCGTTCCAGGTCAACAAGAGCCAGGTGACCACTGTCTTGTCTTCCTGGGCGAGAGAAGGCAATGCCAAAGCCAGAAGGAGAAGTGCAATTAAAAAGACTCTTTGGGGAAACATAAGGTGTATCTCCTATCGACAAATTAACTGAATTTGTTCTTGCAATAAGTATCGTAACGCGAATATCGCCCGGTCGCCACAATTCTGTCCGACGAGATTGGTGACCTCGAACAATTCCCAGATGATGAAGCCGATAGAGAATTGGGATTAAAATGCGGCGATCTGCCCATCGGAGCGCGGTTCGCTGCCGCCATGCATTACATCAGCAAAGGCATCATAACGAATGATTTGTCCGCGCCCGAATACACCTCGCCCCATGCCAGATACTGGACGCAGACGATGACCAAGATCGGCCAAGGCCGCCATCGTCTTCACCGATATTCCCTCTTCCACAAACAATTCGCCGCCTGGCTCGCCATTTTGGATGTACCAGCGGGGTCGATTGAGCGCTTCTTGCGGGTTCAAATCATCGTCCACCAGCGCGCTGATCACTTGAAAATGACCCTGCGGTTGCATGAAACCACCCATGACGCCGAAGCTCGCCCAAAGCTCACCAGATTTGAGCGCCATGCCGGGGATGATAGTGTGATAAGGGCGCTTGTTGGGTGCCAGGCAATTGCGATGCCCTGGCTCGAGCGTGAAGCCAGCGCCGCGATTTTGCAGCCAGACGCCAGTTCCTTTGGCTACGATGCCGACGCCAAAACCCATATACAGGCTCTTTATGAAGGAACAGGCATTGCCAGCGCCATCGACCACACTGAGGTAGATCGTGTCAGACCCGCCAGGCAGCTCTCCAGGTGTCGGCGGCGGATCCAGTGTGTGCTCAGCTGCGATCAAGTCGGCGCGCTTGGTAGCATACTCTTTGCTGAGCAGCGTGCCGAGCGGCACATTGGCTTGACTCGGATCAGCGATATATTCATGGGCATCCGCCCAAGCCAGGCGCATGCTCTCGATCATCAAATGCAGGCGCTGTGGGGAATCCCAGGGCAGTGATTTTAGATCGAAGCACGAGGCGATATTGAGGGCGATCAAGGCGGTCAGCCCTTGTCCATTGGGCGGGCACTCATAGACCGTCACGCCATGGTAATCGGTTTGGATCGGCTCGTCCCAAGTCGAATGATGCTGCTTCAGATCCTCAAGGGTCATGACGCCGCCATGTTCTTGCAGCGAAGTCACAATCGCTTCCGCCACGGATCCTTCATAGAAAGCGGCTGGACCCCCTTCCGCGATGGCGCGCAAGGTATTTGCCAAGCCAGGCAATCGCACCACCTGCCCCGCTTTGGGCGTGAGGCCATTGGGCAGGTATTCCTCGGCATTGACCGCGTTGCGCATGAATGCCCCCGATTTTTCCCAACGCAAGCCGAAGACCGGCGCCGTTGGGTAGCCAGCGCCCGCGTAATGAATGGCGTCTTGCAACACATCCGCCAGCGTCATGGTACCGTGCCGCCCCAGCAGATCGTGCCAACCGCGCACCGCCCCTGGCACCGTCACCGCATGGGGATGGAAGGGGTTCATCTTTTCCCAGCCTAGCGCTTGCACTGATTCCAGCGTCAATGCCGCCGGCGCTCGACCGCTGCCATTCAAAGCGGTGACCTGCTTGGTTTCGGCGTCATAATAGAGTGCGAAACAATCGCCACCGATGCCACAAGAGCCGGGTTCGGTAACATTCATCACCGCCGAGGTGGCGATGGCAGCATCGGCCGCATTGCCGCCCTGGCGCAAGATATTGAGGCCCGCTTGCGCAGCCAGGGGATTGCTAGCGCCGACCATGCCGCGGCGGGCGCTGACCATCGAGCGGCGGGAATTGAAATCGAAAGACATGGTTTTCATAATGATTACATTCCGTCTATTTTCTCCTGGATGTATTGTCATAAGGGGGCAGTGGAATTCAAGGGCGGGTGTTTTTCGTCGCTCCCCAATTCGAACAACAAATGTATCGCCACCTCTATCGCTGTCTGAATATCATTCACATAGATAAACTCATTAGGCGCATGCGAATAATCGCCCGATCCATAGCCCAACATCGTGACTGGGATATCCAATTCCCGCCCCATTAAACCACCGATCGCCAGTGAACCACCGTGACGCATGAGCCGCGCTTCTACACCGAGCGTCTTCTCTAAAGCCCGCTGTATTGCGCGGATCTCCCGCCCGTCGTCCGCCATCAAAAAAGGATGCGCGATACTGATCAGTTCGGCGTCGATGGCTGTGCCCGGCTCGGCGAATGCTGTGACATGTTCTACAAAGCGTCCCCACATATCTTCGGAGTCTTGCCCTGCCACTGTGCGCATCGCCACTTTAAAACCGGCAGCGCTCGGGATGATCGCGCGAGTTCCTTTGCCTTGATAGCCACCGTAGATGCCATTGACGTCTAGCGCCGGTAGCGAAGTGGTACGCAGGGCAAAATCGCTCAAGCGCTCACCGAAGAAAGTATCGATTCCAGCAGCCGCCTCCCAAGCAGGTCCAATCGTCTTCCACACTTCCTTGAGATCTCGCCGCTGACGATCGCTAGGCGGTATCGCGCCGTCATAGAATCCGGGAATCTGTACGCGACCCGTCTCATCGTGGAAAGAAGCGATGATGCGCGACAAATAATGTATCGGGTTTTTAACTGCGCCGCCGTAACGCCCGGAATGCAAATCATGTGGCGGACCGGTGACGCGGACCTCGCCCATGATCGTCCCACGCACAGCACAGCCGATGACAGGTTGCTGTGGCGAGAAGGGACCGTCCGAGATGATTAGCGCATCAGCTGACAGCAATTCTTTGTTGGCGGCGACAAATTCGCCTGTGTTCTTTGAACCCAGTTCCTCTTCGCCTTCAAAGAACAGCTTCACATTTATGGGCAGCTCGCCACAAGCGGTTAAGGTCGATTCAATCGCCTTGAGATTAACCCAGATCCCGCATTTATCATCCACCGTACCGCGTGCCACCAGCCGATTGTCAATGATGGTCGGCTCGAATGGAGGCGAATCCCACAAAGCCTCATCACCAACTGGCTGGACGTCATAATGCGCGTAGAAGAGGATGGTTGGCTTGTCCGCGCCAGCCCCCAGCCAATCCGCATAGAGAATTGGGTTGCCGGCAATCGGCAGCCTTTTTACATTATCAAGCCCAATCCGCCGCATCTCGTTTAGAATCCAGTCCGCGCAGGCATGCAACTGTGGCTGATAGGCTTGATCCTGACTGATAGAGGGAAAACGCAGCAGTGTTTTGAAATTGGCAAGCGCTAGATCCTGATGACGCCGCGCCCAATCTATCGCCCGTGCCAAGCAAAGCTCTTCCATTTTCCACCTCATTTCATGCTCGCTGCAAATTCACAGATTAACGGCAGATTGTGTTTCTGGCGAGTTTTTTGAAAAAACGCGCCTTATGGTTACAATCCCCTTCAGGCGTTCCTGCGGGTAACGCAAATTTATGTCTAGCCCAATACTATCAAATCGATTGAACTGTCGGAGGAAAAGCACAATATGCAAGCAATTTATGAAAACAAGAACGCGGATTTGGAAAATGCCTTGCTTGGCGCGTTGTCGCCGGATGAACCCTGGTCACTGATCGAGCGCTTCACCACCTTGGTCCGCGAGTCCTCATCGGAAGATGAACGAACCGCATTTAACTATATCGCCGGGCGCTTGAGCGAGCTGGGCATTCCACACAAGATGCACATGCCAGAGCTATTTTTGAGCGTGCCGGTCAGCGCTTCGCTGGTGGTGGGCGGCAAATCCTATCGCGCCAAGACACCTGCTTTTTCCATCAGCACACCGGCAGGGGGTATCAGCGGCGAGACGGTGCGCATCGAAGACTTTGCTGCCGGGCGCAGTGTCGATTTCTTCGATTTCACGCCGGCGACAGAAGTTGATGTGCGCGACAAGATCGTGGTAGTAGATGGCTTTGGCGGTCCGCCCCCGGTTTGGCATTTCCAAAATGAAGGCGCCAAGGGTGCGATCTTCATCAACCCCGGCGTCGATATCCATTGGGGCATCTGCACCACAATCTGGGGCGCGCCCGACCTGGATAATTATCATCGGCAACCGACGATTCCGGTGCTCTCGATCAATCGACCCGATGGCGAAGGATTGCTGGCGCAGATGGAAAAAGGCGCGCTCGAAGTCACCCTGCACACCGAATTAAAAGAGGGCTGGTTTGAATGCCCCTGCCTGGTGGCGGAGGTCGAAGGCAATGTGGAGCCAGAGCGCTTCGTATTGGTGCATGGACACGTCGATTCCTGGGATGTCGGCATCGGTGATAACGCCGTCGGCAATGCAACCTTGCTGGAGCTGGCGCGCATTTTCCAGGACAATCGCGATAACATGGCGCGCAGTTTGCGGGTAGCTTGGTGGTCGGGCCATTCCACGGGGCGTTACGGCGCATCGACCTGGTATGCCGATCAATTTGGCTTGGACCTGGCGCGCAACTGCCTGGCGCAAATGAATATCGATTCGCCTGGTTGCCGCTGGGCGACTGAATATCGTGGCGTGACGGTGATGACCGAAGTGCACGATTTCGCCGCGACATCGGTCAAAGATTCCACCGGCGCGGGCTTCACTGGCGAGCGCCCCCATCAAGCGGGGGATTACTCTTTCAACAACATCGGCATCTCGAGCCTGTTCATGTTGCTCTCGTCCATGCCGCAAGCGCGGATCGACGAGCTCGGTTATTATGCTGTCGGCGGTTGTGGCGCCAATATCGCCTGGCACACCGAAAACGACACTCTGGAAATCGCCGACAAAGACAATCTAATGCGTGACCTGCGCGTCTATGCCACCTCCTTGCAGCGCCTGCTGAATAATCCGCTGCATCCTTTCGACTTTCGTGATCTGGCTGCGGAGTTCAAGGGCACGCTGGATAGATATGCGGCAGCAGCTGGCGATGAGGCAAACTTCGCTCCCGCTTATGATGCCCTCGCCAATTTGAATGATGCGCTGGGCGGTCTCTATGCGCAATCGGCTCGTCTAGCGGACGCCGCTGTGGGCGACCCGGCTGTGCGCGCTTATAATGACGCTCTGCTCGCGCTGGCGCGTGAACTGGTGCTGATCAATTACACGCGGCAGGGGCGCTTCCGCAACGAGCCGGCAGTACGCGTACCGCAATTGCCCGATCTAGCTGCGGCGCTGGAACTGGCGGGAAGCGATGATCACATGCGACGGGTCACCCGGACACATCTCCTGCGCGGCGTTAATCGAGTGGCATGGGCATTCGAAAGCTCGGCAAATATCGTGCGCGCGGCTTTAACTAAGATCAACGGCTGATATAAGACAGGCGCTTTGGGCGAGTCACTCGCCAACGAAGAGGAGTAACCCGGATGAAATTGATTTACCTGGTATCAGGACCAATGGGCAGGACGCCCGAAGGTCAAGCCGAGTTGGGACGGCGACGCGAGTATTTGCAGCGCCACGCGGCAGCAGACACCGAAGTGGATATCACTGATATCCCCGGAGGTCCCGGCTCAATCGAGAGCATGTACGAAGAATATCTGTCAATTCCCGAGACAGTCAAACGAGCGCATGAATTGCAGGCAGAGGGCTGGGATGGTATCCTGCTAGGATGTTATGGGGATCCCGGCTTGGGCGCGCTGCGCGAGATTGTTGATATTCCGGTGGTGGGCGCCGGTCAAGCTACTTCCCTGATGGCATCAGCACTGGGGCGGCGGTATTCGGTCATCACAGTGACCGACAGCGTCATTGGTCCGCTAGAAGAGACGATTCACAATAGCGGCGGTGGCTCGAAGTTGGCAAGCGTGCGAGCCGTGAATATTCCCGTACTGGAGCTGCACCACGACCGTGAGCAAGCCATCGAGATCACCATTGAAGAAGGGCGCAAGGCGATCAAAGAAGACCGCGCCGATACCCTGATCGTCGGTTGCATGAGCATGGGTTTTCTAGAGATCCCGGAAGCCTGCCAAGCTGAGCTCGGTGTGCCTTTCTTGAACCCGGCGCGGGTGCAACTCAAATTCATGGAAGCGATGTTGGGCAGCGGCTTGAGCCATTCCAAACGTGCTTACATGACGCCGCCGAAGATCGCCTCCGGGCAAGCTTCATCGCCAGCTGATCTCTATCATAGCAAAAATTAGCCACTTCCGCGACGAGCAGAAGGAGAAAGAGACATGGGATTTGTATTAACGGGAGCAACGCTGATCGATGGATTGGGCGGTGCTCCATTAGAAAACGCCGCGGTACAGATCGAAGGCGAGCGCATCGCTTGGGTCGGCAGCGCCGCTGATATGCCCGCAGAGGCGCAAAAAGTGGAGCAGATCGATGTCACGGGCAAGTGGCTGCTGCCCGGCTTGATTGATGCCCATATCCACATCTGCTACAACGGCGCCGAAAGTGTTTTCGCGCTCTTGGAACGGCATCGTGATGAACTGGTTTTGGAAGCGGTGGATATTTGTAAGCGCGTGTTGTCACATGGCACGACCACGGTACGCGATGTCGGCGGCGAAAAATACATCGAAATGTCGCTGCGCAAAGCCATCAACCGGGGCTTCATCAAGGGACCGCGGATGAAGCTATCGGGCCGCGTCATTTCCATGACAGGCGGGCATGCACATTTCATCGCCCGCGAGGCTGATGGACCGGACGAAATGCGCAAAGCCGCGCGCGAGCAGATCAAAGCCGGCGCCGATACGGTCAAAATGATGGCCACCGGCGGTAGCGCCACACCAGGGCAAGACATCCACGCCAGCCAACTCACGGTAGAAGAGATCGCGGCGGTGAGCGAGGTGGCGCACATGATGGGGCGCACGGTAGCGGCGCATTGCCACGGCACTGGCGGCATCCGCAATTGCATGTTGGGCGGGGTTGATTCGATCGAGCATGGCACCTATCTCGATGAGGAGACCGCCGATATGATGGTGGCGAATGGCGCATCCTTGGTGCTGACCATCGGTGTTGGCAATCCCGATCTGGAGAGTTATCCGCTGTCGCCGGTACAAAAAGCTGATGCCGAGCGCCGCAAGCCGATGATCGCAAGCGCTGTCAAACAAATCCGCAAGACTATCGCCCTGGCCCGCTCCAAAGGTGTCTTTTTGGGTTGTGGCTCGGATGCCGGTGGCAATCCATTGGCGCCGCATCACTTCAGTATGGCGCGCGAGCTGGAATTGTTGGTGGAGAACGATGTGCCGCCGATGGAAGCGATCGGTATTGTGACGCTGAACAATGCCAAGATCCTGCGCTGGGATGACGAAATCGGCACGGTAGAAACGGGCAAATATGCCGATCTGCTGCTGATTGATGGCGATCCTTTGCAAAATATCAGCAATGTGCGCAAGATTGCGGCGGTCTATAAAGGTGGCGAAAAAGTTTAGGCGCTAACGGAAATTGCCATGGCAAAGATAGCGATGGTTGGCGATATCTTCTTACAAGAGGCGCTGCCGCCAAGTAATGAATTGGCGGGAGTCACCGCTGTGTTGCGGTCGGCAGATATCGCTTTTGGCAACCTGGAGACGCCGGTCTCCCTGCGCGGGACGGCGACCGAGAAATGGATCAATATGCGCATGTCCCCGGATCTGCTGGAGGATGTGCAGGGCATGGGTTTTCAAATTTTGACGCTGGCGAACAACCACATGATGGATTTCGGCAAAGTTGCGTTTTACGACACGCTGGAACATTTGAAAGAGCAAGGCTTGCGCTATGTTGGCGCCGGCGCTGATATCGATGCCGCATGGCAGGCACAGCTCATCACCTTGGGAACGGCCCGCGTAGCATTCCTGGGCGCGGCTTCGACGTTGAGCCCGGGTTTGGCAGCCGCTACCGGGCGTCCCGGTGTGGCGCCGATTCATGTGGCGGAATCCTATAATATCGACTCGGCAGCAAGTTTGGAACAACCCGGCAGCGCGCCTTATGTCTTCACCCGCGCCTGGCAGGAAGATCTGGAGCGAGCCATCGTGGCTATTCACGCAGTTAGAAGCGAGGCTGATTTTGTTGTATTGGCGCTACATTGGGGTGTGCCGCCTGCCTGGCGTTCACGCTTCCAAGATGGCTTGGCAGATTACCAAATCGAGGTCGGCCATGCGCTGATTGATGCTGGCGCCGATGTCATCATCGGGCATCATCCACATTCTTTGCAGGAGGTCGAGCTCTATGGTGGAAAGCCAATTTTTTACAGCCTGGGCAATTTTGTCTTCCATCATAATCAAGGTCCGGTGAACGATACCATCATCAGCCGCAACGCCCCTTATACTTTGAGCATCAATCGGCGCAATCGCAATTGGTCGGAGACGGTCATCGTTTTCGCCGATATCGATGATGAGCGAGTATCATACACATTGCAGCCCGCCCTGCTCGATGCCAGAGGCAACCCACAGCTGTTGCGGGGCGAGGAAGCGAGGGCAGTCATCGAACGGCTGGATGGCATGTCACCAAATGCCGATATACAATATCGTGACGGACTCGGGCACTTGTCGCTGGCCTAAGCCCGCATCCTAATCTGCCCGGATTGCTTAGTCAAACTGAAATAGATTCCAAGGAGGTGCGAACAATCGAGTTATAATGAAATTGCTGCAAGCGCAGCAGTACATGTGTTAGTAGTATCAAGAAGTATCAAATGGAGAAGATCAAGTCATGAGCAAGAAACTAGCAAGAATTACAACGATTGCTACCCTGCTGCTGTTGGTGTTGATATTGGTGGTGCCAGTATCGTCCCAGACCGCTGGGGAAGCTGTCCCGAAGATCGTCGTGCGCTCGGTCACGCAGGCGGAGCGCCCGATCGAATATGAAACCACACGCCTGGTCGTTGAGAACATGCGTGAATTGGGCTTGGATGTCGAGCATCGCGCCGTGCCTTGGGCACAGTTGATCGACGAAATCTGGTATACACGCACTGGCGATGAAGCCTGGGAGATGACCTACTGGCGTATGGTGGGTCGCCCCGAGCGTTCGGATCCGGATGAGTTCACCTACAACCTCTTCCATTCCAGCGTGCGCGATGGCGGCTACAACTTCATCGGCTACAACAACCCCGATTATGATGCCTTGGCAGAAGCGCAACGCGTCGAAGTGGCGGATAAGGAAACGCGGCTGGATCTCATTTGTGAGGCGCAACAAATCATCCGCAACGATATGGTGAACGCCTATTTCGTGCATCCGTTGACACCACAGGTCGTCAACACGGATGTCTTCAGCGCGGATAGCGTAGTGACGCAGGCTGGTATTGGCGTCCATAACTTCTGGACCTGGATTGGCATAGAGCCAACTGGCGACGAGACCACGCTGATCACCTCGACCACTTCCTTCCTGAATTCCTTCAACCCGCTGGAGATCGCCGGCGACGCGCCCAGCCGCGTTACCGAGATGACCTGGGATCGTTTGATGCGCATCAACCCAATCGGCGTGGCGGAACCTTGGGCAGCTGAGAGCGTCGTCTGGGAAGATCCGCTGAATGTCGTGGTCACGCTGCGTGAAGGCATGACTTGGCATGATGGCGAGCCAGTAACCAGCGCCGACGCCGCCTACAGTTTTGAAGCAGCCTTGGCGGGCACGACGCAAACAGACGAAGATGGCAATGAAACTTTCCGCGCCGAAGCGCCGGATTACTACCCCTTTGCCCGCAATGTCGCCAACATCGATATCATCGATGATCTGTCGTTGCGCTACACGCTGCACACGCCATCAGCCGCTTTCGAGACCAGCTCGCTGGCAAAGCTGAACCTGATCCCCAAACATATCTGGGAACCGATCATCAATGACCTGCTGACGAAAGATGATGCCGATGTTGATTCGATCCAGGAAGAGATTCCGATCGGCTCCGGACCTTTCCGGTATGTAGCTTTTGATGTCAACGAGTTCGTTCTGCTCGAGGCTTTCGAAGATCACTGGGCGCGTCCCAAGATCGATGGCTGGCTGATGAATGTCTTGCCGAACCAAGAAGCGACGCTGGGCCAGATTCAATCTGGCGAGATGAACTTCCTCTGGGAATGGCCCGGTGACCCCGGCGTGCTGCAAGATATCGTAGCGAACAACGAACATCTCGAACTGTTCTCAGCGATTAGCATTGGCTTCCAATACTTCGCCTTCAACGTGCGCTATGCGCCTTTCGATGATGTGTCCTTCCGTCAAGCGGTCGCCCATGTTATCCCGCAGCAGTTCATCATCGACAACATTTACAATGGCTTCGCGGCGCCGGCCGATAGCTTTGTTTCGGCGGCCTTGGAATACTGGCGCCAATGTGAAGATCTGCCGACCTATGATTTCACCATTGAGGGCGCGCGCGATCTGCTAGCCGGCGCGGGCTACAGCTGGGATGACGACGGTCGCCTGCTTTATCCGGGCGGCTGAGTCTTCCTGACGAAGCATTCTTAACCGGTGGGAAGGGGCTACGGTCTCTTCCCCTCCAACCAGAATTAACAGCTGGCTATTAGGAGAAGCGCATGAACCGCGGCGTCGTCTATTATATTCTCGGGCGTTTTTTGCAGAGCGTGATGGTGCTCTGGATCATCGTCACCTTGCTCTTTTTGCTGTTCCGCCTGGCGCCGAGCAACCCGCTCGCCAGCTACATCGACACTACCTTCACCAAAGAGCAAGAAGCGACACTGCTGGCGCGCTTTGGCTTGGATAAGCCGCTACACGAGCAATACATCATTTATTTGTTCAACCTGGTCAAGCTGGACCTGGGAGATACTTTCAGTTACTCCGGCAAAAGTGTGCTGGATATCTTGCTGGCGGATTTGCCAAACACAATCTATTTGACGCTGAGTTCGTTGCTGCTAGCCTATATTGTGGGGGTGCTCGGGGGGATCGCCATGGCGGCTCTGCGCGGCAGCCTGGCTGAACGCCTGGGGACGACCTTCACGCTGATGACGCGAGCGGCGCCATCGTTCTGGGTGGGGATGTTGTTACTTACATTTTTTGCTTTTCAATGGAAATTGTTGCCATCTTCTGGCATTGGACCAGCAGTGGTGCGTTACCGCTGGGAAACGGAGTGGGACAAGCTGATGTCGCCGGTATTCTGGCGGCATATGATCTTGCCCACTTTCACACTGGCGGTGTACTTGCATGGGTTGCCGCTATTGCTGATGCGCTCGAACATGCTCGAAGTGCTGGACCAAGATTATGTGACGATGAGCCGGCTGGCTGGTTACAGCGAGTGGCGGGTGATGATCCAGACGGCGGCGCGCAACGCCATGCTGCCGGTGCTGACAGCGCTCACGCTGGGCATTGGCTATAGCATCGGCGGCAACGTGGTGATCGAGAATGTATTTTCCTGGCCCGGGTTGGGGCGAACGCTGGTGCGGGCGGTCCAGCAAGCCGATTATCCGCTGGCACAAGGGGCGTTTTTCTTGATCGCGCTCATCATCGTTTTTATGAATTTCATCGCCGATATTTTATATAGCCTGCTGGACCCCCGCGTTGGGGCATCGGCACAGGCGCAGCTCTCTTGATACGGAGGCAAACCATGCAACAAGAAGCAATGGTTCAGGAAGAGCTGGGCGGCAAGACAAAAGTGCAATTCCGGCAGGGTTCGCTCTTCCGGCAACTTTGGGAGACGAACCTGGAAGTATTCCAGCGGGACAAGCTGGCGCTGTTCGGCTTGCTCATCTTCGCCACATTCGCCATTGTGGCGTTATTGGCGCCGCAGATTGCCCCGAATGACCCGCTGACTCCGCTAAAGAACAACGAAGGCGATTGGATCAAGGACGCGGTGCCCTATTGGCTGGCTGAAGCGGGCGAGGACGAAGCGGAAGGCTACAGCAACAATTTCCTCCTCGGCACAACCAACATTGGGCGCGACATTTTCTCGCAGCTGGTGCATGGTTCGCGCTCTGCCCTTTTGGTCGGATTCTCAGCAGCGGCGGCGGTGGCGGTCATCGGCACGGTAGTTGGCTTGCTCGCCGGTTATTATGGCGGCTGGGTGGATACAATTCTGATGCGAGCGGCCGATGTCGCTTTTGGTATCCCCTTTATCCCTTTCATCATTGTGATTTCTGCTTTCCTGAGTCCCAGCATTTGGAATGTTGTCATCGCTATGTCAATTTTGCTCTGGCGGGATACAGGCAGGGTCATCCGTTCGCAAGTCCTGATCATCAAGGAGCAGGCATTCGTTAGCGCCGCCCGCGTCTCCGGCGCCAGCGACCTGCGCATTATCTTCATCTATATCGCACCCAGCATTTTGCCGCTTTCTTTCTTGTACGGTTCCTTCGCTATAGCTTGGGCGATCCTGACAGAAGCCAGCGTCAGCTTCCTCGGCTTTAGCGACCCCAATACAGTCAGCTGGGGCTACATGCTACAAGACGCTTTTCTATCGCTGGCATTGACCCGCGGCGCGTTTTACTGGTTCATCCCACCTGGGCTCTGCATTATGTTGACGGTGATGGCGGGCTTCTTCATTGGTCGCGGCTACGAAGAGGTGCTATTTCCTCGTTTGCGTCGCTCCTAGATCTCTTGCTGAGGGTTCATTATGACAATATTGTCCATTCGCGATTTGAAGGTTGACTACTTAACGCAAGACGGCACCGTGCAAGCGGTGGACGGCGTCTCCTTTGATGTCGCGGAGGGGCAGCAGTTAGGCTTGATTGGCGAGTCAGGTTGCGGTAAGACTACCTTGCTGAAAGCCATCGTCCAGGTGCTGCCGCGCAATGGACGCATCACCGGTGGCAAAATCCTGTTCAAGGGGATGGATCTGCTGCAATTGCCCCCGGCGGAGATGCGACAACTGCGTTGGCGTGAAATTGCTACTATCCCCCAAGCCTCGATGGATTCGCTCAACCCGGTACAACGGGTGGGTAAGCAACTGACGAAATTGTTGACCGTGCGCGGCGGCTACGATAAAAAGGCGGCGCGACGGCGGGCGGTGGACCTCTTCGATATGGTCGGCTTGGATACCGAGCGGCTGATGCATTATCCGCATGAGTTTTCCGGCGGCATGAAGCAGCGCGCGGTTATCGCCATGGCGTTGGCGCTGGAGCCCAGCCTGCTAATCGCCGATGAGCCGGTGACCGCGCTGGATGTCATCGTGCAGCATCAAATTCTTGAGGTGCTGCGCGAACTGGAGCGGGAACTTAACCTGACTGTGATGCTGATCACGCATGATATTTCGGTCGTGGCGCAAGTTTGTGATTCGGTCTCGGTGATGTATGCGGGCAGGATTGTGGAGCAGGCGGCAGCCAAGCCCTTCTTTCAAGCGCCAGCCCATCCGTACAGCCTCGGTTTGCAACAGGCCTTCCCCAACCTCGCTCGCCCGCGCGATGTGCTGGTCTCAATCGAAGGCTATCCGCCTGATTTGCGCGAACCACCTACTGGTTGTCGCTTTGCCGAGCGCTGCCCCTTCGTGCAAGATGCCTGCCATGAGTTGGATCCACGGCTGGAGCTGGTCGGCGATGATCGGCTAGCGGCTTGCTTGCGATCTGGGGAGATGGACAGTTTGCGCGCCCAAGCGGAAGATCCTACACTGTGGCAACATGTCGAGGTGGTCCAACAATTTGAGAACACCTCACCAACATCGAGGCAGGCGCCGGTTGAAGCTCAAGACTCCGCCGCCGCACTTTCTGGAGCAAACACAGAGGCAGCCGCCCAGGTAGAAGAACCAGCCTCGGAAAAAAACGGTGTCCTGCTCGAGATGCGTGATGTCTCAAAGCGTTTCAAGATCGGTGGAGGTTTGGCGGGTTTGCTCCGTGGTGATCGGGAACAGACGGTTTATGCCGTCAACAATGTCTCCTTCACATTGCGGCGGGGCGAGAGCCTGGGTTTGGCGGGCGAGTCAGGCTGTGGCAAATCGACCACGGGCAAGCTACTGGTCAAACTGATTGATACCAGCGAGGGGGCGATCATTTTCGATGGCGCTGACCTGTCGCAGTTGGAAGACAAAGATTTATTGCGCTTCCGTGAGCGTGTGCAGTTGATGTTCCAAAATCCCTTCGAGGCGCTCAATCCACGTTTTACTCTATATCGCTCTTTGACTGAGCCACTGATCATCCATGGCTGGAAAGACGAACAAGAGCGATTGGAACGGGTGGTGGAAACGCTTGATCGTGTTAACCTGCGCCCCCCCGAGGTCTTCCTCGACAAGTATCCGCATCAGCTATCTGGCGGTCAATTGCAGCGCGTGGTGCTGGCGCGGGCATTGGTCACCCATCCCGATTTTCTGGTGGCGGATGAGCCGGTGTCGATGTTGGATGTCTCGGTACGGGCTGGCATCTTGAATACCACACGGCGATTGGCGCGTGAGCTGGGCTTGGCGACGGTGTATATCTCGCATGATTTGTCGCTGTTGCAATACACTTGCGATCGCATTGCCATCATGTACCTGGGTGAGATTGTCGAGATCGGACCTAGTCAGGATGTGATCAACAACCCCCAACATCCTTACACCAAAGCGCTGATTGCAGCCGTGCCAGTGCCTGATCCCACAATCGAGAATCCACCCCTGCGCATCCAAGAAGGTGTCCCCCGCCCTACTGAACGTTTGCTTGGTTGTCCCTTCGCACAACGCTGCCCGGATGTCATGGAAGCCTGTTTGAGCATCCGCCCACCGCAAATCAGCGACGAGCGTGGGCATATGGCGCAATGCCACCTCTATGGCGAGCATCGGGATTCGCCGAAAGTGGAGCACAGGAAAGAGACCGCGCTCTGATGGGAGCCGAGTTCGTCTTTTCCACCCAGACATTAATCCGTATATTTGTCTTTTTACTGTATGTCCCTGTTGGCTTATTTGCTTATTGGCGGCTGATTCCTCGCTTGTCGACCCCATCCAAACGCCTGGCTACAATCATGCTGGCAGTGCAGGTGGTGGTGATTGTTTTGTCGCTGGAAATACAGCCTTCATCGAGTTTTAGTCGATGGTTGTGGGATTTCCATGAGGAATGGAACATCCCAGCTACTATTGCTTCCACGCAACTCGCAGTAGTCGGTGGACTTGGGCTACTGTCAGCTTGGTTTTCCAAGGATCGCCTCTCCTGGCATCGCCTATATCTGATTGGAATCGGCCTAGTTTTCCTGTTTCTGGCAATAGATGAATATCTTGCCCTACACGAATTCATTGGGAATTGGGAAATATACTATATTGCTCTTGGCAGTGTGGTTGTAACGGCAACGCTAATCGTAGCATCACGCTCTCTACGAAAGTCATGGATATGGCATATTTCTCTGCTTACCGGTCTTGGAATTAGCGTGGTAGGCGCAATGATATTCAATGCGCTGCCGATAATCTGCGGAAATATGGGATCCTTGAGGATTGAGGGGTGCTTGCAGTGGTATTTCCAGGAAGAATCTCTTGAGTTTTTGGGGATCTGGCTGACACTTATTGCCTTGCTAGGGCATTTTACAGATGCAGCACCGGCACCTTCATTTCGTATGCAGTCGCTGCTTTACGCATTGCCGGTGTTTTGGGTTCTACTCCTCTTCGGCAATTCTCTGGTTCCTCGCCTCGAACTCAGCTTCCTAGCAGAGCCAGCATCTGTAGATTTCAAGTCAGGAGTGAGCTTACGTGGTTATCGTATAAACAGTGGAGATAGAGGTTCAGTTCTAAGGCTTTATGCTTCCGCCACGCAAGAGAACTACCTATATCTAGGCTACTCCATTCACTTGGTTGACCAGGCCAGTGGCGATTCTGTTGCCCACCGGAACGAGTGGGCAGATCGTCAACATGGCGTCTGGCTCTTTGGTCCGAACTATATTCCCGTGTACGGGCAGTGGATGGACGTTAGTGTTCCACCTCAAGCTCCCACCAACCGCGCGCTCTGGGTTGTGCTGACGCTATGGCGCAGAGGCAGCGAGAAGTTTGTAAACCAAAAAATCCTATCCAGTAATCTGAAACTACTAAGCGATTCGCAAGTCATTTTAGATGAGTTGGTTCTAGCATCCACGTCCGATGATTCCCCACCTCCGCCCTTTGCCGTATTCGATAACGGCTTCACACTGGCGCCCGTCGACCTGCCGGAACGCGCCCGAGCCGGCGACACTTTGGCAATCCCGTTTACGTGGCATAGCGACGCAGATGGTGGAGAAGATCACGTGCAGTTCCTGCACTTGGGTCATGAAGAGAACGGCGCTTGGTGGGTCTATGACCAGCAGCCACTTGGAGCTCGTTTGCCAACCCGCCTCTGGTACGATGGACTGACAGATAGTGAAGTTTGGCAGGTGCCGCTGCCGGCCGACCTCGCACCTGGACGCTATACTGTATACACTGGACTATATCGCAGTCGAGATCAGCAGCGCGTGCCAGTAAGCGATGTGGATGGGAAGCCCTGGCTTGATGCTCGCGTGCTGCTGGGGAGGCTAATTATTGAGCGGTGATTTCGCTCAAAGAAATATTGGTGTGTTTAAACTGCAAATCAACCTCACTTTGCTCTATACTAACTGCTGGTAAATAATCGCCGATATCGTCCGCAGCTAGTGAGGTCCTGAAATGGTAGTCTCCGGAGATGGATTTGCAAGCTTGTTTGTCTTCTTGCTTTATGCCCCAGTATGCTTGTTTTACTACTGGCGACTGTTCCCGTGTCTGTCCCCAATAGCCAAACATTTAGCAAGTGCCATGCTGGCGACTCAAGTCCTAGCCATCATGGTGGGACTACAATACACGCAGGTATTTGATTATGTGAGTTGGTTATGGCATTTAGACCGAGAGTTCAACATCTCGGCGGCGATTGCGTCTTCGCAAATCGCACTAGTAGCTGGTATCACGTTGGCGACAGCCTGGCTTGCTCCTAAAATGTACCCCTGGCAGCGGCTGCTCCTGGCTGGAGTTGGTATAGTTTTCCTCTATTTAGCGGCGGATGAATATTTTACATTCCATGAATTCATCCAAGATTGGGACATTCGTTATGGAGCACTCGGTGGAGTGGTTGTTGTGGCGACATTAATTGTGGCTGCGTATTCGCCCCCACATACATGGAAATGGTATTCATCTGTTCTAACTGGGTTGGCGATTAGTGCGGTCGGCGCAATACTTATTGAACGCTTGCCCACCCAGATACCTGTAAGAGTCTGTAGCGATTTGGGATGGTTGCATTTCAACCCGTGCCTCTACACTTTCAAGATTGAAGAATCACTTGAGCTCTTGGGTATTTGGCTGGCGCTGGTTGGCGTGCTTGGTTTGTTATCCGCCACCATATCAAAGCCGCCTCGCCTTATCCGACGATTCCTGTATTTGTTGCCCGTGCTATGGAGCTTGTTGCTTTTTCGTCCTTATTTTATTCCTTTTCTTGAATTCTGCTGCGTGGCCGAGTCTGCAGAAGTAGAATACGAATCACAAATCGAACTTCAAGCCTACCGAATCAGCAATGACGAGGGACGTTTCACCTTGCAGCTTTTTGTGTCGCCAGCAAGTTGGGTCGCTTATGATGGGTTGGGTTATTCTGTTCAGCTAGTCGACCAGGTCACAGGATACGCTATTGCTGGATCGGACAAATACGCCACCCGCCAGCATGAATGGCATTTCGGTTTCTATCCTGATTTGAGGTACAGACAGCCAATGGAATTTGAAATTCCGCCGGAGACACCACCCAATCGCGCTCTCTGGGTCGTGCTAACACTCTGGCGCGAGCAAGATGGCGAATTTGTTCACCAAGAAGTCCTATCCAGCGATCATGAATTGCTGAGCGATTCACAAGTCATTTTAGATGAGCTAGTCTTACCAGCCGCGCCCGCCGATCCCGCAGCTCTGCCCTTTGCCATATTCGACAACGGTTTCACACTGTCGCCCGTCGACTTGCCGGAACGCGCTCAAGCCGGCGAGACCTTGACGATTCCGTTTGCTTGGCACAGCGACGCAAATGGGGAAGAAGACCATGTGCAGTTTCTGCACTTGGGTCATGAAGAGAGCGGTGCTTGGTGGGTCTATGACCAGCAACCCCTGGGAGCCCGTTTGCCAACCCGCCTCTGGTACGATGGACTGGCAGATAGTGAAGTTTGGCAGGTGCCGCTATCGTCTGACCTCGCGCCTGGACGCTATATTGTATACACTGGACTATATCGCAGTCGAGATCAGGAGCGTATACCAGTGAATGATGCGGGTGGGAAACTTTGGCTGGATGCCCGTGTGCTGCTGGGCAGCCTGATGATCGAATGAGCTAAAGCCAAAACTGGAAGGAATACCCTTATGGCTAAGATGCTGGCAGCAGTCATTCACGAACATGGTGAACGTGATGTCATTCAACTGGAACAGGTGCCCATCCCGCAACCCAGTGATGGTCAAGTACGAATCAAGGTGCATGCCTGCGCCCTCAACTGGCTTGATGTGGGTATCCGCCGAGGACCGCAATTTGGCGCTGTGCCGCTGCCATTGACTACCGGCGTGGATATCTCTGGCGTGATTGACGCGGCGGGTGCCGAGGTGCGTGGTTGGAGTCTTGGCGATGAAGTCACATTCTATTCACTGGTCACCTGTGGCGACTGCGAATTTTGTCGGGCGGGCGATGTCACCGTTTGCCCGCAACACAAGATCATCGGTGAGCATATGAACGGGGGGCTGGCGGAATATGTTGTCGTGCCAGCGCGCAATCTGATTTCCAAACCAGCCAATTTGACGCATATCGAGGTGGCTGCGCTGCCAGTTGTCTCCAAAACTGCTTGGCACATGTTGATCACAGTGGCGCGCTTGCAAGCGGGAGAAACTGTCTTCATCCCTGGCGCGAGTGGCGGTGTGGCATCCATGGGCATACAAATCGCCAAATATGCCGGCGCGACAGTGATCGCCAGCACATCCACAACGGAAAAGATGGAAAAAGCGCGACAACTAGGCGCCGATCACGTGGTCAACTACCGCGATACCGACTGGGTGGAACAGGTCGTAGCAGCCACCGGTGGTCGTGGCGTCGATGTGGCGCAAGATCTGGTCGGCGCGTTGACCTGGGCGGATTCGCTGCGCACCTTGGCGCGTAATGGTCGCATGGTGGTCTGTGGCTCGCATTCTGGCAAACAGTTCGATCTGGCAATTCCGCAGATTTATCACCGGCAGCTGAGCATTCTGGGGTCGAATGGCGGCACCTACAATGAGCTTTGCGCTGCTTTGGAATTGGCAAATCGTGGCGCGCTACAACCCGTGATTGATCGCGTACTCCCGCTCAGCGAGATCCGCGAGGGACACCGTATACTGGAAGAACATGATCACTTTGGCAAGGTGGTCATGCAAGTCGCTTCTTAGTGCATGCTCCCTGTCCTTGAACTCCTGCCAAGGCTGACTTTCTGATAGAATTCTCAGATCTTGATATCCCTGCAAAAGAAAGCGACAAACTCAATATGATGAAGATCAGCGCATTTGGCGATGAAGCTGCCGTCGATTTTGAAGAGCAGTTGCAAATACTCCAGCGGCTACATATTCCCTTGATTGATATTCGCGCGGCTTGGGGCGTCAACTGCTCACAATTCGATGGCGAGCATATCAGGCGCATCAATGCGCTCTGCAGCCAATATGAAATTGGGGTAGCTTGCATGGGTAGCCCAATCGGTAAATCCCCGATTCAAGACCCAATCGCTATTGAAAGCGAGCGACTCAAACGCATCGGCGAAACAGCGCATCGGCTGGGCACCCGGAATATCCGTCTCTTCAGCTTCTATCCCCAAGCTGACAACGATGACGAGGCGCTGGCGACAGCCATCAGTCGCTTGGCTAAGCTCAGCGAAATCGCAGCGGAGAACGATTTGCTGTTGCTACTTGAAAACGAAAAAGGAATCGTTGGTGACTTGCCCGAGCGTTGTCTACAGATTATGCGGGGAGTCAATTCGCAGCATTTGCGCTTCATCTGGGATCCAGCTAATTTTGTGCAATGCGGCGTGGTTCAACAAGTTGACAATTGGTGGGCGGCGCTGCAACCCTATATCGCCTACATACATATCAAAGATTCGCGGCTTGCCGACAATTCAGTAACGCCCGCTGGCGAAGGCGATGGACAAGTCAAGCAGCTGCTGGCGCGTTTGCTGGAGAATGGTTATGAAGGTGTGCTGTCGCTAGAACCGCATCTGCTGGAAGCGCGGCATTCCAGCGGTTTCAGTGGCGCCGATGGTATGGAATTGGCGGTGAGCGCGCTGCGGAAGCTGATGGCGGAAGTGGGGATCGCCGAGGGGCATTAGCATTTTTACTACGACGTTATAGTAACGGACTTGATGATCATGGTTATGTGTCTGCACCCTGTTGTTCAGGAAGCATATTCGGAAGTGCATTCTTGGTTAGAAAAGCGCGATGATACTACTGGGTACATGAGTAATTACCGCCCTAATCTTAAATCTATGCGCATGAAGGATATAGCGAACCAATTCGCCCTATATTTTCCCACGCACCACTTTAAATGTAGATATGCGCTCGAAAACATAATCTCCTGCAACACTTTTTTAGGAGGGCTACAACAAAATACGAGCATTGTTTTAATAGATATTGGATGTGGCGCTGGCGCGGCATCTGCGGCGCTTATTTCTATTTTCCTAAAGTTAGCGGATAAAGGTCGCCTGCCTGAACAACTACAACTCGCATGTATTGGTGTCGATCCAGCCGAAAATGTATTAGGCATCTATTACCAGCTGTTGAGTCAGATACAGCAACAAATCACATCATCTCCGGTAAACTTAGAAATCCGAATAATTGATAAGCCGGTTTCCGAATCAGTTACAGATTTGGATGAACATTTGCAGATATTATTACGCTGTTGGCAACAGCCTGCTTTATCACATGTTTTTTTGGTGCAGTCAAATGTAGTGTCTCCACTGGGTAGTCTGTACGAAAATCGAAAATGCCGGCGAGATCGACTGAATAATCTTGGCATTCCGCCAGAAGTATATATTGGCGATGAAGAATTCGGATCTCGCGAGGCGCGTTCTTATCTCCAACTCTTTCGGCAGATACCTATTGACAATCTATATACCCTCACAGTGGGAACTACAGACGAAAAATCAATCAACCGCGTTCGAGAAATGGGTAAATCTATTAAAAACATTTTCGTAAATCACAAAGTTTGTCCACTTGATACGGATGATAGGAAATCCCTTAGATTCACAAATCCTGATGATAGCTATTGGAAAGAAACGAAAGGTAACAAATTAGTTGATACCGAGTTCAGTATAGATGTCCGATCTGTAAAAAACTCTCAATTCGCAGGCGACACGCATTGGCATCGCATTATCAACATAGATAATCTTCGGCTAGCTTGGGCACGGGTTCGTTTGATTCGCTTGAGAGAAGCAATTAGCGATGAAATCGAAATTCGTCTATTTGAGAGTGATTTGGATAACACTTTACAGCGGTTGCAGCGAGAATTGATATTATACAGTAAGAATGTGGCGCAAACTGACGATCGGTTGCAGTATCTGTTTCCCAAAGGTGAGGAGGCAGTAAGACCATATGTACTCCCCCGCTTGGAAGAAGACATTGTATCTGTGGCAATCATACAAGAGCTCGGTGGTGTGGCTTTTGGTCTTCACAATAGGAGCTACGCATATCGTCCGCACAATAGTTTTCCTCGTCCGACCGAATATCTTTATCAGTACTGGTTTGAAGCTTATCGGCGTTTTAAAGATGACATAAGGATTGGTGTGGGACTTGAAGGAACATGCAATATTTTGAAAGCTGATGTTGAGAAATACTACACAAACATCAATCAGAAGCGACTGCTCGATTCAGTTGTTCGCGAATTGCGCACGCAAAGTGATCGTGTCAAATGGTTACTTGAAAGATTTCTAATTGCTAAGTTACATCCTGAACATCATTGTACCAACCACGGGCTGGCTCAAGGTAGTGCTGGATCTGGATTCTACGCGAACACATTTCTCGTTCCTTTAGACAGTAGTTTTGGTACTGGTGATGTTCGCTATTACAGGTACATGGATGATATATATTTTGTAGTCCCCAAAACTCAAGATTTAGAGAGCGTAAAAACAAAAATGGACGAAGTTCTCGGGGATCTAGGCCTCAAACGCAATTACAAAAAAACAGAGACTTATAATTCTGAGAATTATCTCGAGTTGTGGGATTACGACGATGAACTTGACTATCTTTCCGAGCGCTATATATATCTTACGAATTGTCTTTGGTTTCTAAATCCCAAGTATAGACATGAACTAAAAAATAATTGGTGGGAGTTCATTAAAACTTATCAGAAGAAGCTACGCTCGCTGAATGTATACGTTGAGGAAGATCGACTTAGCAGAAAGCTTCACCAATATTTGAGTAATCGGAAACGCAGACGAGACAAGAGTAGTAATCAGGTGAAAGAATTAAATTATCCACCTTTGGACGCGAATGAGTGGACCAACTGCTTTAAAGATATGAATGTCGAATGGATACATTGCCGCGATAACATCAGAAATAAGCTGATTTGCTTGTTGCGAGCAAGCTATAATGGGATATCTAATGCAAAAACTAGCGAAGAAACACAACAAGCCGCCAGAAGAGTCCGTTTCTGCATTAACCGTCTAACACGATTAGGATTTCACAATATTGAAGATTTGATAATCAAGACACTCAGAGAGAATCCAGCAGTAATTCGTCAACCACGAGTCGTCTTCCAAAGTTTGGGAATTCAGCAGTATGGAAAAGAATTGCAAAGTTTATTAGATTATTATGAAGCTTCTAGTATTCAAGTTGCGCCATATTACGTAGCCTTGATTCTAGAGGCTCTGCGATTTTTGCAAGAGATTCCAGATTGCATGACTGAAAAAATCATAAGTATCGCGATCAACAATAGTCAACCTCCAATTGTGCGTCTCAAGGCTACAGAAACTCTGTTAACGACCAACTGTAGAGAGGTGGCTGAACATACAGAGGCCATTCAACATTTGTTACGGAATGAACCTACACCACGCTTGCGAAAGAACTACAAGCTTTTGCTTGGACAATGTGATCAAACAATTGATTGCGATTCGGAAAGCACTGATTATTTGTTGCAATCCGTGTGTAAAGTTATACAACTCGGACAGATTGAAAAGTTGTTTGACTGTGTAGAACCCGACATTATAAGAAAGAACTATTATGGTTGGGAATACCCTGACGACTCTCGCGAATTTGGTGAGTTTACATATTATTAGATTTGCTGGTAAGCGTAACTTCTAACGTAATATCATAATATGCAGCTCCCGCGGACCATGAGCGCCTTTGACGAGCTGGTGGCCGATATCGGCGGTTTTGCTAGGTCCACTGACGATAGTCGTATTGCTGGAACGGGTGAAGGCGGGGTAGCCTTGGCTATGTTGTTGCTGCTGCCAAGTTTCGAGATCGGGCAGGATTTGCTCGGCGGTCAGCAAAGCGATATGCAGATCCGGCAGCAATGAGGTAGCACGGTAACGCCCAGCTCCGCTTTCCAGCACCAGGCTACCGGTCGCAGCCAGCGCTGCACTGACGCCGGTAATACCGACCCGCACATCACCATCATTGTGCCCCGCAATAGTTACACCCAGCGATTCCAGGATGCCAGGTAAACCGGCCAGCGGGAGTTCCCCCTCCTCCCAGCTCATGACTGATTGATCGCTGCCGATCAATTCCATAATCTGCTCGACGGCGCTGTTCTTGTCTACGTGATAGACAACAGAGCCCAGGGCTTCCGCCTCAGCTACAAATTGCTCCACGCGCTCCTGCGGCGTCAGATCCCGCAGGGCGATCATATGACGGCGTTCTCCCCCGATCGGCTGAATATCGAGGAAGGGCTGCTGGGCATCGCGCAGGCGTTCTAGGATGCGATTTCGCGCTGTCATTGCGCGCGCTCCTTCCACAGTTGCCGGAAGGATTTCGGCGCGAAATCGGGGAAATCGCGATGTTTGGTCCAGTTGCCCAGCGGTCCCGGCAAATAATCGCCCATAATATGCTGCCCTGCCCGCGCAGCCTTGCCGCCCAGCGAGAAGCGCCCCGACGAGGTCATGCCGATAGCCCACATTTTGATGGCAGCATCCCAGCTTTTTTGCGACTGCCCGCTGCGTACCAGATCCCAACGCAGGTCAAGCAGCATGCGCGGCAGGTCAATATCGACCGGGCAGACTTGCTTGCAACTGCCGCAAAGGCTACTCGCATGTGGCAGCGGTTTGGCATTCTCCAAGCCGACAAGCAGCGGTGTCAGCACAGCGCCGATAGGACCGCCATAAACCCAGCCATAAGCATGACCACCGGCGTTACGATAGACCGGGCAAGCGTTCTGGCAAGCGCCGCAGCGGATACAAGCCAGCGCCTCAGCATAGTCGGTGGCATAAATAGCCGAGCGCCCATTATCAACCAGGATGACATAGGTATGCGCGGGTCCATCAGCTTCACCGGCGCGGACTGGACCGTTGATGATGTTGGTATAGACAGTGAGTTTTTGGCCCGTCGCGCTGCTGGGCAGGACCTGTGTTAACGTGGCATAATCCTCGACCGTCTCCACTATTTTTTCGATGCCGACGAGGGCGATATGTACCCGGGGCATAGAGGTGCACAGGCGGCCGTTACCCTCGTTCATCACCAAGCCGATGGAGCCAGTCTCGGCAATGAGGAAGTTAGCGCCGGAGATACCCATATCGGCGTTGAGAAAATCTTGACGCAGCATTCTGCGGGCGAAAGCCACCATCTGCTCGGCATCATCAGTGGGCTCCATGCCAAGTTCACGCACGAAGATATCGCGGATTTCAGCTTTGGTTTTGTGCATGACTGGCGCCACGATATGGCTGGGCATTTCCTGATTGAGCTGGATGATGTATTCACCCAGGTCAGTCTCGACCACACGTAAACCCGCTTCTTCGATGATCTGGTTAATCCCCAGCTCTTCGCTGAGCATGCTCTTGCTCTTGGTGACAGTTTTAACGCTGTGGCGCGCTGCGATATCAAGCACGAGTTGACTGGCTTGGGCCGCGTCTTCCGCCCATTTGACGACGAAACCATTGGCTTGCAAGTTGCGTTCAACAGTTTCCAGCAAGTCGGGCAGTTGACGCAAGGCGCGGCGTTTGATTTCCGCCGCTTGCCCCCGCATGAATTCGCCATGTTCCTGGCTGTGGGCGAACATGGTCTGAGCGCGTTTTTGGTAGGCTCCCCGAGTTCCGGCGCCGACGGCTTGCTGCAAGTTGGGGTTGTGCAGGGCGATATCAGCCAGCGCGATGAAGTCATTGGATTGGATTTCGGCGGTCACGAGCCACTCCCTGGCAATGCTTTCGCCAGCACATCTGCCAGATGCACCACGCGCTTGCCAGACTTCTGGCGCGAGAGCCCGCCGTTCATCTGGGTCAGGCAACTGACATCGCCAGTGACAATGGTGTCAGCTGTTGAGGCATTGATATTATCAACTTTGTTGTTGAGCATGGCGTTGCTCAGTTCGGACATTTTGATACTGAAGAGACCGCCAAAGCCACAGCAGACTTCACATTCATTAAGTTCATGCAGCTCTGCATTGTCGAGATTATTGATGAGATCACGGGCGGCTTGCCCCAGTTTGAGCCCGCGCAAGCCATGGCAGGCATCATGGATGGCGAAGGTCTGTCTGTTGGGCAGGCGCAAATCCAGATCGGTGATGCCCAAGCCATCGACCAGGTATTCGCTGAATTCCCAGGTGATGGAAGCGATCCGCTGCGCCTCATGGTAGAGCGCGCCATCGTCAGCTGCGAACAAACTTGGATATTCGTGCCGCAGCATCGTCGCGCAAGAGCCAGAAGGCGTGACGATGACTTCCGCATCTTTGAAGGCTTTGAAGAAATGTGCCGCTACAGTCCTCGCTTCGTTGCGATAGCCCGAGTTAAATGCCGGTTGGCCACAACAAGTTTGGGCTGGGGGGAATTCCACCTGTACACCGAGATGCTCGAGAATATCGACCACCGACATACCAGTATGTGGATAGATCATGTCTACAATGCAGGTGACAAATAATGATGCTGTTTTACCTTTTGGCGATTCACGCTCAGCTAATGCCATGCGCCATTCTTCCTTTGTCTACATTCGCCCCGCGGCGTAGTTTACCCAAAACCCGTCTGACAAGCGATATTGGTTTTTGTTACAATAACGTGATCAATTTGAGAAAAGGATAAAGTAATGGCGGATTATAGCCCTCAACCGGAACACAAATTCACCTTCGGCTTATGGACGGTCGGCAATATTGGGCGCGACCCTTTTGGCGAACCAACGCGCGCGCCAATCTCGCCGGTGGAGATCGTCCATCTGCTGGCGGAAGTCGGCGCTTGGGGTGTCAATTTGCATGATAATGACTTGGTGCCCATCGATGCCAGCGCAGCCGAGCGCGATCAGATTGTGGCGGATTTCAAGCGAGCGATGGATGAGACCGGCATCGTCTGCCCCATGGCGACCACCAACCTCTTTGCCGACCCCGCTTTCAAAGATGGCGCCTTCACCAGCAATGACCCCGCTGTCCGGGCATATGCCCTGCAAAAAACCATGCGCTCGATGGACCTGGGGGCGGAACTCGGCGCCAAGGTCTATGTGTTCTGGGGCGGGCGCGAGGGTACAGAATCTGATAGCGCCAAGAACGCCGCCGATGCTGTCAAGCGCATGCGCCATGCCATCAATTTCTTGTGCGAATATTCGAAAGATAATGACTATGGCTATCGTTTTGCGCTGGAGCCGAAGCCCAATGAACCGCGCAGTGATATCTATTTCCCCACTGTCGGCAGTATGCTCGGCTTCATCGCCACGCTCGATGACCCGGCAATGGTCGGTGTCAATCCTGAGGTGGCGCATGAGCATATGGCGGGTTTGAATTTCATGCATGCCGTGGCGCAAGCTTGGGATGCCGGCAAGCTCTTCCACATTGATCTCAATGATCAGATGTTTGGGCGTTATGACCAGGACTTTCGCTTTGGCAGCATGATGATCAAGCAGAATTTTCACCTGGTGCGTTTCCTGGAGGATGTTGGCTACGATGGCAGCCGCCACTTCGATGCCCATGCCTATCGCACGGCGCAATATGAAGATGTCAAGGAATTTGCCCGTGGTTGTATGCGCTCTTATTTGATATTCAAAGAGAAGGCGGCGCAGTTCAACGCGGATGGGGAGATTCAAGCGCTGCTGGCGGAAATCAATGCGGATGACGGCAGCTACCATTATCTCGCCGATGGATACAGCAGCAAGGCAGCCGCTCGGCTCAAGGCGACAGAATTTGATCGTATCGGTTTGGGGGCGCGCAACCTGCCCTACGAGCGGCTCGATCAACTGACCTTCGATCTGTTATTGGGGATTCGCTAGCAAGGGAGTGAGGCAGATGCCCTACTTGATGGGACTTGATATCAGCACAACCGGCGCTAAAGCGCTAGTCATCAATGAAAGCGGAAAGGTCATCTCCGTTGCCAATACACCCCAGCTAATCAGCCAGCCCAAACCCTTATGGAGCGAGCAAAATCCCGCCGATTGGTGGGATGGCATCGTCAACAGTATTCGGCAGGCGCTGGCGGAATTGGGCTTAGCTGGGGAAGATATCGATGCCATCGGACTGACGGGGCAAATGCATGGCTTGGTATTGCTCGATGAAAATGGCGAGGTGCTGCGCCCATCAATCTTATGGAATGATCAACGCACCCAGGCGCAATGCGATTTCATGACAGCGCAGATTGGGCAAGGGCGTTTGATCGAATTGACTGGCAACCCCGCGGTCACCGGTTTCACCGCGCCCAAGCTCTTGTGGGTGCGCGACAACGAGCCGGAGGTCTATGCCAAAGCCAGGCAGGTGCTGCTGCCTAAAGACTACATTCGCTATAAGTTAACCGATACCTACGCCACCGACTTGGCGGGATCGGCCGGCACATCCTTGCTCAATGTCGCCGAACGTGCCTGGTCGGCCGAAGTTTTGAAGGCGCTAGAGATTCCGGTAGAGTGGCTACCGCCGGTGCATGAAGGCACGCAAGTTACCTCGACGATCAGCACAGCGGGTGCAGCTGCAACCGGGCTCAAAGCAGGCACACCGGTGGTTGGTGGCGGGGGCGATCAAGCGGCAGGTGCTATCGGCATGGGCTGCGTCACGCCGAACAAAATCGGTGTCACCGTCGGGACATCTGGCGTAGTCTTCGCGCCGCTCGCTCATTATGCCTATGAGCCCGAGGGACGCTTGCACGCCTTCTGCCATGCGGTGCCGGGCACCTGGCATTTTATGGGTGTAATGCTCAGCGCTGCAGGTAGCTTGCAGTGGTATAAAGATTGCTTCGCGCAGGATTTGGAATACGATGAGTTGCTAGCAGAGGCAGAGACAGTCCCAGCTGGCAGCGAGGGTTTACTCTTCCTGCCCTATTTGAGTGGCGAGCGTACCCCTCATCCTGACCCTTTGGCGCGAGGGGCATTCATAGGCATGACCAGCCGTCACAATCGCGGGCATATGACACGAGCGGTCCTGGAAGGTGTGGCATTCGGTTTGAAAGATTCCTTCACCTTGATCGATCAGGTGGGTTTGCCGGCACAATTCGAAGTGCGGATTAGTGGCGGTGGCGCCAGAAGCCCCCTGTGGCAGGGAATCATCGCAGATGTGCTAGCCGCCCCGCTGGTCAATATCAACACAACTGAGGGGACTGCCTTTGGCGCCGCGATTCTGGCAGCAGTAGGCGCAGGTGTTTTCGATGATGTGGCCGTTGCATGCGAGGCGATGATACAAACTGGTGAAGAGGTCCCTGTCGGTGACAATCAGAAAATCTATGCCGACCGCTACGAGATCTACCAGTCGCTCTATCCGACCTTGAAAGACAGCTTCGCCCGTCTTTGAGAATCGACAACAGGAACGGCAAGCTGCGGTAAAGCGCTGTCCATATCCCCAAGAGCAACTTCTGGCTTAAGTTTTGTTATAAGGCGTGTGTCAATACCAGCACGCGCGTCGATGCCGGCAGATCCTGGCGGCGCAAATCCACCTCCCAGTCCGATTGAAAGTCAATATCGGCATCATCAAAATGGCTGAGAAAAGCGGTGATCCACTGCATATTCCGTGGTTTGTAGCGTAAGGTGCGGAAGTGCATGGGGATGACCAGTTTCGGTTGCACGCGGTCGATGACCTGTTTTAGATCGTCCAGGCGAATGGTTGGTACATCCCCTGCTAATACCAAAAAGACATCGAGATCGCGGAAGAACTCATACTCCTCTGGCGTAAAGGGATTGCCAACATCGCCCATATGCCCGATGTTGATGCCATCCATCTCCCAGCGGTACATGGCGCATTTATCCGGCTCATGCTCTGGATGATCATACATCTCAGAGGATTCGATGGCTTTGAACATAATGCCCTTGCATTCGATTTCGCCGCCCGCTCGCGCGACTTCCAGCATATTGATGCACACGGGATTTCCGCCAATCAGATCAGAGCGGTCGTGAAAACTATCATTCAGTGAAGAGGTCACCACAATATCCGGATGATCGGGAATCGGCTGATAGCCAGAAGTCTCCGGCGTATATGGATCGGTAATCACCGAGGCGCCATCGCTCGCGGTGACAATAAAACTTGCATGTCCATACCATTTGATCTTCATTGACTTATGCTCCATTTAATGCGGGAACGACTTCTTCTGTGAATAAACCCAGGACATCTGCATCCGGCGAGCCGATAATGTCCACCATGAAATAATCGCAGCCTTGTTCCACAAATGCGTTCATCTGTTCGGCGATCTGCGCTGGCGTGCCCACAAAGGCATTTTCGGCTGTCCACTTGTTTGCGCGGGAAAGCCCGCGGGCTTTGGCTTCCGCTTCCGTCTTGCCAATAGCGACCCGCCCAAACCAGCTACAGCGCAATGTGGATGGATCACGTCCGTTCGCATCCAGATGACGCCTCAGGATCTTGAGCCGTTCCAGATAGGGTCCCAGCGGGGTATCGGGCAGATTCCAGATGTCGGCATATTTAGCGGCATGTTTCATCGTGGTATAGCCGCCGCCGCCCACCAGAATAGGTATTTTGGACTGTGGCTTTGGCTCGCACCAGGCATCTGTAATGCTATAATGCTCGCCCACATAACTGACTGGTCCCGGCTCTTCCCACATCTTCTTGAAGATGATCAGCGTATCCTCCAGTTGTTGCACCCGCACCCTGGGCTCGGGATAAGGATAATCATAGGCGCGATACTCGTCCTCTTTCCACCCCGCGCCGATGCCCATGATGAACCGTCCTCCGGACAGATTCTGCAATGTCGCCGCCATCAGCGCCAAGATAGCGGGGTTGCGATAGCTCTGCCCCAGGACCATGGGACCAACTTCAAAATCGGGGTAGCGCGCCGCCAGATAGCTCAACACTGTCCAGGCTTCATAGGTCGGTTCACCATCCCAAAAGAAATGATCGGTCATCCAAATGCTGCGGAAACTGCCTTTGAGCTGCACAAGTGTCGCGTCGAGGTCAGTGAGGAAGCGCTCGTTTTGCCCTTTGCGGGGTCCCGCCGGCAGACCAAGTCCGAAATCTACCATCGTATCTCTCCTGGCTAATTGGCATTAGAGCTATTGTACCGCTTTATATCAGAAATCTCCCATTCATGTTTAAGATAATCTGTTTGTATAACGACAATTGGCGCGCTGATTAACTGAAAGGTTATCCTCTATCCAATAGCTAGCAGGCAGTTGTGAGAGCATTCTCATGTGGCAGCCCGCCCCAACATTCTCTGGTATTGTACCGACCGACTCAAACCGATGAATATGGTCCCTTCTAGCCGAGCGTATAGCAGGAAGCGTTTAGCTTCTCTTGATGCTGAGCAAAATTTAGCTAAACTGAAGTGGAAAAGTCAACCCGATTTGCGTTAAGCTATAAGTAGAATCAGGGAAAGGATCCTCTCATGTCCATACCGACACTTAATGGTATCAGCGCCAAGAAAATCACTTCGGCACGCATCACTACGCGCGTTTTATTTGCGGGGGATGAAAATGGGACGCCAGTTATTTTTGTGCATGGCAACTTGACCTCCGCCACCTTCTGGGAGGAAACGATGCTGGCGATGCCGGCTAGCTATTATTCCATCGCTCTCGATCAACGCGGTTTTGGCGAAGCCGATGCGGATGCCCATATCGACGGAAGCCGGGGGCTTGCGGATATGTCCGATGATGTAGTCGCGCTAATGGATGCGCTCAACATCGAAAAAGCGCATGTGGTGGGGCATTCAATGGGCGGCGGCGTGCTCTGGAATGTGATGATGGACGCGCCCGATCGCTTGTTGAGCGCTATCTTGGTCGCGCCTGTCTCCCCATTCGGTTTCGGCGGCACCAAAGATGCCGAGGGCAATCTCTGCGCGCCTGACGCGGCGGGTTCGGGTGGCGGCGTGGCAAATCTGCAATATGCGCAGCTGTTGCGGGACGGCGATCGTAGCGAAGGTGAAATGACACCGCGAACCATCATGAACAATTTCTACTGGAAACCACCCTATCGCTCGGGGCGGGAAGAAGATTTGCTTACTTCCGTGTTGCAAACCCATTCCGGCGACAAGGACTACCCAGGCGATTCTGTCGCTTCGGAGCATTGGCCCCAAGTCGCGCCGGGGCGTTGGGGGGTGCTCAATGCCATGGCGCCGAACTATCAACCTGATGTGAGCCGGCTTTATGCGCTCGATCCCAAGCCAGCTGTCTTGTGGTTGCGCGGCGATAGCGACCAGGTCATAGCCGACGAATCTCTCTTCGATTTGGCGACATTCGGCAAAATGGGTGTGATCCCCGGTTATCCTGGCGAGGATGTCTGCCCGCCACAACCATCAATCGCGCAGACAAAACATGTGTTAGACAAATACGCAGCAGCTGGCGGCAGTGTAGAAGAGGTGGTGATCGCGGATTGTGGTCACACTCCCTTCGTGGAAAAGGCAGCCGAGTTCAACCAAGCCCTGCAAGCCTTCCTGGGGAAACAATAGAAAATCAGTGGAGCGCCGCCGTTCTATTCCGTCTCCGTCGTGAAATGGCGCTCCATATAATGCAAGTCATAAAAGCAGTCCTCAACTAACAAGTCGCGCCGAGCAGTGCCTACAATTTCAAAGTTCATTCGCTGGTAAAGCCGGATAGCCGCTTGACTATTGCTATTGACTGTCAAGCTCACTTTGACGATCTGCGGCATCGATGCCAGCTCGCCCAACAAGGCGCGCAACAAGGCCGAAGCGATGCCTTTCCCGCGCTCCGCTGGGCTGACGTAGACGCTGTAGATATCCGCCACATGCCGGCGCTTCTCCCGCTGGGACCAGGTTGCCCCCGCCATCCCGACTAGCTTGCCACAGTTTTCCGCATAATATGTCAGGTTGCCATCGCGGGCTTCCGCCGTCGCCAAGCGATTGAGCCAAAGGCTATCGTCAAAAGCGGCTTCCTCAGCGTAACTTGAAGCGAAGGCTTGAGGTTCTTCGAGCAACGCTTCCAAGCGCAGCTTTCTGGCTTCCCGCCAGCGTCTGGGAGATAGGGTTATAATCGCAATATCGGTCATCAGCTAACCTTGTTAGTTGCAAATTGATATTGAGCAAGATATTATTAAGCGCGTGAATGTGTATTGTCAGTCTCAATGGTCGGCGATGCAAGCTGTTTCTGACTCAGACTTGCTAGATAGGAGGTGAAATACAAAATTCATGTAGCGGAGAGTCACGTGACGCTTTTATATTCAACTTATCAACAAAAGGAGACAGTCATGCCTGAACAAAAACTTTCTCGCCGCGATTTTTTGAAAGCGGCATCAACCGCCTTGGCAGCTTCCGGCTTCGCAGCCTTGCCGGTTGGCTTAGTCCGGGCGCAAGAGGACGAGGTTACAGTAGAACTTTGGGGTTTCGCCAATAACCGTGACAACTGGATGCAGAATCTGGTCGACGAGATTTGGTCGGATATACATCCCAACGTCAGCGTTAATCTTACGTTGACGCCCTATGCCGACTTGTGGCCCAAGTTACAAGCTGCCTTTGTCGCTGGCGCTGGCATTCCGGATATGGTCGATATCGAGATTTCCGCCATGGGTCAGTTTGTGCGCGAGGCTGGCAGTGAGCCCTTCGCCCCGCTCAACGACCTGATTGGCGACCAAATCGAAGACCTGTCTGTGCCCTCCGCTACCAAAGCCTGGACTGTCCGTGGCAATATTTATGGCATTGGCAACGAAGTGAATCCGGTACTGCTCTACTATCGCCACGACATCTTTGACGAATTAGGCTTGGACATCGACGCGGCAACCACTTGGGACGAGTTTGTCAATATGCTTGGTGGACCCGCTATGGAAGCCGGACACGGCCTTTTCCCCATCGCTACCCAAAGCTGGGCGGACTTCTATGTTCAGTTCCATCAAGCCGGTGGCGAATTCTTTGATGCCGATGGCAACGTACAGATGCTGTCTGATCTAGCTGTCGAAATTCTGACCTGGCAAAAAGCCCAGCTCGATAGCGGTGTCTATGTCGAGCAAGGTACCGGCGATGCGCAATATGCGCTGATGAATGAAGCCGCCTATATCACCATCTGGGGCGCGCCCTGGTACCAAGGGTTTATGAAGTTGAACGCGCCCGACCTGGCTGGCAAATGGAAGATGCGCCCCTTGCCGGTCTGGAATGAAGATAGTTATCTGACCGTTCCGCGCGGTGGCACGGGTATGGGCATCACCGCCGCTTCCGAGAATAAGCAGGAATCCTGGGAATTCATCCGTGTCTGCAATCTGACGGCTGAGGGTTCGCTGTTGGCTTTCCGCGATATGAACCTCTTCCCCTCCTACATCCCCGTTTGGGATAGCGAGGAATTGCTGCGGACGGACGACTACTTCAGCGGGCAGAAACCCGGCGAATTCATCGCCGAAGCCGCCGCTGCCATGGCACCGGTCAACGTCGATCCATATTGGACGCTCTTTGTCGATTCGGTCAACCGCTTGGTTGTACAACCAGTCATGCTAGACGGAGCTGATCCATACGACGCCTTGCAAGAAGCCATCGACGAATTTGAGTTCAACAAGTAAAACGCTTTCGCCACTTGCGGGCTTTCCGCCTGCAGGTGGCTTTTCTCACTCTTTTTGAATCTATCGAGTTGGCGAAGATGGTGCCTGGTTGCGTTTCGGTGAATACACTATTTTGCCCGTCCGCTACAAAATTCTGGAGGGCGACCGATGGCCGCAAGCGCTTCAGCCTCCAGTAAAAATATGGCGGGATTCTCCATATCCGATTGGTGGTCCCGCAACCAGCGCAAGGCGATCCCCTATGTTTTCCTGGCGCCTTTTTTACTGACCTTCCTCATTTTCACCGTTTACCCGGTGGGAGCCTCTTTATTCCTCAGCTTTCAGCGCGTCCGTGGTTTGGAAGAAGGCGGGGGCCTCGTCCTCGAATATAAGGGCATGGAAAATTATGAACGGCTCTTGACCAAGGACAAACGCTTTCGGACCGCCATCATTAATGGCGCTGAATTCGCCGCTGGCACCGTGCTGATTCAAATGCCCCTGGCTCTGGGCGTAGCCTTGCTTTTGAATGCGCCGCATGTCCGCTTCAAGCTTCTGGCGCGATTAGCCTTCTTCGCCCCTTACATCACATCGGCTATCGTCGTCGGCTGGATCTTTACGCTGGTCTTTGATCAACGCTACGGCTTGCTCAATGCCGTGTTGACGCCGCTGGGCATTGAAGATATCGGCTGGCTGAATGACAAAGATTTTGTCATGCCGGCTTTGATCATCTTGGGGCTTTGGACCTGGGTCGGCTATAATTCCTTGTTTTTTCTAGCAGGTTTACAGAATGTGCCCGATGATTTGAAAGAAGCCGCCCGCATCGATGGCGCTAGCACCTTGCGGGTCTTCTGGCATATCACCATACCGTTTTTGAGGCCCGTGTTTGTCTTTGTCGTAATCACGGGATTGATTGGCTCCTTCAGCTTATTCAGCCAGCCCTACCTGCTTTTTGATAGTCAGTCGGGTCCCCAGGATTCCGGTTTGTTCCCGCTGATGTATCTTTATTTCATGGGCTTCGAGAATTTTCGGATGGGTTATGCCTCCGCTATTGGCTATTTGCTGACCGCTATTATCCTTGTCATCACCGGTATCCAGCTCCTGCTGTTCCGCCTGTGGAAGGTCTAGGTATGGTCTTCAAGCGCAAACGCAGCAGCGCCACGGGACCCAGCGGGGTCAATCTCATGTTCATGAATACAGTCGTGCTTATTGGCGTTTTGCTGACCGCCATTCCCTTCATCTATATGGTGACTGCCAGCGTCCGTTCGCAGGGCGAGCTCTATTCGCTACCGGTCACTATCATGCCGCGGGAAAGCACTGGTAACAATTATCTCAAGCTTTTTGGCGATACAGATTTCTTCATTTGGTATGGCAATACCATCTTCACCGCCGGCGTGCGCACCATACTCGGTGTATGGTTTGCCGCTTTAGCTGGTTGCGCTTTCGCCAAATATACTTTTCGCTTTAAACGTTTCTTTTTCTTTCTCGTACTGGCGACTTTGACGTTGCCATTTCATGTGCTGCTGATCCCGCTTTTCCTCATGATGGCGAATTTCGGCTGGGTGAGCAATTATCTCGCCATCATCGTGCCGGGCATCGTCGGGGCTTTTAATATTTTCCTCATGCGCCAATACATCGAAGCTGTGCCAGATGAGCTGATGGATGCCGCGCGCATTGATGGAGCCTCGGAACTGCGTATCTTCCACAGTATCGTGCTACCGCTGGTGCGGCCCGCGCTGGGCGTGGTCGCTATTCTGACCTTTGTGAATACCTGGAACGATTTTCTTTGGCCCCTAATCGTGCTGCAAGACGACAAAAAATATTTGCTCTCCAATGGAATTGCTACCATGGATGGTCCCTATGATGTCGAGATTGGCGCGATCATGGCGGCTTCCTTCCTCAGCACGCTACCTATTCTCATCATCTTCGTCTTGATGCAGCGGCAGATCATCGCTGGGCTTACGCAAGGGGCGATCCGCGGTTGAGCTCACAGACCCGTCTTCCTCGATCCTCCCAAGGCATTGGGAAGCAACATCGACCATCGCACTATCGTGATGCTTTGCGGTATGGCTGGGATCAGGGCAAAAATGGTGAAGAACGCCTGGTCTTTCAGCCAGAGGCCTCCTACCGCTTGCAACGCGGGATTAACCTGATCGTCGAAGCCATCCGCCCCACCCTTGGTCCCATCCCCCGCACCGTTGCTGTCAGCCAAGCGATGGAGAGCAAAGCGCCGGAACTGCTGGACAAAGGCGGTCTGATCGCGCGGCGGATCAGCAATTTGCCCGATCCAGATGCTGATATGGGCGCCATGCTGCTACGCCAAATGCTTTGGCAGCTCTATGAGGAATGCGGTGATGGCACCGCCACGGCAGCCGTCATTTTCCAGTCTGTATACAACGAGGGGCTCAAATATATCGCCGCCGGTGGCAATGCAATGCGTCTGCGACAACATTTAGGGGCATCGCTCGAGATCGCACTCAACAAGCTCGACGAGTTGACCCAGCCGATCACCGGGCGGACGCAACTGGCGCAACTGGCGGAAGCCGTCTGCCAGGATCGTGAATTGGCGGAGAAGCTGGGCGAGATTTTTGATTTCATCGGTGAATATGGCCAGCTCGATGTGCGACGCGGGCATAGGCGCTCCATCGCCCACGACTATATGAAAGGCATGTATTGGAAACGGGGTGCGGTCTCGCGCGGGATGTTGCGCGGCGGCAAAGAGCCAGATCGCCTTGTGATGAATGACGCGGCGATTCTGTTGAGCGACCTCGACTTTGAGAAGATTGAAGAGGTCGCCCCTTTGCTCGATGCTTTGATGCGCGCCGGTGCCAAGTCGCTATTATTGGTCGGCGGCAAATTTTCCGAAGCGGTCATCAATTTCATCCTCGCCAATACCAAGCCTGAGCAATTCCGCGTGGCAGCGGTCAAAACACCCGGGGATACAACTGCCCAGCAGCATGCACACTTGACGGATATGGCGGTGATTACCGGCGCAACGCCCTTTTACCAAGGCGCGGGAGATACGCTCAAAGGCATGAAGACCAGTCGTTTGGGGCGGGCAAAGCAAGTTTGGGTTGAGCGGACGATGTTCGGTATGGTTTCGGATCGCGATAATCAACAAGAACTCACCGAGCATTTGGCTGATCTGCTGGAATTGTTGGAATATGCCTCCGACAAAGAGAACGCAGCGTTTCTGCGCGAACGCATTGGCAAGATCCTCGGTGGGGTCGCCATTCTGCGCATTGGTGATGCCACACCAACTCGGATGGACAACCGCATCAAACTGGCGAAGGAAACCGCCAAGTCACTGCGTCACGCGCTCAGGGATGGCGTGGTGCCCGGCGGTGGCGTCGCATTTTTATCGTGTCGTAAAGCGTTGTTAGAGACTTCTACTGACGCCATGGATAGCGACGGACGCGCCGCCCAGCGCATTCTGTTGAGCGCATTGGAAGAACCAATCCGCACGATCTGCTTCAATGCCGGCTTCGATGGCGCCAAGATCGCTGAGCTGGACGACAGACCGAGCGGATATGGCATCGATATTCGCAACGCTGCAGTCACCGATGTATCGGCGGCTGGAATCATCGATGTGGCTTCTGTGTTGAAGTCGGCATTGCGTGCCGCGGTGACAAGCGCCGCTTTGGCATTGACAATTGACGTGCTGTTGCATCATGAAAAACCACCGACGACCTATACTCCTTGACCATGCTCACCCGTTGGATGAGGCGCCAGCTTCAGTTAAGATGAGCGCAGTAAACCGACTGTGATGGAGCAATGACAGTATGTTATCCTGGCGGCTTTGGCGCTCGATAGTGGATGCGGATATCAGCAACCCAATATTCAGGCGAGTCAGCCAAATCCAAAAACCGGGGGACCGGCTGAGGCGCGGTTTCCGTCTCCCGCTCCCTCTGTTGCTACTCTTTGTTCTAGTGCTAGTCGCCAGTTTGATCCATTCTCCCCAACTGCTGGCGCTGCTTTTTGCCATCCCGATCGTGCTAATCACGCTGATTGTAGTGGCGCCGCTGCTGCTACCGCTTGGCACGCTGTTCGCGGGCGGGCATTTGGTGCTAGAGATCATCAGCGGTATCTACCGCGAGAAGTATCAATACACCTATGACTTGCTTTGCGCCTCCACGCAAGGCACGCTCTATGCTTGCCAGTCTTTCGCTACTGGCATCTTGCATCGGGGAGCTTGGTTTCTGCCGCTACATTGGGCAACGCTGGTATCTCTGCGACTGGGCAGTTTGGCTCTCCTTGGCTTAGTCGCTTTTATCACTTGGCTGACCCTTTTTGGTACTAATGTCATCGGCCTCGAGCAAATACGCTTGTTGCTGCTCAGCGCGCTATTGCTGTTGCTCTATTACAGCCACATGACGCAAACCCTGGTGCTGAGCCTGATCATCGGGCTTTATGCCAGCAGTTTCGGTTGGTTCAAGCGCGATGCCACTTTCGTAGGGATGTGCCTGTATGGATTGCTGAGTGGGCTGCCCTATTTGCTGGCTGGGTTGCTGCTTTTCGCTTTAGGGAGGCTGGTTTATGAGCCGCCCCCGCTTATGTCCTTCGCCGCAGAAATTGTGGCGCTATTGCTGATTGTATTGATACGCGAAGTGTCGATTGAGCTGCTGTGGTCGCTTTTGAAGCGACGACTGAATGCCAGCTAGGATGAAATAGAGCGGCAAGAAATCACACCAGCCGAAGCTCTAACTATGGAGTATTCTTGATTGGCTAATCTTCAACAGCCATCCTCCAGCGCCCGCTCATATGCCTCCCGCGTATCAACATCCAGCAGCACACCGCCATCCTCAACATCCAGCAAGCGCAGTCTTTCTGCTGCCGCTTCTATCACATCGCGGGGTTGGGCTTCCGCCGGTAATTCCAACATTGCCCGCCAGTATTGGCGATCCAGCAATACCGGATGCCCCCGCCGCCCACGGTACTCTGGCGCTAAGTTCCAACCCGGCTGATGCTGCTCGGCTAACAGCCCGATTACATCCGTCGGAATGCAAGGCATATCAGCTGGCTGGATAAAGGTCGCCGTCAGATCGCTCGGCAATGCGCGCAAGCCAGTTTTCACTGATGACAAGATCTCGCCGCTCTCGAAGTTGGGATTGTGGGCGCAATCTACGCCGAGACTCGCCACAGCGGCGCGGACATGCGGGGCATCATTGCCTGTCACCACAATGACGGAGTCGAGGCCCGCTGACAAAAATTTCGCCGTGATATGGCATACAATCGGTTTGCCATCTCGCCAGGGCAGCAGGACTTTGTTCTCCCCCATGCGCGAGGACATGCCCGCCGCCAGGATGATCGCGCCCAGCTTTGACATGCTCAGCCATCCGTCATGCTGCGCGGCATCGGGCGTTCGGCAATATCTTTGAGCAAGCCACCATGTCCCAGCGAAACCAGGTTGGCGCGGGTGAGCCTTTCGCCACTGAGCAAGCGCGGCAAGATCCAATCAATGACATTCATTTTCGGCGACTTGATACAGCCGGGTGTGCCTACCACAGGCACCTCACCCAAATAACCCATCATCAACAACGTGCCCGGATCCACCGGCACACCATGCAAAGTGATGCTACCGCCGGCCAGCAAGAGCGCCGATGGCACAATATCCTCGCGATCGATAATGGCGGAGATACTCGCCAGCAAAATCATATCGGCATTTGCCTGGGCTCGCATCGCCGCGGCAATCGAAGGCACATCATGTTGGACAAAAATCGGCTCGAGCAATTGACTGCCCCAAGCTTCAATGCGTTGGCGAATAGGCGCGTGGAAACTGCGTATCAAGCGAGTCCGCGTCGCATCAGTGCCGGAGATGATCAACGACACTCGTTTGGTTTGTAACGGTCGCACCTGCAATACCGGCGCGCTGGCTTCGGCGATACGTTCCACATCGACCACCCGCGCTGCTGGCACGCCAAATGGCACCACCTTGACCAGCGACAGCATATCGCCGACATCGACGAGGCTGTGCGTGTGCAGGGTCGCGATGGTGATGCCATCGTAAATATTGTTGATCAATTCCAGGGTCGGGACATTGACATGGAGGATGCCGCGCTCCGCCGCTGTCAAGTTTGCTCTGCCCACGCCGGGAGTACGCATGCGCACCTCCGGACCAGCAACTGCCCTGCCAATACGCCCCGCCGCCGCGTCTTCGTGCAGGTCAGCCGCGCCCAATCGCATGACTGTGATGCGCTCTAGTCCCTGTTGTCGCAGGACCGCCAGATCCGCCTCGACCAGTTGGTGCCCTTTGTTGAAAATTAACTTGCCAGCATCGTCATAGAGCTTGTGCGCCAAGATCGCCCCAGCCGCCTCATCAATTGGCACTTCACCGAACTTCATCACGAACCCCGTTGCGGACGGCAATGATCTCCGCCAGGATGCAGACAGCGATCTCCTCGGGACTGTTCGCCCCAATGTCGATACCGATCGGTGTACGAATCCGCGCGATCAACTCATCGCTCAAGCCGGCTTCTTGCAGCCGCGCCACGCGCTGGCGATGCGTCCGTCCACTGCTCAAAACACCGACATAAGGGATATTGGCTGGCAGTGCGGTAATCAGCGCTTTGTCGTCTATTTTCGGGTCATGCGTCAATACAGCGAGATAGGTGCTGCGGTCCAAACCTAGCTGTGGCAAGGCTTTCTCGGGATAACTGTGCAGGATATTCGCCACCTCTGGAAAGCGTTCTTTTGAGGCGAAAGCCGCGCGCGGATCCACAATCGATACGCGAAAACCAATCTGGGTCGCCATGGCTTGCAGCGGGATCGACACATGCACCCCGCCGATCAAAATGAGATGAGGGCGCTCAACTTGCAAGTCGACCATGACGCGAGTATAGTCCATCGTTGTCAAGCCGCTCTTGCTGCTATTGGCTGCTACTGACCACATCGCACTCAACAGATCGACAGTGAGATTGCCCGTTTTGTACAAGATTTCGCCCGTACCAGCGAACAAGACTTTCTCACCGATCAGTTCGCCATCCATCATTGTGACTGTTATGCCAAAGCAGTCATTTTTTGCGAGGTTGCTGAGGGCATGCCACCACAGGCAATCAAGCGGTTCGACGAAAACTTCGATACTGCCGCCACAGGTTAAGCCCACCTCCCAAGCCATATCATCCGCCACGCCAAACTTCAGCAGGCGCGGTCTACCATCTCGCAAGCCGGCGAGCGCCTCTTCCACCACAGCCCCTTCCACGCAACCGCCACTTACCGAGCCGGTCATCGCCATCTCGCCACTGATGCCCATCTTGGAGCCTTCGCGACGCGGCGCTGAGCCCCAAGTCTTGACCACCGTTGCCAGAGCCACCGAGCGCTCTTCCACAAGCCAGCGATCCAAAGTATCCAGAATATCTAACATCAGCAACTCCTCAATCCCCGCGCTAAGCCAGATAGCGCTTGCGATAGATCTCGGCGCTAGGACGGGCATTCAGATCTTGCAGCGCTTTGACGATCGCCTCCAGGTTCGCCAGGTTAGTGATCGGCAGGAAATCATGCACGTATGGCAACAGCGCCTGCGCCCCGCGCGTCAGCGGTTCGTACTCTGGCACATCCAGCAGTGGATTCAACCAAATCAGACGTCGGCAGGAACGCTCCAGCCGCGCCATCTCCTGATGCAGCAAAGGGATATCACCGCGATCCCAACCATCTGTGATCAACATGACCACGGCGCCACGCCCCAAGACCCGCCGCGACCACTCCCAGTTGAAGCAATGCAGGCATTCGCCAGTCATCGTGCCGCCACCCCATTGCAGCACTGTCTGCCCAATATCTTCCAGCGCATCATCGACATTCTTCTGCCGAATCTGCCGCGTGATTCGGGTGATATCTGTGCTATATACGAAGGACTCCACCTGATAAAGCGAGCCAGCCAAGGTGTGCATAAAATGCAACAGCACCCGCGTATAACGCTCCATGCTGCCGCTGATATCACAGAGCAGCACAACCGGGCGCGGTTTCTCCTTGCGACGATGGGTGGGCAAACGTGTCACATCGCCCCGCTTGCGAATCATATCTTTCATCAATCGGCGCATATTTATTTGCCGACCTTTGCCATTTTGGAAGCGACGCGTCCGACGCATGCCCAGGGAATCCGGCATCTTCGCGATCACCCGCTTCGCCATTTCCAGCTCTTCCGCTGTCATTTCGGCGAAGTCCTTATGATGCAAACGCTCTTGCCGGCTATAGGTCGGCACCAGCGCGATCATGCTGGAATCCAGCTCGTCCTTGGCGGCGCCGTTCTCGCTCGGGCTGGCATCCAGTGGTGGCAGGAACTGGGTCTTCTTCTTATGCCGCTCTTCGCCCAGCGATTGCAGATTCAAGGTGGTAAAGCCATCCGAAGGGCGGCGCCAGAAGATATCAAATGCTTCATCAAAATAAGCAAACTCTTTGGGATGCGTCACCAAATGGCTGCGCAGCGTGTAATAGAAATCTTGCTTGCGCCCCAGCTGTACATGCTCCAACGCCCGCGCCACATCCATCATGCGGTTGGGCGTTACATTCATACCCAGCGCGCGGCAGACCCGCCCAAAAAGCACCAAATTGTGCGTCAGCTTGCCGCCGTTATACTCATACGGAGCATCCGCTGGTCCCAGGAAAACACCTTTTATCGGCGGATCTTGCGACACCTTATTTTAGTCTTCCTCCAAAACAGAAGCAGAGCTTGAGCCTAAGCCATCCGTTGCGCCTCGACACGCGCGCGTTCGATCATGTTCTGTATCGTGGCGTGATCCAGCATCTCGACATCATCCTGATACTTAAGGATCACGCCCAGCGTATCCTGCACTGTTTCAAGCGACAGCTCGTTGCAATCAAGCGCGATCAAAGCCGCTGTCCAGTCTAAGGTTTCCGCAATACCAGGACGCTTGAACAGCTCCATCGAGCGCATATCCTGAATGAAAGCAGTAATCTGCCGCGCCAACATCGGTCCCACATCCGGCGCCTTGCGTTCGATAATCTCCAGCTCTTTGCGAAAATGCGGATAATCGATCCAATAATACAAGCAGCGCCGTTTGAGCGCGTCGTGAATCTCCCGCGTGCGATTCGAAGTGACGATCACTACCGGTGGCGCCCCGGCTTTGATTGTGCCTAGCTCCGGTATCGTGACCTGAAAATCTGACAACAGCTCCAATAAAAATGCCTCGAACTCTTCGTCAGAGCGGTCCAGCTCATCGATCAGCAATACTGGCGCGGCGCCATCTTGGCTCATCTGGATCGCTTGCAAGAGCGGGCGCTTGAGCAGGAAACGCGAGGAGAACAACTCGCTCTCCATCGCCTCGCGCCCCTTGCCTTCGCTTTCCATCAGACGCAGGTGCAAGATCTGCCCGGCATAATTCCATTCGTAAACAGCCGTGTTGACATCCAAGCCTTCGTAACACTGCAAACGGATCAACTCTGTATCCAGCATGGCAGCCAGCACTTTGGCGATCTCGGTTTTGCCCACGCCGGCATCGCCCTCGAGAAACAAGGGCTTGCCCGTTTTCAGCGCCAAGTAAATCGCCACCGATAAGCCACGCTCAGCGATATAATCTTGCTCGCCTAGACCTGCTTGAAGTTCATCAACAGAATTGTACATTCAGCCCTTCTTTTTTTGCCTGAAGTAATGACCATGTATTCTATCGCAGAGCCGATTGGTTTCGCAGGGCGTATTCTCCCCTCCCCCAGTATCCGCGACACAAGCGGCTATGCAATCCAGTCTGCCCACATCTGCGACAGCGGCTTGTCCATCGCCTTGGCATAGACACTGACCTTGCCATAGAAGATGAGCAAGGCTTCGCGGAAGATATCGAGGCTGATATGTACCGGCACCTGATAGCCACCGCGTTCCATCATTTTTTTCACAACATCTTGATCGGTGACGGCTTCCAGCGCTGCTTCTAATTCTTTGTCAAGCTGCGCATACCAAGCCTTGAGCTTATCGACACTTCGCAGATAGCCATCATCGTTCGTTCGGTAGCTGAAGTCACATTTGAAATTCTTAAAAGATTGCACATAAGCATACTCGACTTCGCCCAGTTCACGGCAAAGCTCGCCTAATGTCGGGTTGCTGCCGCCTGGTGTGAAAGCGAGATCACCATCGGTCAGGCTTTCCATCAGCTCGTCGCGCAATTGCACATACATGCGGTTCAATTCCCAGAATCTTTGGATTTCCGCGTTCATATTCTGCTCCTTGGTTTAAGCTTCGCGGCAGGCAATTATAAGACAATTGCGACAGAGACGAAAAGAGGCGTCTCTCAGTGAGCCGCCTCAGAAACAGACAATCTAACGAGGTCAGCCATTAGCCGACCCGTGCAATCGTATTTCAGTTCTACGGTCTATCCAGCCGCCGCATGTACTGCGCGCTTCAGATAGACCCCAGCCATTTGCTGCCGATAGCTTTCCGGGTAAACGATATCCCCAGCCAGCCACTCGGCGATATCCGCTTTGACTGCCTCAGCCGCCGCGTTCAGCGCCGCGTCATCCAGTGCCGTACCCGCCAGCGCCGCTTCCGCCCCAGCGCACTTGACCGCTTTCACCGTCGCTCCACCCACTGCTACATGGGCTTGCGCACAGGTGCCGCCATCCATCTTCAAAGCGACGCAGACGCCGACGATAGCATAACGGGATGCTGGATGGGGGAACTTGACATAGGCTGATTGATAGCCGCTGAGATCGGGCACATTCACCGCGGTGATCAGCTCGCCATCTTCCAGCGCCGTCTCGAACAGGTCAACGAAGAAGGCTTCCGCGCCAACCGAGCGCGCGCCATCCGCCCCTTGAATATTGACGGAGGCGCCCACCGCTACCAGGACTGTCGGCGGATCGGAAGCGGGGTCGGCATGGGCGATATTGCCGCCCAAGGTGCCGAAGTTGCGCACAGCTTGGTCGCCCACTTGGCCGCAAGCGCTGGCCAGCGCCGCGCACTTGGCTTGCACATCGGCTGATGCGGCGATTTCGGCATGGGTTGTGGTCGCGCCGATGGTTAAACCTCCATTTGCCGAAATGCCTCTGAGCGCATCAATGGGTCCAATATCGACCAATTGCTCCGGCGCATCTAGGCGCAGTTTCATCACTGGCAACAGACTATGCCCACCAGCCAGAAACTTGCCTTCGTCGCCGATCATTTCTAGCGCTTCATCAACGGAATTCGCCCGCGCATAATCAAATTTGTTGGGCCACATTCTTAGTTTCCTCCATTCGCTTGCTGTATGGCCGCCCAAACCTTCGACGAGGTCAGCGGCATGTCGATTTGCTCCACACCCAGCGGCACCAAAGCGTCCAGCACCGCATTGTACACCGTCGGTGTGCTGGCGATCGTACCGGTCTCGCCAACACCCTTGACACCGATTGGATGATGGGGCGATGGCGTCACCGTCTCGCCCAGTTCGAAATTGGGGAACATATCTGCCTTGGGCATGCAATAATCTTGCATGGTGCCGGTCAGCAATTGTCCATCATCATTGTAGATCACGCCTTCACAGAGCGCCTGCGCCACACCTTGCACAACACCACCGTGGATCTGACCCGCCACAATCTCGGGATTGATCTGCGGACCGCAATCATCCACCGCAATATAGCGCTGCAAATCAATAACCCCGGTCTCGGCATCCACTTCCACAATGGCGATATGAGTGCCAAAGGGGTAGACGAAATTGGGGGGATCATAAAACTGCGATTCCTCAAAACCCGGGTCCATGCCTTCCGGCATATTCCAAGCCAAGTGCGCCATCAAAGCGACATCCTGGATGCTTTGAAACTGATCCGGCGAGCCTTTGACCGAGAACTTGCCATCGGCATATTCGATATCGTCAGTGGAGGCTTCCATCAAATGTGCTGCCAAAACCCGGGCTTTGTCTTTGAGTTTTTGGGAGGCTTTTGCCAAGGCAGCGCCCGTCACCGGCGTGGTGCGGCTGCCATAAGTTCCCCAGCCCATCGGTGTCTCGGTAGTGTCTCCGTGGACGACTTCGATGTCATCGACCGGGAAGCCCAATTCATCGGCGATGATCTGTGCCAGTGTCGTCTCCGAACCTTGTCCGTGCGGTGAAGCGCCGATCAAAGCTTGTACCTTGCCGGTGGGGGTGACGCGGACGGTGGCGCTCTCCCACAAACCGCCCTGGAAACCAACAGCGCCAGCAACCTGGCTCGGTCCCAAGCCACACATTTCAGTATACGCTGTGACGCCAATGCCCAGATAACGCCCTTGTGCCCGCGCTTCCGCTTGCTGCGCTCGGAAATCGTCATAACCCGCCATGCCCAGCGCCTTCTCGAAAGCGGTCGCGTAATCGCCGCTATCATAAATCAGCGTGGTCGCCACTTCGTAGCCATCCTCAAAGGGCGGGATCAAGTTCTTCCGCCGCAGTTCGACTGGATCCATATCAAGCGCCGCCGCTACCTTGTCCACCATCCGCTCCAATAAGAAGGTCGCCTCGGGCCTGCCGGCGCCGCGATAGGCATCGGTGGGGGTTCCATTGGTCATCACACCGATAGATTCGCAGAAGACACTATCAACAGTGTAGGGACCGACATAGAGCAAACCGTGCAAAATAGTGGGAATGCCCGGCGCCGCTGTCGATAGATAGCCACCCATCCCGGCGTATACAGTCGCCCGCACACCCAAGATCTTGCCATCGCTGCTGGCGGCCATATCCACATGCTGCACATGGTCACGACCATGGATCGTAATCTGATAATTTTCCGAGCGCGTCTCGGTCCATTTGACCGGCACGCCCAGTTTGATCGCTGCCCAGCTGACCAGGGCTTCGTCTGGATAACAGGGGATCTTGCTACCAAAGCCGCCACCGACTTCCGGCGCGATCACCCGCACTTTGTTTTCGTTCAAGCCAGTCACAGCACTGATGATAAAGCGGTGAATATGCGGATTCTGTGAGGTGCACCAGAGCGTCAACTCCTGGGTGGCGGAATTAAATTGCGCCATGGCAGAGCGCGGTTCCATCGCCGTCGGCAAGAGTCGCTGCTGCAAGATCCGCTCTGATACAACCACGTCAGCCGCTTCAAAGACAGCGTTACTGGCATCTCGATCGCCCATGATCCAGCGGAAAGCGACATTGCCTTCGACATCGTCATGGACTAGCGGCGCGCCATCGCTTGTTGCTTCTTCCGGGTCGATGACTGCCGGTAACTCCTCATACTCGACGACGACAGCATCGGCTGCATCCTGGGCTTGATAGCGATCATGCGCCAGCACAATCGCCACGCCATCACCGACATAGCGCACCTTGTCTTTCGCCAGCGCGGGATGCTCCGGCGTCTTCAAGTCGCTATCTGGGATCAGCCAAGCGGTGGGGATGCCAGCCAGGTCAACATCATTGCCCGTGAAAACTGCCACAACGCCATCCATGGCTGCGGCGGCAGAGCTGTCGATGCTGACGATATTGGCATGCGCGTAAGGGCTGCGTACTACCGCCATGTGCAGCACACCGGATAGCTTGATGTCATCGGTGTATCTCGCTTCACCGGTGATCAAGCGCGGGTCTTCCCGCCTTTTTATGCCACTGCCAAAAATGCGGGTACTCATTTGTCACCTCCTACCCAGCGGCGTCCGCCACCTGTTTGACCGCCTTGACGATGTTGTGGTAGCCAGTACAGCGGCAGATATTTCCTTCGAGGTAATGTCGGATCGCCTCTTCAGAGGCGCCGGGGTTGTCCCGCACGAAAGCGGCGCTCGCCATGATCATGCCAGGCGTGCAGTAGCCACATTGCAGGCCGTGGTTCTCCCAAAAGGCGGTTTGCATGGGATGGTGTTCGCCATTTTGCGCCAAGCCCTCGATTGTGGTGATGTCAGCGCCATCCGCCTGTACGGCAAGCAATGTGCAGGCTTTGAGCACCTTACCATCCATATGGACTGTGCAGGCGCCGCATTGGCTGGTATCGCAGCCGATCTTGGTACCCGTCAGATCCAACTCTTCACGCAAAAAGTGGACTAATAGTGTACGAGGTTCGACATCACGTTCATGCACAACCCCGTTAACAGTGATTGAAACTTGCATAAATTCCTCCAATTTCCTAGCAAACTCTTGCCGGTGTCAATATGGTGAGCTTCTAATACAATCATTATAACTTGCCCTGCGCAAGATTATAACTTGACTTGACCATGTTGGCTATAATTTGCTGCTTTTGAGAGTGCTGAATATCGACAATATGCAGAACAGGTGCAAGCATACCCGTCATTTGCCTGGAGCTACTTCTCGACCTGGACCAAGGGAAGGATTGAGCACCTTAGGTCCCCAGCTCAGGATAGTCATCTTCCAATTGCTGGCAGACTATAACGCCGGACGAAAAGACGGTTTCCCCGCAGCATTACCAAGTTGAAGCCACCCGCCGTCAGCGTATCGGCCTCATCCTCCCGCAAGCCTGGGTAAGCCGCCAAATTTGACCAAGTCGATTGGCAGCTAACATACAGCACCCCGTCCGCAAAGCTGTTTGTAGCTTGGTGGATATGCCCATGAAAGACACCGGCTAGATTGGAACTGTGTTGACGCAAAAGGTGCTGCAAGCGGGCGCCGTTTTGTACCCGCATATTTTCATCAATCCAGGGGATATCGGTCTCGATCAACGGGTGGTGAACCCCAACGATAACTGGTTGTCCTGCGGTCGCCTCGAGGTTCTGGGCAAAAGATTCGAACTGATCCTCCCGCAGGTTCGGCGCGTGGGAATCTCCCGCTCCGTTGGTATCCACGGTCACCAAATGGTAACCCGAGAGCTGCACATGGGCATCACGCAGGACAATTAGCCGCGTCCCATCATGCAGAATATCTAGCATTAACTCAGTGGAATCGTGATTGCCCGGTAGCAGATAGAGCGGCTGCGGGAATTGCATTAGCCAGTCGCGGGCGCAGTGATAATCAGCGGGGCGCGGCTCGGCACAGACATCACCCGTATGCAAGATGAAGTCTATTTCGAATGGCAGCAATTCGATTGCCTTAAGCAAGTTCTCGATGCCGCGATTCGGGTGCGGCACGGATTGTGGCAGCCAGGGCGGACGATAATCGGGATTTCCGCTGATATGTGTATCGCTAATATGCAAGAAAGTCAGCACGTTTAGAGCCTTTCGCGCCAGCCAATCACTGCGGAGATTGTAACGCCGCTGATTCGTCTTGCCAACTCTGCCACCCTGTGAGCAGCAAGATTTCTGACATTATGCCGCAACTTAGCCTTTACGTGACCTTAAATCGGACAGACAATGATAAAGCCGTCCTGCATCAACAATGCCACATGAGAAAACCATTCAATGACAACAAAACCTTACATTCAACATATCTCGCTCGCAGCAGATATAACGGCGCTGCGACAAGGCGCGCTCTCGCTAGAAACCATGATTGATCAAATTCAAGCCCGCTTCGAGGAAATCGAGCCAGCTATCCAAGCCTTTTTGCCGGAAGTCAATCGCTTTGAGCGCTTGCGTCAGGATGTGGAGGAACTGGAAGCGCAGTTCCCCGAGCCAGCTACCCGCCCGCCTCTCTATGGCGCCTTGCTCGGTGTTAAAGATATTTTCCACGTCGATGGTTATGTCACGCGCGCCGGGACACTGGTGCCGCCAGAATTATTTGCCGGGGAGGAAGCGACGGTGGTCACACGGTTGAAGCGAGCCGGCGCTTTGATCCTCGGTAAGACAGTCACAACCGAATTCGCCTATTTTGAGCCGGGTCCCACGCGGAATCCGCACAATCTCGAACATACCCCCGGCGGCAGCAGTAGTGGCTCAGCGGCGGCGGTAGCGAGTGGGTTGACGCATTTCAGCACCGGCACGCAAACGGTTGGTTCAGTGATTCGCCCGGCAGCCTACTGCGGCATCGTCGGTTTTAAGCCATCTTATGATCGTGTCCCGAGCGCTGGCTTGGTTTACTTCTCGCCATCGGCCGATCATGTTGGATTCTTCACGGCAGATCTGCCGGATATGCAAGCAGTGGCAGCAACCGTCGTCGATGATTGGGATAGCAACACACTCGCAAACGATCGCCCAATCTTGGCTGTACCGGAAGGCGCTTACCTGCAGCAATCGACGGCGCTCGATGTGTTCGAGGCGCAACTCTACGTGCTCGAGCAGGCGGGTTATTGCATCAAACGCATTGGCATTCTCAATGATATCGACAGGGTCGATAGCTGGCACCAGGATCTGATCGCAGCCGAATTGGCGCATCAGCACAGCGACTGGTTCGCATCGCATGGTGATCTCTATCGCACGCGCACCGCCGAGCTAATACGCTACGGGCAAATCATTGCAGCGGATCGTTTGCTGGAAGCGCGCGAGCACCGCCTCAGCTTTCGCCAAAGCCTGCATCAAGCGATGGAGGCGGAAGAGGTAGATTTGTGGCTCTGCCCCTCAGCGCCGGATATCGCGCCTCGCGGGCTTGATGCCACCGGCAGCCCCCAGATGAATATGCCCTGGACGCACGCGGGCTTGCCAGCCATCTCAATACCGGCCGGGCGCGGCATGCTAGGTCTACCACTAGGGTTGCAATTAGTCGGGCGCTATTGGGACGATGAAAAGCTGCTATCCTGGGCAGCTGAGATTGCGCGTCAATTTAGTTAAAGGCTGCGCTACCAAATTGGGAATACGCAGCGCTATGCTAGCGGACAGACGATCAAAAATCACTTCAGGCAATCGCTAATGGATTAACCCAGGAGCCTGTCGCTCCAGTCAACTTCAACGGCGCGATGATCAAGAGGAATTCATAACAGCCCGCCGCTGCCAATTCATCGAGATTCAGGTTCTCTACATGGGTGATACCGTTATGCACCAGCAAGAAGCGATGGACAGAATGATTCATCGGCGGCATCGCTTCCACCGCCATATTATCGGCGCCAACCAGCGTCATCCCTTGCTCGACCAGAAACTGAGCCGCCTCCAGATTCAAGCCAGTCTGGGCATCACGATATGTTGGATCGCCATCGCGCAGTAAGCGATAGGAACCCGTGCGTATCAAAACAGCCGTATTCGCCCTGATGACACTGCCCTGCTTTTCCAGCGTCCGGCGGAGGTCATCAGCGCCAATTCCGTAGGCAGGTGGCAGGGTCTCGACTCCCTTAAAGGCGGCGACATCCAAAAGCGTACCGCGCATGATGATAGGTGGCATCCCTTCGATGCTGAGATGTGTCTGCCCCGCCGAATTGACGCAATCGCCCGCGGCGACTGTTTTGCCCTCACCAGCGTACAAACGAGGTTCGCCCGCAGGATCTGGATTGCCAGCGGCATCCTGTTTCTCCGCGATATGGCAGAGAGCATCAATATGCGTGCCCACATGGATCGACATGCGGATAACTTCTGCGGCGGCTGTGCCCGGATTGATCGACGAGGGGTCGCTATGGCGCATGTGCGGCACGATCGAATAAGACTTCATGCCCGCTCCCGGCGTCAACATACCCTCCTGAAAATCGATGCCAAGACTGTACACTTGACCTGTCTTTACCAAGCTCAACAGCTCGGGAGTCATGTGCGGTACAAGCAATCTGCCATAGGGGGAGATGCTCATTGGCTCACCTCATTCAGCAAATCAATTTGGCGTAGTGTAACAAATCTGGCTTCAATTTGCTGGAATCCCGTTTCTTTATCGCGGCAAGGGATCCAGCGCTAACCCGCTTGGCACTTGCTCGGGCAGCAGATGAGACAGGTCGCGCGCCGCGGGATCGGTCAAAGAGCGCAGGAAAGCCACCAAATCCGCCACGTCGTCTTCACGCATCGGCATACCCGCACGCAGGGGCGGGGCGACAGAGTGCGACTGGCGCTCAAAATCATAAGGCAGCAGCTGGTCATGAAATTCCGGCGGCAACTGCGCAGTCGGGTCATAAACGATATTCGCCCGCCAAGGATCGGCATGATGCCAGATCGCATCAGCCAAGCTGCTATAAGCGCCGCTATGGAAATAGGGCGCTGTCAATTCGACATTGCGCAGGCTCGGCGTGCGGAAGCGGTATTGATCGCGATAATCAAAGCTGACATTCGCCCGGCCGAAATCATCATTGCCAGCCGCGCCATTTTCTTTGCCAGGTCCAAGTTGTGGGGCGAGAATGTTGTGAAAACCCTGATCAGTGAAAAGATCACCGCTATGGCAAGTGACACAGTTGAGCTCGTTGTTGAGCGCCCCATAGAAGAGCAACGCGCCCCGTTTCTGCGCATCGTTCAAGGCGCTTGAATCGCCGGCGAGATAAGCATCCCAAGGCGATGTGGTAAAAATCAGTTGCCGCTCAAAGGCAGCGATGGCCGTTCCCAATTGGCGCAGATCAATCGCCGGCTCCCCAAAAATAGCGGCAAAACGGCTCGCATATTCGTCATTGTCTTGCAGGCGCTTCAACAATGCCGAGCGCACAACCATCGGTGAATAGCTGCCCAAGGTCATACCCGTCATTTCCTGCTGCGCCGTGATCGGGAAGAGCGTCTGCGCCAGCAGCGCATCGTCCAAGTGAAGCTCGTTAATGGCATCTTCCGGCGTTCTGACCAAGTCTTGTGCAGGCTGTAGCTCAACGCGCCCATCCCAGAATTGATTGCTTAACAGCGCGCTATTGATGATGGTGGGGCTGTTGCGCGGGATGAACTGGCCGATCAGCGGATTGACGATGGTAGCTGCTTCCTCCGCAGCCAGATCCTCACCCAAGCTGACCAGCTTAAGGAAAGAGCGGCTTTCGCCCAAGCCTTGCCCGCCAGTGCCGATGGGCAAAACACGCCCGTCCGCCATAGCGAATTCGGGATGGTGACAGGTGGCGCAGGCGATATTTTGGTCGCCGGATAAAATCGGATCGAAAAACAGATCCCGACCCAAGCGCGTGAGCTCGCTGTCTGGCTCGCGCAGTTCCTGCCCAGGATACGGCTTCAGCGAATGCTCGACAATCACGCTGCGTAGGGCGCGATCAAGGTCTTTGATATCAGAATAAACTGCCGCCGGCATCTCAGCAGGCGGGTATCGTTGCGGCGGCAGCGCCTCATTAGTGAACTCGATATGCAAGAGTCGCCCAGTGTAGGTTTCGGTGAGATACAGGCTACCATCAGGCAAGGGTAAAACGGAGCTGGGGAAATGCAGGTTTTCCACCACGGTTTCTAGCAAGCCATCAGCGTTAATGCGGCTGAGCCGACCGCTAGCCTCTTGCCGCGCCAGATCTCCAAAACAGTCGCTCCGATGTGGTAGTACGGCAAATTCCAGAATCCATAGCGCTCCTGTTGCATCAAACGCGACATCAATCGGCATGTTCAAGCCATCCAGCAATCGCCGTTGTCGTCCATCGTCATCCACAGCGACCAGCTCCCCGCTATTCGGCACATGTGGGCAGCCAGCCAGCAAGGTCACATAAAAGGAGCCATCATAACGAGCCAGCCCGGTCGGCAATGCCTCCAGCCTGCCACCGCTGTAATTTGGATCATCGAGAGCGGCGAAACGATGAAAATAGCGCAGCACGCCGTTTTCGGCTTCCCTAATCAGTCCATTGCCCGCAGTATCTGTCACCACCGGTATGTCGGCACCATCAAAGGCGATATCAAAAGGGTGGAGGAAGAATGTGTTGCCGCGCCCCGCTTGTCGCCGCTGGAGATCCCCGGGGGCAAGTGGCGGGTCCAGCGCTTGCCGCGCATGATCGCTTGGCAAGCTATACAATTGCGCCCCAGCCAAAGCGAGGATGATCATTGACCCATCCGGCGAGACCGCCACTGCCGGCGCGCTGATCAGATTACCGTCCATTGATCCGCTAGGCAGGTCAGAGATCAGGCGGCGAAGACTACCATCAGATCGCAGCAGGCTGATGCCAGCGCTACGTTCTCCATGCCCGCCGGCTTCGGCAATGAGTACAGTGCCATCGGGCAAAAGCGCCATGCCAGCTGGATGGAAAAGACCTTCGGCGATAATGGAAATTCTCACTTCGTTTTGCGCCCGCACGGATGTGAAAATTGCAACGAGGAGGAGCGACAAAGCAAAGGTTCGAAAACGCATCAAAATCTTCCGAACTCAAGACTTATTTGTGGAGAGTTTAACAACTCCCGTCAGATATGAAAAATCTGATGTGTCAGCGCATTATGGGCAAGCGCATGAGATTGGCTTCATAATCGTTTTTCAGCCAAGCGTAATCCGGGTCATCATAGGGCGGGGTCGCGCGTTGCTCATCAACTAGCTCACCAGCCAGGTAGTTCAAAAAATAAAGGTTGGAGCCCGGCGCTGCCGATGTGGAATGAAACCCCTGGGTCACCAGCACCAAGTCAGTATTGCGCACGGCGAAGATCTCTTCAAAATCATGGTCGCGGCGATAATTGCGATGCAGTGCCACCCCTTCAGCGGGATCGGTTCGGAAATAATAGGTCTCATCTAAATGGGGCGAGCCACCGTAGCCATCATGACAATGCGGTGGATAGCCTGACCAAGCGCCGCCTGGCACATACACTTCATACAAGATCAGGCGCTCGGCAGGCATGGGGTGAGCCAAGATGTGGTGGACCTGACGCCTGGCCGCTCCCCCACCACGGACTTCCGATTTTATTTCGTCGGGCTTAAACAAGCGCAAGGGATATTTGCCTTCCGCGGGCGCCGCGCCAACCGCGAATTCAAAGCTGCTGTCAGTGGAGACGGCGAACTCGTGCCCAGGTGGGATATAGAGCACGGAGGGTTTCTCCTGGAAAACGCCGGCGCGGCTAAGGGCGATGTTCCCCTCTTTTGTGTCTGCGCTGCCAGCTCCCGCCAACGGCACCAGAGCCAATTCGGTGTTCTCGGTCTGATGAAGATAAACCTCAGCACTCTCTATTCTGATGACGCGAAACGATAGATACTGCCAATTCGCCGACTCCGGCGTGACATCCAGCACGATCATCTCGTCGTAATCTGACTTCAAATGATTGCTCATTTCCCAGGTCCTTTCCTGTCCGCAATGAAGTTTTCTACTTCCTGCAAATAAGGCAATGCCCGCGCACAACCGTGGCGTGATACCACCAGCGCTCCACAGGCATTGGCAAAGCGCGCCGCTCGCTCCCAAGCCCAGCCTTGCGCCCAGCCAAAAATCAAGCCGCTGGCGAAGCCATCTCCCGCGCCCACTGTATTCACGATCTCAACCGGAAATCCCGGCACCTGTTGAGCCTGCCCATTTCGGAAAATCGTCACGCCACGATCGCCACGTTTCATGACCAGCACAGCATCGCTCTCGACGCAAAGATCAAGCAGAAGCTGGTGCAAGCCATCATGGTCACTCACCTTTTCGCCCGCCATAACCAGCTCAGGAGTCGGCGAGAGCGCGGCGTAAAATTCTTCTTCGGTACCGATGATGACATCGCAGAGCGGTAAGATACGCCGCAGATGCAAGCCGAATGCCAGAGCATGTGACCATTGATCGGGACGTAGATCGAGATCGATGAAAGTGACTATAGCTCGGGAGCGCGCCACTTCCGCCAAATACAAGCTGGCATCATGTGCGCTGCCACGGCTCAAAGCGGTTCCGGACAAAGATAGCGCCCGCGTCTCGTCCAGTGGAAGCGCGCGAGCTTCGTCGATGCTGAGGTGGATATCGGCCGGGTTTTCTCGGTAAAAAAGCAGTGGAAAGCGATCCGGCGGCTGGACACCGACCACCGCCATGCCGGTACGTCGATCGTTCTTGGTCGCAATATAATCAGTATTGACCCCCTCATTAGACAGGTAATGCCGAACAAAGCGGCCGACTTCGTCATCCCCTACTGCGGTGAAAGCGATCGAGCGCAAGCCCAGCCGGCTAGTGCCGATGGCGATGTTGACCGGGCTGCCACCGACGCCGGTTTGAAAAGCGGTGATATCATGAAACTCGGCGCCGATATCGAGAGCGAACAAGTCCATCGAGACTCGTCCAACCGTGATTAGATCAAACTTCATCCGTCGGTCCCCCGCATTAACTCCAACAGATCACCCGCTTCAATCGCCCGCAGATCTTCACTAACGCGCTCGACCAGCAGCGGCACTGTGGTCAAATCACGCCCCCAAAGATCGCTATTGCCCAAGACCGCGCGGGTCACGGCTTCGGTTGATTCCTCAGCTTGCCATTGTTGACTGAACCAAGCCAGGATTTGGGGATCATCATTCAGCGGAATCGATCGCCCGCGCCATTCGCCCCGGTAGAGGCGGATAAAGCCGGCCAGCGCGATAGTCAGACGCCGAGGCAATTCACCTCTCTCGGTCAGATAACCGAGCAGGGAAGGCAGAATCCGTTCTTTGACCTTTGATGAGCTATTGAGGGCGATCGTCAGCAAACGGTGATGAATATGTGGGTTGCGAAAGCGGTCAAAGACATCGCCGGCGAAGGATTCCAATTCGGCTTGCGGGACCTCCACCACCGACGGTATCACCTCGTGAAAGATCAGATTCTGTATGAAAGCGCCCAAGACTTCATGCTCGAGGGCTTCACGCACCGATTCGATGCCCAGCAGTATGCCCAGCGGCACCATCGAAGTCTGAGCGCCATTCAGCAAGCGCACCTTGATCGTGCGATAGGGCGCTGCATCCGATACGATCTTGACGTTGAGAGGGGTCCGCGTTCGGTCGACGGGAAACTCCGCCAACAAAGCCGAGGACGCTTCGATAATCCAACTGTGATAGATCTCGCCCGCCACCAGCAAACGGTCCTCGTAACCTAACTCGGCGAAGATACGCTCGGCATCGGCTTGCGGAAAACCTGGGATAATACGATCTACTAACGTGTTGCAAAACATATTCTGTTCGCGCACCCAGGTAGCGAAGCTCGGCTCCAGCCCCCAGAACTCAGCATACTCCAAAACAATCTCCCGCAGCCGCGATCCATTATCGACGATCAACTCAGTGGGAATGATGATGCAGCCCTTGTCTGGCGCTCCGGCAAAATGACAATAGCGTTCATACAGGAAACGGGTCAATTTGGCAGGAAATGTCGCGGGCGGCATATCTGATGCCTTGTCCTCAGAAGAATAGACGATGCCAGCTTCGGTAGTATTGGAAAAGATGAAGCGAATCCCCGGCTGCCGCGCCAGGGCGAGATAGCTTTCAAAATCCTGATATGGGTAGACTGTGCGATTGACCGCGCTAATCAGCCGCGTTTGCTCGAGAAATTCGCCGTCTTGAACGCCGTGCAAATAGCTAGTGAAGAGGCAATCTTGTTCATCCAGAGCGGCATAACTGCCTGGAGTCGCCTTCACTAAGACGATGCCGCTGCCGAAGTCCGTCTCATCGTTGAGAATATCGACCACCCAATCGACAAAGCCGCGCAAGAAATTGCCGCCGCCAAATTGCACGATACGCTCGGGATAGCGCCTTACGTTTTCCACGAGATCGAGCGACAAAGATTGTGTCATCGTCAGCGGTCCAATCGGTAGGTCTGTTTCGCCAGATCATAAGCTAGAGCGCGGATCATTTCCCCGGCGTCTTCTTGGTCGATGAAACCGCGGACTTGCTGCCCCGCCAGCCAATCAGCACAGACCCGCCGCCAGACATCGTGCCGCGTCGGGATCGAGGGATAAGCTCGGGTATCATCATTGAAGCCAGCCAGGTTATAGATGCCAGCCGTCTCTACCACCATGTCCAGGAAGCGGGTCATCCCCAGCCAACTATCAAAGAACCACCAAGGCGGTCCCAGGCGCAGGATGGGATAATGCCCGGCGAGTGGCGCCAGCTCTCGGCTATAGGTCGTCTCATCGAGATTGAAGAGGATCAGTGTCAGGTTACTATGGTTACCAAATCGACCCAACAAAGCTTTGAGATTCTTGGTGAATTCGCTGCGCATGGGGATATCGGCGCCCATGTCGCGCCCATAACGCGCATAAATCTGTGGATTGTGATTGCGGTAGGAGCCCACATGCAGCTGCATCACCAAACCATCTTCGCTGCTCATGCGCGCCATTTCAACCAGCATGTGACCCCCGAAACGCGCCGCGTCTTTTGCGCTCGCCTCACCGTTTAGCGCTCGCTGCAAGATCGCATCAGCTTCTGCCCGGCTAAGGACTTCAGTATAAGCGCTTAGGGCAGCATGGTCGGTAGCGGTCGCGCCCATCAATTTGAAGAAAGCACGCCGCTCCTCCAGCGCTTGGATAAAGGAGCTGTAGTCTCTGATAGTCATGCCAGAGACATCGCCGAGCAAATCGATATTATCGCGCCAGCCATCCTGATCGATATTGACCACAGCATCAGGTCTAAATGTGGGAATGACGCGCCCGGACCAACCAGAGTCCCGAATCGCTTGATGATGTTCCAGTGTATCAGTGGCGGCGTCAGTCGTAGCCAGCACTTCGATATTAAATCGCTCGAACAATGCCCGTGGTCGGAAAGCAGGGCTTCTCAGTTTGTTGTCAATCGCGTCATAGATCGCTTGCGCGTTGGCGCTATTGACCTTGAGCTCGATATCAAAGACATCAGACAATTCATCTCGTATCCAAATACCCGTCGGCGTCGCGCGGAACAGATGCCAATGGTCACAGACAGTCTGCCAGATCTCTCGATGGTCGCGGGGACCAGGCGAACCCTCAAGAGTCGGAATAGCGAGCTCATCAAGCGAGATACCTTGTGAGTACAACATGCGGAAGATGTAATGATCGGGGATGATCAACAAATCTACCGGACTGCCAAATTGATAATCGGGGTCGGCAAAAAGACGCGGATCGACATGACCATGCGGGCAAATTAATGGCAAATCTTTGACACTCTCGTAAAGTTCGATGGCGGCTCGGTTCTGTGCCGGGTCAGATGCGAAATAGCGATTCTGCATAGCCCTTGCCGTTGCGATTGTTGAGCAATAGGAGGTTATTGTACCGCAATGAGAATCAAGTTCTAGTGGATGCCAGAAGACAGACAAGCGAGACGATGTGGTTCAGTCAGCGTTGTGATCTGTTGGCAGCTTGAACAACTCATCCACTTGTATCAGCTTCCCGCTGGCAATCGACATATTGGCAGCGATGCCGACCAGAATCGATGCCGCGCCATCGATATGGGTCGCCGCGCGTCGATAAGGATCGGCGGGAGGATTGTCGGCGAAGATCTGCGCCAGCATTAACGGATCGGCGCCGCCATGCCCGCCCTCGCCCGCCGGCACTTCGACCTCGTATGGCTCGCCAAACATGGGGAAAGCACGCATCTGCGTCATTTTGAAAGGTCCCTTGCTGGCTGCTGCGGAAGCGCTGTCCGCTTTCAGATGAGTAACATTCTCGGTAACATCCAGTTCGATACGTCCGCGGGTGCCGGTAATCGCCACACGCAATCCTTCCCAAGGCGCATAAGCGACAAGATTATAAGAGAGTAGCACGCCATTGCGGTAACGCGCGGTGACTGCCATGGTATCTTCGGCGCTGATAGGCTCGCCAAAGACATTGCGATCGCGGATATATCCTGTCTCCGCTTCGGCATCGAGATAAAGTCCCTGGAAGGCCGCTTTTTGATCGAGGAACAAAGCAAAGGGATCACCCTGCGCAGCATCTTCACCGGTATAACGTGCATAAGCATAGCTCTCGCCACGAGCCTCGGCATTTGCTTTGCCATAGAACATCAAATCGCCCAAAGCAAAGACCTGCTGCGGATAAGAATCGATCCACCAATTGACGAGATCAAAATGGTGTGTCGCTTTATGCACCAGCAAACCGCCACTGTTTTCCTTCTCGCGGTGCCAACGCCGGAAATAATCGGCACCATGGCTGGTATCCAAGACCCAAGAGAAATCCACCGCTAGTGGGCGCCCAACCGTGCCTTCCATAATCAACTGCCGGAAACGGGTGAAGGCGGGCGCATAGCGGTAGTTGAAAGTCACCCGTAGCGACTTGCCAGTGCGCTCAATGGCTTCATAAATCGCTTCCAGTCGATCCAGCGTGGTGGTCAGCGGTTTCTCGCTGATAACATCGCAGCCACACTCCATCGCTCGCACAATATACTTGTGGTGCCAAGCATCCACTGTGGTGACGATTACTGCATCCGGTTCCGTATCGGCGAGCATTTGGTCAAAGTCAGCAGCATGGTAGGTTGGAACAGGCGCTAGCCCAGCCTGCTCCAGTTGCCGGTTGTACCAGTTCATGCGCCTATGGCTTAGATCACAGAAAGCTACCAACTCCGCAGACTCGGCATAGGTTTTCGCGCTCGCTTCAATGAACATGCCAGCGCGCGAACCCGTACCGACGATGGCATAACGTTTTCTTCGGGTCATGTTTCGTCCTGACTTGTAGTGGAAAACGACTATATTCTAGCGGATTCTTTTCCTCTTGATGATTTATAGTTGGACAAGGAAGCAGCGAAGTAACGAAGATCTGTGTTACAGTCGAGCTATCGATTCTGGAATATGTCAGGAGTATCTCATGTCACATCAACGGATTCTCACCAAGACCAGCAAAGGCGGTAATATCTTCCCCGATATCGATTATCGCACCAGCAAAGCGGTTCGCGCCGGCAACATGGTTTTCGTCGAGGGCCAAACGGGATTGACGATGGACAACCAGTCTTTCGTCGGCGAAGGCGATCCAGCAGCGCAGGCGGACAACGCTATGAAGAATATTAAAATCATACTAGAAGCGGCTGGCGCCCGCATGGAAGATATCTGTAAGATCACCACCTATGTCACAGATGTCAGCTATCGCGATCTGGTCTATCCAGTGCTGGCTCGTCATTTAGAGGGCGTGTATCCCTGCTCCACTGGTGTGGTGGTCAAGGCATTGGGCAAGCCCTACGCCGACTTCGAGATTGATATCTTCGCGGTCATCCCGGAAGATCGCGCCTAGAGCTTATACCAATTTGCTGCAGCCGCAGAAACATCTTCGCTGGACCTGGACGCCTCCAACTGCGCCAGGATAGCTTGCGCCATCGCGTCAGTGGCGATAAGTTGCGGCAGCTCAAGATTGAAGTCATAAACCGAACCGACCGGCTGTAGTGGTTCGTCGATTGGCAAGGGCTGAAAATGTCGATGCTGTAGCAGATAGCTATAAACCGCTTCATAAATCTCCGGCGAATAAGATACGCCCGCCACACTGTTTTCCGCAAAGCCAAGTTGCCCCGCCACGCGAAAGAGATCTTGCCATAGCGCCCGTAACAGGTTCGGTGGAGCATCCTGGCTTTCGTTTTCATGCTGTGGATGCGCGATAGTGTTTTCTCGCTTGTTTTCGATCAGCGCCCGCACTTGCCGGGAGGGCACCGGCAGCACAAATTGGGTTCGGGGATCCACCAGCAGCGCTTCGGCAGCGTCGCTGGCGGGACGCACGATTTCCATCAATCGGCCACCGATCAACGGCACTTCACCGATTAGCATGTTTGCCGGTTTGTGCTGCGATTTATCCCAATCGACCAGCGCTTGCCGCAGCCAGATGCCCACTGCTTTGATGACTGTCGGATGGGTGGCGCCATCTCTCAATGGATAATCCGGAGATTCGAAGACTTGCCGCGCTGTATCCCACTGCAAGTGGTGTACGCGACGTCCAGCTGCAATCGCCATCAGCGTCATTTGTTGCAGCAGCAGGCTCTTGCCCACCCCAGGCAAACCCGCGAAAAACACATAATCAGCGCGCTCAACCAACTCGGTAAAGCGGCGATAGATATGAGAATCCGGGGAGAGAATCAGCTCGGTCACCAGTAACTTTCAAGTTTGTTGTGGCGGACGAATTCGACCCAGATCGCGCAAACGATCCATGCTCGGCGTTTCACCCATTGGCACTTCGATGATGGTCGGCAAATCGCTGGCAAAACCATAGCGCAGCGCCTGCCGTAGTTGTTTTTCGTCTTCGGCACGGAAAGCGTTGGCGCCAAACGCCTCGCCCAATTTGACAAAATCGGGATTGAGCAGATCGGTGGCGATCACCCGTTCGTCATAATCACGAATTTGCATGGTGCGCACATTGCCATAAGCATCGTTGTTGAAGATGATCGTCACCAGTGGGATTCCGTGCTGGACAGCGGTTGCTAATTCCTGCACGGTGAACATGAAACCTCCATCGCCGGCGATTGACAGCACCGGAAAATCGGGCTTAGCCACCTTTGCCCCCAATGCGGTGGGGAAGCCATAACCCAAAGTCCCTTGATATCCACTGGAAATGAAGCTGCGCGGTTTGTACACGGGGAAATTGATGCGCGCCGCATAGCCTACCTGCGTCAGCTCATCAACTATTATGCCATCCTCGTCAAGTTCCTCACGCATGATTTTCAGGTAACTATTCTGTGGTTCGAGGTATGAGATGGTTTCCGCCCATTTTGCTCCCAAAGCTAGCATTTCTGCCCGGCGCGATTCCCGTTTACGGTTGTATTTATCACTGGCTCCCAGCAGCAGCGGCAAGGCATCTTCGGCACGGGCGATGATGGGCAAATCGGGCTTTTGAATACGTCGCATGGCATCGTTATCGACATCAATACGAATCACTTTCATATTGTTATCGCTGCCCCAACGCTGCAGCGGGATGCGCATATGTGTGCCAACTGCCAGTACCACATCGGTCTTTTTATAATACTCGTGGGATTCCGGTAGCTTGAGGCTGAGGTAATGACGGCTATCGAGGATGCCGTGGCCCGTGCGATAAGCGACTACCGGCGCCTGCAGCAACTCCGCCAGTTGGGTGATCTCGACGCTGGCACCCTGCGCGCCCCCGCCGACAAAGATCATCGGGTTTTGCGCTTCGCCCAACAACTTGCCCGCGCTTTCAATGACGCCGGCATCCACCGGGGGACTGAATGGCTGCCGATGCGGGACGGCCTCCGGCACTTCGGCACGCATCGCCAAGACATCCATAGGCACTTCCAAAGCGACGGGACGAGACCGCCCAGAGCGCATCTCGTAAAATGCCTGCGCCACCTTACGCCCCGCATCGGCGGGATGCAGCACGATATCCGACCATTTTGTCAAGCCACGCAAGACCTCCGCCTGATGGGGAATCTCGTGCAATTGACCCAGTCCCTTGCCGATCTGGTAACTGGCGATCTGGCCAGTGAGGCAGAATACCTTGGCATTCAGTCCGTAAGCGGTGGCCAAGGCAGCAGTGGCATTGAGCAAACCAGGTCCCGGCACCACGTTAAAAACCGCGGGTTCGCCAGTTGCCAAAGCATAGCCCAGTGCCATATAGGCGACGCCTTGTTCGTGCCGACTGTGGATGACCTTGATTTTGTCACGGGCGTCGTAGAGCGCATTATAGAGCCAGTCATTTTGGATGCCGGGCAAGCCGAAGAGTGTCCGCATATTATGTGCGACCAGCGATTCAACAACGGCTTCTCCACCTGTCTTTTTTGCCACTTGCTTTGCTCCTCGTGGTCGTGAAACCTGCTTCTATTATAAATTCAGTCGGCGCCGCCAGTCTAGCGACTCAACAAATAATAAGCCCAATGTTCGCTGCGGCAAAGGGGATTATTATGCTAAGAGATCTATCAATAGTTGAACCAACAAGGAACGTCTGGCTCTATTTGACAGCCTGGTTGATGTTCGTTAGACTCCCGCGCAAGGAATCCTTTATGAGAAACTTATATCCGTGAAATAAGGGAAGGTGCACAATGAGTTTACAAAAAGAACAAGTTCACGATTTTGTCAAGAAATACGGAGAAGGGCGTATATCGCGGCGGCAATTCTTGCAAGCCGTGACGACTGTCGGCGGCGTCGCTATGGCGCAATCCATGCTGCCTGGCTTTCGGTTGGCAACCGCTTTTGCGCAAGGTGATCCCAAGAGCGGCGGTACCCTTGTCGCTGCCACTATCGACAAACCGGTTAATATGGATCCCGCTTTTGCTGAGCTATATTCCTCCATGCAAGTCTATCAAAATGTCTTTTCCAAACTGGTCAACCTCGATCGCGATAACAACGTGCTACCGGGTTTGGCAAAAGCCTGGCAGCAACTTGACGACTCGACTTGGGAGTTCCAACTGGTAGATAATGCCTATTTCCACAACGATGAGCATTGTACCTCCCAGGATGTCAAATATACCTTTGATCGCCTCTTCGATCCCGATCTTGGCGCCGCTAACGCTGTATTTTTCACACCGTTGGAAGGTGTCGAAGTGGTCGATGATTACACCTTCCGCATTATCACACAGCCGAATTGGGGTGGCTTGCTGGAGGCATTGGGCGCCTTTGCCGAAATCGTTAACCAAAAAGGCATCGAGGAAAATGACCCCAGGCTGTTACCAATTGGCACGGGTCCCTTCAAATTTGTGCAATGGGTGAAAGACGATTTTATCGAGCTGGAACGTTGGGACAAGTATTTCAAGCCCAATCAACCCTACCTGGATAAAGTCATCTTCCGCGCCATCTCGGACGATACAGTTCGGCTTACCGGTTTACAAACTGGCGAGCTGAATTGGATCGAGCAAGTCCCGCTACATCGCGTGGCTGAACTACGAGCGAACCCAGATATCAAGGCTAATCCCGATGGGGAGTTCTTCCCGGACATGTTCTTGATCAACACCTCCAAACCACCCTTCGACAAAGTTGAGGTGCGCCAGGCATTGCAATGGGCGCTGCACCGTGACTCCATCGCTCAATTAGTCTGGTTCGGGCAAGCGACACCTTCCGCCGAGCCGGTATCGCCATCCAACCCTTGGTACTCCGGTGTCAATGTCTACGAAGGTGGTCCCGATATTGAGCGGGCGCGGGCTTTGTTGGCGCAAGCGGGTTATGAAGACGGGTTGACGATCCGCTTTGCAGCCCAGCCACAAGTCCCCACGCAGCCGTTGGTGGGCCAATTGATGGAACAGATGCTGGCGCCGGCTGGTATAAGCGTCGAGGTCGAGTCCTTTGAATCGGCGCGCTGGTTCGAGGAATTGTTCACCCTCAACTATGAAATAACCAGCACCTATTGGAGCGCCACCGCCGACCCCGGTGAACATTGCCTCTACCCACTTTCGCATTCGGCATCGCCCTGGAATTTCGCCGCCTTCGATGACTCGCCGGAATTGGACAAGGCGCTGGAAGAGTTCCGCTTCACGCTTGATCCGGAAGCGCGGCAAAATGCCTACAACAATGTGGTGCGGCTGCATCAAGAATATGCCCCGGAAGTCTTTCAAGTCAATTTCAAACGCACCTATTGGACGCAGCCAAATGTCCACGGCGCCCAGACCTTGCCCACGCTGGAATTGCGCATGGAAGACGTTTGGATCGATAGCTAATACGTAATCGTCAAGGGGAAGGCGGCGCTGCCTTTCTCTTGACAGAAATCGATACAATCACCGGTGATGAACTCATGCGATTGTTTCGCTACATTGCGGGTCGCCTTCTGCTCTTATTGCCGGTTCTCTTTGGCACATCCATACTAATCTTTCTGCTTTTGCGTTTGATCCCGGGCGATCCGGCCGCGGTCATCCTCGGTTTACGCGCCACGCCCGAGCGGCTGGTGATCGTCCGTGACGAATTGGGCTTGGATCTGCCAATTCACACGCAATATACGCAATGGCTGGGCAAGGTCTTGCAAGGCGATTTAGGTAAAGACTTCCGCAATAACGAATCTGTGACCAACCTGCTTCGTGTTCGTCTGCCGGTGACCATCGAATTGACCTTGCTTTCGCTTGCCATGGCGATCCTGATTGCCTTGCCCCTGGGCATTAGAGCAGCGGTTAAGCCCGGCGGTCTCGCGGATCGCGGCTCAATGTTGCTTGGCCTTTTTGGCATTTCTATTCCCGATTTTTGGCTCGGTATCATGCTGATTCTGGTATTTTCACTGGCTTTGCGCATGTTTCCCTCATCGGGTTATGTACGCCTGGACCAAGATCTGTTGGGGAATCTCCGCTCGTTTTTCTTGCCCGCTTTGACCTTGGCAGTGGGCTTATCCGCCGTCTTGGTGCGTATCACTCGCGCGGCTGTATTGGAAGTGCTGGAGCTCGACTTTGTCAAGTTTCTGCGCGCCAAAGGGCTGCGCGAGCGCATGATCATATATCAGCACGTATTACGAAATGCCAGCATTCCCATTGTGACTGTGATCGGTTTGCAATTCGGTTACTTGTTGGGCGGCGCAGTGATCGTGGAAGAGGTATTTAGTCTACCAGGCGTGGGCAGGCTGATCGTTAGCGCAACACTTGAACGCAATTATCCGGTGGTGCAGGCGGGGATGTTGGTGGTCGCCTTTCTATTTATACTCGTCAACTTGGTGACGGATGTCCTGTATAGCTTGCTCAACCCTAAAATTCGTGGAGGGGGATCATGAGTGCCGGCATAGGGCAAGGCGGCAACCTGATCACTCGGCTGCGCCATGGATATACCGCGAGTCGCTCGGCATTCATCGGCGGCAGCATCATCATCGCGCTAGTGATCATGACCGCCACGGTTTCGCTTTATGCGCCTTACAAGCCGGAGGCGATGGATTTCATGGCGCCGCTGAGCGGACCCACAGCCGCGCATCTACTGGGCACGGACAATTTCGGGCGCGATATTTTTACCCGCGTGCTTTATGGCTATCAGATTTCGCTGACGGTGGCGCTGGGCTCGGTGGGCTTCGGTTCAGTCATCGGTATAACATTGGGGTTGCTGGCGGGTTATTTCGGCGGTCTGATGGACAATATCATCATGAGACCAATGGATGTGCTGATGACATTCCCAGCTATTGTGTTGGTAGTCGCCTTAACCGGCTTCGTGGGCCGCGATATTTCGGTGATGATCATGGCGGTGGCAGTGGTCTACGTGCCAATTTTCGCGCGGGTCATGCGCGGGTCAACTCTGGAGGTGGTCACAGCGCTTTATATTGAAGGGGCGCGAGCCCGCGGCGCCTCTCACCTGCGTCTAATGCTGCGGCATATCTTGCCAAATGCCATCCCGCCGGTGCTGATTCAAGCATCGATTCTGATGGGTATCGCTATTCTGTTGGAATCGGCGCTGAGTTTTATCGGCTTGGGCACGCAGCCGCCGGATCCTTCGCTGGGCTTGATGCTCTCCGAAGGGCGCTCCTTCATGCAGCAAGCGCCCTGGATGGTCATGGTACCAGGACTAGCTATTTCAATTGCGGTGCTCGGTTTTAATCTGTTAGGCAATGGCTTGCAAGAGTTGCTGAACCCTGCGAGGAAGGGGCAATGAGTCTGCTGTCGGTACGGGGGCTCACTACCCAGTTCAAGAGTGGTGGCGAGTGGTTGGAAGCAGTTTCGGATGTCGCTTTTGATTTGCACCGTGGCGAGATTCTGGGCCTGGTCGGCGAATCCGGCTGCGGCAAATCGACCATCGCCTACAGCGTGATGCAGCTACTGGCGAACAACGCCCGCATCAGCAGTGGCGAAGTTTGGCTGGAGGATATCAACTTGCTCGGGCTTAGCGAGGAAGAGCTACAAGACCTGCGTGGCAGCCGGCTCTCAATGATCTTTCAAGATCCGATGACCGCCTTGGATTCGCTCTTCACTGTTGGTCATCAGGTGGTCGAAACGCTGCGAGAACATCTCAACCTCAGCCTACCGCAAGCTCGCGAACGGGCTTTGGAATTGCTACGGCAGGTTGGGATTCCGACAGCGGAACAGCGCCTGAATGCCTATCCCTATCAATTCAGTGGTGGCATGTCGCAACGGATTGCCTTGGCAATCGCTATCTCCTGCCATCCGCAGGTCTTGATCGCCGATGAACCCACTACTGCCTTGGATGTAACGATTCAAGCGCAGATTTTGCATCTGATCCGGCGGTTGTTGGTTGAAGAGCGGGGCAGCGGCGTGCTCCTGATCACACATGATTTGGGCGTGGTAGCGCAGGTTTGCGATCGTGTCGCGGTCATGTATGCCGGTGAGATTGTCGAATCCGGTGATGTGCATTCGATTTTCAGCAATCCATTACATCCTTATACGCAGGCTCTGCTCAATTCGCTGCCGAGCCAAGGTATCGCCCGCGGTCAACTGGAGAATATCCAGGGCAGAGTGCCCGGTTTGGCAGATCGACCGGCCGGCTGTCGTTTTCATCCGCGCTGTCCGCATGCTAAAGCGATTTGCCGCGAAGAAACGCCGCGCACAGTGCCTTTCTCTGATAAGCAGGAGGTAGCCTGTGTCCTCTACCATTGATAGCGGGATGCCTCTTTTGCGCGCTGTCGGTTTGAGCAAGTATTTCTCGCTGGAAACTGGCTTGCTGGCGAGCCTGCGCGGGGAGAAATCCGCTGTCAAAGCGGTGGATGGTGTATCGCTGGATGTCCATGCCGGGCAGACCTTGGCGATTGTCGGCGAATCGGGCTCGGGCAAGAGCACCTTGGGACGCCTGCTCTTGCGTCTCTTGCAACCAAGCGGGGGGCAGGTGTTCTACCGAGGCGAGGATATCTTCAGCATGAAGCGCGCCAAGTTGCGGGCATTTCGGCGGCAGGCACAGATCATCCTGCAAGATCCATATGCTTCGCTCAATCCACGGATGCGTGTTGGTCAAATCATCCGCGAGCCACTCGACATATATCGGGAGGGCACAAAGGCGGAGCGCGCGAAGAGGGTAGAGGCGCTGCTGGAGCGGGTCGGCTTGACGAGTGCGCATGGGCGCGCTTATCCAGCGGAGTTAAGTGGCGGGCAGCGGCAGCGGGTTGGTATTGCGGCAGCTTTGGCATTATCCCCTCAGATTATCATCGCTGATGAACCTACCTCATCCCTGGATGTCTCGGTGCAAGCGCAGACGCTCAATCTGCTGGCCGAATTGCAGCGCGATTTGCAGCTGACCTTCGTCTTCATCACGCATGATTTGGGTGTCGTGCAACATTTTAGCGATCGTGTGGCGGTGATGTATCTGGGCAAGATCGTTGAAGAAGCGCCGACCAAAACGCTCTTTGCCGATCCGCAGCATCCTTATACGCAGGTTCTCTTCTCGGCGATACCATTGCCAGATCCCAGCCGCCGCATCGATTGGGAATTGCCAAAGGGAGAGCCACCTTCCCCGGTGGATCCACCACCGGGTTGTCATTTTCATCTGCGTTGCCGCCAGGTGATGCCATCCTGCTCAATCACCGTGCCGACTTTGGAAACGATCGCGCCGGATCATCGCGTCTCCTGTCTTTTGTATGAAGAGCAAGTTTTTGTTAAAAACTAGGTTGCGGAAAGGAGAGACCGTATATGAGTTATGGAAGAGCAAGTTCGGATGAGGTGCTGGAGCCGGAGGTGGTTCGCGCCTTAGCCAAGAAGATGGGGCTGGAGGTATCGCCGCAGGAAGCCGAAGTGCTGACAGCCTTGCTGATGAATCAGATGGCGGCATTTCAGTCTTTTGATAGCTTTGACTTGCAGGATGCCGTGCCGGCGTTGATCTTTCGGGCAGGGGGAGCGAGCGATGAGTGAATTGACCGATTTGTCGCTGAGCGAAGTTAGCGATTTGCTGGAGGGAGGTTCGATCTCGTCGGTTGAGCTTGCCGAAGCGAACCTGCGGGCAATTGAAAAAACCGAAGGAGCTGTGCAGGCTTATGCCAGGGTACTGGCAGATGAAGCACTGGCGGCGGCGCAGGCAGCGGATAAGGAGATCGCGGCGGGGGAGCGGCGTGGTCTCTTGCATGGCATCCCCATCGGCATCAAGGACAACATCTACACCAAGGGCATCGTCACCGAAAGCGGCTCCAAGGTGATGGAAGGGTTCCTGCCAGAATATGATGCGCCCTGTGTCGAACGCTTGCAGGAGGCGGGGGCTATCATCATCGGCAAGACGCATTGCCACGAATTCGCCTATGGTGTCAATCAGCCGCCCAGTCACAGCCCCTGGGATATGGATTGCTATCCTGGTGGGTCGAGCATTGGCTCCGGCGTCGCCGTCACCAGTCGGTCTTCCTTTGGCGCTCTTGGTACAGATACTGGCGGGTCGATCCGCGTGCCAGCATCGATCAACAACTTGGTCGGCATGAAAGCGACTTATGGGCGCGTCAGCATTTATGGCGTGGTGCCGGTGGCTTGGTCGTTGGATCATGTGGGACCGATGACCCGCACCGTGCGCGATAATGCGCTGTTGCTGGCTGGGATGGCCGGTTATGAGGCCAATGATCCCACCAGCGCCAAGCAGCCTGTGCCCGATTTCTGCGCCGATCTCGAGGCTGGGGTAGCGGGCTTGCGCATCGGCATTGAGCGCGATTATTTCTTCTATGATGGCGTGATTGAAGAAATCAGAGTTGCGGTCGAGGCGGTGGTCGCGGAATATGAGGAGCAGGGGGCTGAAATCGTGGAGATCAGCATTCCCGAGTTGGCGATCACGCAAGATGCCTTGTTCACGATCGTCCTTTGCGAGGGCAGTAGCTATCATCGCAAGCTCATCCGCGAACAGGGCGACAAGTATGACCCAGCCACCCGCGCTGTTGTGCAATTGGGCGAGTTGGTGCCGGCGACGCATTATCTGGCGGCGCAGCAGGCGCGCTCGTTGTATCGCCAAGCGCTGAAGCGGTCTTTCGCCGAGAACAAGCTGGATGCCATGCTGGGACCGACGATGCCGATACCGACGGCGCCGTTGGATCAACTGAATGCCCCGCGGGCTGATGGCTACCCGGATACGCCAGTCGGGTCGATGTGTCATCATACCTTCAACGCTAATTTGGCGGGTCTGCCAGCCTTGAGCGTGCCTTGCGGGATCACGGAAGCGGGATTGCCTTTCGGCTTTCAGTTGACCGGACGCGCTTTTGACGAGGCGATGGTTTATCGGATCGCCCATGCTTACGAGCGGAATCACGATTGGCATCGACGAAAAGCCCCGTTGCTTGAGACACTCTAAGCTCAGCCCTTATCCAAAGAAGGCGCCGACGGGGACGCAAGAGCGAAATTCTGTTTTTTTTGCCGTTTGTTGCCGATGGAAAAGTTTTTTCGGCAACAAAACGCTTTTCGGCAACAAAATCACGGCTCTATGGATTTGTTAAGCTGCGCGGTTTTGTCAGGTTAGCATGGTTTTGTTGGGCGTGGGCGACTGGATGTTCGCGGTTTGATCGGCTTGGGCAGCTTGTCGACTAGATCGCGCTTTCGCTCGGTGGGGATTTCAGGTATTGCTCGGCTTTTTCCGCAATTTCCAGTTGCAGCTTCAACTTGTCCACCTGGCGTTCCAGTTTCGCCATCTGCTCGGTTTGGCGCTTTTCCTCGGGGGACTGATCTTGAATGAAGCCTTGCCTCGCGCCTTCTAAAAACTGGGCTTTCCAGCGACGGAGCAGGCTATCGTTGATATCATAGTCACGACTGGCTTGCGCCACTGTCTTTTCGCCGGTGATGATTTCCAGCACCACACTGGCTTTGAATTCAGGTGTATACTCGCGTCCTTTGGACATCGGCTCTTCCCTCCGCTCGTGAGCCTAGTATAACGCTCTTGGCGTGATGCCCGACGTTGCTGGGTTCGTTACACCATTTCTACTCCTGCCCGAGCTCTTCCGGTTCGCCTTCGGGCACGGGATACAAACCTGCGCCCCTCCGCCTACCCCAGGGACTTGGGGCCGCCGACATTGAGCGCTCGGTCACGCGGTATTGCTCCAGCTTGGTCTCGTCAAATTGAATGCCGTTGCCCGGGCGATCGCCGAGGATAATATAGCCATCTTCCACCACGCTATCATGATCGAAGACGAGATCGCGCCCGGCATCAACCACTTCCATCCAGATATGGTTGGGCAAAACAGCGGCGAAATGCGCCATATAATTGCCGGGGCAATTCATCACCGAAACGGGCAGGTCGAAGCCATCAGCCATCTGCGCCACCCGCATGGCGCCGGTGATACCGCCGGTGCCGACACCGATTTGCAGAATATCGGCAGCCTGGTTGGCGATGAGGGCGCGGAAATCGCTGGCATCATCGAGATTTTCGCCGGTAGCGACAGCAGCATTGACCGCCTGCGAGACCTGGCGCAGACCGGTGTAATCCCAACGGCGGGCTGGCTCCTCCGCCCAGAAGATTTCATGATGGCGCTCGAAATAACGGATATGCTGGATGGCTTGTTTGGGCGACCAGTATTCGTTGGAGTCAATCAGCAGGACTGGCTCTTTGCCTGATGTCGCCAGCGCCTCTTTCATGATGCCGATGCGCCGCAGATCGGCTTCGCGATCCAAGCCGACCTTGAGCTTGCCGATAGTGATGCCACGCGCCGCCTGGCTTTGATAAAAGCTGCGGATGCCATCGTCGTCCAGCGACAGGTCGATGCCGCTGGCATAGGCTTTGACCGCGCGGCTGGATGCGCCCAGCGTCTTCCACAATGGTTCGTCATTTGCCTTGGCTTTTAGATCCCAAAGCGCTAGATCCAAGGCGGCGATGACATCGGTGATGGCGCCGCGGTTGCCGCCTTTGAAGGCGAAATTCGCCATGCGTTGCCACAAACCGACCACACCGCGCGGATCCCGACCGAGCAACAGATTATTCGCCATGGCGTGAATATCGCCTTGGAGAGAAGGGTTGCCGAAGGCGACGCCGGTCAAACCGGCATCGGTATCGAGGAAGACAGCCAGCGCGGCATGACGATCGCGCCCGCGGGGACTGTTGGCATCGCCGATGGAGCGCGCCATTTGGTGTTCGAACAGTAGTGAGCGAATTCCGGTAATCTTCATCGTTGCTCCCTTTAGGATAAAGTGCCTTGCGCATACATCCGGCGCAAAACTTTTTTGTCCATCTTGCCGACGCCGGTCTTAGGGATTTCGGGCAGGACAACATAGCGATCTGGCAGCCAGAATTTGGGGAAATGCTGTAGCAAGTGTTGATTGAGCGCTGCCGGATCATAGTCTTCGCCCAGCGGGACCAGCACCGCCATCGGTCGCTCGCCCCAGGTTTCATCAGGTATGGCGATGACAGCCGCTTCCAAGATATCTGGATGCGAGATCAGCGTGTTCTCCAGATCGACGGAGGAGATCCATTCGCCGCCACTTTTGACGAGATCTTTGGTGCGGTCGGTGATGGTCATAAAACCGTTGCTATCAACGGTGACGACATCGCCGGTGCGAAACCAGCCATCGTCGGTGAAGTGTTCCTGATTCAGCTCCAGCTTGAAATAGCGCGCAGCCACCCAGAATCCACGCACTTGCAACTCACCCATGGTTGCGCCATCCCAAGGCAGCTCGCGCCCATCATTATCGACGATGCGGGCATCGACGCCGGGCACAAAATAACCTTGTTTCGCCTTGATATCCCAACGGGCTTGATCATCCAGCTTGGCGTGTTGCGTTTGCAGTTTGGAGACGCTGCCGATAGGTGACATCTCGGTCATGCCCCAGGCGTGGACGACATTGACGCCGAAATCCCGTTCGTAAGCCTCAATCAAGCCACGTGGCATGGCGGAACCGCCGACGACGAGTTGAGTAATGCAGGAGATATCGCGGGGATTCTGGCGCAGCTCGTGGTAGAGCCCGTTCCAAATCGTTGGTACGCCGGCCGCGATACTGACGCGCTCGCTTTCGATCATTTCTGCCAGCGGCTCCGGTCTGAGGTGGGGACCGGGCATGATAAGAGTCGCGCCGACCCAGGCGCAGGCATAGGGCAATCCCCATGCCATGGCGTGGAATTGCGGCACGACGGGTAGAACCACATCCGCTTCAGTGGGACCAAGCGCCGCCGCCTGCAGCACACCCATGGTATGCAGCATCATAGAACGATGGCTGTACAAGACGCCTTTGGGTATGCCAGTGGTGCCACTGGTGTAACACAAGCCCATCGCCATATTTTCGTCGGTGCAGCGCCATTGGTAATCGTCACTGGCAGAAGCCATCAAATCTTCGTAATAGGATAGGTTGGGCAGGCTGCAATCGCTCTCCCTATCGTGGTTGAATAGCACAAAATGTTCGACTGTCTTGAGTTGGTCGGCGATCGGTTCGAGCAGAGCTAGCAGCGTGCCATCGATGAAGATGACTTTGTCTTCCGCGTGGTCGATGATGTATTTGAGCTGTTCCGGAGATAAGCGGATGTTCAGAGTGTGGCAGACAGCGCCGGCGCCCGGTATGCCGAAATAGAATTCGAGATGCTCAAAGCTGTTCCAGGCGAAGGTCGCAACGCGATCGCCATTTTTGACGCCCAGCGTTTCCAGCACATTGCCCAGTCGTTTGACCCGTCGGTAGAATTCCGCATAGGAATATTGATGCCAACTGCCGTCTGGCAGTTTTGTTTTGATTGACTTCTCTGGTGTCATGCGTCTGGCATGTTCGATGATGACATCCAGCGTCAATGGATAATCCATCATTAGACCATTTAGCATGAGCGCTCCTTATATGTGACAAAGTATATGATTGTCGATTATACGTTAAGCATGATGATGCCACAAAAAACAACTGGTTCAGAGTATTCAGCGGAAGCGCTTTGGGGAGCTCGGGCGCGGCGACTCGCAGAATCGAAAGTTGCCCGTTAGAATTCCCCCGACATGGACATTTCCCGGCGCGTTCTCAGTCAAGTATTGCATGCCATCAATCCCGGTTGGGCGCTGCACGATGTCCAAAAGCTGGGAGGGCGGGCATCTGCGCTAGACTGTTGTACTGGCGCAGGAAGTCATGCGCGCTTGATCTTGCTGACACACAGCGAGCGGGACCGCGAACGAAATCCCCAGATCGCCCGTGATGAATTTCGTCTGTTAGAGAGCTTGCGTTGCGCGGGGTTGCCGGTAGCAAAAGCGCTGCAGCTTGAAGCGGCGCATGACCCGCCTTTTTTGGTCACCACTTATCTGCCAGGCACGCCGAAGTTTAGCGCCGCAGATCTGCCCAATTTGCCTATCAAATTGGCGGACACGCTTTCCGCCATTCATCACGCGGATGTGGCGCTTGGTGAACTGTCTTTTTTGCCGAACCAGGCTGACATGATCAGGGACTGTCTGCAAGCTTCCGTAGAGACAAAGGACCAGATCACCCCTGTTATGCGGCGGGCTTTGCCGCGGATCTGCATGAACTCGCCGACACTGTTACATGGCGATTTCTGGCTCGGCAATTTGCTTTGGCAAGGCGATCGTTTGGCGGGAATAATCGATTGGGAGGATGCCATGCTCGGTGACCCCTTGGGCGACTTGGGCAAAAGCCGGCTGGAAATGTTATGGGCGCTGGGATCTGTTGCTATGGAGCAATACACAAATCGCTACCTGGCGCAAAATCCCAAATTGGATGGGAGCGCGCTAGCTTTTTGGGATCTCTGGGGTGCCTTGCGCTTAGCACATTTCGCGAGCTTCGCCAGCGATGTGATCGCCCTCGACAGGATGCAAGCGCAATATGATGAATTTATTGGGAGTGCTCTACGATATTTAGACAGTTACTAGAAATGCGCGGATTGCTTGGCAGAAGGCTGACGGGTCTTCCAGATGGGTGTTGTGCCCCGCGGAGGGGATAATAACGAGCTGCGATCGCGGGATTGCAGCAGCCATCTTCCGATTGATGCGCTGAAATTTCTCATCCAGCTCGCCCGCCAGCAAGAGCGTCGGGATAGCCAGATTTGGTAGATCTCCCCACAGGCTCAGTTGGGCGCCGCTGCCCATGCCGCGCAGGCTGTTCGCCAAGCCCAGGGGGTGATTGCGCCGCCGTTGGCATCGTTGCACTTCCAGCAGGGCGCTTGGCAATCGCGCTTGTGATGCCCAGAGCGGCAAACTCTCCCAATACTCGACGAAAGGCTCCACTCCCCCCGCGATGATACGCTCTGCCAGGGCATTATCCTGTTCTCGCCTTTGGGCGCGTTCTTGTGGGTTTGCCAAACCGGGCGAGGCACTTTCCAAGATTAAGCAAGAGAATCGCTCCGCATAATGCAGCGCCAGGTACAATGCCAGCCGCCCGCCCATCGAATAACCCAGCAAATGCACGCGCGAGATCGACAATTGATCGAGCAGCTCAATGATATCGGCCGCTACCAGGTCCATCTGATAGTATGTCGGTTCATGTGGTTTGTCGCTGGCGCCATGCCCCAGTAGATCCAGCGCAATCAGCTGATAATTGTCTCGTAGCTGGCTGACAATCAGGTTCCAGGTCGAACAGTCTCCGCTGAAGCCATGCAGCAGCAAGATAGGTTCGCCAGCGCCGTCGATGCAAAAATTATAATGACGGTTTTTCTTCATCGCGCGAAAAGGCATCATGAAAGACTTTCTGCGCTTCCCGCCGCTGGATCTTGCCGGAGCCCGTGCGGGGCAGCGCCTCCACAAAAGCGATGGCTCGCGGTATTTTATAACCTGCCAAGCGCTCCCGGGCAAAAGTTGTGATTTCTGCGGCTGATGCCGATGCGCCCGCCACTAGCTCGATGACAGCGGCTGGACGTTGCCCCCAGCTGGCATCTTGCAAGCCGAAGACCAGCGCTTCCGCCACCGCCGGATGGGCGCGCAGAGCAGCTTCCACCTCGGCCGGGTAAATATTCTCGCCTCCGCTGACGATGAGATCGCTGCGCCGTTGCAGAATGAAAAGGTCGCCGTCGGCATCGAGATAGCCCATATCGCCGGTGTGCAGCCAGCCATCGCGCAATGCCTCGCGGGAAAGCGACGCCACATCGAGGTAGCCGCGCATGACAATGGGTCCCTTGATTAGTATCTCGCCTGGACTATGTGATGGTAGATCCTTGCCATTCTCATCAACCAGGCGAAGGTGGGTGTAGAGCAAGGGCTTGCCGACGGTGCCGGGCTTGCGCTGAGCCAATGCGGGGGGCGCTGTCGCCACTTGTGATGAAGCCTCGCTCAAGCCGTAACTCGTGGCAACGGGGATGCCCGCCGCCGCAGAACGCTCCAACAATGTCGCCGATGTCGCCTCTCCACCTAGCAGAACCAGGCGGAATTGCGGATTCCAAGGTCGCCCGCGCCCATCGAGCAAACGCCCTAGCATGGTTGGCACCAAGGAGACCAGCGAAATCGGCTGATCGCTCAATAGACGATTGACCGCCTCCACATCAAAACGGGCGCAAGTCATCAACTCGACCGCCGTGCCATAAATCAGCGAACGCAGGATGATGCTCATGCCGCCCACATGATAGAGCGGCAAAACGCATAGCCAGCGATCATCAGGCAAGACACCGAGACGAAAGGCGGAGGCTAAGGCGCTGTGGTAGATATTGCTTAAGGTCAAGACGGCTGCCTTGGGGCGACCGCTGGTGCCCGAAGTGTGGATGATGGCGAAGTCGGTATCCAGCTCGGTCATAGCTACCTCGTCGCGGTCAAAGGCTGATGCCGGCTCGATTTGCCGCGGCAGCTCCAGTACATCGGCTATGATATCAGCTGGCGCTTTGAGCTCGCCCGCTTGAGTGATCAACAGCCGGCAATCTACATGGTTGACCTGCCAGGCCAGCTCTGGCGCGGTCAGGCGAGTATTAAGTGGAACAGATACCGCCCGCAGCCGCAGCAATGCCAGCAGCGTCAGCACATAGGTCAAGCCCGGCGGCAAGAGGATGGCGACCCTGTCTTCAGGTTGAATGCCACGATGCTTTTGGATCAGCACACAGGTCGCCGCTACCAGCCGATCTACCTCGGCGAAGCTCAGCTGTTGGCTATCGACATGCAGGAAGATCTTTTGCGGTGTGGCAGCGACACGAGCGCTCAGCCAGTCCATCGGACATCCCCAATCCACCCAAGCACCCTAAGCGCGCCGGGGAAACTTGCTGAAATCGGGCTTGCGACCCTCCAGGAAGGCATTCTTGCCCTCGCTGCCTTCTTCGGTCATATAAAAGAGCATGGTGGCATCACCCGCCAGCACTTGCACACCAGTCTGCCCATCCAGTTCCGCATTCAAGCCCGCTTTGATGAAGCGCAGCGCCAAGGGGCTCTTGCTCAGGATCTCGCGCGACCATTGCAGCGCCTCCCGCTCCAGCTCTGCCAGCGGCACTACCGTGTTGACCATGCCCATCGCTTCCGCCTCTGCCGCGCTATATTGTCGGCAGAGAAACCAGATCTCGCGGGCTTTTTTCTGCCCCACATGCGCGGCCAGAAACGAAGAGCCGAAGCCGGCGTCAAAGCTGCCCACGATGGGTCCCGTCTGGCCATAGATGGCATTATCACTCGAGATCGTCAAATCACAGCAAACATGCAGCACATGCCCGCCGCCAATGGCATAACCGGGCACCACTGCAATCACCGGCTTGGGGATGTTGCGGATATAACGTTGCAACTGCAAGACATTCAGTCGCGGTACGCCATCATCGCCCACATAGCCGGAATGCCCTCGCACTTTTTGATCGCCACCGGCACAAAAGGACCAGATGCCATCTTTCGTGCTCGGTCCATTGGCTGTGATCCACAAGACACCGACTTCGCCATCATGCCAGGCATGTAGCACCGCCTCGGTCATTTCATCGATCGTCTTGGGGCGAAAGGCATTGCGAATATCAGGACGGTCAAAGGCGATCCGCGCGATGCCTTCCGCCTTGTGATAGGTGATATCCTCGTAGGGTTTCACCTCTTGCCAATCGACCAGACACATAAGATCCTTGGTTTTGATCTGCCTCTGCTGTTCCGCTGTGGTCACCATTCCTGTTCTCCTTTCGATGTTATGATTTATTTGTATCCAACGATGCTAATTGCTGATGTACTGCTGCTAGGATTGCGTCGCGCCGCTTGAGATCGGTTACAGCATCGGTAGGCACTTCGATCAGCGTTGACCCGCCCCCGTTGACTGAAGCGCTGAAAAGCTGGCGGAAGCTCTCGCGGTCCTCGGCACGGGCATATTGCAAACCATAGAGCGCCGCTACCTGTGCGAAGTCCAGACCGTGCGCGGTGATGAAATAATCGTGAAATTCCGGTTCGAAGTGCCGTATTGGCAGTCGATGGAAGATGCCGCCGCCATCGTTATTCAACAGCACGAGCGTCAGCGGTGTGCCAGACCTGCGCACAGCCAACAAGCCATTCATATCGTGATAGAGCGTGATATCGCCCAGGACCGCCACCAAAGGCGAACCTGCCCTGGCTGCACCGGCGCCCAATGCCGTTGACACATTGCCATCAATGCCCGAGGCGCCGCGATTCGCCAGGGCGAAGATTGGCTTGTCCGTTGTTTTACCAAACTGATCGAGGTGGCGCACAGGCAAGCTGTTGCCGACAAATAGTGTGCTGCCCGCTGGGATCAAATCGACCACATCATGAAGGACAGCGCCATCAAAATAAGCCCCATTCTCGATCTCGCGGTCGATGACTTGCCAGGTTCTCGCCTCGATATGCGCCAGCCGCTCTCGCCATGCCGGGTTCTGCAAGCGCGCGCTGGGCAAGTTCTCCAGCTCAGAGGTCATCAGCTCTGTCGGATTTAGCGTCAGGTGATGGGTGATGCTGTGGCTATCGTCCGCCCATTCCCCCGCCCTGCTGCAGTAGATATGATAGCGGAATTGATTTCGCGCCAGGATTTGCTGCATCTTCTTGCAGAGCGGTGGTGCTCCCAAACGGATCAAGACCTCGGCACTTGCGAAATCAGCCGCTTCGGCATCAACAAAGCTCTCATAAGCGCCCAGCGGAGCGTAGTCTGCAGAATCGCTGTAACGCATATTGGAAGTGAATTCCGCCAGTATGGGATAACCGCTGATGCGCGACAAAGCCCGCAACCAGGGGTACAGAAACTCACGTTCTCGCTCGCTGCGGCAACTGCCATGTCCCAGGTAAATGATGCCTCTGCGTCCCAAGAGATCGTCAGTCAACACTGCAGACAAGGGATTTGCGTCCGGCTTGTTTTCCCCGAGAAATGTCGGCGGTTGCTGTCTGTCGATGCGCATCGCCTGGGCATCGGCTTCACCTGGTTCAAAAGGCTTGCGGAAAGGACAATTGATATGCAGCACAGCCCGTTTATAACGCGCCATAGCCATTGCGCGCGCCGCCAAGCTGCGTAAGTTCCGCAGTGCTATTGCTGGCGGATTCGCTTCTGGCAAAGGCGCTTCAATAAACTGATCGACATAATCGCCAAACAATTTGATTTGGTCGATCGTTTGGTTGGCGCCACTGCCGCGCAATTCAGGCGGTCGATCGGCTGTCAGCACGATCAACGGAAGCCGCGATTGCTGCGCTTCAACGATGGCGGGGAAAAAGTTGGCCGCCGCCGAGCCCGATGTGCAGATCAAAGCCACAGGTTCATCCGCGCCCAAAGCCAAGCCCAAGGCAAAAAATGCGGCGCTGCGCTCGTCCAGATGCGAGTACAAATCGATCGCCTCACGATGCCGGGCAAAAGCCAAGACCAAGGGCGTATGCCGGGAGCCCGGCGCCAGGCAAACTCGCCTCAAGCCCGTGGCAACCAGGGCATCGGCTAGTGTATTGGCGTATAGTGTGTTGGGGTTATTCATAGTTTTTTACCACAGAGGCACCGATTTATAACATTTAAGACCCTCGCTAGCGTGCGCGTCCAGCATTGGGCGGAATTTGAGGGCGGTCTCTTCCCATTCCAACTGGGGGACACTGTCCGCGACAATACCGGCGCCGGCATAGATCCAAACTCGCCTGTCCTGCGCCACTGCCGAGCGGATCGCGACAGCAAATTCGCCTTCCAGCTGCGAATCGATCCAGCCCACTGGCGCGCCATACCAACCGCGTGGGATGCGCTCCAGCTCGCGGATTAGCGCCATCGCTTTAAGACGGGGATCACCACCCAGTGCCGGCGAGGGATGCAGCGCTTCGATCAGCGGCAAGATGCCCGTTTCGCGATGAAGGGAGCCACAGATCGGCGTGTACAGATGCTGAATATTGCTCAGCTTGAACAGGCTGACCGGCGGTATCTCCAGCGATGCGGTCAAGGGAGACAGGCGATCGCGCAGCTTGTCGACGACAATCTGATATTCATGGCGATCTTTCTCGCTGCCCAGCAGTTGCTGACCAAATCGCTCATCTTCCGCCGGTGATGCGCCCCGCCGGATGCTGCCTGCCAAGCCCATTGTCTCTACCCGCTTGCCGGTCATCGATACCAGCAATTCGGGCGAAGCGCCATAGAAGGCATAATGCGGGCGCGGTTCAAACAGGAATCGATAACATTCGGCATAATGCATCGCCAGATAGCGTAGGACCGGCAAAATGCGAATCGGCGCCGCGAACTGCAATTCCGCCTCCCGCGCCAGCACAACCTTCTGCAATTCACCGGCGCGGATACGGCGGGTGGCTTCGTTGATCATCCGCTCCCAGATGGCGTAACTGCGCGGATAATTGATATTGAGCAAGTCGCTTTGTGTTCGCTGGGCTGTTAGTCCTTCGCGGGCTTTTAGCTGCGCCATTTTCTCCTGCAGCGCCGTCTTCAAATCCGGTATCAAGGTCTCTGGCTTCTCATCGAGCGGGATCTGCGTATTGATTGTCAGCCACATCTGCCCGTGCAGGCTGGTCAGTTGATAATGTGGCAAGACGAAATAAGCGGGAGTGTAGATCGCCCAGGTATTGTCGGGTGTGAAATCGTCGCGGAAGGCGAACCCGCCAAACAAGCGGGGACCAGCCAGCTGAGTTCCCTCTCCAACCAGCAAGGCATCGGCAAACAATTCCCGCGCATCGTCTTCGATCTTGCGATAGCGGTTTTCGCCCCAAGCCATCAGCTCGACAGCAGTGCCGGCGCCGGCAAAAGCGATGCTATCGTTTTGATTCTCCCAGTAATAACGAGGCTGCCCCTCAGCCGCGGCCAAAAACCCGGACAAGCTGAGGTCCTTGCAAGGCAAGCTACAACTCAGCAAACGCCCATAATGCTGATTTAAGGAGGGGGGAGAGATGCGTGCGGAATCCATATTTCAATCCTGGTAGCCGACGCTCTTGAGCAGCAACGGCAGCAGCGCTTCCATGATCTCGTCTTTGCTGGGTTCGCCGGTATAGACCCACTGAATCACCACGTTATAGATAGCGCCCATCCAGGCATGGGAGACGATATGCGTGTCCACCGGCGCGATCGAACCATCGCTCACCGCCTCGTCCAGATAGGTCTGGATCAGCAGGGCAAAGCGATCATTGACTTCCATGCGCTTGCGTTCGAAGACGGTGCCCAAGCCCACCGCCTGTACCAGCAGCAATTTAGCCGGACGCCGATACTTGCCAAAGGTCTCCAACACGGCTTCCAGCGCTGCTTGCACGCGGCCGATGCCTTGCTCTTCCCCTGCGATCGCTTCCTTGGCGCGTCGCTCGATTAAATCGGCAAATTGATCTACCAACGCGATGAAGAGCTTCTCTTTGTTGGGAAAGTGAAAATAGATCGAACCTTTGCTGATGCTCGCTTCGGAGACGATTTCGTCCAGCTTGGTATCGTGAAAGCCTTTGGCGCTGAAGATATTCATCGCCGCGTCAAGAATCCGTTCCCGGGTAGAGCGCCGGTCTGTCATTGGTTTGTCCATATCAACTCGCAATACTGACTGGTCAGTATTCTAATTATAGCAGAATTTTCAAGGTCGAACAGAGCATCTCTGGTGAACGGCGGAGTTCTATCCATCAAGCATGGGAGCTTTGTCCATAGTTGAGCTACAATCATTTGAATAACATGTTGGTTAATTTGCGCATCCCAATAAGAGCGGCAGGATAAAAAATGGACAAATTCATGGCAATGGCAATTGAAGAAGCAAAAGCTACCAAGGCAGAAGGCGGCAGCCCGTTTGGTGCTGTCCTCCTGCGCGGTGAGGAAGTCATTGGCCGCGGACGCAATTTGATGATCCAAAACAACGACCCGCTCAGCCATGGCGAGATGGAGGCGATCAAAGCTGCTGGCTTGCAGGAGAGCTATGCGGATACCGTGCTCTACACCACCGCCTTTCCCTGCTTGATGTGCGCCGGCGCTATCGTGCGCTATCAGATCCCCCGTGTGATTATCGGCGCCAGTTGGGAGCACAACGCCGCCTCGCGGGAATTCATGCAAGCACACGGGATCGAGCTGATCGAGTGGCAGCTGGAAGAATGTCATCGGCTGGTGGAGTGAAGCGATAGCTTAATGATGATTGCTTGCCGAAGGCAGTAGCGCATTGCCCACTGAACAAATCTGACAGGAGCGATATAATCACCTAGGTTATGCTTGCGGATGTCTAGATATAGAAGAGGAAGAGAGCAATGGATTTAGGATTAAAGGACAAGGTCGCCCTGGTCGCCGCTTCAAGCAAGGGATTGGGATATGGCGTCGCCAAGGCTCTGGCTGCCAATGGCGCCAAAGTTTCGCTTTGCAGCCGCAGCGAAGACGCGGTCAAAGCCGCCGCCGCAACCCTCGCAGCCGATTACGGGGTCGAGACCCTCGCCACTGCCTGCGATGTCCGGGTCGCGGCTGAGATTCAAGCCTGGGTGGATAAAACTGTGGCAGCCTGGGGCAGCATCGATTGCCTGCTGGTCAATGCCGGCGGACCGCCCGCCAAGACCGTCAAAGAACTCAGTGACGAGGATTGGCAAGCCGCCTTCGAGTTGACCCTGCTCAGCAGTGTCCGCATGATTCGCATGAGCATCCCACACATGGAGAATGGCGGGTCTATCTTGACTGTCACCTCGGGTTCGATCAAAGAGCCAATCCCGCGCCTCGCCTTGTCCACCGTCATGCGCGCCGGTGTGGCCGGCTTAGTCAAGACCTTGGCGGATGAGCTGGCGGGCGATGCTATCCGCGTCAACAACCTGGTCCCCGGGCGTATCGATACAGATCGGGTGGCGCAATTGGATGCCAACACTTCCCAGAAACTCGGCATCAGCATCGAAGAAGTGCAGAAGCGCAGCCTCGCCGGTATTCCGCTGGGGCGCTATGGCACCATTGACGATTTTGGCGCGGCTGGGGCTTTCTTGCTCTCGCCGGCAGCCAGCTACATCACTGGCGCTACCCTGCGCGTCGATGGCGGCGCAATGCGTTCGATCTAAGCAAGTCGGCTCGATTAGAATAAACGGAACAAAAGGAAATCCAATGACTGCCTGCGAGAACTTGGCAGCACATATTGCCGAATACAACGACCTGCTCAACATTCTGAACACGCTCAAATGGGATATGCGCACGATGATGCCCGCCGGGGGATCCACTAGCCGTGGCGCGCAATTGGCCACCTTGACCAAACTAGCGAAGGGGCTATTTGTCAGTGACAAGACTGCCCGCTTGCTAGACGCCGCTGAAGCCGAGTTAGCGACTTGTGAGCAGGACGATTATCAAATGCGCGCCCTGCAGCAGACCCGTGCCGCTTACGAAATCCAGCAGCGCATCCCCGCCGATTTGGTCGGGCGGGTTGCTGCCTTGGGACCAGAATCGGAACTCGCCTGGGCGACCGCCAAAGAGGCGAACGATTTCGCCGCTTTTAAGCCATATTTGCAGCAAATGCTGCAGCTGAATATCGAATTGGCGGAGGCGGTAGGTTATGACGAGCATCCCTTTGATGCGCTGATCTTGCAATTCGAACCGGGCATGACCGCCGCCCGACTCAAGCAAATTTTCGCCGAATTGAGAGCGGGATTGCTGCCGCTGCTGGAGCGGATCGTGGCGAAAAACACTCCGTTGCCGGTTGACCTGTGGGAGGCGGAATATGACATCGCCACCCAGAAGGCGCTCTGCCGGGAAATGGCAGCGTTGATCGGATTTGACTTCGCGCGGGGTCGGCTCGATAGCGCGCCGCATCCCTTCGAGATCTCTTTCACCCGGCAAGATGTGCGCATCACCACACGCTATGATCTTCACTATTTGCCGATGTCGATCTTCGCCGCGCTGCACGAAGCCGGGCACGGGCTCTACGAACAGAATGTCTCCCCAAAGTTGACACGCAGCGCGTTGACCACCGACTTCCTGGGACAGTATGCGGTTGGCGGCGCCAGCTATGGGGCGCATGAATTTTCCTCGCGCTTGTGGGAGAACCAGATTGGTCGTAGCCGCGCCTTCTGGCAGCTGCATTTCGCCCGCCTGCAACAGCTCTTCCCACAACAGCTGGCAAGGGCGGATGCGGAATTATTCTATCGCGCGGTCAATCGTGTGCAGCCCAGCTTGATCCGCGTCGAAGCCGATGAAGTGACTTACAACCTGCATATCATGCTTCGCACTGAAATCGAGATGGCATTGCTGGAAGGCAGCATCTCGGTAGATGATTTGCCCGAGATTTGGAATGCCAAGATGGAAGAATACCTGGGCTTGACCCCGCCGGACAATCGGCGCGGCGTCTTGCAGGATGTGCATTGGTCGGCTGGCATTTTTGGCAATTTCCCTTGCTACACCATCGGCAATATCATGTCGGCACAGGTGCTGGCAGCCGCCCATGCTCAGCTGCCGGATCTGGGGCAGAAGCTGGCGCAGGGTGAATATGGTAGCTTGCTCGACTGGTTGACAGAAGCGATCTACCGGCACGGGCGCGCCTACAGCAGTGATGAATTGCTGCGGCGTATCTCCGGCGAGGGGTTGAATGTGGCGCCATTGTTGCGTTATCTCGAGCTAAAGTACAGCGATCTTTACGGGTTGAATTGACCAGATTTAACTGATCGAAGGCAAGCGCGATGTCTCAAAACCAAGCTTACCAAGACCCCGACCTACCCATCAGCGAACGCATAGACGACTTGCTGGGGCGCATGACGCTGGAAGAAAAAGCCGGCATGATGTTCCAGACCATGGTCATGATCAACCCCGATGGCGAATTTGACATCGACAGCGGCGCCTTCGGCATGGCGACCATCCGCGAGATGACCGACAAGCACATGACGCACTTCAACCTGGTTGGCTCTGCCAGCGCGGAGAAGATTGCCGCCTGGGTCAATCAGCTACAGCGATTGGCTGCCGGCAAAAGACTTGGGATTCCTATCACCATGTCTTCCGATCCGCGGCACAGTTTTTCCCAAAATCCGGGGGCGCACATGGCGACCGATGCCTTCTCGCAATGGCCCCAACCAGCAGGACTGGGGGCTATCGGCGATGCCAAGCTGGTGGAAGAATTTGCCGATATCGCTCGCCAGGAATATATCGCCGTTGGCTTGCGTTCCGCCTTGCATCCCATGGCGGATTTGGCTACCGAGCCACGCTGGGCTCGCGTCAATGGGACTTTCGGCGAAGACAATCAACTGGCAGCCAAACTGACCGGCGCGTACATTCGCGGCTTCCAAGGCGGGGAGCTTGGGGCGCATAGCGTCGCTTGCATGACCAAGCATTTTCCCGGCGGCGGTCCGCAACTGGATGGTGAGGATCCGCACTTTGAATACGGTCGCGAGCAGGTTTATCCCGGCGACAACTTCGATTACCACCTGTTGCCCTTCGAAGCGGCTTTTGCAGCCGGCACTGCCATGATCATGCCATATTACGGCATGCCGATTGACACCGAGTACGAACCAGTTGGTTTCGCTTTCAACAAAGGCATCATCACGGGCCTGCTGCGGGAGAAATACGGCTTTGAGGGGGTCGCCTGTACGGATTGGGGTCCACTGACCGATGCGCATATCGCCGGCAGCCTTTTCCCGGCGCGGGCTTGGGGGGTCGAGCATCTCAGTCTTCCCGAGCGCATGTGCAAGGCGCTGGAAGCTGGCATCGATCAATTCGGTGGGGAAGCATGCCCCGAAGTGCTGGTCGACTTGATCAAAAGCGGGCAAGTCCGCGAAGAGCGGCTTGATATCAGCGTGCGCCGTTTATTGCGGGACAAGTTCCGCCTGGGCTTGTTCGAGCAGCCATACACTAATGAGACAGCCGCCGCTCATATAGCCGGCAATGCAGCTTTTCGTGCCGCCGGCGAGTTGGCGCAACGCAAATCCATCGTCTTGCTGAAAAATGAAGGTCCTCTGCCGTTGAGCGGGCGCCCGAAGATTTACATCGAGAACATCGAAGCGGAAGTTGCCGCGCAATATGGCGATGTCGTTAAAGAGCCAACCATGGCTGATTTCGCTATCCTGCGCTTGCAAACACCTTTCGAGCCCCGAAATAACATCTTCTTGGAAGCATTCTTCCAGGCCGGCGATCTCGATTTCAAAGAGCCGGAATTGAGCCGCTTGCTCTCCATCATGGAAGAGGTCCCCACCATCGTCGATATCTACCTGGAGCGCCCAGCGGTGATCCCGGAAATCGCTGCTGCCGCTGCTGGCTTGTTGGCAAACTTTGGCGCCAGCGATGCGGCGGTGCTCGATATTGTCTTTGGTCGCTTCAAGCCCAGCGCGAAGCTGCCTTTTGAATTGCCCACATCAATGGATGCCGTCCGCGCGCAAAAGCCTGATGTCCCTCACGATTCGGCAGATCCGCTCTTCCCCCACGGCTATGGACTCACATATTAGACATAAGCACACAATCTGTCTTTCGTCCCTGGGCGATAAGTAGATCTGTTTTCACCTGTGAAAATCCTTGACCGTACAAGGCAAACCCTTAAATTCAGCCATTGACCACCCCTTTTAGAATCTGCTGTTGACAGCTTCAGCAGACAAGTAGAAGAGGTCGGGCAATTAGCCGGGGTATCGCGCTCGACGGTCTCGCGCGTTATCAATGATCATCCCAATATCCGCCCCGAGGTACGCAAGCGCGTCAAGCAAGTTATCCTCGAGGCTGGCTACCAGCCCAATTCAGCCTCAGCTTGACGATGGACGTTGGGTGCGCTGTTATTTGTATGAAGAGGGATCGCCAGTAGTGGCTGACGGTTAAGTCTCGCCACATTAGAAGAAATTAGACCGCGTCCCGCGCTTGGAATCGAACTGAACCGGGGGATGCTGGGCAAATATCCCTTCCCACAGAAGCATTGCCTCATCTGCCGCGGGCTGACGACTCGGTCACGAATTGGTAAAATAGCGGCATGATAATTAAAGGGAGGGCAATATGAGCGAAGTAAAGGCGGTCTGGGAAATATCTGCCAGCTTGGGCGAGGGTCCCCTCTGGGTCGAGGCGGAGAATGCGGTTTATTGGGTTGATATTTTTAGCAACAAAGTCCATCGCTATGCGCTAGCCGATGGTGCCAAAACAACCTGGACTTTCGACTTCGCCGTGACCAGCCTCTCGCCACGGCAAGACGGCGGCTTCATTGGCACTATTCAAGATGGCTATGCCTTCATCAATTTTGATGTGCTTTCCGCCCAGCCGATTGTACTGCCGGAAGCAGATATGCCGGGCAACCGCTTCAACGATGGCAAGGTCGACAACAGCGGGCGCTATTGGGCGGGCACCATGGACATCGGGCAAGCTGCTGAGAGCGGCGCGCTCTATCGCCTGGATCCCGATTTGAGCGTGCAGCAATGCGATACTGATTACATCATCTGCAACGGTCCGACATTCAATCTCGACAATACTATTATTTATCACACCGATAGCATCAAACGTACCATCTACGCTCTCGACATGAGCCCCGCTGGCGACCTGAGCAACAAGCGCATCTTCACCGAATTTACCAAGGATGACGAAGGCGTTCCCGATGGCATGACGGTCGATAGCGAAGATTGCCTGTGGGTGGCGCATTTCGGCGGCGCGCGCATCACGCGATATTCGCCAGCTGGCGAGATATTGCAGGTGGTCCCGTTGCCTGTGCCCAATATCACCAGTTGCACTTTCGCTGGCGCCGATCTCGAGACGCTCTATATCACCACCGCCAGCACAGCGATGAGTGAGTCCGAGTTGGCGCGGTATCCTCTGGCGGGGAGTTTCTTCAGTTACAAGCCGGGTTTGAAGGGTGCGCCAACGCCGCTCTTCGCCGGTTGAGCCAGTGCCAGGCTCCAAGGCTGCGGTGTTGGCAGCCCAGCGCAGCCCACGTGCAGGCAGTATGATAAATCCAACAAGAAACCTGCAGCTCAAGAGGCTACCATGCTATTGATGGAAGAGAATATCCGCCCACCGTTCTCGTCGGAAGATGCGCGCGAGATTGCACAAAGATATTACGACATCGCGTTAGCATCCATCCGGGAGCTGCCATCGGAGCTCGACCGCAACTTCCATTTGCGCAGCCAAAATGGCGAAGAATTTGTACTCAAGATCGCCCACAGCAGTATATCGGAGGGCGTGCTCGAGCTGCAGAACAAGACCCTGCAACACCTGGGCGCATCGCTGGATATTTTCCCGCGGCTTATCCCGGCGCGAAATAGCGCTGATACCATTAGCATCGTCGCCGCTAATGGGGACCGGTATCGCGCCCGTCTGCTGAGTTACATCGAGGGCATCCCGCTCAGTGAATTCCGCCCGCACTCGCCGGAACTGCTCCAGGAAATCGGCTGCAAGCTCGGGCAACTGAGCGGGGCAATGCAAACGTTTCGCCATAGCGAAAAACGGCTGCATTACCGTTGGAACATCCGCAATCTGCAAGAGATGGCGCAATATGGTCACGACTTGCCGCCCGAAAGAAAGTCCATCCTCGAGCACTTTGTCAGGCACTATCAAGAGGAGCTTCTACCCGCCCTGCCCGAGCTACGCCATAGCTTCACCTACAATGACCCCAACGATAGCAATATCCTGATTCACGCCGCCGGACCAGAGCCACCGCGTCTGGCTGGCATGATCGACTTCGGCGATATGGTCTATAGCCCATCTGTCAGCGATTTGGCAGTGGCTCTGGCATATATCATGATGGGCAAGGCGCAACCACTGGAAGAGACAACCCAAGTCATTGCTGCTTATCATCAGAACTTTCCGCTAAGCGAGAGAGAACTGAGCCTGCTGTTCCCCATGATCGCCGCGCGTCTCTGCCTCAGCGTCTGCATCTCTTGGTATCAGCAGAAGCGGGAACCCGACAATCGGCACCTGAGCATCAGCGAAAACAACGCTTGGGATTTGCTGGGGAAACTGCGCGCGATTCAGCTCCGTTACGCGCATTATCTCTTTCGCGATGCCTGTGGCTTGCCCGCTTGCCCAAAAACAGCTGCTGTCATTAACTGGCTCGATGAACAATCCTTTGGGCCAATACTCCAAGATCCCCTGACCGCGGCAAACAGCAAAACGGTTGACTTCGGCATGAGCAGTCGCTTGCTGGCACAAGTGACCAACCTCGCCGATCCAGCGAGTTACGCCGAACCACTATATCGGCAAATCGGGGAGAAAATCGGCATCGGCTATTACAACGAAGCCCGCCCCATCTACCTGCAAGATATGTTCGCCATCGATCATCATCAGCGGCGCACCATCCACCTCGGGGTAGACCTTTTCGTAGCTGCCAATACGCCAGTATATGCGCCTTTAGCGGGCACGGTGCATAGCTTGCAGGACCACGCGCAGGAGCAAGATTATGGTCCGACTCTGATTCTCAAACATGAGCCGACCGCCGATCTGTGCTTTTTTACTCTCTATGGGCATCTCTCACCGGAGGTGCTGGATCGCTGGGAAGTTGGGCAGCGCGTCGCAGCGGGCGATTTGCTGGCGCATATTGGGGATTATCCACGCAATGGCAATTGGATCCCACATCTGCATTTCCAAATCATCATTGACTTGCTCGAGCAGGACAATTTCCCCGGCGTCTGTTCGCCGAAACAGCGCGGCGTCTATACTGCCTTATCGCCCAATCCCAACCAGATCTTGCGCTTGCCGTTCAAAATTGAACCACCAGAAAAACCCGCGGCAGACCTGCTGGAACGGCGCCGGGCAACGCTCAACCCCGCCTTGAGCCTCTCCTACCAAAACCCACTCTTTATTGAACGCGCCCACCTGCATTATCTCTATGATGAATCTGGGCAGCGCTATCTCGATTGTGTCAACAATGTGCCACATGTCGGGCACAACCATCCGCGCGTGGTGGCAGCCGCCCAAGAGCAAATGGCTATACTGAATACCAATACCCGTTATCTGCACGAAACAATTGTGGCTTATGCCGAGGCGCTAACCGCTACCTTGCCCGAACCGCTTTCGGTTTGCTTCTTCGTCAACAGCGGCAGCGAAGCCAACGAATTAGCGCTGCGGCTGGCGAAAGCATACACCGGCGGCAGCGATTTCATGGTGATCGACCACGCTTATCATGGGCATACCTCGGCGCTAATCGACATCAGCCCCTACAAATTCAACGGTCCTGGCGGCAATGGCAAACCGGCGCATGTTGAAGTTGTGGATATGCCCGATGGTTTTCGCGGCGAAGTCCGCAATTTCGATACCCATGCCGGCGAATTTTATGCCCGCTCCGTGGAAAAAAGCATCGCGGCAATTGGCGGGCGTGGCAAGCAGCCCGCCGCCTTTTTTGCCGAGGGCATTATGGCTTGTGGCGGGCAAATGCCCCTGCCAGCCAATTATCTCAAGCGTGCCTACGCCATGGTGCGAGAAGCTGGTGGCATCTGCATCGCCGATGAAGTACAGACCGGTTTTGGGCGGGTGGGCAATGCTTTCTGGTCCTTCGAATTAAGCAGCGTCGTGCCGGAAATTGTCACCCTGGGCAAGCCGATCGCTAATGGGCATCCACTCGGCGCAGTGGTCACGACCCCCGCCATCGCAGCCGCCTTTGACAACGGGATGGAATACTTCAACACCTTCGGCGGTAACCCGGTAGCCTGCGCCATTGGCTTGGAGGTGCTGCACATCATCGCTGACGAGAAGCTGCAAGAAAACGCCGCTGCGACTGGCAAATACTGGATGGAAAGCCTGCAAGCCTTGCAAGCGCAATTCCCCATCATCGGGCAGATGCGTGGGTCAGGCTTGTTCCTCGGTATCGAACTCATACGGGATACGAACAGTCTGGAACCGGCTGATTGGGAAGCGACATATATCGTCGAGCGCATGAAAAATAATGGCATCCTGCTCAGTACCGAAGGACCGCATCATAATGTGCTCAAGCTCAAGCCGCCCATCATCTTCCAGCGCCAGCATGTTGACCTGTTTGTGGATGTCTTTGAGCAAGTGTTGCAGGACACAGTTCTGCGCGTTAGCTAAGCGACTCGCGTTGCATATAATTCACTTATTGCGTTTATTGCGTTTATGCGCTAAGTTATACCTATGCAAGAAAGGAGATAAAAATGGTCGCTTATAATTACCTGCCGCCCGCCACGCAGGAGATCAAGATTGCCCGCGAATCAATAGAAAAAATGCCGCTTGGAACAGATACGCCGTTGTTTGTAGCCAGTTCTCAAGATGAAGAGCCGATAGAACTGCCCGCTGGCGCCGCGGCTGTGCTGAGGGATGTGATGCAAATTATCGCTGCTGGGCATGGCTTAACTGTGGTCCCGCTACACAGCGAGTTGACAACAAAACAGGCGGCGGACATCCTCAATGTCTCGCGACCTTATTTGATCAAGCTGCTCGATGCTGGGGAAATTCCATTTCATAAAGTGGGAAGTCACCGGCGCATCCGCACGGAAGATGTGATGCGCTATCAGCAGACGCTGCGGGACCAACAGGAAGTGATTCTCGATCAAATGGTGGCAGAGGCACAAGAAATGGGTCTGTATGACTAGCGCAATACCGCAGGTAGCTATGCTCGATACGAACACCTTATATCCCGCTAGTATGCGGGATATTCTGCTTCAACTTGCCGTGCTCCAACTTTTTCAACCCAAGTGGTCGCCTGATATCTATCGCGAATGGATGAACACCGATCGAAAACTCAGAAAAGATCACGATCCCTCAAAAGTACGGCGAACACAGGAGTTGATGAATGCTTTAGGCTTTAATGCACTGGTAACTGGTTATCAACATCTCATTGATGACATAGATTTGCCCGATCCAGACGATCGCCATGTCCTCGCCGCAGCACGACATGGTAACTGTGACACAATCGTTACTCAGAATCTAAGTGATTTTCCGGCCGAGGCACTGAAACCCTTCGGCATCGAAGCTCGCCATCCTGATGATTTCCTCTTGAACTTGCTTGAAACATCACCAGATGTCTTCTTAAGCGCAGTGCGCAAAATCCGGCGCCGGCTGAAAAATCCACCCTACACTGTCGAAGAGTATCTCGCGAACCTGACGCGCAACGGTCTTGCCGAAACCGGCTTGAAATTGCGAGAGTATGCGCAACTTCTCGAATGAACAAAATCACAGCCGCCGCTCAAACTTCGAATCCTTCCCACACTACGATGCTAAAATCCCCTACTCGCTTCAGAACTTTTGACATATAGTTGCCAATCAAAGAGACTTTCTGAACAAGGTAGAAACTCGCATGACCAAACAAAATCACGCCAATGCTATTGAAATCCGCGGAGCCATGCTTCCCGAATATGAATCCATCCTGACAGCCGAGGCAATCGACTTCCTCGCTGATCTCGCGCGCAACTTCAGCACCCGCCGCGACGAATTGCTTCAAGCCCGTGCCGCACGCCAAGCCGCTATCGACAACGGGGAAATGCCTGATTTCCTGCCGGAGACCAGCGCCATCCGCGAGGAACCAACTTGGCGAGTTGCGCCAGTTCCCGCTGACCTGCAAGATCGCCGCGTCGAAATCACGGGACCCACCGACCGCAAAATGGTGATCAACGCCCTCAATAGCGGCGCGAAAGTATTCATGGCGGACTTTGAAGACGCCAATGCGCCGACCTGGGACAATATGGTCACCGGGCAAGTGAACCTGCGCGATGCGGTCAACCGCAGCATCACCTTCAGCAATCCCGATGGCCGCTTCTACCAACTCAATGAGCAGACCGCCACGCTGATGGTACGACCCCGCGGCTGGCATCTCGATGAGAGCCACTTCCTGGTCGATGGAATGCCGATCCCGGGTGGGCTCTTCGACTTTGGTCTCTACTTTTTCCACAATGCCCGCCCTGCCCTGGAGCGCGGCACTGGTCCCTATTTCTACTTGCCCAAGCTGGAAAGCCACTTGGAGGCTCGTTTGTGGAACGATGTCTTCCTGCACGCGCAAGATGCGCTCGGCATTCCCCAAGGCAGTATCAAAGCCACCGTGCTAATCGAGACAATTTTGGCGGTCTTCGAAGCGGAAGAGATCCTTTACGAATTGCGGCAGCATTCGGCTGGGCTCAACTGCGGACGTTGGGATTATATCTTCAGTTACATCAAGAAGTTCCGCAACCATGCTGATTACCTGCTGCCCGACCGCGCGCAGGTCACCATGACCGTACCTTTCATGCGCAATTATACGTTGCATGTGATCAAAGTTTGCCACCGGCGCGGCGCCCATGCCATGGGCGGGATGGCGGCGCAGATCCCCATCCGCAATGATCCCGAAGGCAACCGGGCCGCCTTGGACAAATTGCGTGCGGACAAGCTGCGCGAGGTGCAGGAGGGGCATGACGGCACTTGGGTGGCGCATCCAGGTTTGGTGCAGATTGCTACCGAAGTCTTCGACCAATATATGCCGCAAGCAAATCAAGTAGAGCGACAGCGCGAAGATGTCAATGTATCCGCTGCTGACCTGCTGATTCCCAGTGCCGGCAATATCACCGAGGAAGGCCTTCGTCTCAACTTAAAAGTTGGCATCCAATACTTGGAAGCCTGGCTTGGCGGCAATGGCTGCGTGCCTTTGTACTCCTTGATGGAAGACGCCGCTACTGCTGAGATCAGCCGGGCGCAGGTTTGGCAATGGCTACATCACAAAGCCAAGCTCGCCGATGGGCGTCTACTCACGCTGGCGCTCTATGGCAAGCTGCTGGAAGAAGAGATGGACGCCATCCGGGTGGAGGTCGGCAACGCGCGCTTTGAGGGGGGTCATTTTCAACTGGCGATGCAACTCTTCGACCAGATGATCCGCGCTGATGAATTCGCTGATTTTCTGACTCTGCCAGCGCATCAATATCTCTAGCAATATCACAGGAGCCAGCAGCAGCTTAATCAAGAGTTTGTAATCGCGTACTGTGAGTTCTTAGCAATTTACAAGACGTTCGAATTTACTACCCCACTCTTAAAACAAGAAAGAGCTTGACTGTAACGTAAGGCAGCTTTTTCAAATTCACAAAATAACAATATTTATATCGAGACCGTTCGTACTGTTCCAATATATTTTGTTGTTTCTTGTGCATTCAGTACGACGGAAGTTCTATTAGACTCACAAGTGGAAAATAAAGTCACACTGTTATTATATGCGTATCGCAAACTATGAGGGGAGGTACTAAAATGTCTTGCAGATGTGGTGATTGCAGTGAATGCAAGCGTGGATACGCTGAGAACATTGTTTATCAGCCCGCTAAATCCATCTTCCGCTCACTCGCTCTTTTAGCAATGGGGAAACCCGGCGCTGCTGTTTCTGAATTGGCCTCTGGCACAGTTAAAACCATCGGTGCTGCAGGTGGTGGGTTCCGTGACAAGGACGACTAAGCACTCGGAACAAAGACGGTAATCTTTCATTTTGGGTTTCCTGTGGCAGTCGGTTGGGAGTCTGGTTTCTGCCACAGGAAACAAATAAAACGCCATGAAAACTTATAACTACATTTTCTCTTGTTCACATTTTTTGCAATAAGTGACTTTGAAGAGAGCTGTGCCAGGCGCGATGCCAAAGTATTTTCAATGAGCTCTTCCAAGGCAGTGAGGCTTCAAACTCCTTCTTTTTCCGGAGCTTTTCTTTTTGTAGAACGCACAACAAACAGAAACGCACCCAGGGAAACCAGCACCATGCCCACCACAAACAGCAACCCACCATCGTAGCTCCCGCTCTCATCGCGCAATCTGCCCACGAGCCAGGGACCAAAAGCCGCGCCAAGACCAAACATGCCGCCTACTAAACCGTTGATTAAACCCAAGCCTTGTCGCTGAAAGGTATCACTGGCAAGGGCGGTTGTCTGGCTGCTTCTCGTACCTTCGCCCAAAGCAAAGCAGAGCGCGTACATAAGCAGGAGTAATGTTGGAGCTGGCACAGCCGTTCTCAAGCTGAGCAGGAACCCAACCGCCGCGATCAAACCAGCCGCGCCGATGCTGAAGGCGACACCACGCCCAAAGCGATCGGAGACCCAGCCCAAGCTGACAAAAGCAATGGACGTCAAGAATCCAGCCAAGCCAACCACAGCTGCCGCCAACTGACGCTCCACACCAACCGATTCCATATAGGCGATCTGGTGCACAGTCAAACTGCGCACTGGACCCAGAGCGGTCAGCGAGACCAGCATCAACGCCCAAAAAACAGGATTACGCAGCAACTGCCGCCAAGCAACCAGAGAGGGATTCTTGTGTCGATCTTGCGAGCCCGCACCAGGAGCTTTTCGCAAGCCAATGACCATCAACGGCAAGAGCAGGACCAGGCAGATCAGCGACAAGATTAGATAGGCGTCCCGCCAGCTGAATTGCTCGATCAATAGGTTCGCCATTGGTACGAAGACCAGCGAACCCAAGCCAGTCCCGGCGAAGGCGATGCCAATAGCGCGTCCGCGTTGGGCTGGGGTCGTCCAGCCAGCCACCACCGAAGCGACCGGACCTAGGCCGGTGATGCCCAGCCCGCAACCTACGATAAGGCCATAAGATAATAGCAGATCGTCTAGCGAGTTGGCGCGGCTGCTCAACCACAGACCGGCAGCCATCAAACAGACGCCGACAGCAAAGACAGGACGTGGTCCAAAGCGGTCGAGCGCATAACCAGCCAGTGGTGCCGTCAGGGCGAAAGCCAACATATTGAGGCTGAAGATCGAGGCGGACGCTTCGTTGCTCCAGCCCTCAATCATAACGAATTCGGCGAAGAACACCGAAAATGAGAGACGGATGCCGAAGATGATGAAAAGCGACAGGGTGGTGACGATGACAATGCGCGCGGCACTGTGGGGAAACGTGTTGCTGTCGTGGGGCATTAGATTAGAACTCGCTGGTATCAAGATGAGATCAAACTAGGCATAGTGGCGGTAGCGGCAGGGATGATACCGATTCGCGCGCCGGCTGGCAGAGATTCAAGCGCCCGATCGATGGCTGCCTGGAGGCTGGGCTGAGGATGCAACAATAGCTTGCGCACCAGGTCATCGTCCATTTCGGAGATGAGTGCTGTCTGAATGCGCGAGGCATCACGCGAGACTTGGAAAGCTTTATGCCGCCCCACCTTAAAACCCTCGCGGGCGAAGCGTTCAAAGACAGCTTCATGCGTTTGCGATGGTAGATTCATCATCCAATTTTCGTATTCACGATTGCCGCTGCCTTCCGGGCAGGCTGCGCAGAGGATCATTCTGCCGCCCGGTTTGATCACAGCAGCGGCATGTGCCATCGCTTTCTGCGATTGATAGATATTAATATCTTTTGGATGCCCGCCCGGCGAGACGATGACCAGGTCGAAAGGCGCTTCGACAGCCACTTGATACAGCGCGCGCGCCTCTGGAATGCCTGCCGCCATGATGGCGGAGGGATCACCAGCGAAAGCTTTAATGATCTGCTTGTCACGATTCAAGATGGCATTGACAGCGAAATCGATGCCGATCAGGCGACCAATTTCTTCAACATCTTGCCGCGCCGGGTTTCTCTCGTATTCTCCTGATATGGCAAATTCATCGCGCATCATGGCATGGTTGTGATTGATAGTCTGCAAACCTGCCAAACCGATGGCGGCGCTTTTGACCCCACCGGAATAGCCTTGAAACTGATGCGGCTCAATATTGCCGATGACGATGCGATAATCGGCAGCCATATAGTCGCGATTGATGTAAACGGGTGTCCCGCGCGAGGTCTCTCCCAACGCGGTCAGATTCGCCTGGTCAGCGGCATCGTGGCAGATGACACGATAGGTATTGAGAATATCCGCCGGCAGGATTGCGCTGTACTCCGTCGCTGACATAGATGGATGCGTGCCCGTTGCAATGATGAAAAGCAGATCTTCATCGGGGATGCCAGCGTGCCGAATGCCATTCAACACCGGCGGCAACAGAAACTCATGCGGCACCGGACGGGTCTTATCGTTGATTGCGATGGCAACTTTTTGACCTGTGCGCGGTGGCTTGACATCGCCCAAGGGATGGTAGACAGCATCTTTGACCAAAGCCGCTGGATCCACCGCCGGTTCATGACTGTTGGGCAACACGTATTCGGTTACATAGCCAGCCGGCAACTCGGCGCTGAGGGTGCCTTTGCCGTAGGGGATTCTCAATCGCATCGCTCTGTGCCTAAATGCTCGGTCCTACACGGTGAATAGCGAAGCTGTTATTGTCGCGCAGCGCCTCGGATTTGGTCAGATAGCCATTGCAGACGCGCTCCACTTCGTCATAGACGATCTGCCCGGCTTCTCGCAGCGTGATCTCGTCGTAGAAAACGCCACTGACATCGACATCGACCGTATCCCGCATGAGCTCGTAGGATTGCCGATTGCCCGTTACCTTGATGGTGGGCATGATGGGGTGATTGGAGGTGTGGCCCCCGCCGGTACAAAAAGTCAGCACTTGGCAGCCAGCCGCCGCCATACTGCTGATACTCTCGGCGCCCATGCCCGGTCCATACATCACGTAATTGCCGGGGTCGCTCTTGTTGGGCGCTTGGGCGATTTCCAGGTATTCGATGATGGGACTATCGCCAATTTTTTTGACCGCGCCCATCGACTTTTCTTCGATGGTGGTCAAGCCGCCAGCCATATTGTCGCCAGTCGGTTGGGAGCCGCGGATGTCCTCGCCACTCGCCAGTGCCCGCGCTTCCATATGCTGCACACCCGCCACAATCGCTTCCGCCACCGCCGGGTTAGCCGCTTTTTCTGTTAGCCAATTCTCGCAGCCCATCCACTCGGTGCATTCCGCCATCAACAGGCGCCCGCCCTGGGCGATCAAGATTTCGCCGGCGAGGCCATTGGCGGGATTGCTCGCCAAGCCGGAGGTGGTATCAGAGGTGCCACATTCGGTCCCAAAGAGGATCTTGCTCATCGGCGCTGCTTGCCGGGTGTAGAGGCTAATCTGCCGGGCGAAGTCTTGCGCGTAGCGAGTCGCTTTTTCGATGGCGCTGATAAAACCGCCATCACCACGAATATTGACCGTGGCGATCAATTTGCCAGTTGGGGCGATGTCATCGGCGAGGTCTTCGGCTGTCATGCCTTCTTCCTTGAAGTGATCGATAATGATCACGGCGCCAACATTGGGGTTCATGGCTGTACCTGCCAGGAAACGCCGCGTGACGCGCAGATCTGGCGCCACTTGGCAACGCCCGTTGGCATGAGTGATTGGTACGGCGCCATAGATCGAATCAGCCACACGCTCAACCACGCCATTGGCATAGACGGTGCCTGATAAAATCAGCAGATGATTACGAATGCCGACATCGCCATTTGGGCGAAGATATCCCATAAATTCTGACATTTTTCTCACTCCCGAGTTCACTATTCCCGATAGGTCCTATTCGGTTGATACTGTCTCGCGATCAGTCAAGTCGCCACGACCGCGATTGCTCTCGACATTGTGCGTATGCACATGTTCGCCTGCTCTGATATCGCAGCTGGCCGAGCCAATGCTGAGCCCGTATTTCAGCACGGTATCACCTTCAGCGATATCCATCAGGGCGATCTTGTGTCCGTAGGCGATGTTGTCTTGGGCGATCACCTCGAGGTCGCTGCGCTCGCCATTACAGCCGACATGATCGCCAATTTGGATGGGCTCGAGCACGGCCGTGCCCACATTGTCAGTGGTGTAAACGACAAATACTTTTTTCATGTTCTGCCTTTCAGTAATTCTTGATAAACAGCTCTTTCCCTTTGTCAGCTTTGCCCTGCTTGTAGTTGTTCATCCCATATTGAAGCGACCATTCTGTAATATTGGCAAAGCTGAACAGGTCGCGGATCTTGGGCGAATCGTCATAGGTAATCAGCCACTTATGTGGACATTGGCGCATATTCTCGGCAAATCGCTCATGATCAAATGTGATATGTAGCTCACCCCGCACACCATATAATCTGGACTTGGTCGCGCTCCAGTACGGCGGGTCGAGAAAGATGAAGACGTTTTCACCCGGACCATGCAACAAGGGTTCGTAATCGCCGTGGCAAATCTCAACCTCCCTCAGCAGAGGTTCAAGCCGCCTAAGCCGACTGATCGCAGACTGTGTAAAGCGCTGCTCAAAAGCATACTGAGAATACCCGCCGGAGTCTACCACTCCAGAAAATGTGATGCGATTCAAGACAAAGAAACGTACCGCCCTTTCGAACGCACTAGGCATATTTCCGGCCGTATGCAGAAAACGCCATAATTCCCTGCCATTGTCATAGTCATCCTTAAATGTTTGTACACTTTGCGCGAAATCATCGATATTGTCTTGCGCCGCCCGCCAAAAAAACACTAAATCCTTATTCAAGTCGTTAATCACATAACGCCGAATTCTCCGCCCAAAAAGGCATCTAATAGCTAAAAAGACCGAACCACCACCTACAAATGGCTCGCGGTATTCATCTATATGCGCTGGTACGTGTTGCAGAATTTGTCTAACAGCGCGAGACTTCCCACCAGGGTAGCGTAATGGACTTTTGACCGTGCGCATCAGTTCCCCGCGATCTCGATACTCAATCCCGAATTTGTCTTTGCTTCTTGATTCAGAAGCCTTAAGAGCTTGCGCTTCGCGGGTGTAAGATCATTCATATTCAAGAAGTGTTCAATAGCTGTGTCATCTTCTGCAGGTAGTTTTAGCACACCGAGGATATCTCCAGTCAACTTCAGGCGAGTAGCAAACTTGATTGAGCTACGGTCCAAGTAGAGCTCGTCTATATTGTTAAAGAGAATGTTCTTAAACAATCCGTCTTGAATGTCTGTCAAACTGGGCAACTTGCCCCTTCGTGTGTTTTTCGATTCTTGTATCACAAACGTACCATTTTCCCAATACACTTCGTCCGCGGTGACATGATACATTCCGCCCAGCCGGTTCTCTAATTCAAAATATGCCTTTTCACCATCTACCAAGTTTTCAAGTTCATGAATGGTCATCGATTCTCGTTGCGCCGCTGACGATGACCGATGTGATGAGAATTTCGCAAAAGCCTCTCGACTAAATTGTCCCTGGGGCAGATACTGTTCAAGTATTTTCAGGTGATTTTCAGCTGGGTTCATCTCAAGATGGTAGAATCGACTAATCTTCTCATAGCTTTCTACGGCTTGCCGGTATACAAACTCGAAATCTCTCTCAAAGTGCATGACATTCCAATGCAACGCGGATTTCTGATAACGCTTGAGTTCCAATATCTTCTCCAAGACAAATGCGTTGTTGAGCAGCTGATTTGTGATTCTGTTCGTTCGGCTTTTATGTGGCTCTGCCCGTTCATACCACGCTAAGATAATGTACACATTCATCAAATTCATTCGAGAAAATGTCATGAATGAAATGCGATCGTTATTCTGTGTCCATTTACCCTCATCTTTGATGATGGGAATGACAGTCACCCGTTTCGGCAGATGGTAGGTCTTGTAAATACGAGCAGATGGATATGAGCGACTTGGCTTCGGAGTAATCCACTTTGAAAATGGAAGGGATGTTGTGTCATTGAACTCAATAATTCCTGATGCAGGTGCGGAGTTAATATCAAAGTCGTTAAAGTCACAGCGTTCAAGTATATTTGTACGAACTTGAGGCGCATATCTGATATTCCGAATAATCCCTTTCAGCTTTAAGATCTTGCTCATAGAAAAATCCCTCAGCGAATGACTTAGATCGAGCAAGTAGCCAACTCACGACTACCGAAACTGCGGCAGATACTCCGCGAATTCCGCCAGTAAATCATCGAGGATAGCGCGTGCCATGTCAATATCGGTCACCATCGGGTCGAGCAAGATCGCCTGCAAAGCCAAAGCACGATCACCATTCAGCGCCGCTTCCACATAGAGCTCGCTCAAGGACAGCTCGCGCCGGCACATTTCGGCGATGCCAGCCGGCAAAGCTGGCATATTTTCGCCGCAAAAACCTGACGCGCTGATCGTACCCGGCAGCTCAACAATGGAGCCAGCGGGCAGGTTGGGTATGTAGCCGCGGTTAGGAATATTGAGCTGCGGGTGCTGCTGCGGCTTGTTGTAATGCACAGCTTCGATCATCTCGGGAATGCCTTCGTCCAACATCCCGTGCCGAGTGAGATCGCGCAGAGTATCGACATCGACGCGCCCCGCAACGATGTCCCGCGCCAGTTGATTGCGATAGGCGCGGCGCCTGCGGTTACCTTCCCAGCTTTGCAGCTTGAGATCGTATTTGCGCCAGGGCTGCTGAACAGGATCGCTGACCCAAGCCAAATATTCACAGATGTGGCTATCGCCAGCGGTGGGCATCATGCCGTAAATCTGGAAGAGTTCGCGGGTGAGCGGCTCAAAGTCGTGCCGAAAGTGATGAAACCAGCGGTCACACAGCTCCGCATAGAGATCTTCGCCAGTGTGTTTGTCGCGGATTTCATAAACCCAGGAGAAATGGTTTATGCCTGCCGCCTTGATATCGAGATGTTTGACAGCCTCTTTCGCCACCGACAGAAAAGACGGCATATTGTCAGGGTTGGTGTGCACATGAAAGCCAGCTGGCACGTCAATTCCCCAGCGCTCCGCCAGCACAGCCGCCGCCATGGCGTAGCCCCAGAGCAATTGATGGCATAAGCCCACCACTTTGATCTTGCTGTAGCGATGCACGGCTGTGGTCAAGCGAATAAGTGGATTGACTAGATTGAGATACCAGGCTTCAGGACAGAGTTCTTCCATATCATGGGCGATCGCCATGATCAGAGGCAGGTTGCGCGCCGTATGAGCGAAGGAGCCAGGTCCACCATTTTCGGCATAGGGCTGCCGGAGGCCGTGTTTCAGCGGGATGCGCCAGTCACGTTCCCAGACATCCTCCCGCTGCCCGACTTGAATTGAGACCAGCACAAAATCGGCGCTCGGCAATAAATGGCGGCGCTCGGTCGAGCTAGTGATGGTCATTTGAGCATCCCAAGCGCGATTCATGATGTCGGCGAGTTTATGGATAACCGCCAAACCCTCGGCGTTAATATCGCAGAGAGCGAGTTGCGCCCCTTTCATCGCCGGGTGTTGCACAATGGTGGAAAGCGCGCCCAGCCCAAATATGGCACTACCGGCGCCGATGACAACGATTTTGGGAGGTCTTGTGTTCATCGCAGCGCCAATTCCATCCCCACATCACCTGCCCCGCCAAGACCAACGAGCTATTTCATGCCCGTTGTCGCGATACCGGTGGTGATGTATTTCTGTAAGAAGCCGAAGACAAAGGTGATTGGCAGCGCCGTCAGCACCGTCATCGCCAGGATCAAATCCCACTGCAGCAACAAATCTCCCTGGAAAGTCTCCAACCCCACTTGCAGCGTGAACATCTCGTTTTCTGTCATCACGATCTTGGGCCAGAGAAAATCGTTCCAGCGCCAAATGGTCGAGAAGATCGCCAGCACAGCCAGCGCTGGAGCCGCCAAAGGCAAGATCACCTGCCAATAGATGCGCCATTCGCTGGCGCCATCGATGCGCGCCGAATCCAGCAATTCGTCGGGAATAGTCAGCATATATTGGCGCAGTAGGAAGACGCCGGTTGGCGTGCCGATGGTCGGGATGATGATGCCGATCAACTGATTGTTCCAGCCCAGCGCGGTGATCAATAAGAAAGCCGGCACCAAGATCACGGAAAGTGGCACCATCAAGGTGCTGATAATCAGCATGAAGATGATGCCGCGCCCGCGAAAACGATACTTGCTGAGCGCGAAGGCTGCCATGCTGTTGACAAACAAAGTCAGGATGGTCGCTGACACAGTCACAATGACGCTGTTCGACAAATAACGCCAAAACCTGAAGCTCTCTATGCCGCGCGTATAATTGTCCAAGCTGAAATATACACTCTCCACCGGTTCGCGCTCATGTAGCTTGATCTTGATGACATCGGCTTCCGAGTCTGCCGGGTCAATCATCTGCGCTTCCAAACCAACGCGCCGTACTTGCACCAATTGCCGCGTCCTTCCATTCTCGGCTGTTACTTGGTAAAGCGGCAATGGTTCATCATAGCCTGCAACAACTACGGTCTCTTGGTGATGCGGTAAGAAGCGCGGTGGAAAACGCTGGATATCGCCTGAACTCTTGAACGACGACATTACCAGCCATAGCACCGGTCCAAACATGACGACTACACCCAGCAGCAGATAGCCATAGGTGAAGAAAGAACGCCGACGGTCAGTGCCGAACATCCAGCTCAGCAAGCTGCCGACAGCATCCAGCACACGCTGCAATAAATCCAGCAGAGGACGCAGCAGGTTTTGCAGACTATGCCACAAATTGGTAATGACACCTGGAATCCCCAGACCACCTGCATTGCTTTCCTCTTCTTCCAAGCCTGTACCTTGCAGGCGGATCTGCAGGATAGTCAGCACAATCAGCACGGATGCCATCACCAGGGAGGTGGCTGCCGCCAAGCCGTATTCGCGGAAGGGACTGGCGAAGCCATTGTTATAGATGTAATGCACGATATACAGGGTCGCCGAACCAGGACCACCGCCAGTGAAAGCAAAGACAACATCAAAGATTTGTACCGCTCGAATCGTTGATAATACGATGACCACCAGCATCGTCGGCGCCAACAGCGGCAGAGTGATCGAGCGGAAGGAGCGCCAACTGCTCGCCCCATCGATAGCGGCTGCTTCGTAGAGGTCAGCGGGGATCGCCTGTAAGCCCGCCAGCAGAATCAGCGTGTAAAAGCCCATCAAGGACCAAACGCTGACCATCACCACCCAAAAGCGCGCCCAGTTGCGGTCGGTGAGGAAGCGCATTTTTTCGCCGCCCAGCCCGACAATGACCGCGTTGAACAAGCCATTTTCTTGCAACATCCAGCGCCAGATGAGCGCCACCACAATTGGCGATAGCAACACCGGATAGAAAAAGACACTGCGAAAGAAGCCACGCGCCCGTATCCGCCCATTTAGCACAACCGCGGTCAACAGCGAAATGCCAATCATAACCGCCACTTGTGTGACGACAAAGCTGGCTGTATTCAGTACCGCCGAGGCAAACAGGTCTTCATTACAGGTGGCCGGGCGCAGAAAGTCATCGCAATCGAAGAGACGTTCCAGATTAGCAGCGCCGACATAGGGACGCTGGTCAAGGAAGAGTTTGTCACTGCCGGTGAATGTATAGAAAAAATTAAAGATCATCGGGAAGAGGACAAAAACAGAAAAAACGATCATATTCGGCGCGACGAAGACGTATGCCATGCCAGTCACGCCGGTGATCTTTTGTATGCGCGTGAACAACAAATCGAAGAAGCTAATAATAGCTTCAATCACAGCAGTCAAGAGTTATCCGTCCATATTATGCGTTATGCGCGCCAGATGCCATTCGAGCATTTTTGCCGAAAACTTAAGAGGAATGAGGCTGGAAAAACATTCTCCCCCCAGCCCCACTCTTCTCAGTCAAATGCTCTAGGCGTCCATGTTGGCGGCAGCTTCGTCCAATTGCTCTTGCAGGCGTTCCATCGCTTCATCCAGCGTCAACTCGCCGGCGAAGTATTGCGCCAAGCGGGTATTAGAGGCATCGAAGTAAGCGAATGCCAACGGATGATAAGCGAGAGCCACTGCCTGATCCTGGAATTTCGGTACTTCTAGAGCATAACTGCTCAGCGCCGCGGCTACGGCCGGAACGTCCGTATCGAAATCTACACCCATCGCAGCAACGCCAGTATGACCCGGGATGAGCAGGGTGCGCGCGGAGAATTCGCTGTAGACCTCTGGCTGAGCCAAATATTCCAGAGCCATTGCCACCTCTTCGGGATGTTCGGTCTGCGCATAACCAACTAACCCGGCGCCACCAGCGACACCGGTACTGCCGCCGGGTCCATAGGGGTTCGGCACAACAACCCAATCGAAGTTGTCGCCAATATCAGCGGCAAAACGGCCGATTTGCCAATTGCCGCTGAAGTACATCACGGTCTCGACATTGATGAAGTAATCCTCGGCGCCAGTATACTGGCTGGTGCCGAGCCAAGTCTCAGCTGGGGACTGGTTGGCGTCGATAAGATCTTTCAAGATCATGGCAAAGGCGCGGAAACCTTCGTCGTCTGCTAGATCAAAGTTGCCATCTTCATCAAAGAAATTGGCACCCAGGCTCATCGCAGGTCCGGCAAAACGATGCCCCTTGTTGTCGATGGCGAAGGCATATTGGACACCCGTCGCTTCTGCAACCTCGATCAGAGCTGGCATCCAGTCGTCCCAGGTCGGTTCATCCATGACATCACTCGGCATATCGATGCCAGCCTGATCAAAGAGTGTCTTGTTGACGTATGGTCCCGTGATACCCGCTTCCATGGGGAAGCCGTACAAGCCGTTGTCATCGCCTTCCGGACGCAATGACGCCAGAATCGCGGGAGCGAAATTGTCCGCAATCACAGACGGATCAGACAAATATGGACCCAAATCGAGGTAGGTACCAGCCATGCCGGCGAGATCTGTGATACGCGCCATATCGGGCGCTTGACCCGCCTCGACTTGTACTCGCAACTGATCGCGCACGGTACTGTAAGGTACGGTATCAACCACGACTTCGATGCCGGGATTTTCGGCATTGAAGCGGCTCAACAAATCTTCATAGACCTCACATTCATTGCCGTTCTGAAAACACATGAAGCGGATTTCGACAGCATCTTGAGCCAGCGCTGCCGCGGCAAAGGACAGCAGCAACAGAACAAGGCAAGAGGCTATAGTGAAACGTTTCATCATTTTAAATTCTCCTGTACTAGAGATAAACGAAAATCGCGATCCCGAGGACCGCTCCGCCAAAATATCGCCCGTGCATCACAGACGTAAAACGGACAAATCCAGAATATGCGCCAGCGACTCCAGCACCTCCTGATGATCGCCATATGTGATGGACAGATGATGCTCCAAACCTTCAGACATAATCAGATCCATCACTGCCGCCGCGCCCGAATCAAAACGTATTGTACCACTTGTGCCAGTGAATGCCGCTGGTGCCTTGAGCATCTCTCCGCCGCCGATCACCAATCGCAATTCTCCTGTTGCCTCGCTAAGGCGGGCGATTGTCACCCTCCCCGGCTTCAAGGGAAATTGCAGCAGCAGCGGCTTTTGCCGATTGGAATGGATGGTCGCTTGTGGCTGTACCGCGGGATCCGCCATTGACAGCGGCGCCAAACCACAATGCCAGAGCACCGCTTCATCGGCATCGACATCAAAAGCCACCAGATCGCTACCGAATGCCGGTTCGTCACTGATCCATTGCAAGATCAATTGGGTAATCGTCCCATTGACATCGGCTTCGCAACTGCTCGGCGTCATATTGTCGCTCAACAGCGACATCGCCCCGCAGGCGGAACAGCCCAAATCGGTGAAGAATTGGGGCCAACAACGCACCGCCATCCCACTGAGGTCTTCTTCGAGGACAAGCTCTTCCAGTGCAAGATAAGCGCCGAGTGTGCCTTTGGTGGCTTCTGCCTCCATTTGAGCGAAGCCATCAAGACGAGCGCCCAGCACAGCAGCAACTGTTTCTACCTCGACAGCATCAACCGCGCGAGCCCGCGCGAAGAACGCATCCAAGTCGAATTGCGGGACTTCAACGCCGAGCTGCGATTGCAATAATTCACGATTTACCCGACAGGTATCGAAGCCGGCGGGATGTTCACCCAGCCGCCCAACACGGGCACCGACGAGCCGCCTCCTGACCACAGCGGCAATGGCGAAGTTTTTCAACTTCTGCTGCGCTTTGGTATCCTCCGGCGCGGCATAGACATAATCATAGCGCAAGCCCGCCCGCCGCAAGCCATGCGCAGCCAGGTTGACCCCACAGAAAGAATTGATGCGCAAGCGCCCGCCGATTTGCGCTTCCGGCAGCGCCCACAATAGCAAGGGAATCGGAATCGCTTGCGCCAATTGCAGCACCATGGTGCTATCGGCAAAAGACGATTGCAAAACCAGGATCATATCGATGTCGGCTGAAGACAGTTCAGCGATGCGGGTATCGATGGCAGCGTTGTCCATCACCAAGTCTTGGGAGCCAACCAGCGTGTAACCCGTTTTCGCCATAGCAGCATAAACTTGCTCGGTCATTTCTCCTGCCAAGTCCAGGTCAAATGTTGGGCGGGCAATCGGCACAAAACCGATGCGAATAGCTGAAGGTTTCATATCCCCTCTACTAGCAGTAAGTGTGGCAAGCCTTTCTCATGACAGATTGAGCACCATCAGACGCAGGTCGGTCATATCTTCAATGGCATATTTGACACCTTCCCGACCGTAGCCCGATGCCTTGATGCCGCCATAAGGCATATGATCGACGCGGAAGGTTGAAGCGCTGTTGACTTGCAAGCCGCCGACATCGATACGTTCCCAGGCATCCATGATGCGCTTGACATCCTTGGTGAAAATGCCCGCTTGCAAGCCGTAGGGGCTATCGTTGATGGTCGCCACAGCATCGTCCCAAGCTTCATAGGGGCTGACGGTGACAACTGGGGCGAAGACTTCTTCGCAATTGACCCGCATCTCCGGCGCGGTCTCCGTGAGCACCGTTGGCGGGAACATGGTGCCGGCGCGGTCACCGCTAAGCAGAACCGATGCGCCAGCTTTACGCGCTTCGTTGACCCAGGCTTCGGCGCGTTCGGCATCACGCAGGCTGATCATGGGACCGATATCGACAGCGGGATCGCGCGGGTCGCCGACTTTGAGCGCTTTGACCTCTTCCACAAAGAGATCGGTGAATTCTTCGAAGACATCGCGCTGGATCAGTAAGCGCTGCACGGAGATGCAATTTTGCCCGGCATTGGCGAAGCCACCTGCAGCAGCTTCACCCGCCGCCATGTTCAGATCGGCATCGTTATGCACGATAAGACCAGCGTTGCCGCCAAGTTCCAGGGTGACCTTCTTTTGACCTGCTTTGCTCTTCAACATCCAGCCCACTGCCGAGCTGCCGGTGAAACTGATCATGGCAATGCGCGGGTCGGTGACCATCATTTCGGTATCCGCTCCCCAAGCGTTCAACATGCTGAATGCCTGCGGCGGGTAGCCAGCTTCCAGCACCATCTCCGCCAGCAGCACGGTCGAGAGTGGCGTTTTTTCCGCTGGTTTGATGATGATGGGATTGCCCGCGGCGATAGCTGGTCCGATTTTGTGGCAAGCCAAATTGACGGGATAGTTAAAGGGAGTGATGCCGAGCACAGTGCCGATAGGCAAGCGCCGGGTGAAGCCCTGCCGATTTTCGCCGGCCGCGGTCCAATCGATGCTGAAGACATCACCACCGAGCCGCCGGGCCTCCTCACTAGAAATCTTGATCGTTTGCAGGGCGCGGGTCGTTTCGCCGACAGCCGTTTTGCGGTTCTTGCCGCCTTCCAGGATCATCGCCTCGACAACTTCATCAAAGCGCTCGCGCAGCAACCTACCGAAGTTTTCCAGAATTTCCGAACGGCGGTAACTCGGCAGTTTGCGGGTGATCTCATAGCCTTTGCAGGCGGCCGCCATGGCATCGTCCATATCAGTGGCGTTTGCCATCGATACCTCGCCGACCACGCTATCATCATAAGGGAAGCGAACTTCCATGACATCGTCACTATCGCGCCATTCGCCTCCAATCAGGTTCTTCAGGACCATCGCACATCCTTTCCAGCCGATCGCCGGCAGAATCTTGAAGAAGATGCACTGAAGTATACCAGCTTAAGAGTGTTCATTTAACCGTCGCATCGATTGCGCCCTGCGCAGCCAAAGCGGAAAAACTGCTGACCTCAAAGTCGCCGCTGAGTACATCATCGAGCAAGGCACTCCAGGCAGCCAGATCCGTTGGCTTGGGCTGCTTCCGCCAGGGATAGAAGAACATCCAGTAATGGTTGCAGATGATGGTCAGCGCATTTTCCGCCAACGCCGCACGCGCCGCGCCCAGGGATTCCGCCGGATCACGTTGGTGGGTGAAGAGGTAGTCATCGCAAACATAAAGCGATTGCCCTGATGTAATCTGCCCCATGGCAAAGCCAGTGAGCTGCGGCAAATCTGGCAAGGGCGCCAAATTTAGCGACTTGGTACTGATATGGAAGCCGCGGGCGATCAGCTCTCGCAAGGCAAGGGGCGACAGTCGATCATATGGCGGGACGAAAGTCTTGATGACGGCGGCGGGGAATGCGCGCTGCAAGATCGCCATGCCATCATCGAGCTTCTGGCGGATCCGCGCGGGATCATGGCTGATGAATTCATAAAATGTATGCGTATAGCCGTGCAGGCAGATTTCGACCAAACCTGCAGCCGCTTTTTCATTGAGAAAAGCGCAAAGTTCCCGATTATCCAGAATGGAAAAATAGCTGTCTTTTCCTCGATACGCTGGCGGAATGCCAGGGTCATGTGGATTGCCATCGGTCCAGTAGACGCGGGTATCGGCATAGACCTCTGGAATGACCGCCAGGCAGACCGGCAAACCTGCTTCCCACAGGCGACTGTAGATCCTCTCCAGGCGCTGCGGCGCGGTGAAATAACTGGTATCATCATCGCGAAAGATGATCTTTGGCATAGTGTGGCAGCCTATTTCAAATCTCCGCTGGATTATAAACTTTCGAGGCAAGTTTGCCCAAGAGAGGCTGCCGATGAAACGCAGGGACGAGATTCGCCAACTGAATCGGTTAAGCCCGCAGCAAGTGATCGAAGCAGCGGGCGATCGGCTAGTGGTCTGCCAGACTATTGACGAGCTGCACCAACATCTGGCGACATCAATCTATCAGGAGATCCGCCAAAATAACCAAGCTGGGCAGCCCACGCGCCTGATCCTGCCGGTGGGACCTAGCGGGCATTATGCCCTGCTGGCGCGGATGCTGCAGCAATCGCCGATTTCGCTGGAAGCCTGTTACTTCTTTTTCATGGATGAGTATTGCGGCAAGGATGGGAAAGCGCTGCCGAGCACGCATCCTTTGAGCTTCAAAGGCATCGCGCAGAAGCTCTTTCTCAATGATGTCCCGAGTAGCTGCCAGCTCAATTTAGCGCGCGTCTTCTTCCCCGATGAAAATAATATCAATGCGCTGCCGGAACTGATCGAGGCGGCGGGCGGTATCGACACCTGTTACGGTGGCATTGGTATTCACGGGCATCTGGCTTTTAATGAACCTGAACCGGGAATCAGCCAACTGTCTTGTCGGCTAGTCCGCCTCAATGACTACACGGTCACCATCAATGCGATACGAGCGGGGGTCGGCGGCAACCTGGCGGGATTCCCGCGTTACACCTTCACGCTGGGCATGCAGGAGATTTTGGCGGCGCGGCGTATCCGCTTGTATTGCCGCAACGGCATCCCACTGGATTGGGCGAATAGCGTGTTGCGCCTGGCGCTATTTGGCGCTCCCGGCGATGATTATCCAGTGACACATATTCGTGAGCTGGATTATGTGATCGTGACCGACCAGGATACATTGCGGTCACCGCGGCACATCCTCTAAGCAGGCGCTAGTGATAGGCTGGCAAATAATCCCCATGGGCGTCAATTAGCTCGTCCACCATCGACCAGATTTCTTCCAGCGTCAGTTCGGCGGCTGTATGGGGATCCAGCATAGCGGCGTGGTAGATATGCTCGCGCTTGCCGGTCAACGCCGCTTCAACGGTCAACGATTGCACATTGATATTGGTCTGCATGAGCGCGGCCAGATGGGGCGGGATCGTCCCGATACGCGTCGGTTGCACGCCGTTCGCGTCCACTACACAGGGTACCTCGACACAGCAGCCCGCCGGCAGATTATCGATGATGGCATCGTTGGGCACATTGCCGTAGATTATCTGTGGCTGGCCCGTTTCCATGCTGTGGATGATCTGTGAGCCGTATTCGACGCTGCGTTCCACCTTGTTTAGGTTGGTGATGCTGCTGACTGTCCAGCCTTTGTGCATGGGGTTCACATCGCGCAAGGCATGCAGGATTTCTTCTTCGGAGGGGATGCGTCCTTCTTGCTCCGATTTTTCCAGCAACTGCCAACTGATGATGCCGGCTTTGCAGCGCTCGATATATTCATCCAGCGGGATATTGAATTGGTCGATTAATTGAGGAGCGCTTTCTTTGATGAACCAAGGCACATATTCGCTGAAGTGCTCGCTCGACTCGGTGACGAAATAGCCGAGGCGTTTGAGCATTTCGTAGCGGACGCGGTTGGTCGCTGGCGGCTGCCCTTCCTGATACACTTTGTGCAAGAAGGGATAGAGATCCGCGCCGGTTTTGCGATCTTCAAACCGGAGATAGAAAGCCATGTGGTTGATGCCGGCGACAAGATAATTGATATCTTCGTAAGGCACACCGATATCACGGGCGAGTTCATGGGCGGTGCCCGGCACACTGTGGCATAGCCCAACGGTTTGGATATCGCTGGCGCGGCTCAATGCCCATTGGTTCATGCACATGGGGTTGGCGTAATTGATCAGCAGGGCATCCGGGCAGAGGGCTTCCATATCTTTAGCGATATCGACAAGCACGGGGATGGTGCGCAAGCCGCGCATGATGCCGCCAATGCCTAGCGTATCGGCGATTGTCTGTCGCAAGCCGTATTTCTTGGGGATCTCGAAATCGATAACGGTAGCGGGTTGGTAGCCGCCAACTTGAATCATGCAGATGACATAATCCGCCCCTGTCAGCGCTGTGGCGCGGTCGGTGGTCGTTTCCACCGATGGGTTGAGGCCCAGAGCCTTGGTGATATGCCCCGCGACCTGCTCCGATTGTTTGAGGCGTTTGGGGTCGATATCCATCAGGCAGATGGTGGTATCCGCCAATTCGGGATAGCTCCAGATATCGCCCATCAAGTTTTTGGCGAAGACCGTGCTGCCGGCGCCGATAAAGGTCACTTTGGTCATGTACAAATCCTTTCCAGTTCTCTCCATTTATAGCGGCATGATTGCTGGATTACAAGCTTGCTTCGCCGGACATAGCGCTTCTATTTTGCCCATAATTGGCAAGTGGGTAAGATTAGTCTGTGCAAGGCATCACTTTCCACTAGGGCAAAATGCTGAAATACAGGCGAGTCGGCGTTATACTTGATGCCAATTGACAACTAGAGAGTGTTATGTTGAGCGACGGGGAAATCACCGTTATTGGCATCATCTTGGTGCTCTTCGGCTTGATTTTTTTCACCAGATTGAAGACCGAGATGATCGCCATCATTGTCCTGCTGATGGTGGCTATCAGCGGTTTGATACCGGTTGCCGAAGTCATCTCCGGCTTCAGCAGCTCGGTGGTCATCACATTGATCGGCTTGTTCATCATCACCCACGCTTTGGAAGTCACGGGTGTTGTCCAATGGATTGCCCGACGTCTGCACGATTATGGGCAAGGCTCGGAGGTCAAACTGATCACCTTGTTCATGGCGACGGGGGCGGCGCTTTCTCTGATCATGAATAATGTGGCGGCAGGGGCGGTACTGTTACCAGCAGCGGCCCGCGTGGCGCAGATCTCCAATATATCGGTATCGAAACTGCTGATGCCGATGTCTTTTGGCACGCTTGTCGGCGGCATGGCGACTTATCTCACCACTGCCAACATTCTCATGAGCGAGTTGTTGCTGCGTGAGGGTTTTGACGGCTTAAATATGCTGGATTTTCTCCCCATGGGTGGCTTGATTGTATTGGCGAGCCTGCTCTATATGCTGCTGGTTGGCCGCCGGTTGCTGCCCGAGCGTGCTTCGCTGACGCAAAGTTTCAATCAACCAGATTTGCAGGACACCTATCAACTGGCGGATCGCATGTGGCGAGTGCGGGTTTTGCCGGGTTCACGCCTGGCGCAGCAAACCGTGCAAGACAGCGCCATCAATGCGGAACTGGGCTTGACGGTGGCGGCGGTCCTTCGAGACCAGGAGACCATCCCCATTCCCAAAGCCTACCATATGATCCACCCGGCTGATGAATTGCTGATTGTCGGGCGGGAAGATCGGCTACAGCAGTTGCTGGCTTGGGGCAATGAGTTGATCGAAGACAGCCCAGGCGCCTTGCAGGGAGCATTGCCCATCGAGCCCATCGAAATCATGATCGCGCCGCGTTCTGACGCCATCGGTAAGACACTCTCACAAATGAAGCTCAATCGAGACGAGAGCCTACTGGCGATGGCGCTATGGCGTGATGGACAGAGTTACCATACCGATGTGCGCAAGATGCCGCTAGAGGTTGGGGATGCCATTTTGGTCGTTGGACAATCGAGCGATATACAGAACCTGTCGCATAACCCCAACTACATCTTGCCAGCGGGCGAGTATTCTGCGCAGGCGATTCAAAGCGAGAAAGCGCCCTTGGCTATCCTGATCACCGCCATCGTATTGGCGCTGTCGATCCTGAACTTTGTGCCCTTGCCGATTGCCATGCTGGCTGGCGCTGCCGCCATGGTGGTGACCGGCTGCCTGGCGATGGAACAATTCTATGGCGCTGTGCAGTGGCGGGTGATTTTCCTGGTAGCGGGTATGCTGCCGCTCAGCTTCGCCATTCGTGATTCGGGTTTGGCCGACCGGGTCGGGGCGCTGTTGGTGACTGGCTTGTCCGATGCCAGCCCGCTGATGTTGATTGCAGGCATGGTCTTGCTGACGATGTTGGTGGTGCAGGTCATCGGGGGGCAGGTGACGGCGCTGCTGGTGGGACCAATCGCGCTGAACGCGGCGCTGCAGATCGGGGTTGACCCGCGGGCAATGGCAGTGGCGGTGGCGATGGCTTGCTCGATGGCTTTTCTGACGCCGATCGCACATCCGGTGAATATCCTGATGATGGGACCTGGCGGATACAAATTCAGTGATTTTTCCAAGGTCGGCATCGGCATGACCGCCGTGACACTCTTGGCGATGCTGCTGGGTTTAGTGCTGCTATGGGGAGTATGACCGGGACCAGGTCACAAACGAGCTAAGACATGGGCTAAGAAAACCGCGATAGCGTGATTCTATCGTCGGAGCTGCGGCAGATCATCATCAGCCCAACTGCCATAAAAGTTGCGCAGGTAGGGGGCAAGCTCTGGTGACAAGGGGCTATCCGCAAAGCTCAATCGCGCATAGATCTCCCGCTCGACAGCATCGACATCGATATCGACTGGCTCGCCATCCATAACACGCCATTTGCCCCCAACCATCACATGACGGACATGTTCTCGCTTGGCGCGCCGCAACAGGAAGGCGGGCACCAACTCACGTGGCGGCAAATGATCAGGCGACCATTTGCCCTTAATCGCTTCCCAATCCAACAGCACCAGGTCAGCAAGTTGCCCCACTCCCAACTGCCCCAGCGGCACTTGTGAGCCAAATGTGATATTCGCGGCGAGGTTTGTACCCATTTGCCACATTGTCGCAGCGCTGAGATCATCCGCTTCCATGCCATGTTGATTGGCGATCGTCCAAGCCAGGCGCATCTCGCGCAAGAAATCCTGGTCATCATCGATGCTATGTCCATCTAAGCCGATACCGATCGGCACACCAGCTATAGACATGGCGGCAACGGGGGCAATACCACTGCGCAACCGCAGATTGCTGCTGATATTATGCGCCACACCGACGCCTCGCTCGACCAGCAGGTCAATATCATCGTCATCGACCCAGACCATGTGCGCCAGAGTGAGCCAGTCTCCCAGCGCGCCAATATCGTCCAAGTGGCGTAGAAAGCACTTGCCCCAGGTTTTGTGAGCATAAATCCGCTGATACCGGGTTTCCAGCAAGTGCATCTGCACCCGCGTCTGATGTTGGCTCGCCCATTCACAAGCGCGCAGAACCAGCTGGTCACTACACCATGGACCGCCGGCGGGGCTCACTTGCAGGTGAACGCGATGCCCCTCATCATCGTGGAAATTCTGATAGAGATCATCAAGCGCCTCGAAATAAGCCTCTGCGCTCAAGGGCATAAGATCCGGCTCGTCCATCGCCTGCCGAACCTCCGCCGGCAGCAGACGCAAGAATCGCTCGCGCTCAGCATAGACCAACATATTTTGATCTACTATCGGCGGGTGCATGGCAAGGCGAATACCCGCGTCTTGATAGCCCCTTATCGACTGCGGGATCTCAGCCGGCAGCGCCGCCCAGCTTTGGGGATTATGGCTATGCGCGACCGACGTGACTCCAGAGCGCAGGAGTTGTACACCGGAATACAACGCTGCCAAATAAGGGGGAATATGTGGCAGATTCGCTAGCTGGCTCAACCATAATTCCAGAAAATTATCCGGGAGACCCAAAGCCAGCGTGCCCACAGCGCGTCCATGATCATGGGCGTTGATATATCCCGGAGTGAGGATGAACTGATCTCCCCCGAAGACTTCCGCCGTAGGATAGCGACTGCTTAGATCAGCCAGCTTGCCGGCCGCGATAATCTGATCGCTGTCAATACAAAGGGCTAGGTCTTCTTGGGCTTCCCCAGGGAGCAAGGTATAACGCGCATGAACGATAATGGGCATCAGGCGAAGAGCCCCGCTTGTTGACCGCCATCAAGCACAAAAACCTGGCCCGTGATCATTTTGGCAGCGTCCGAAGCGAGGTAGACCGCCAGCTCAGCCACTTCATCCGGACCGATCAACCCGGGCAGGGGCTGGTAGCATTCTAAAAATTGGTCTCGCTCTGTCTGCGGGAATGTCTCATTGAGTGGCGTGTCGATATAACCGGGGCAAATCGCGTTGCAGCGGATATTATCCCGCGCGTAATCGAGGGCGATTGAACGTGTCAAGTTTATCACGCCCGCTTTGGCTGCCGAGTAAGCCGCTTTATTTTTGGCGGCGCGGATGCCAAAGGTGCCGGCAGTATTCAGTATGACACCGCCACTCTCTGCTGCCATCGCTGGGATGATGTGCTTTGCGCTCAAGAATATGGATTTGAGATCGATCCGCAAGCATTCATCCCATTCCGCTTCAGTGATATCAGTAACTCGACCGGAAGGGCTGATGCCAGCATTGTTAAAAACGATATCAGGCAGACCAAATTCTTTAATGGTCTGTTTGAACATGCTTTCCACATCGGCACAGCGGGAGACATCGGCTTGAATGGCGATCGCCTGCTTGCCTTCGTCCTTGATCGACCCGGCAACAGCCTCCGCTTTGGAGAGCGTTCGATTGACGACAGCCACCCTGGCGCCCTCGCGAGCGAAGGCGAAACAAGTGGAGGCCCCAATACCTGAGCCGCCGCCGGTGACCAAAGCGACCTTACCCTCTAATCGCATTACAGCTCTCCTATAGAGACTCCACCAAGGGACAAAAGCTAATCCAAGACCCAGCCGCCATCAACAAAGATCATTTCCCCGGTGATATAACGCGACTCATCCGATGCCAGAAAGAGCGCGACATCGGCGACATCTTCCGGTGTTCCCAAGCGGCGCAGCGGAATCCTGTTATTTGCCCATTCTTGATTATCTTCCTGGCTGGGCAACATGGGCGTATCGATGATGCCAGGCGCCATCGAATTGGCGCGGATGCCCCTTGGTCCATATTCCAGCGCGATACAGCGCGTCAAAGTGGCGACTGCTCCTTTGGTCGTGCAATAAGCCGATGAATCCACAAAGGACACAGCCGCTCCAATCGAAGCCAAGTTCACGATTGTCCCTTTGACATCGTCCTGCAGCCAGTGCCGAATCACGAGCTGCGACACCAGAAAGACACTTCTGACATTGACCGCCATGATGCGATCGAATTGTTCGTCAGTGGTTTGCTCGAATGGCGCGTTGAAGAAGATGCCGGCATTGTTCACGACTGTGTCAATGGTGCCGAACTTGGATCTGCCCACATCCACGAATTGCTGCACTTGGTCGCGCAGTGAGACATCGACTTGCTGGATCAGGGTATCCACACCGTTTGCCTCGGCTTCGGCAGCGACTTCCCGTAAGCTCTCCAGATTTAGATCGCAAAGTAGCAAATGCGCGCCTTCCGCGGCAAAGCGCAAAGCGATCGCCCGCCCAATACCACGAGCTGCGCCAGTAATTAGCGCTGTCTTGCCTGACAGACGTCCCATGATCAAAGCGCTTCGATATAGCCGATGATTTCGCCAACAGGCACTTCGTCATCGACTTCGCAACTGAGTTCAATGATGGTTCCGCCCGTCGGCGCTTCCAGCTCTGTGCTGACTTTTTCCGTCTCGATAACCGCGATGCCATCGCCCTCGGCGACAGTATCACCCTCTGCCACCAGCCACTCCACAATCAAACCATATTCCATCGTCATACCGAATTTCGGCATATGAATCGGGATGAAAGCCACTTCTCCATCCTTTCCAACTCGACGCATCTCCAGAAGATTTTAAGCCATCGTCCGTCTCACGGCTGCTATGACCTCGGCTTCTGATGGTAAAACCGCCTTTTCCAAAACGGGACTGAAGGGAATCGGTACTTCTTTGTTGTTGACCCGTTGCACTGGCGCCTTGAGGCAATGAAAGGCTTCTTGCGCCACAGTCGCTGCCCATTCGCTGGCGGCGCTGCAAGTCGGGAAGCTTTCATCCAGCGCGATGAAGCGCCCGGTCTTGTTGACACTGTTCAAGACGGTCTCTTTATCCCAGGGGGACAGGCTGCGCAGGTCGATCACTTCCACATCAATGCCTTCCTGCGACAATTTTTCGGCAGCGCTCAGGGCAGTGTAGACAGGGGAGCCAACTGTACAAATGGTGGCATCTGTTCCTCGGCGCTTGATATCCGACGAGCCGATAGGGATCAGATACTCTTCGTCCGGCACTTCGCCACGCTTGCCACCGAGGGAAAGCGAGTTCAAAAATACAACAGGGTTGTCATCGCGGATGGCGGATTTCAGCAGCCCCTTGACATCATAGGGTGTGCTTGGCAGCACCACCTTGATTTGCGGCATATTCATGAAGAACTGATGCACCGATTGGCTGTGATGATGCCCGGCGCTGCTACCAGCCCCATTCTGTGTCATGAAAACTAGAGGCACCTTAGTTTGACCGCCATACATATAGCGCATAGCACCGGCCTGATTGGCGATCTGGTCGAATGCCAGGAACATAAAGGTGCCAAACATAAGATCAACAACCGGGCGCAAGCCAGTCACCGCAGCGCCAACGCCAGCGCCAGCCACAGCGAGCTCGGAAATTGGTGTATCGATGACCCGCTTATCGCCAAATGCCGCGTGCAAACCCCGTGTGCCGGCGAAAACACCGATGCGCACATCCTCCCCAATGAGCAGCACAGTCGCATCTCGGCGCATCTCTTCAGTCAAAGCCTCTTGAATTGCTGCGATATATGTCTTGCGGGCCACCGATTACCTCATTTCTGCGCCATGTTTAGATCCACAGATCTTCGTAAATCGAGTCGGTCGCTGGCAAGGGACTATTACGAGCGAAGTCAACTGCGTCCTGCACCGCTTGCGAGATCTCCGTGTCAAGACTTTCCAGCTGATCTGCCCCGAAAAGATTGTGTTGGGTGACATGGGTATGCAACAGATGTAAGGGATCTTTCGCTTGCATCGCCGCCAGCTCGTCATCGCTGCGGTATTTTTGACCGGCGAGGAAAGCTTCTTCCCCCTCGGCATGTCCACCACGACGATGTGTCTTCGCCTCAATGAGGGTTGGTCCCCCACCAGTACGGGCGCGTTCCACCGCCGCTTTTGCGATGCGATACATTTCCAGTGCATCGGTGCCATCAGCCACCAAGCCGGGGATGCCGTATCCGCCGGCACGGTCGGCGATATCGATGATATTCATGGCGTTGACTGCCGGCGTGAATTCGCCATACTGATTATTCTCGCAGACAAAGATGACGGGCAGCCGCATCGTGGAGGCGAGGTTCAATGATTCGTGGAAACTGCCTTCGTTAGCAGCGCCATCGCCAAAGAAACAGAGCGATACGCGCTCGCTATCCAGATACCAGGCGCTCAAGCCCGCCCCGACCGCGACTGGTATACCGCCGCCGACAATACCGCAAGCGCCCATCATGCCGATCGCGAAATCGGCAATGTGCATTGAGCCGCCCTTGCCCTTGCAATAGCCAGTCGCTTTGCCGAAGAGTTCCGCCATCATCCGCCGGATATCGCCGCCTTTGGCAATGACGTGTCCATGCCCGCGGTGGGTACTAATAATGGTGTCTTCGTCAGTCAAAGCAGCGCAGACGCCGGCCGCCACTGCCTCCTCACCAATATAGAGATGCACAAAGCCGGGCAACTGACCACGGCGGAACAATTTGCCGACTTCTTCTTCGAAGCGACGAATGGTGAGCATTCGCGTGTAAATATCCAGTATGATATCGACTGGAATATCGTGATGATACACATTGCCTCCCTCAAGTTAGCAGCGCGGCAGCTGTTAAAGCCAATGTTTTGCTCGCTGTAATCACCTGCTCGATCTCGATGCATTCATCGACCAGGGGCCAAGTGGGAATGAAACCGGGACCATACTCAACGCAAGTGATACCAACACCCTTAAAATGGCAGGTATCCGCCGTTGCCCCGATCCGGTGCCCAGCACCTACAGCTGGCATGCTACCGGTGACCTCCTTATGCGCTTTGACCAATTCACTGACCACTGGCGCATCCGCAGGTGTTGCCTCACGCGCGGGCATATTCGGCTGTTGGTCGCTTTGTGGGATCAGCAGTTGATATTCAAATTCCGGATCTTCCCGTTTGATCTGCTCCAATCGCGCAGACATGTCTTCCCGCACGCTCGCTTCGGTCATGCCCGGTATGATGCGCAGGTCAAAGGTGACGCTGGTCACATCCTGGTAATGTTCAATATGCCGGATCGCCATAGAAGGATAACCAGGAATCAAAGGATGCGGCTGGTAGCGCAGCCAACCGCCATCAGCTTTGCGCGGGATCTGCTGATAAGAGGGGCTGAAGGCATCAATCACACTGGTGATTTTTTCGATGGGATTGATATAGGGCACGCGATGTTTGAACTCGCCCAGCACCCGTATTTTACCTTGCACATAGCCAACCGAGATGATGCCAACATCCAGATTGCCGGCTTCGGTGACAATGCAATAATCGGGACGGTAGCCACGCTCGATCAAATGCAGGGCGCCAATGCCACCGCCGGTCTCGGCGACGACACAAGCCAGGATGAGATCGCCCTTAAGCGGAATGCCTGAGCGGCGAATTGCCTCCCCTGCCATCAACATTGAAGCCAAGCCAGCTTTCATATTGAGCGCGCCCAAGCCATAGATTTTGCCACCGTCGATCTGCGCAGCAAAAGGATCGTAACGCCATTGTTCTCGCCGAAAGACATCCCCATTCCAATCGCTGGTATCGGTATGACCGCAGAACATAAGCGAGGGACCGCCGCCATTTCCGCTAAGCTTGCCGATCGCTTGATGGGTCAAGCCATCCCTTAGCGGCACTGTCTGTAAGTCAACCTCGTAACCCCGCTGCGACATCCAATCCGCCAGCCAATGACCGATTTCGGATTCACGCCACAAGAACGAGGGGATGCGGATCAATTGCTGTGTCAGTTCAACCGGCTCGTGGTCTTGTATATGGCTAAGCACAGCGGACATGATCAATCCCCGCTCACGGCTGCCCAGACATCAAAACCGACTTGCGCGCCGCCCCACAATTCTCGTACACCGATGGTATTGCGCGTGGGATAAGGTTCACTGAAATACTCGCAATAGATCGCGTCCATCTCGGCAAAGCGATTAATATCTGTCAAAGAGACATTAACCCGAATGACATCCGACATAGCGCTTCCCGCTTCTTCCAGCACAAATTTGATATTATCCAGCGCTTGCCGGGTTTCCGCCGCAAAACCGCCGCCAACCAAACCGGAACCATCTGGCTTTGTACCGAGATAACCAGAGGTGACAATCAAGTCGCCATGTCGCAATGCTTGGCTGTAACCACTGCTGGGGGCGGGCGCCTTTTCGCTCAGAATGACTTCCAGCTTTGTCATCGCTTAGCTCCGTTCTGTGCGTTGATATCGGTTTTTTCCCGCGCTTCGGTGAGGTAATTGTAGATGGTGGAGCGGCTCAAACCGAGTTCTTCAGCCAGCAGCGACACCGCCTTTTTCACTTGAAACGCGCCTTTCTCATCCAAGCGGGCAATCAGTTCGATCTTGTCTTCTTTGGACATGATAGGCAATTCGATTTCGACCTCGTTGACTGCCTCGCGCAGTATGCTGTGTATAATCCTGTGAATATCATCGGAGAGCGTTTCGTGGACATTTGAACCATCATCGAGCGCCAGAAATTCACCCAGAAAACGATGGAAACCGGCGAAGATACCAATATCTAGATTGATGCAAAAAGCGCCGTATGCTTTGTCTTCGCCATCTCTGAGAAAGATCGTGCAGGATTTCATGTTCCGGCCATTGGGCAAAAACGTTTGATAGTTGTAGAAGTCCCGTACTGTGTTGCCGCTGCGTGCTTGCGTCAGCAACAGATCTGTGGCCGCGCCACCGACTTTGCGTCCGCTGATATTCCCTTCTATGTGGATGATCGAACGTTCCAAGTCATCAAAATCATGGATGACGACCTCGCAATAGGGCGCGAACAACTTGGCGATCCCGATGGAAATCTGTTTGAGCAGGGCAAAGGTGGCTTGTCTGTCTGCTGTTTCTATAGAGTGGAGTGAGCTCATGTATACTGTCTTCTCGAGAATAATTGATTCTTGAAGCTAGTTAGCTACTTTAGATTTGCAATTAACCCTATTATGGTACACAATACCTCTAAGAATTATACAAACTGTTCAAAGAATTCGCAACCATGTCTCCTAACACCGACTCAAAAAGTGAGTATCTCTATACCCAGAAAGCCCCGCCGACGCTGGATGAGATGACTGGACCGGAAGTCGAGCGGGCTTTGACCAATACAGATGTGCTGCTGCTACCGGTTGGCGCTACTGAAGCACACGGGGCGCATCTCCCGCTTGGCACTGATTCTTATGAAGCGCGAGAGAACTGCCGGCGGGCGGCGATCCAACTCGCGGCGATGGGCTGCCCAGTTATCATTGGTCCGGTGATTCCTTTTGGCACATCGAGCTTCCATATGGGATTCGCCGGTACCATCAGCCTCAGCTCCCACACTATGATTAATCTACTGACGGAAGTGTGCCTCAGCTTGTATCAGACCGGCTTTCGCAAGTTTGCTCTAGTACATGGTCATGATGGCAATCTACCGGTGATGATGGTGGCAGCGCAGGATATCGTTGACCAGACACCCGATGCCGAGGCGATGGTGCTCAACTGGTTGACCCCGCTGAGCAGGGTATATCATCGCATTCAGACTTCCAAAAAACAAGAAGGGCATGGTGGCGAAGGCGAAACTGCCCGCATTCTAGTCACGCATCCTGAACTCGTGCATCTCGACAGGTCTGTCAAGCACCACGTTCCGCCAGAGGATATGCGCAAGATTCAAGGAGCGGAACATATTAAAACCGGTGGCGGCATCTTTTATGCCACGCGCCGCTACAAAGACCATACACCTTACGGCCACATTGGTGACCCGGCGCTAGCGACCGAAGAGACGGGAAACAAAGGATACGATGTCATCGCCGAATGGCTGGCACGGGTGATCGCTCGCGATTATTTCAATCTGGATATCGATCCCAATGAACTCTTGCAATGATGGACAATTTGTTGATTATCTGTACACAATGTGCAAGTTGATAGGCACCGATTGCTCAGGTTATGTGTTGGATAGAGAAAGGCTCTTTAAGATGTCAAAACTACACTCCATAGGCAAATTGCTTCTGATCGCGCTGCTGCTTTTCACATTGGGGACAGCATCGGCGCAGGACCCGCAATACGGCGGGACACTCGTATTTGGGGCCGAATCGATGGGCGATTCATTCGACATTGGTTTTTGGCACGGTTTCGGCGGCGTTCACGTGATCGACTCCATCGGTGAAGGTCTGGTTCGTGCAGATTTTGAAACTGGCGAAGCGCTCCCTGGTTTAGCCGAATCCTGGGAAATCTCGGACGACGGCTTGGTCTATACCTTCCAGATACGCGAGGGCATGGTCTTCCATGATGGTGAACCGGTCACAGCTGATGCGATCGTGCGCAGTATGACGCGCCCTATCAACCCGGATGACCCGAGCTATATCGAAGGCATGTATATGTATGGCAACCAGGGCACGGGCAACTGGGAGTCGATCGAGGCGGTGGACGATCAAACTATCGTGTTGACCTTGATGGAGCCGAATGCGACGCAGCTGCTGGTCTTCTCCCGCCCGGATGGCGCCATCATCAGCCCCAAGGCAATGGACGAATATGGCACTGAGGTCGGCTTGAATATGTCGATGGCGGGACCGTTCAAAGTAGAACGCTTTGTGCCCGGGCAAGAAGCGGTGCTGGTAGCCAATGAAGATTATTGGGCGGGTCGCCCTTATGTCGATCAGGTTGTGATCCGCGCCTTCCCTGATGAAGCCGCCATTTTAGCTGCGCTAGAGGCTGGGGAAATCGACATGACCCTCTACGCCCCCTTTACCTCAGTCCCACGCCTGCAAAACTCGGAGGCAATTCGCGTCGAGGTTGGCGCGCCATTGGTTGATCTCTTCATCGGCGCCAATGTAGCGCAGCCACCCTTCGACAATGTCCTGCTGCGGCAAGCGGTCAATTATGCGCTCGACCGCGAAGTATTGATCGAGGCGGGATTGAATGGCTTTGCTGAAATGCCAGCCAGCCTCCTGGGTCCACTTGATCTGGGCTTTGATGAGGGAGGCCGCGAAATCAGTGTTTACAATCCCGATCGCGCCAGAGAGTTGCTGGCCGAAGCTGGGGTGGAAATGCCGCTGGCGATAGAGGTCGCTTACGAGAATAATCGTTTCTGGCCCCAGCTGGCAGAGCTGATCGCGGCGGACCTAGAAGCTGTCGGCTTCGATGTGACACTGGATCGCCTAGATGCGGGATCTTTCTGGGGCAAGGTGGGAGATGGTCAGACCCAGCTAAGCATCAATCAGCGTTCTACCTTTGTGCCAGACCCACATGATAAAGCGATCTTGATGGCAAGAGCGGGTGCAGAAGGCAGCCAAACCCAACACCAAGCGCTGGAAGCCGCTGACGAACTTGACGCGCTGATCACCGCCGGCATCTCCACCGTTGACCCGATGGAGCGCGTGGAAATATACACGCAATTCCAAGCCATCATGCTGGACCAGATGCCCTACATCTACATCGGTTATCTGACACCGCCGATCTTCGTCAACAAGCGCGTGCAAAATGTCGAAACTTTCGGCACTGCTGGCGGGCGTATCAATCTGCGTGGGGTTTGGTTGGCGGAATAAGCGTAAAAGTAACGGTGAAATATGGCGGTATCCGATACGGGGTGAAGCCATATTTCACCTGTCCTGCAAGCGCGTGAGCGAAGAGCTGTTCAAAGGGATACAATAATCCGGTCTGATTTCTGGTTACGACGCAAACGCGAGTGTGGTTAAACATGTCAACTGAGAAGAGTAGATTGGCGCGGATCAGCAATGTCTGGCGACGTTACGATATCGCCCTCGCTGGTAGCGCCATTTTTGGCTTTATCCTGCTAGTCACGCTATTCGCTCCACTTGTCTCTCCCTACGATCCGATAGCGCGCAACATCAAAAATCGCTTTGCCCAGCCATCGGCTGAAAATGTATTTGGCACCGACCAACTGGGTCGCGATGTCTTTTCTCGCGTGATTTACGGCGGACGACCGATTTTGTCGGCCAGCTTCTCTGCCGTGATCGCCGCATTGGCGCTAGGCGCGATGATCGGCGTTGCTAGCGGCTACCGAGGCAAAAGGCTGGATACCGCCCTTATGCGCCTGATGGATGTGATGCTGAGTTTCCCCTCGGTCTTGTTGGCGATTCTGATTGTGGCGACCTTGGGGGTGGGTCAGCTTAATGTGACTGTGGCTATCGGCTTTTCCATGGTGCCGGTCTTCGCCCGCCTTGTTCGCTCCATCGTCATTACTTTGGTCTTGGAAGATTATGTGGTGGCGGCGCGTTCCCTGGGCGCCTCGGATTCACACATTATTTGGAGACATATCATCCCAAACATGATTCCACCGATCATCGTGCAGGCTACGGCGATGCTGGCGGTAGCGATCGGCACGGCATCGGCGCTCAATTTCATCGGCTTGGGTGTGGAACCCGGCCTGCCCGACTGGGGGATGATGGTGGCGGAAGGACAGCGGTTAATCTTCGATGCCCCGCACGTGCCCTTGTTTCCCGGCTTGATCATCACCATCACTGTCCTCAGCGTAAACTACATGGGCGATGGCTTGCGCGACCACCTCGACCCGAAGCTGCGCCAACAGAATGCCTGACGGCTGGCGCCCCTATGATTCACTATTTGCTCAAGCGACTCATTTGGCTGCCAGTTGTGCTGTGGGCGGTCAGCAGCATGACCTTCCTGGCGCTGCGTATTGTGCCGGGCAACCCAATACAGACGGTGCAAAACCAGGTGATGGACAAGAGCCAGCTGGCGCAGGTCGAGGCAGTTTGGGGCTTGAACCGCCCGATCACCGAGCAATACCTCAACTTCCTCTCAAATCTGGTACGGGGGGATCTCGGCTTGACGATGAGCACCGGCGTGCCAATTCGGCGCATGATTTTTGAACGCATGCCACCAACAATTGAGCTGGCTATAGTTTCTTTGGCTGTCAGCAGCGGTATTGGCGTGCTGGCTGGCGTCGCCTCAGTAGCCATCCGCAATCGCCTGGTCGATTACAGCGTCCGCACCCTCTCCATACTTGGGCTGTCGCTACCCATATTCTGGGTCGGTATCATGTTGATCATCCTCTTTTCGATCAACTTGCGCTGGACACCCACAAGCGGGCGGATCGGCGCGGGTGTCGCTTATGAGGTCATCACCAATTTCATGTTCATCGACCTGCCCATCAGCGGAAATTGGGAAGCCTTCACCAGCTATTTGCGACATCTTATTTTGCCAGGCGTAACCATCGGCTTAACTTCGGCAGGTTTTGTCGCCCGCCTGACACGCTCTGCCATGCTGGAAGTGATAAGGTCAGACTATATTCGCACAGCGCGCTCCAAAGGCTTGTTCGAACGCAGCGTCATCTGGAAACATGCCATGCGCAACGCGCTGCTGCCAATCATCACCTTACAGGGTTTGCAGTTTGGCGCTATCCTGGGCGGCGCGGTGATTACGGAACGTGTCTTTTCTTATCCGGGCATGGGCACCTGGTTGCTGGATGGCATCCTCGAGCGTGATTATTCCGTCGTACAGGGAGGCATTATTTTTGTCGCGCTCGCCTATGTTTTGATGAACATGCTGGTGGATGTTCTCTATCATGTTGTGGATCCGCGTTTGCGCACCAGTGATTAAATTCATAACAAGACACTTGCGTGAAAAGCCGAAAAAAAGAGCCGCCCTTTATTATTTCCATGAGTTGGCTATGGTAAACATATTATGAGCGATTGAAAGGACGGGCGATGCAAGTTGCGCGATTGCATGGACCGAAAGATATTCGCATCCAATCCGAAGCAGCACCGCCACCACCCAAAAATGGCGAAGTCACACTCAATATCCGCACAGTGGGCTTGTGCGGCAGTGATCTGCACATGTATGAAGCCGGGCGCATCGGCTACACCATCGCCAGCGAGCCATTCATACTCGGGCACGAATTTATGGGCGAGGTTGCCGCGGTTGGCGCGGATGCACTTGATGGCCTCCATCAGCCGCTGCAAGTGGGGCAGCGTGTGGCGGTCGAACCAGCCGTGCCTTGCTGGCATTGCGAACTCTGTGAGGGGGGCCATCCGAACCTTTGTCCGCATCATTATTTTTATGGGCTCTTCCCCGAAGATGGCGCTCTACGCGAGCAGATGACTGTCAGCGCCCGCAATTGTTTCCCCTTGCCGGATTCGCTGAGCGATGATGTTGGTCCCCTGCTGGAAACCTTGGGCGTGGCGATCCACGCGATTGACCTCAGCAAGATGCGTATCGGCAACACGGTGGCGGTGATTGGCGCTGGTCCAGTTGGCTTGCTGATCGCGCGGCTGGCGGCGCTATCGGGCGCGGCGCAGGTTTTTGTTTTTGACAAATTCGACTGGCGCCTGCACAAAGCGCGAGACTGGGGCGCAACCCAGGCGATCAATGTCGATGAAGGTGATCCACTGAACGCGCTGATGGACATCACAAACGGGCGTGGCGTCGATATCGCGATTGAAGCGGCTTGGGCGGACCACTCAGTACAGCAGGCTGCGGATATGGCGCGTTATGGCGGGCGCTTGGTGCTGGTCGGCATCCCGCCAGATGACAAGCTGCGGATGAAGCATTCGGTGGCGCGGCGCAAGGGCTTGACTATTATGATGTCGCGGCGGATGAAGCATACCTATCCGCGGGCGATACAGCTGGCGACATCGGGACAAGTCCGGTTGGAAGAGTTGGTATCGCATCGCTTTGACCTGGCGCAGACAGCGCGAGCATATGCCAGCAATTTCGCTTATGAGCGGGGAATCAACAAGGTGATCTTGCGCGTGGGTAACGGTTAAATGAACTCGCGCGGTGTTTTCAGGAAGAGATATTTGCGATTGCCCGGCGCGGACGGACCGAGTATTCGTAAAACTGACCAATTTCCATTAAGATAAAAGACAGTATCTGGCAGGAGGTAAATATGCACATTGAAGGCAGCTATGATTTTAATTCCCAGCGCGAATTGGTCTGGGATGTGTTGATGGATATTGATGTCTTGGGCAGCATTATCCCCGGCTCAAAGGGCTTGCAGGAAATTGGCGAGAACCAGTATGAGAGCAAACTGGCGGCCAAGGTAGGACCAGTCAATGCCAAGTTTGAAGCACGATTCCAACTGGCGGATATTAATGCGCCAGAGAGCTATACGATCCACGTCGAGGGCAAAGGACCAGCCGGGCATGTCACCGGCGAAGGCACCATCCGCCTGGAGCAAGAGGGCGATGTGACGGTGATGCGCTATGCCGGCGATGCGCATATCGGCGGAAAGATCGCGGCTGTCGGGCAGCGCCTGCTCGATGTAGCAGCCAAGCAAATCACCAAGCAAGCCTTGCGGAAGCTATCGAAACAAGTGGAGCTACGTTTGGAGGCTGCGGGATAATCGGTAGGTGGCACCCTCGGAATGTTCTCAGTATCCGCATTATCGACCGTGACCTAATTTCTCAATGCGGAGTTTGTACTTGTCATGAACCATCCCTTTATTGAAGCGTTAGGGTCAATATACCCCGCCGAGCGCATCCTGACTCGCGAGGTGGAGTTGCTGCCTTATGAATCCGATGCTTTAACCGCCTTCCACAGCAAACCCGGCGCAGTGGTCTTGCCCACCAGCGAGTCCGAAGTCATCGACACCGTGAGCCTTTGCCATGAGATGGGGGTGCCCTTTGTCGCGCGCGGCAGCGGCACCAGCCTGTCCGGCGGCTCATTGCCGATCGCCGACGGTTTGGTTATCGGCTTGAATCGTCTGAACCGCATCAAAAAGCTTGACCCGCAGCAGCGCATTGCCGTGGTCGAACCGGGGGTGATCAACCTGCACATCACAGAAGCGGCGCAACCTTATGGTTTGTATTATGCGCCGGATCCATCAAGCCAGTCGATCTGCACTATCGGCGGCAATATCGCCTTTAATAGCGGCGGCGCCCACTGCCTGAAATATGGCATGACCAGCAATCATGTGTTGGGCATGAAAGTTGTGCTGGCGGATGGCACCGTGACAGAATTCGGCAGCGAAAGCATCGACGGCGTCGGCATTGGACCCGACCTGGTCGGCTTATTCGTCGGCTCGGAGGGCTTGTTCGGCATCGCGCTGGAGATCACCGTGCGCTTGATGCCACAGCCCGAGTTGTACCGCACGGTGCTGGCGGCTTATGATGATTTGGGTACTGCGGGTGATGCCGTATCAAAAGTAGTGGCATCCGGTACCCTACCCGGCGCGATGGAGATTATGGATCGGCTGGCGATCCAAGCAGCTGAAGCCTCCGTTAAAGCAGACTATCCCGATGCCGAAGCGCTCTTGATTGTCGAGCTAGAGGGGGAAGCGCTGCAAGTTAACGCCGAGTTTGACCAGCTGCACAAGATCATTGAAGACTCGGGCGCTTTCGAGATTCGGATGGCGAAAAGCGAAGAAGAACGAGCGCGTATCTGGAAGGGGCGCAAAGGTGCCTTTTCCGCTGTGGGCCGCCTCAGCCCGGATTATATCGTGCAAGATGGTGTTGTGCCGCGCAGTCGCCTGGGGGAAGCGCTGGTTCAAATCAATGTGCTGAAAACCAAATACGGGCTTGATGTGGCAAACGTCTTCCACGCGGGTGATGGCAACCTGCATCCCTTGATTTTATATGATGGGCGGGAGCCGGGCGCGCTGGAAAAGGCCGAAGCGCTGGCTGGCGAGATTCTAGCGCTTTGCATTTCACTCGGTGGTTCGATCACTGGCGAGCATGGCATCGGTATGGAGAAGCGCGATTATATGCCGGCGATGTTCACTGAAGAAGAGCTGGATATCATGCAGACGCTGCGGCGAGCCATCGATCCCAAAGAGATCGCTAATCGCGGCAAGATGTTCCCCGGTGGGGAGGCGCCAGCTCTGAAGCAACATGGCATGCACCCGCTGGAACGGCAGGGAGTGATTTCCCGCGAATGACAAGCAGCAAATTGCAATCGGTCGCCGAGCTTCAAGCCTTTGTCCGCCAGCACGCGCGCATCCATGTGATCGGAAATGGCAGCAAGACAGCGCTGCATCCGCCGGCGCTCGATGCGGCTTTGGCGGATCTATCGTCGCTGAGCGGCATTATCGATTATCAACCGAGCGAATACACAATAACCGTGCGAGCTGGCACATCGATAAAGGAGTTGCAGACGGCGCTGCAGCAAGAAGGACAGTACCTGCCTTTCGATCCGCTGCTGCCCGAATCCGCCACCATCGGCGGCACAGTGGCTGCCAACCTTGCCGGTTCCCGTCGCTTGCGTTATGGCGGTGTCCGCGATTTCATCCTGGGGGCATCGGTGGTGGATGGCTTGGGGCGAGCTTTTCGCGTTGGTAGCAAGGTAGTGAAGAACTCAGCCGGCTTCGATTTAAGCAAGTTCCTGGTCGGCAGTTTGGGGCAGTATGCCATTATGACCGAGCTGACTTTCAAAGTCTTCCCCGATGTGCCGCATTTTCGCAGTCTGCGCTTCGTGTATCAGCGGCTGGAAGAGTTGCTCAATGCCATTTATTTCATTAATCAAAGTGTCTATGAATTGGATGCGCTGGATTTCAAACCGATAGATACAGATAGGCTGGATGGAGGCTGGGTCTTGCTGGCGCGGCTGGCTGGTTTCGCCGAGACGCTGCCGCAACGCAGCGAGCGCTTCCAAGCCAGCATGAAACAAGAGAGCACCCCACTGGAGGCGCAGGAAATCAATGATACAACGGCGCTTTGGAATCCGCTGGCAGAGCTAAGACGTGGGGTTCTCGCCAAAGTAGTGCTGTCACCGAAGCAGATCCCCAACTTTGATGCGCTGATCCCGAACTTGCAGCGGCGTTACAGCAGCGGCGGCAACCTTGCTTGGGTGGCGACAGACGACAGCGATGTACTGGACATGGCGCTGAAGCAACAAGGCTTGAGCGGGCTGTGCTTGCGCGGTGTCGTCGATGCCGCGCTCATCGGTAAGCCGATCGACAATGTATTGGCGAAGCGCGTCAAGCAGGTGCTCGATCCGCAGAATAAGCTCGTTTAGAAGAGATCACGGCGAAGAAAGTTTTCTCTATGCCTTTGTGCCTCAAAATTATTGTGAAAGCAAAACTGGCGGTCAGTGTCGAACATCCTGCACGACCGCTTGAGAGTGATGGTTACATACAATTATGCGACATCAGATTGAATCTGAAGACCTGAGAGCGCCGGAGATGGCAACTGCCATCGAAAACTGCGTGCATTGTGGCTTCTGCCTGCCGGCCTGCCCCACTTACAACCTCTTGGGTGAGGAGATGGATTCGCCGCGGGGTCGCATCTACCTGATGAAAAACGTGCTGGAAGAGCGCATCACCGCGGAGGAAGCCCAGCCTTATATCGATCGTTGCCTCGGTTGCATGGCTTGTGTGCCAGCTTGTCCTTCCGGCGTGGCTTATGGAGACCTGCTGGTGAGCTATCGCGCCTTGGCTGAAAAGGAGCGTGAACGCCCGCCTCTGGATAACTTGGCGCGGCGACTGGTTTGCGAGACCTTGCCTTATCCAAGGCGTTTCCGGCTGGCGGCGCTGACGGGAAAGATCGGCAAATCGCTGCTGCCAGCTCTGCCCGCGACCTTCGCGTCCATGCTCAGCTTGCTGCCGGACAAGTTGCCGCCTCCCCTGCCATTGCCGCCGAAGTTGCCCGCACAAGGCGAACGACGTGGAAAAGTGGCATTGCTGCTCGGTTGCGTGCAGCAAGTGCTGGCGCCCGAGATCAGTTATGCAGCAGCGCATGTCCTGGCAGCCAACGGCATCGAAGTGCATATTCCGCCGGGGCAAGGCTGCTGTGCTTCGATCTTGCTGCATGTCGGCGCGGAAGAGCAAGCGCAAAGAATTGCCCGGCGCAACTTTGGGCAGATCCCCAAAGATGTTGATGCCATCATCACCACAGCAGCGGGTTGTGGCTCCGGCATCAAAGATTATGAGCTCTTGTTCAAGGGGCAGCCAGATGTGGATCTTGCCAGCGACTTCGCGGGAAAAGTGATGGATTTCAGCGCTTATCTGGCGAGCTTGGGATTGCGGCAGCCACCCGCTTTGCCGGAGGAAACTCGCGTCGTCTATCAAGATGCCTGCCACTTGCTGCATGCCCAGGGGCATCAAGCTGAACCACGTAGCCTGCTCAATCAGATCGAGAATCTGCGCCTGATGCCCATCGCTGACGCGGGCATGTGCTGCGGATCAGCAGGTACATACAATATCGACCAGCCCGCCATCGCCGCGGAACTGGGTCGGCGAAAAGTAGCGACCATCTTGGATGCCGCGCCAGATATGGTGGTCTCCGGCAATATCGGCTGTATCACGCAATTGCGTCAGCAACTCTCAAATCAACAAAGCGCGCTACCGGTGATGCACATTGCCGAGCTGCTGTGGCAAGCCTACCAGAAATAAAAAAGCCCTCGACATCTATTTGTCAAGGGCTTTGCGCATCTTAGCGGGCGAACCCGCGGAGAGCGCTTATCCGGCGGGCACGATCACGGCATCGATGACATGGATAACACCATTGCTGGCTTCAATGTCCACCAAGTCAAGCAAGATGTTGGCGCCGTCAATCATAACCCCCATGTCCGTGACGGAAATAGTTGCATCGCTGCCATTCGCCATGCCGATGGCAACTTGCCCCATGTCATCAAGCAAATCGCCGATTTGGAAGCTATAGACAGTACCGGGGAAGACATGATACTGCAGAATGGTAGTGAGCAAAGCCTGGTCGGCAACGATATCTTCCAAACCGTCGACAGCAGCGAAAGCAGCATCAACTGGCGCAAAGACTGTTAGAGCAGCGCTGGCGTCCGACAGCAATTCCAGCACAGCCGGATCTGCGGCGCCGACAGCCGTCAGCAAAGTGGTAAACTCGGGAGTTTCTGCCCCAGCCAATTCGACCACAATATCAGCAATCGTGCGCAACTCCGGCAGAATCACCGCGTCAATGACGTGGATGACACCATTGCTGGCTTGAATATCAATCATCTCCAAAACGAGGTTGGCTTCGGCGATGGTGATACCAGCTCCCAGATCGAGCCCCTCGTCTCCCATTGTGCCGGCAACATCAAATGACTGCCCGCTGAGCGTCACCACCGGGAATCTGACGTGGCCCATATCATCCGCCTGGGCGCCTTGTAGACCAGCAACTACATCTGCCGAGCCAACAGCGCCATCGAGTACGTGATAAAGCAAGATCTCATTGAGGCGAGCTGTCCCTTCTTCAGACAGAATCTCAGTTAGAGCTTCGGCTCCAATAGCTTCGCTCAAAGCAGCAAAAGCAGCGTCGGTCGGCGCGAAGACCGTCAGTTCAGCGTCCGCATCCGCCAAAGCGGCGAGGATGGTAGGGTCGGCAGCGCTAACAGCAGCGAGCAAGGTCGTGAATTCCGGCTCTTCGGCTTGGCTGGCGGCGACCACAATATCGGCGATAGTGTTTTCGTGCTGGTCGGCAAAAGCAGGCAAAGCCAAGAGAAGCAGCCCGATACTTAGACATACTAGGACAATGCGATTCATTCTATTTCCTCCTGATTGTATTTACTGACTGTTCAAGATATTCTGAATTTATTATACAACAAAAATTTTTCTTGTCAAGTGCAGATAAATTGTCAAATGCGCCTAGTGAAGTTGACCGCCAAAAACACCGGCAAAACTAAGCTGCCAGCGCTGTGAACAGTCGCCATAGCTGTAAATTGCGTTGTTGGTGGCTACCGAAGGGTAGAGTATGGCGACCGAGACCAACAGGGTCGCCAATCATCCCAAGCTAGTTTGATGGTAGGATCTTGCTCTCGCTAGCAATCCCCCGCCGCGACATACTTGCCGCCGATCCAGCCGGTTACACCGAGGTAACTGACTTGGAACCAATACGTCGTCCGCGAGAGAGCACCCAAGTTCGATCCCCGCGGGACATAACCCAGCAATTCACCTTGCAAAGACGCGGCAGCCCGCAGTTTGAGATGACCCGTCGCGGTGATCGGGCAGCCGGCCGGAACCATCGCCGAAACACTTGGCGCTATAGTCCTGGTCGGTGAATCGAGCGCTCCTGGCACCAGGACCACCGTGCCAGCACGGGTCAACCAAAAGAGAAAGAGGGCATTTCCATATCGTGCGGACTAAGCGGCAACTGAATTTCTGTCCAGCCCAACGTGCCCAGAGCAACGACAGACCGTGTGACAAATTGTTATGTGATACTTACCAAGCGTAAGCTTTTGGCGCTTCCCCACCGGGACCAGGGAAGATCTCACCCAGCTTCGCCAGTGTAGCGGCATCTAAGCTGATTTCGGTGGCGCGGACGGCGCTTTCCAACTGCTCCATTGTACGGGGACCAATGATGGGAGCCGTCACCGCGGGATTATGCAAGAGCCATGCCAATGCGACTTCACCGGGTGGGTGGCCAATTTCGCGGCAGAGCTCCTCATAGGCTTCCAGCTGTGGGCGTTTCTCTTCTACCCGCGCCAGCAAACCAGGATCACTGCGCCTTCCCGTCTCGATCTTTTCCAGAGCGCCACCCAGCAAACCACCAGCCAAAGGACTCCAGGGGATTAATCCCAAGCCGTAGTGACGACAGGCGGGAATGACTTCCAGCTCAATGGCGCGATTATCGAGGTGATAGATGCTCTGTTCGCTGACCAAGCCGGTCATATGGCGTCGAGCGGCTTCCTGGCAGGCGGTGGCAATATCCCAGCCGGCAAAATTGCTCGAGCCGACATAAACCACTTTGCCCTGCGTGACCAGGCTTTGGAAGGCATTCCAGGTCTCATCCCAAGGACAATCGCGGTCGACATGGTGCATCTGGTAGATATCGATGCAAGCGGTTTGCAAGCGAGACAAGCTGCCTTCGCAATGCTTGCGAATCTTATAGGCGGATAGACTGCGCAAATCTCGGTTGGGTTCGGCTAGGTATTCCTTGCGACTAACGGGGTTGTAGACCTTGGTCGCCAGGACGACCGCATCACGCCGCCCACCTCCTTGCGCGAACCACTGACCGATGATCTCCTCAGTCAAGCCATATTCGACCTGCCGACCATAGACATCGGCGGTATCAAAGAAGTTGATACCCAATTCCAGCGCCCGATCCATGATCGCGAAGCTTTCCTCTTTTGAACTGTGCCAGCCAAAATTCATCGTCCCCAGGCACAGGTTGCTGACCAGTACACCGTGTTTGCCTAAGCGTCTGTGTTCAACCGTCATCTCTTTTGCCCTCCATTCCTCAGCATCAATTATAGAATCATCGAACAGGTATGAGAGTAGCAGCCTCAAATATCTTTAGCTATGCCCATTCCCGCCGAGCATGATTAGAAATGGCAAGACATTTTGCGCATTTTGGCGTATAGTTGCCAGGTATAGACTCAATAGTTTTCGGGAGATCATGATGGCAGTCACCTTGACATTTTCAGAATTAGAAGCGCGCTGGGAACAACTGGAGCGCTCGCCGCAAGACGATGGCACGGTTGAACTGATCGTGCGCCGGCCCCTGCCAGAGCAGCGGGAAGAGCTGCAGCGTGCCACTTTCACGGCCGAAGCCGGGCTGGCCGGTGATGATTGGCTGCGGCGCAGTGCCAACCCGGAAGCGCAGATCACGCTAATGAACAGTCGGCTGATTCACTTGCTCACGGGGGAAAAGACCCGCTGGGCAGAGGCGGGCGATCAACTCTTCGTCGACCTCGATATTTCCCAGGAGAACCTGCCGCCCGGTACGCGCCTGCAAATCGGCGAGGTCCTGATGGAGATTTCGCAGTTGCCGCACACCGGCTGCAACAAGTTCGCCCGTCGTTTTGGGGCGTCCGCGCGCAAGTGGGTGATGTCTGAAGAAGGCAAACAGGAACGACGGCGTGGGGTCTACGCCCGTGTCATCGAAGATGGCGAAATCAAAGTGGGCGATCGCATTAAGAAACTGTGAGTGCCCCTGGAACAGGAGCGATGCCCGGCAGGGATACTTGCCCAACGTATTTAATTAACAACCTTATGGGAGAACCTCATGTTAACTGGAAAACTGATTCACCCGCAGATCCTTCACGCTTTGGGCACAGCCGGGCACGGCGCCACCATCTTGATACCCGATGGCAATTATCCCTTCGCCACCCATGCCAACCCGGCGGCGCAACGGGTATATCTCAACTTGGCGCCGGGGCAGGTGACTGTCACCGATGTGATGGAAGCGATATTGAGTGTTACGCCCGTGGAAGCCGCCCATGTCATGCGTCGCGATGATGGCGCCGAGCCAAGCATCTATCAAGACTTTCGCCAGCTACTGCCAGATGATATCGAGCTGAGGCCGCTGGAGCGCTTCGACTTTTATGCTGAAGCGAAAAAGGACAATTGTTGCTTGGTGATCGCTACTGGCGAGCAACGTATCTACGCCAATATTCTGCTGACCATCGGCGTGGTGGATCCACCGGCGGACCAAACGATATAGCGATTTTCTCCCGATACCGGCAAGCGAACCGAGGATGAGCCTATGCCCATCGAAGCGGTAATTTTTGACATGGATGGCGTGCTGGTCGATAGCGAAGTGTATTGGGACAAATCCCGCATCGAGTTCGCCAGCGACCGCGGCAAAATCTGGACCGATGCCTTTCAGCGGCTGGCGATGGGGCGCAGCACAGTCGGTTGGGCGCAAGTGATGCAAGAGCAGCTCGAGCTGGATGAATCCATCGAGGAGATCATCGCCGAAATGAAAGCGCGGGTGATCGTCCATTACGAAGAGCGCATGCCAACCCGCCCCGGCGCCCTAGAGTCGGTGAGACAGATGAAGCAGCATTTTCGGGTAGGCTTGGCATCCGGCTCGCCAACTGACATCATCAAAGCGGTTTTGCGCATCACCGGTCTGGACCAGATCTTTGAAGTGATGATTTATGGCGATGAAGTGCCACGCGGCAAACCAGCGCCGGATATCTACCTCAAAGCGCTGAAAGAGCTGGGGGTTTCGCCTGCGGTCAGCCTCGGCATTGAAGATTCCGCCAATGGCTTGCGCTCGTTAAAGGCGGCGGACATGTTCGCGGTGGCGGCGCCCAGCCCCGATTATCCATTGCCGGATGACATTTTGGCGCTGGCGGATGCGCATATCACGACTATGGAAGCATTTACGGTTGACCTCGTGCGGCAGATCGAGCGGGCAGGCAAATAATATGACAAAACTCGCCGATATGTTTATAATGGCTGATATTCTTTTATGATCGCGTATCGTCCTTAGTCTTGCAAAAACGCACTCGCTTTTATGATTTCTGAAGAACTTCACAAAACACCGCGGCGCATCGCCAACATGAAGCGCGCAGCAAAGCGACTGTGCCAGGTTTGGAGTCGCCGGTGAGCGCCAAACACGTCATCGCAATTGACCTGGGCGCGACATCTGGGCGAGTGATGGATGTCGCTTTTGATGGCGCGCAGCTTCAGCTGGAAGAAGTCCATCGCTTTCCCAATATCCCCGTGCAGACGACCAACCTCCTCCATTGGGATGTGCTCCGCCTCTGGCAGGAAATTACGACCGGCATCAACAAAGTGACCGAAGCCGTCTCCATCGGCTTGGATTGCTGGGGGGTGGATTACGCGCTGCTGGACCGCGCGGGTGAATTGCTGGCGAACCCCGTTCACTACCGCGACCCCCGCACTAACGGCGCCATGGAATGGGTCTTCGAGCGTATGCCCCGCCGCGAGATCTTCCAACGCACTGGCATTCAATTCATGCCACTCAACGCGCTCTATCAACTGGCAGCCAGCATCCGCGATGGCAGCCCACTGCTGGATCATGCCGCGACTCTGCTGACAATCGCCGACCTGTTCAATTATTGGCTGACTGGCTCAAAAACCTGTGAATTCACCGAAGCGACCACCATGCAGCTATACAACCCGAAGCTGGGCGATTGGGATCGGGAGATCATGGCGGCGGTTGGCATACCAACGGATATCCTGACGCCGATCGTAGCGCCGGGCACCAAGATCGGCAGCTACCAAGGCATTGATGTGATCGTGCCCGCTTGTCATGACACCGGCAGCGCGGTAGTCGCCGTCCCCTCCACCACGGAAAATTACGCTTATCTAAGCAGCGGCACCTGGAGTCTGCTGGGCTTGGAGTTGACAGAGCCGATCATCAACGATGCGACTTATGAAGCCAACGTGACCAACGAAGGCGGCTACGATGGCACTTACCGTCTCTTGAAAAATATCATGGGCTTGTGGGTGGCGGATCAATGCCGGGCGACCTGGCAAGCCGCCGGCCGGGAATACAGCTTCCAACAATTGACCGCCATGGTAGAAGAAGCGGAGCATTTTAAGGCATTCATTGAACCGGATGATCCCATTTTCCTGCCGCCGGGGGATATGCCCGCGCGGGTCATCGAATACTGCCGCTGCACCGGGCAGCCAGAGCCGCAGACCGAGGCAGAGGTGATGGCGACTGTCTATGTCAGCCTGGCTTACAAATATCGCTATGTGCTGGAGCAGTTGATCGCGGCGTCGGGTCGAGCGGTCGACCGTTTGCATATCATCGGAGGTGGCTCCCGCAATGCCCTGCTCAATCAAATGACGGCGAATGCCATCGGGCGCCCGGTGATCGCCGGACCAGCCGAAGCCACCGCCACCGGCAACGCCATTGTTCAGCTCATCGCCATCGGTGAGTTAAGCGATGTTGCCGAAGCCCGCGCGCTGCTCAGTAAATCACGGGAAAATACGCTCTATCAACCGCGGGACAGCGCCATCTGGAATGACAATTATCCGCGTTTTTGCGCCTTATTAGCTTAGCGGGTTACAATGCTTACATTCATTTCATGCGGGGAAACCAGATGAGCGATACCTTGCTGGAACTGCGGGAGATCAATAAATACTTCCCTGGCGTGCATGCCTTGAAGGATGCGCAGTTTGAGGTCCGGCGGGGCGAAGTGCATGCCCTGATCGGCGAGAATGGCGCCGGCAAATCCACTATGATCAAGATCATCTCCGGCGTTTACCAACCCGATACTGGCGAAATCCTGCTCGATGGTCAGCGTGTCCACTTCAATAACCCGCGCGAGGCACATGGCGCCGGCATCGCCACTATTTATCAGGAACTTGGTTTGTATCCAGAACTTTCCGTGGCTGAAAACATTTTCATGGGACATGCGCCGACAAAGCAACGTTTTTTCTTCCAAACTATCGACTGGGAGCGAATGGAAGCGGAGGCGGAAGCGCTGCTTGCGGAGCTTAATATCCACAATCTCGATGTGGGCGCGAAGGTAGGCACCCTCAATGTCGGCAATCGCCAACGGGTGGAGATCGCCAAAGCCCTGTCTCTCGATGCGCAAATTCTGATCATGGACGAACCGACAGCCGCCCTGACCGAAAGCGATGTCGAGCAATTGTTCAGCATCGTGCGCCTGCTGCGTGAGCGCGGGGTCAGCATTATCTACATCAGCCATCGCCTCAACGAAGTCTTCGAATTGGCGGACCGGGTCACAGTATTGCGCGATGGCGAATATATCGGCACGCAGGATGTCAAAGATACTAACGAAGGCGCGCTGATTAGCATGATGGTCGGGCGCACCATTGAAAATCTCTTCCCCAAACAGCCAGCGGAAATCGGCGAAGTAGTGCTGGAAGTGCGGAATCTCAATCGCCCACCACTGACCCGCGATATCTCTTTCAACGTGCGGGCTGGTGAAATTGTTGGGCTGGCTGGTTTGGTTGGCTCGGGCCGCAGCGAGACCGCTCAAGTGATCTTCGGCGTACTGCCGGCCGAATCTGGCGAAATCCTGCTGAATGGCGAGCCGGTCAAGATCAGCCGTCCATCGGAAGCGGTAGATCATGGCATCGGCTATGTGCCGGAAGACCGCGGACACCAGGGGCTAATCCGCGAGATGACCATCCGCGAAAACACTTCGATGGCGGTGTTGGAATCAGTCTCCAATAACAGCTTCATCAATCGCGCCAAAGAGCGACTGCTGGCGAATCATTCGATTGAGCAACTTAGCATCCGCGCCACCGGTCCGGAACAGGTTGCCAACAAGCTCTCTGGCGGCAATCAACAGAAAGTGGTGGTCAGCAAATGGCTGGCGAGCAATCCCAAACTACTGATAATGGACGAGCCGACCCGGGGCGTCGATGTTGGCGCCAAGTCGGAAATACACCGCTTGATGAGCCAACTGGCAGCTGAAGAAGGCTTGGCGATACTGATGATTTCCAGCGAATTGCCCGAGATCCTGGGCATGAGTGACCGCATCCTGGTCATGCGGGAGGGGCATCTGGTCGGCGAATTTGGGCGTGAGCAAGCCACACAAGAAATCATCGCCCATGCCATGATGAGCGAAGAAGCGCGGCAAGCTGCCGGGGCGGGTCTATGAGCAAGCCAAAAGGAGCCCTTCTTTCGCGGCGTCCGTTGCATTTCATTGGCATCGCGCTGGCGCTAGTCATCATCGGCGCTTATTTCTTCCTACCATTTGTGGTGCAGCCGGAGCGCGGTCCCTCGACCGTTGCCGTGCTGACCGAGAGCAAGAAAGCCAATGAGCTAGATCTTTTTAAGACCGGGCTGGAAGTTATCCCGCTGGCGGGTTTGGGTATTCTGCTCTTGGGCATCTGGAATGTGATCGTGCCGGGCGCCAGCCGCGCCATCTCGCTGTTGATGAGCGCAGCCGGTTTATTGGTGCTGGTCTATTACATCAACTTCTTCCGCGATTACGCCGCCGAAGAAGCGACCTTCCTGGGGGATATGGACAGCGCATTTTGGATCATGCTCGCTGCTGGCCTGCTCAGCATCTTGCAAATCCTGCTCCCGCGGGGACCAAGCCCGGAGCGCTACCGCATCACAAAACTCTTCGGCAACCAAGAGAGTGTTATCCTCTTTGGCTTGTTGCTGCTGATCTTCGTGGTTGGTATTGTGAATCCGCGCTTTCTGCAGGAGCGTAATATCTCCGATATTTTGCAAGGCAATGCTTATATTGCGGTGGCGGCGCTGGGCATGACGATGGTGATCATCACCGGCAACATCGATATCTCCGTGGGATCGCTGGTGGGGCTGTTGGCGGTGATCAGCGGGCGACTGGTGGTATCCGGCGCGCCCACGCCGATCGCTTGGCTGGCGCCCTTGATCGTTGGCGGTGGCTTCGGCGCTTTCATCGGCTTCCTGGTCGCTTATCTGCGCATACCTTCAATTGTGGTCACCCTGGGCATGTTGAGCATCATCAAGGGCATCTTGATCATCTGGGCCGGTGGCGAGCGCGTGCGAGATATGCCGGCGGATTATTTCCTGTCGCAGATGAGACCCCTGGGCATCCCCATGCCGATCATCATCATGGTCGTATTGACAATTGTTGTGGTGTTGTGGATGCGCTATAGCGCGACGGGGCGCGCCTTCTATGCCTTGGGCGGCAATGCGGAAGCGGCGCGGCTTTCCGGTTTATCACAGAAGCGCCTGCTGATGACGGTCTTCATCCTCAACGGCGTTTTCATCGGCATCGCGAGCGTGATGTATTCGACCCAATTTAATATCATCCAGGCGACCCCGCCACCAGCGCTGGAGCTATCGGTAATCACGGCATCAGTAGTCGGCGGCGTCAGCATCCTGGGCGGCACCGGCACCGCCATCGGTTCGACCATGGCGACACTCTTGCTGAACTTCATCCGTTCAGCCATGATATTTATCAATGTTTCGCCCTTCTGGCTGAAAGCCGTGCAGGGTTTGCTGATCCTGGTGACTGTGCTGGCGGATCTGTTACGCCGTCGGCGCTAACGCTTGTAGGAGGATGGGCAAGGTGCAAAGAGGAAAATCCACCACGCAAGAGCTTTCAATCCTGGACAAGCTGCGTCAGCTACTCGTCAGCCAGGAAGGTGTCTTGTTCATCATCATGCTGGTGTCGGTGCTCTTTCTATCGACGCGCACGGATAAATTCCTGACTGTGGACAACTTGTTGCAGCAGGGCAGATTCATGACCGAAATCGGGTTGATCGCTATCCCGATGACCTACATCATCATCACCGGGGGCATTGATCTCTCGGTCGGCTCAATATTAGGTTTGACCGCTATCGTGCTCGGCTGGACCTGGCAGGAGTTGGGTTTTCCGCTGGAATTGGCGATCATCACTGGCTTACTCAGCGGTACACTCGCCGGTTTCGTCAATGGATTATTTATCGTGCGCATTGGTGTCCCCCCGCTGATTATGACGCTGGCCACCTTGGCGCTCTACCGTGGGCTGGCGGAAGGCATCAGCGAAGCGCGGTCGGCACGCGGTTATCCCGAATGGTTCTTCCAGCTCGGTCAAGGAGATTTCCTGGGCATACCAACGCAACTTTGGCTGCTGATCATCGCGGTCATCGTCTTCGGCATCATCCTGGCGCGCACTAGCTTGGGGCGCGCTCTGTATGCGATTGGCAATAATGAAACGGGCGCGCGCTTCAGCGGGCTGACGGTAAATCGCTATTTGCTGTTCATCTACACATTTTCCGGATTTATGTCAGCAGTAGCGGGTTATATTTTCGTCTCGCGCGTTAGCACCACCCGCTCGGATATGGGCACCGGCTTCGAGCTGGATGTCATCGCCGCGGTCGTCCTGGGCGGGACCAGTATCTTCGGCGGCACCGGCTCCATTCCCGGCACCATCATCGGCGTCGTGCTCATCCAATTGCTGAAAAATGGCTTGGCATTAACCGGCGTCACCAGCGATGCTACCATTGTAGTAATCGGCAGCGTGCTTATCTTTGCTATACTGGTTAATAACTTCATCCAGGGCAGGAGAAGCGAAGGATAGATCGACCTGCCAGGGATCATCAACCAAGAAAGGAGGTGCGGCAGGCGCAAGAGAATAATAGCACTACTCAAATCCGTTTACCCATTCAGTGTTTTGGAGACAAAATCATGAAAAGAATCACTGCAATTACCCTGATACTGGCGCTATTGCTGGCGCTGGTCAGCATGCCGCTCAGCGCGCAAGACCGCTGGGACGGCGCCGACGACCTCGATGTCAACCCGCTCGCTTGTGGTATGGGCGACGAGATGATGGAAGACGAGGGCGACGATATGGAAGAAGAGATGGAAATGATGGAATACGATGGCGGCATGGTGGCCATGGGCGATGATATGGCTGGCATGGACATCGTATTAGTTGACGTGCCGAAGCTGGTTGGTATCGGCTATTTCGCCGCGACCACCCAAGGTCAGCAAGAAGCGGCTGAAGAACTGGGCAATGTTTCCGTCACTACTGATGCCCCAACCGAAGCCAATATCGATGACCAGATCCAAGTTATCGACAGCTACATCACCCAGGGCGTGGACGGCATCCTCTTCGCCGCCAATGATCCGGTCGCCATCGCGCCGGTACTGCGCAAGGCGCTGGAATCCGGTATCCACGTGGTCGGCTACGATGCCAACTCCGAACCAGATGCCCGTGAATGGTTCGTCAACCAGGCTGAATTCAACGGCATCGCCAAATCGCTAATCGATAGTCTGGTCGATCAAAAGGGGGACGACGCTTCCTTCGGCATCGTCACCTCGACCTTCACCACGCCGAATCAAGCCCGCTGGATCGCCGAGATGTGGGCATACGCGGGCCATTGCTATCCCGATCTCGAATGGCTGGAAACCCTAGAAGCGCAAGAAGACGCCGTCCTCAGCTTCCAGCAGGCGCAGACGTTGATCAACAAATACGGCGAGGATCTGGACGGCTTGTTCACCATGACCTCGGTTGCCACGCCTAACAGCGCCGATGCCGTGCAGCAAGCTGGTCTCTGTGAAGATGTGGCTGTGGTCGGCTTGGCAACGCCAAACGCCATGAAGCCCTACGTCAGCGAAGGCTGTGTCCGCGATGTCATTCTTTGGAATCCGGTCGACCTAGGTTACGCGGCAGTTTATGTCATGCGCGCCGTGGTCGATGGCGAATTGAACCCCGGCGATGCTTCGGTGATGGCGGGGCGCCTGGGCGAATTGATGGTGGTCAATGGCAGTGAAATCCTGCTTGGCCCACCCTTCGTCTACAACCTCGACAATATCGACGGCTTCGATTTCTAAGCGAGCTCTACCAAGACAGGCTCCCCCTCCTCCGGCTCGCAGAATCAAGCCTCGGGGAGGGGCTGCCGGTCCAAGCACAAGGTAATAGCTTTGCAGCAAAAACTTAATGCCCTCATCGAGATGACTCGCCAGCTAGGCGATCCCACCATGGATTACGTCATCATCGGCGAGGGCAACACTTCCATGCGCTTGGACAGCGACAGCTTCACCGTTAAAGCCAGCGGCCATCAGATGCAAGACATCAGCGAGCGCGGCTTCGTCACCCTGCAATTGGCGCCCGTTCTGGCTTTGCTGGATGATCCCCCGGCGACGCTGAGCGAAGAGAAAGCGCTCACACAAGTAGCAAGAATCGAGCCAGCGGACGATCGGCGTCCCTCGGTCGAAGTGAGTTTTCATGCCATGCTGCTGCATGAATGTGATGTCGCCTTTGTCGGGCATACCCACCCCACCGCCATCAACCAACTGATGTGCAGCGAATACACCGCCGACTTCGCTACTCAACGACGCTTCCCCGATGAAATAGTGCTTTGTGGACCACAGTCGGCGTTGGTGCCATATGCCGATCCCGGTTTGCCGTTGGCACTGGTAATGCGCGAGCGTGTACGCGAATACATCAAAGCGCATGATGAAGCGCCGAAGCTAATCTTACTGGAGAACCATGGCATGATTGCCTTGGGCGATACGCCGACCGAGATCCTCAACATCACCGCAATGGCGGTCAAAAGCGCGCGAATTTATCTCGGCGCATTGATGACGGGGAAGCCAACCCACTTGCCACCAGATGAGATCTGGCATATCTATCGGCGACCCGATGAGATCTATCGACGCAAGTTGTTTGTCGAAGACGGGACCAGCAGCTAGAATATCCCTCGGTACTGAACTGATGAGCTCACCTACCCCGGAGAAACTCTTATGCCCACCAACGGCGCTTTGACTTGGCTAATCCCCGATGCCTATTTGGCGGCGCCCGCCGATGATGACCCCATCAACAAGAACCACGAATCCATCTGTATTCTCAACGCCAGCCCAGATGATGCCCATGTCATCTTCGATTTCTTTTTCGAAGATCGAGAAGCAGTCGAAGGAATTGCCATAACTGTGCCAGCCAAACGCTGCCCACATGTCCGCCTCGACAAGCCAGAACAGATTGGCGGCTATCAAATTCCCTTTGATGTGCCTTATGGCATCCGGCTGCGCAGCGATGTGCCAATCGTGGTGCAGTATTCGCGTATGTATGCTAGCGCCGGGCAGATCGACAGCTTGATCACCACCATCGCCTATCCGGTGGAGTGATTATGCGCCATCAACCATGAGACCGCAGCCACTGGTTTTCAGTCCTGCTAAACCATTCGCGGCGCAAATAGGCTCGAATCACGGTGACTGGCGCCCCGCCCAGTGCGCTCAATCGAAAATTCCCGCAAGCCGCCGGCACAATAAAGGTCTCAGCAAAATGGTAAGTCCGTGGCGCTTCCAAGCCAACGGTGTCCAGTAATACGCCGTCACCCGCCGTCACCATCATGACTTGCACCGAATCTTCCGTCTCGCACTCCATCGACCCACCCAGGGTGAGGCGCTGAATATCGTAGAAATGTTTGGCGTGCGTCGGCAATTGCTCGACCCGGCAATTCCCGTCCTCATGCAGGAGTATCGGCTTTGACAACAGCTGCCCCACAGCATCGCCTTGCGCGCTGAAATCCAAATTAGCGAAAGCCCGCTCCAGATTAAGCGGTCGCGGATTACCATCCAAACCCAGCCGCAGCCAATCGTAGAGTTTGAAGGTGAAGATATAGGGCGTGGCACTAATCTCCAGCACCACATTGCCAGCGCCAGCGGAATGTACCGTTCCATGCGGGATCAAGAAGAGATCGCCAACCGCCGCCGGATGCCGCTGCACATAACGCTCGACCTCTAGCTTGTAGCTTCCGCCCTGGCTATCTTCCAACGCTTGTCGAAACGCAGCGGGATCGATCCCCGCTTGGAAGCCCAAATAGACACAGGCGTCATCACCGGCGGCGAAAATATAGTAAGTCTCGTCTTGGGTGAAATGTTCGCCAAAGTGCTCACGGATGAATGACTGGCGCGGATGACATTGCAGCGACAGATTGCCGCCGTGAATCGTATCGAGAAAATCGAAGCGTATCGGAAACTCATGACCAAAATATTTGGCATACGCGCCCAGCACAGCCTCGTTATCGTGATATTGCAGCCAGTCATAAGACAGTTCCAGCAGTGCGCTATCATTCTCGAGAATGATGCCCTGTTCCGGCGCGATCATCTCGAAAGACCAGGCATAGTTCGGCACTTGTTGCGCCAGCCCGGGTATATTCGCTCTTAGCCATTGCCCGCCCCATACGCCCGGCTCAAACCAGGGGCGCACACGAAAGACAGTGCGCAGCATTTGATCGAAAGTCGCTCGCACATCATCGCCGGCGAGTAACCGCGGCAGCGCAGCATCCTGACCATCGACGAAAAGATCAATCTGCGCGACATAATCGGCTTTATGTCGGTTAAGCGCAATCCAATCGACGAAGAACATGCGCTTGTACTGTTGCTTGGGATCTTCAAGAAACTCCGCGCCCAAGTTGCGTAGCACACCGGCCCGCGAACGATACTGCGTTTCATTCTTCGGCAGGTCGATATAGACGCGATAACCTTCGCCAAAAAGAAAGGCGCCAAGACCATAGATGATGCTGGGGTTTTCCGCCGAGCCTTGCTCCATTACTCCGCTTGCCGGGCGGAAGAAATCCTCCAAGCTGCCCGGGTAGCGCTTGCCAAACAAGGGATCATCCCCGCCGAGGTAGGGCGCGAGCATCTCATCAATTGCGTCCGCCGGCTTGAGCAGCTCTGACGTGGCGATCCAGTTTGCGCGGATGCCAGCGGCTTGCAAGGACTGGCGTATTTCTTCCCAAAAGATGCCGATGTAGCCATCAATCAATACCAGCGGATGCCCGGCGATTCGCCCTGCCAAAGCCATATAACCAGTTTCGATGGCACCGCTCATAATCTTGTGGCTGGGATAGATATCCGGCTGCCCCGCCGGCACTTCCGGTTTGGTCCTGGGCAGAAGTGGCTGCGCTGTCTCGCGATAGCCCATCGGCTAATTTTCCCCGATATAGCGCAGTTCAACCGGGCAGTCGATACCGTGTCCGCCACCTTCCACAACGGTCTCGCTACCGATGAAACCGCCGTCCTCGGTCCTGCTCAGTTGATAGGCAACGCTGTAACCGATCTCACGGCCATCGACCGGCATTGGCGCGATGAAATTGGCGCCCCCGCTGTAATGCCCCTGCTCGTCAGGCAGCAAGCGGAACTCGTCAAAGACGATCTCCTCTTGATCCAACCGCGTGATCAGGATAGATTCGGCTTCGCGCCCCGTGCAGCTGCCAGTGTATTCCAGCGACCACCTGCCAGCGACTGGATGATCAGGTTGCGGGTTTGCTTCGGATGGAGGCACCATACTACCGCAGGCGCTCAGCAGCGATAGCATAAGCAGAGCTTGAGCGAGTGCGATCGATGACAAGCGCATACAAGCTCCCCCAACGGTTTCTGCTTTTGTATTCGAGCGAAAATCCCCTTCTCTAAGGCACCGGCTAAGCGCCTTGAGAGGGGAATATATATGACGCTAGAGCAAGACTTCTTTGCCCGTTTGCTCGCTCTCGTAGATGGCATTCAGGATCTGCATCACTTGCATCGATTGTTCGGCGGGCACCGGCGAGGGTGCGCCATCGACAATCGCCTGGGCGAATTCGATGCACTCCTGGGCATGGGCCTCGGCAAAGTCGCGCGTCAGTTGCAGGCTGCGATTGTACAATTGTTTGGTCTCATAATTGGTATGATAGATCTCACATTTGGGCCAGTGCGAGCCGCCCTTGTCGCCATAAAGCCACATCTGCATGTCTTCACCCTGGGTATCATGGTGCAACATCCAGCTAACTTCGAGCACCAGCGTCGCCCCCGTCTCGAAGCGCACGAATGCCAGCGCCAATTCTTCGACATCCATTTCCTGCGGCACATTCACCAGATAATCCCACAAGCCGAATGCCTTGGGATTAGCAGCCAGTTTCTTGCGCGCAACGCCAGTAACCGAGATTGGTTTGGGATTGCCCATAAACCACAGCGTCAAGTCGAGGATATGCACGCCGATATCGATAGTAGCGCCACCGCCACTATGTTTCTTGAGCAGGAAACCGAGACGAGTGGGGATAGCAGTGCGGCGCAGCATCCAACTGCGAGCGTGATAGATCTCTCCCAAGGCGCCCGCTTCGATTTCGGCTTTCATCGCCTTTGAGCGACCGCTGAAGCGGAAGTGTTGCGCGGTCATCAGCATCTTGCCACTGCGGTCACGAGCGTCGATCATACGCTGCACATCGGCGGGGGTGGGCGCTAGCGGCTTTTCACAGATGACATGCTTGCCAGCTTCCAGCGCGGCGATGGTCAGTTCAGTGTGATACATATTCGGTGTACAGACATCGATGATATCGATATCCGGGTCATTGAGCAGCGCGGCGCTGTCGGTTTCCAGCCGGCCGATATTCCAATCCGTCCCCCAGCGCTCCAATGCCGCCGGCAGCAAATCCGCCCCGGCGACGACTTCGGCATGGGGCGAAGCCGCCCAGCCCGGCATATGCGTCCGCGCGATCCCGCCAACACCGATGACACCGACTTTTAAGGTACTCATTTGTTTTCGCTCCTTCTTATGATGTTCTGGGTTGGACCCAGGAATTGGTTTCCGCAGCTTGGTAAAATGCTTCCATCACGGCGCTGCGGTCCGCCGCTTCTTTCGCTGAGATCAATTGCACATCCTCGCCGTTTAGCGCATCGAGAAATAGGTCGAAGGCATGCGGCAGCGGATCGGGCAGGTCCGTCCATTCGCCGCCATCCGCCCCAGGCAAATTATCCGACTTTAGAAACAATTTTCCATCGTCAACATAGGCGATGCCTTCCGTCCCGCTGACAAGAATCGGCAGTGGACGCAAGACATCGGTCCAGCCGGCCGCCAAGCTCCCGATAGCCCCATTGCGGAAGCGCAGCATGCCCTCGCCGTATTCATCGCAGGGGTATTTGCCCAGCAAATTGCCCAACTGCGCAGTGACAAGCTCGACATCGCCCAGCAACCACATCAGGATATCGAGGGAATGCGCGCCCAGGTCGCCAAAGCCACCGACGCCAGCCCGCTCAATATTAGTCATCCATGACCAGCCATCCTCGTACCAACCTAGGCCGACATCAAACCAGCCAGCAATGGCGCCGTGGTGCACATTAGAGTGGCGGATGCGCGTGATTTTACCCAAAGCACCATCATCGATCAGCCGCTTGAGCACACGATTGAAGGGATAACTGCGCATAAAATGACCGATGTGGAAGATGACGCCAGCAGCATCAATCGCCCGTTGCATAGCATAAGCATCGCTGGCATGGATCGCGAGCGGCTTTTCCACGAAGAGGTGCTTACCCGCGGCCGCCGCCCCTTCCACCAATTCACGATGCAGCGCCGTCTCCGAGTTGACGATGACCGCATCGATCGCCTCATCATTCAAAATGGCGCTGTAATGATCGACCATCGAGCAAGCGATATGATCGGCAGCGACCTTCGCCCGCGCTGGTTGATCATCCCAGACGGCTTTCACGACAAATTGATCGGGGCGCGCCAAGATGCGTTTGACAAAATCAGGTGTGTGGATATGCGCTACGCCCAGAAATCCCAATGTTTTCATATTCTCTCCAAATTGCGATTATTTTTCAGCTTTCTGTACTGTTTTCCAGCGCGCGCGCAAAACGTTCAGTGATGGTGCGCGGCCGGGTGATGGCAGAACCAACGACCACCGCCCAGGCGCCCAGTTCTAATGCCCGACGCGCCTGCTGCGGCGTATGAACCCGGCCCTCGGCAATCACCGGAATCGGCAATGAGTCGATCATCTGGCTGAGCAAGTCAAAATCAGGACCAGCGCGCAGGGGACGGGCATCAGTATAACCGGCTAGTGTCGGCGCCGTCATTGCCGCGCCGGCAGCGGCAGCCGCTTTCGCTTCCGGCAAGGTCGCCACATCAGCGAAAGTCGGCAGCTGCAAGTCCTGCCCGATGCGCGCCAGCAATTCGCTAGCGGACGCATTGTCAGGACGTGGGCGATCGGTGCAATCGAGGGCGATGATATCGGCGCCGGCGGCAGCGATCTCGGCGGCCGCTTCGAAGGTCGGAGTGATATAGACAGCGCCGTCCCCCTGTTTGTACAAGCCAATCACTGGTAAATCGACCGCCTCTTTAATAGCGCGGATATCGGCGGGTCCATTGGCGCGGATGGCAGCGGCGCCACCGATTTTTGCTGCAATCGCCATCCTCGCCATGATCGCCGGACTATGCAATGGCTCATCCTCAAGCGCTTGACAAGACACAATGAGTTTGCCTTTGACAGCAGTCAGGAAATCGCTCGCTCTCATCTGCCCAAGCTCCGCCAAGCCAACATAGCAGCACCCAACATCGTGGCTTCCACACCCAGCGCGGCTGGGAGCAAGGGTGTCTTTTTCAGCAGAGGCGGGGCGGTCTCTTGAAAGCCGGCGGTAAAAGCATCCCACCAGAGAGCGCCGATTTGCGGGACGCCACCGCCCAGCACCACCGCCTCCGGATTGATCGATGCGACATAGCCAGCCAAGATGATACCCAATTGTCTCGCTTTCGCTTGGATCACTCTCAACGCCAGCTCGTCGCCGTCGATCGCGCGCCGACTGATTTTCGTCAGAGGTAGACGCCGGTCAGATTCAGCCGCCGCCTGATAAGCGCGCTCAATAGCGGGTCCGGAGGCGAACTGATCCAGCATCAGTGGCTCGCCACTATCCCAGCCCACCACCAGATAACCGATCTCCCCGGCGCTATAATTGGCGCCATGCCAAATTTCGCCATCGATGATAATCGCCCCGCCGATACCAGTCCCAACCGTGACACAGAGCAGCGAACGATACTCCCTGCCGGCGCCCAGCCTCGCCTCGCCATGGGACATTGCGCGAGCGTCATTCTCAACGATAATCGGCAGCCCACTAACAATTCCCAGCGCGGATAAATCTGTGCCGGTCCAACCCGGCAGGTTGTCATTTGCGTGCAGGATGATGCCTTTTGGCGCATGAACTATGCCAGCGCTACCAATGCCGATGCCATGCACAGGTTCATCCGCTTCTTCAATCAGCACCGCGATGAGTGCCTGCGTAGCAGCTAGAATCGCCGTGGGTGAGGCTTCAGTAGAAACTTGTCGAGAGTGCGCGATCTCACCAGCGCGGGTCACCAAACCCGCCAGTGTTTTGCTCGCGCCAATATCTATGCCGATAACTAGCCCGGAACTTTGTGGCAACTGACTGCGCTCGTTTTAGGTCTGCTTCAACAAGGGTTCCTCGCCACGACGTTCACGATAGCCATGCACGATCAAACCCGGGCGTCCATTGCTTTGGCCTTCCCATTGGTCGTTGTGCGGATCGCGATAGCCCATACGCACCATGCGGCGCGGATCTTTGGTCTGGTTGATATAAGAACCATGAATGCAATAAAGATGGAAGATAACTACATCTCCGCGCTTCGCTGGCACCGGCACGGTATCCTCCAGCTTGAAGTCGGCGGGGTCGAGGTGGGGTGTACAGGGCGACCCATCGGCATTCTGCAGCACATGCGGAATCTTGCCGCGCTTGTGCGAGCCCGCCAAAAAGCGGATCTCACCATTTTCGTGGAAGGTGTCGTCAAGGTGCACCAAGACATCGACATAGCGCCCGTCGGCATGTTCATAGAAAGGATAATCCTGGTGCATGGGGAAGGGATGCCCCGTCTGCGGCGGTTTGATGTGCATGGTAGTGTGATGCAGCTCAACGCTGGAATCCAACAGTTGGGATAGCGCCTTCCCAAGCTTCGGATGGGTGACAGCGCGCATCCAGGCATCGGAATAAAAATGCAGATCGTGCATGGCGGTCAGCTTAACTTGTTTTTCCAGTTCTTCATCAAAATAGACATCGCGCCAAGGACCGGACCAGCCCGGGCTAGTGATCGCCCAATCTTCAATCAACTGATCAAGACTGTCAGATAAAGCGCCGATCTCCTCCTCCGAAAAGACCTGCGGGATGCGCAGGAAGCCATTTTCATTAAAAAAGTCAATCTGTTCTTGCGTTAACATTTGCTGCTCCTTTTGTGTTTTTGCTAGCATGCGCTCGCGATACGCCAGCATAGAAATGTTTACATGTGGGCAAAGATTTTACCCCTCCTCGACATTATGAGAAGGGGCAAGAAATACAAAATAGAGCGAGTTTCTGTCATACGTGAAACTTAGGCATCGCTGTTCGAAATCGTGATCGTATAGACCTCGACGCCACGACCGCGCTCATCAGCACCAATGACAATCTGGTGGCTGCCAGACGTGGCAAAAGTCAGCTCTCCACTATGGCTGCGGCGGCTGGTGTCATAGGCGAGTACAATCTCCCCAGCGGGATCAAAGACTGTCGCCAGCGGCGCGTAGAAACCGCTGCCGCTCAAACCCTTGCCGCCTGTGACCAACTTGATGCTAACTGTCGTCCCGGCGACGCCCTCAAAGCTGTAGCTGTGGCGTTCGCTGGCATCGGCAATCTCATCCACAACATCTTCGCCCAGGGGAATGACTCCCTTGTCAAGCGCGCCTTCTGGCTCGACGACAAAGTCAGGCGGCTCGAGCGTCGGGATCGCCGTCGGCTCCGGCATATCGCCCTCGATGCTGATGGTATAGACTTCGACGCCACGACCGCGCTCATCAGCACCAATGACAATCTGGTAGCTGCCAGACATGCCAAAGGTCAGCTCACCACTATGGCTGCGGCGGCTGGTGTCATAGGCGAGTACAATCTCCCCAGCGGGATCAAAGACTGTCGCCAACGGCGCGTAGAAGCCGCTGCCACTCAAACCCTTGCCGCCTGTGACCAACTTGATGCTCACTGTCGTCCCGGCGACCCCCTCAAAGCTGTAGCTGTGACGTTCGCCGGCATCAGCTATCTCATCCACAATATCTTCGCCCAAGGGGATGACTCCCTTGTCAAGCGCGCCTTCTGGCTCGACGACAAACTTGGGCACCACAACAGCAGCGACCTCGGTAGCTGGTTGCCGGGTAGCAGTGGCGACGGGTTCCGCTGTGGCAGTGGCAACAACCGGCACTTCTTTGATTACTTCAACTTCTTCTGGCACTTGGCTCGTGCCCCAGACGAAACCGATGGCGAGAGCAATGATGATAAGAACAGCAGCTGCCACACGCTCGCGGTTCCTATTGGGCGCGGCGGCAGCGCTAATCGGCATGTTCACCAAGACCGGCGCTTCGATTGGCGCAATTTCCCTGTCTTCGTAAAGATAGCAAGCCGCTTCGTGCCCTGGCTTGTCCATCTTGTATAGTGGAGGCTGTACCACCAGGCATTTGTCCATGCGGTGGGGGCAGCGCGGATAATAACGACAACCTTTGGAAGCGGCGGTGCGCATTTCCTCTTCGCTGGGCAAGGAGATGTTGACATCCCATTTATCAGTGGGGTCGGGCACTGGCACCGAGTCAATCAACAGCTGCACATAAGGATGCTGCGGCGCATCGATGACATCCATCGCCGTGCCGCGCTCCGCCGTCGTCCCTTGATAGAGCATATAAATCTGATCGCCAATCTGGTAGGCGGTACTCAAATCATGTGTGATATAGAGGAAGGAGATATTGTGGTCATCGCGCAGGCGCAACATCGCATCCAAGATCGATGCCCGCAACGAAGCATCAACCATCGACACCGGTTCATCCGCCACAATCAAGCGCGGCTTGATCATATAAGCGCGAGCCATCATGATGCGCTGTCGCTGCCCCCCGCTGAGCTGATGCGGATATTTGCGCAGCACATCTTCGCCATACAAGCCGACCACATTCAAGCCGGCCTCCACCATATCGCGGTATTCGCTTTGATTATCCGACAGGCTGAAATGCTTGTTGACCAGGTCGAACACATGGTCGATGCGGTAGAAGGGGTTGTAGACACCGAAGGGATCTTGAAAAACAGCCTGCACATTGCGGCGATAAGTCTTGAGCTGCTCACCATTCATGTCGGTGATATCTTCGCCATCAAAGATAATTTGGCCCGCCGAGAGTTTGATGAAACCGAGGACCAGATTCGCCAACGTCGTCTTGCCGCTGCCGCTCTCACCAGCGATGGTGGTGATAGTCGCCGGCGATTCATCGATGGTCAGATTAAAATTATCCAGCGCAACCACAGTTTTCTTGTTTCTGCCCAAGAAACCGCCGCTGGAATAAACTTTGGTGGCGTCACGAATTTGCAATAGTGGCGAAGGCATTTGCCCTCCTCTCTTCAAATTGCGCATCAAACAAGTGACAGGCAACTTCGTGCTTTTCTTCTACATGAATCGGCGCTGGTTCGACCTCGGCACAATGCTCCCAAGCAAAGGGACAGCGCAGCCGGAAAATGCAGCCGGAGGGAGGGTTCCGCGGGTCGTGGGTGATGCCTTCGGTGATTTTTAGGGGCTTACGCTCTTTGATCGATGGTATCGAATCAATCAGCAGCTGCGTATAGGGATGCAGTGGATTGGCATAGACATTTTCGACTGGCGCAATCTCGACCATTTTGCCGGCGTACATCACCGCGATACGATCGACAATCTGCGCCAGCAAACCCATATCGTGCCCGATGACAATCAGTGAAACACCGATCTCGTCTTTCACTTTGACCAAGGTCTGCGCGACGATGCGTTGCACCACCACATCGAGCGCGCTGGTGGCTTCATCCGCGATGACAACCAGCGGATTCAGCGCCACGCCCATGGCGATGCAAACGCGCTGTTTCATGCCACCGCTGAGTTCGTGCGGGTACATATTGTAAATGCGATTGGGCAAACCCACGTTCTGGAACAATTCGAAGATACGCTCGCGCAGCGCCTCTTTGTCTTTCTGCTTACCTTCATGCGCTTCAATCACATCAATGATCTGATCTTTGACGCGCATGGTCGGGTTGAGCGAATTCATAGCGCCTTGCGGGATCAATGACAAGCCGGTCCAACGGAACCTGCGCAGCTCCTCTTCCGACAGGTCCAGCACTTCCGTGCCATCCACTTCGATGCTGCCATGTACGATATAGCCGGGCGGCTGCACCAATTGCAAGATGCCATAAGCCGTGGTCGACTTGCCACAGCCAGATTCACCTACCAAGCCCAGGGTCTCACCTTCGTAGAGATTCAAGCTGACATCGCTGACGGCGATGACATCCCCTTGCGGCGTGGCGTAGTGGATGCGCAAGTCATTAACTTTGAGGACAACGCGGTCGCTGCCGTTTCTTTTCTCTTGTGACATGGTGCTTTCGTCCTCTCCGATCTCAGGAAGCTTTGCGCAGGCGTGGATTGGCGATTTCGTCTAGCCCTTGGTTGATCAGCAAGAGGGCGATAAAGACAATAGCGAGAATGATGGTCGGCAAAGCCCACCACCACCACATATTGCGCAACAGCGCGCCTGCCTCGATAGAGAAGAAGATGGCAACCCCGAGCGAGGGGATGCGCTGGGGACCGAAGCCCAGCACTTCCAAGCCAACTGCGGTGAGGATCGCGCCAGTCATATTGCCGATATAGCTGGCAGCGAGGTAAGGCAGCAAGTTCGGCATAATCTCTTTGAACATAATGTCCCGGGTAGGCACGCCTGAGAGCCGCGACATCTGCACATAACCACTTTCGCGCATGGTTAACACCTGGGCGCGGATGTAGCGCGTTGGCGTTGGCCAAGAGAAGAGCGATATCAACAGCGCCATCGTTACCAAATCGACCCGTTCAAGCACCGACTGAATAACGATAAGCACCAGCAAGGGGGGTATGGTGATGGTGATGTCGGTGACTAAGCGAATGATGTCATCCACCCAACCGCCAAGGAAGCCCGACAAAAAGCCGAGGCAAATCCCAACCAGCATACCGACTGTGGCGGCGATAACGCCAACGCCGATGGTGCGGGGCGTGCCAACGATGAGCAGAGCCAGCATATCGCGCCCGCTGTTTTCTGTACCCAGCGGATGTTCAGGCACGCCAACCAGAGTGGTCGTTCTGCTCTTTTGGTACTCCAAACCCGCCGGCGGGAGGTTGAGCGGCGCGCGCCCAGTCAGCGCGAGGTCAGTGTCCCAAACTTGGTAACCGATGAAGACCAGCAGGAAAATCAAGCCGATGATGCCACTGCCAGTCAAGAACTTCCAGTTGAGCCAGGGGTTGTCAAAGCGATTCAAGGCGCCGGCTTTTTTGGTGCCGCCAGCGACGACTTCGCCAGACTTTGGCTTAGTCTGTTCCGCCATAGCTATCTCCCTTCCAGGCTGATACGCGGGTCAATCAGCGGGTAACTGAGGTCAATAATGAGCATAGCCAGCGCGCTAGTAACGATGAGGATGAAGACTGTGCCTTGTATGAGATTGAAGTCCTGCTCGCGGATGGCGGTGAAGATCAGCGTGCCCATGCCGTTGTAGTTGAAGATAACCTCGACCAAGACGGAACCGCCCACAAGCGTGCCGATAGACACAGACAGCGCAGTTATTTGGGGCAGGATGGAATTGCGTATCATATAACGATACAGCACATAAAAGGGCTTCAAGCCTTTGGCTTGAGCGAGGATCATATAATCTTCGCCCTCTGTCGTTACCATCATGCCACGCATGCCGATCGCCCAATAACCAAAGGTGACCAACACAATCGACATCGCTGGCAGGAAGCCGTGGTGGATGACGTTGGCGATGAACTCGAGCGAGATCTCCGGGCTTAACCCGCGCTGATAGTTGCTTTGTAGCGGGAAAAGCTCTAATCGAAAAGCGAAAATGTCCATCAGCAGCAAGCCCGCCAATAAGGGTGGCACAGAGGTGAATGTCATCGAGACGGGTATCATCAGCTTGAGCAGGCGTGGTGAGCGCGACCAAGCCAGCAGCGCCCCCAGCAAGTTGCCCACGATGAAGAAAATCACGGTGGCGACGCCGACTAAGCCGATCGTCCACGGCAGTGCTCGCCCAACGAGTTCGGAGACCGTTGAGGGGAAGCGCGCCATAGCGTAGCCCATATCAAATTGCAGCAGATTGCCCATATAGCGGAAATACTGCACATAGACCGGGTCGTTTAACCCGAAGCGCTCTTTCCAGCCTTCGATAATCGCGCTGGAATTCTCGACCAAGCCCGCTTGATAGGTCAAGCGCGCCACCATCGCGGCGATGGGGTCGCCCGGCGCCAAGCGCGGGATGATGAAAATCAAAGTCGCCGCCACAAAAAGCGTCAGGAAAAACACCAATAGACGACGTAGCAAGTAGTTTAACGATATTCCTCCCATGCCAGTGCCCTTCTCTAAATAGTCGCGAACAATTCGTCAATGACCAATAAACGTCTGAAATTAAGAAGATAAAATATTCAGCGCGGCAATTTAAGCTTCATCGCCGCAATAAGTGAGGTTGAGGTCGCGTAGAAATAAATCTACGACATTGACCCCAACCTCCTGCGGAATCAATTCAGCCTATCAACCACCAGCCTTGGTGATTTCTTGGAAGAATTGATGTGTCGATTGCCACCAGGTTGCCGGGTGGTTCCAGTTGTTATCGGATGTGGGCCAGCCAGTCCAATAAGTGTTGTTGAACGGGATCAGCTTGGTCGCCTGGTTCAACGGGATGAAGGGCAGGTCGGCATAGATGTACTGATAGGCATCCAATACCAAACCAATCGCATCCGGGTGCCCCAGAGGCAAGGAACCGAGTTGACCGACGATTTCGCTGTAAGCTTCGTTATTGGGACCATCCCAACGGACATGGTTATTACCGCCGTTGTTGGGCTCGCCAACCGGTACCCACCAGCGGGCGGTGTAACGATCCAAAGAAGCCCAAGGCTCGTTGATCGAACCACAAGCATCCCAGTCCGTGGTAGCTTCGTAGTTGCCGAAGCGCTTGTTGTCGCCCCAGGTCGCGCCAGCGATGACTGCGGCTGTAGCATCGATGCCGAAAGCCTGCAGCTGTTCAACCAGGTTAGTGGTAATACGGCGTTTTTCGACGAAACCTTCGTGCACTTGGATAGCCAGCGTCAGGGCGTTGCCATCGCCATCAACCCAGCGGCCGTCGTCGTTGCGGCTGTAGCCATTGGCGGTCAGCAGCTCTTCAGCGGCAGCGTGGTCAGAGGTGGAGCTGAATGCCATGCCAGCTTCTTCGATAGCATCGATGAAGGGGAACATACCACCGTACTCGACATAGAGAGTACGCGAGGGGATGGTCACGCCTTCATAAGCAACGCGGATGATCTCATCGCGGTCGATGACATGGTTGATCGCCCAACGCATATCAGCGTTATCCCAGGGAGCTACCTGCGTCTGGAAGGACAACTGGCGCGGGCAGGGATCGAGCCAAACAAAAGGCATACCCTCTTCCCAGGCGAAGATGTTGTCATTCTGCAGCTGCATCGCTTCGAAAGCACCCAGCGTGACATCCATAATGCTGTCGATTTCGTTGTTGACAGCCATTTGCGTACGGATGGTGTCGTTGCCGGTCACAACCCAGAGCGCGCGCTGCGGTTCGGGCAGCTTGAAGACACCGGTCTTCGCGCCCCACCAATCATCATTGCGGTCATAGGTCCAGGTGGTCTCGTTGGCGGCGGTCAAAACATAGGGACCGGTGCCCAACGGGTAACCTGCTTCGATATCGAAATACTTCCAGGTATAGGGGTCGACATCTTCGCTGTTCCAAACATGCTCGGGCAACATGCTGATGCCACCCCAGATGCGGACGGAGAAAAAGTCCAGCTGGAAGCGCGGGTTGGATTGCGTCAGGTTGAACTGAACCGTCAGATCGTCAATCATCTCGACGCTTTCGATCCAGGTCTGTACGTTACCAGCATAGGTGAGCGAGGAAGTCTCGTCATTCAGCAACAGGTTGATTGTCCAAACGACATCCTCGGCATTGAACGCCTCGCCATCTGCCCATTCGGCGCCTTCGCGCAGGTTCAGGGTCCAAACATCGAGCGATTCGTTGCCTTCCATGCTCTCCGCCAACCAAGGCATAATCTCGCCAGTTTCGTAGTTGAGGATGAAGAGCGGTTCCATAACGGCTTGATGCAAGCCATAGGGACGGCGACTATCGGGTAGCAGGTAGTTCATCTGGTCAAAGTTAGCGACCGCGCCTGCTGGACCGTCGATATCGAAAACGACGGTATCTTCACGCGCGACATCCTGCGCCATAGCTGAAAAGCTAAAAGCGGCGAAGGCGAGCACGAGAAGTGCGAAAAGAAGTGTTCTTGCTTTCATCGTGTTGTTCTCCTACACACTAAAACAATAAACGTGAACGATTGCCAACTCCACAATCGGTTTGCCATTCTCGCTGAATGGCGGGCGCGTTAGCGGCACCCGTGATTTCCCTAAGATGAAACAGTGAGGCTCCTTCGATACAGACTCCTTCCTCAAGTTTTGACAAATCTATTTGCATTGAATACCGGCGCCTCTGCCGATCTTCGGATGCGCAATCGTGTTGGCACCATATGACAACGCGGCGGAAAATCATGACCATCGAGGCGATCCAGCAGCATCTGGGAAGCTGCCTTGCCCAGCTTAAACGCATTTTGAGAAACGGTGGTCAAGGGCACCCCAATATAAGAAGCCATGCTAATGTCATCAAAACCGACCACCGAAACATCATCAGGCACCCGATACCCTATCTTCTGCAAAGCGCTGATAGTGATGATAGCGAGAATATCATTGATACAGACGATGGCAGATGGTGGTTCACCCCCATAATTATGAGGACCTTCATTCATCAAGCGCATGACCTGCTCAGTGATCAGTTGGCTTTGCGGACCTACCAGATGATAAATATCCGTCTCGTGAAATTCATGACGCCCGGGGGAGCTAATTTTCCAAGGCGGAAACGCTTGCATACCGCGCTCTTCAAGAGCTGTCACATAACCGCGATGCCGTTCATCAACCGACCGCAAGCTGCTGATATCCGGCATTAATTGCACAATATGCCGATGCCCCAGATCAATGAGATGCGACACCAGCTCGTAAGCGCCGTTGAAGTTATCGCTGGCGACATAATCGGCCTCGATGCCCTCGATCAGCCGATCGATAAAGACGATGGGAATGCGCCGCCGCTGGTACTCGCGCAAGGTGGAATATGTCTCATCCACCGGGTTGGCGCTCGCCCAAATGATCAGCCCGGCAACATTTTCATCGAGCAGCTGCTGCAAGATCGCCGCTTCCTCGTGAAGCCCTCCCGCGTTGCTGAAAATCACCTGATAGCCGGCCGAGCGCAACTCTGTCTCGGCACTGCTCAGCAAGCTACTATGGATTTCATTGTGGAAACTGTGGGTGATATAACCAATGGAACGGCTATTGGATTGGTCTTCAGGCTGATGGGTGACAAAGGTGCCGCGCCCCGCCGCGCGCGTGATGAGCCCTTCAACTTCCAGCCGCTGCAAAGAAATACGAACGGTGGTGCGGCTGATATCAAGATGATGGGAAAGCTGCGTTTCCGTGGGGATGCGTTCGCCATGTCGCCAACGCCCAGACACGATTAAACGGCGCAACTGATTGTGCAGTTGCACGTGGAGCGAGATATAGCTATTGTGATCCAGCCGGATCTTCTCAAGTTTGTCGCGCATAAAGTTGACTGTGTCGCAAAGAACACTTTATTAAATGTACACAAATGTATGTACAATGCGGGACTATAACACGTAAAATGCCGATTGGCAATGGATTAAATTTTCTCTCTTCAAAACCAACATCGGATTTACAGCCTGCCTCAATTCCTGTAAGCTGATAATGATGCTTTTTCCGTTAGCACATTCAATGTCAACCATATCGAGGGATGCTAATCGTGTGGCAACCAAATCGCAAGCAGACCAGCCTGCCCCGGCTCTTTTTCATTTTAGTATCGGCATCATTGCTTTTCATCGGCGGTGTTCTCCTGCTGGCAGATTTGCAATGTGCCGCCGACATCGAAGGTTGGTGGGCACAGCCCTATCCCGGCGCCGAGACAATCGATATTCAGTACGATCTCTTTCGCGCGCGGGCATTGGGGGAGACGCGCTGGATCATGGAATCCACCGATGATCTGGAGACAGTCCGAAAATTTTACCAGGACCTGACACTTGAAGTTTTGAATTCCGGGCGAACGCGCGGCTTGGCTTGGGCTGATCGCTTTGTCGAAGAGATTGAAAAAGAAGATGGCAACAAAGTGACCCGCATCGTCTTGTTCAGCTCCTGCGGGACCTAAACAGACTACGAGCTTCAGCCGATGAAAATTTCCGCTTTCCCCAAATGCTATCTGGACCAAATCGCCGGCGACCGCAGCATGACCGTCTTCGACTGGATCGAGATGGCGAAGTCCTTGCCGGCCGAAGGGCTGGAAATGTACGAAGGCTTCTTCACCAGCCTCGACGACGATTACATCCTGCAGCTGCGCGATGCCATCGCCGAAGCCGGCTTCGCCATGCCTATGCTTTGCTGCTCGCCCAATTTCACCCACCCCGACCCCGACCAACGTAAACGCGCCGTCGAGCACCAGGCGAAGATGATCCGCATCACCAGATTGCTGGGTGGCGAGGGTGCCGTTTGCCGGGTCCTAAGTGGGCAGCGTTACCCCAATGTCAGCCGCGAGCGTGGCTTGCACTGGGTAGTCGAGTGCATTGAGGAATTGCTGCCGATAGCGCGGGAGCAGAAGATCATCCTGGGTTTGGAGAATCACTACAAAGATGGCTTTTGGCAATATCCGGAATTTGCGCAGAAAATGGATGTCTTTCTGGAATTGCTGGGTGCCATTCCCGAACGCGAATACTTCGGTGTGCAGTACGACCCCTCCAATGCGATTGTGGCTGGTGATGATCCGATTGAACTGCTGCGGGCGGTGGCGGATCGGGTGGTGAGTATGCACGCCAGCGATCGCTACCTGTCGGATGGCGTCACCTTGGATGAATTGCGGGGCAGCGATGGCACCATTGGCTATTCACCAGCCCTGCAACACGGTGTCACTGGCAAGGGCTTGAACGATTACGATACAATTTTTCAAATCTTGCGCGATGTGGGTTATAGTGGCTGGGTCAGCATCGAGGATGGCATGAACGGCATGGACGAGATGCGCAACTCACTGGAATTCCTGCATCAAATGCGGGAGAAGTATTTTTAATTCGTCGCCAAAGGCAATCAATGGGCGCATAATCGCATCGCCCATCTATCAACAATATTTCAAATAAGGACAGTATCAATGGAAGCATTGATCAAATACGGGCGCGAAGATAAAAATGTTGAACTGCGCGATATCCCCCAACCGCCAGATCCCGCGCCGGGTCAAGTTGTGGTGCAAGTCCAGGCGGCTGGCGTTTGCGGTAGTGACCTACATATGTGGCGCGAACACCAAAGTTGGGAGATCAAGTTGCCGCTGGTCTTGGGGCACGAGTTTTGTGGGACGGTCGCGGCTATCGGCGGCGGCGTGCAAAACTTCAAAGTGGGCGATCGCGTGGCGGTGGAGACAGCGGCAAAAGTCTGCGGCAACTGCGCATTCTGCCATTCAGGCGCTTACAACCAATGCCCGCACCGCCTGGGCTATGGCGCCCTGCATGATGGCGCTTTCACCCAGTTTGTGACCGCGCGCCAGGGTATCTTGCACCAGATCCCAGATAACGTACCCTTCGAGCATGCATCACTGACCGAGCCGATCTGCGTCGCCTATAACGCCTTGGTGGAGAAGACACCAGTGCAGCGCCCGGGCGATATCGTGGTGATTCAAGGACCCGGTCCCATTGGCATGATGGCGCTCTTGGTGGCGAAGCTGCGCGGCGCCAGCGAAATCATCATGCTGGGCACCCGCCACGACCGGCAACGCCTGGCTGTAGCGGCGGCAATCGGCGCGACCAAGACCCTCAATATCGACGAGAACGACCCCCTGGATTTGCTGCGCTCGCTAGGTGATGGCTACGGCGCTGACCTGGTGGTGGATTGCAGCGGGGTCAGCATCGCTCTAAAATCCGCTATGGAAATGGTTCGCCCCAATGGCATCATCACCAAAATAGGCTGGGGACCGCAACCCTTGGACTTCTCGCTAGATCCCTTGGTGCAAAAAGCGGTGACGCTGCAAGGCTGCTTCAGCCACTTATATTCCACCTGGGAGCGCGCGCTGGCATTGCTATCGAGCGGGCAAATCGACCTCACCCCCATCATCGGCGGCGTCTATCCACTGACTGAATGGGAAGAAGGTTTTGAAGAGATGGAAGCCGGCAACAACGTCAAATCTGTGCTGGTCCCGGCTTAGGAGCAGATCGTGAAAGCCAAAATACAAATCTCAATTGATGTCATCGACTTGGAGGAAGCGCTGGATCTGGCGCGCGCCTCGGTTAAAGCTGGGGTCGATTGGCTGGAAGTCGGCACGCCACTGCTGCTGGCGGAAGGGCTGCATGCGGTGCGGGCTTTCCGCAGCGCTTTCCCCGACACGCCAATCGTGGTAGACCTGAAGACGATGGATGGCGCCGGCTTGGAAGCCGAAATGATGTTCAAAGCCGGTGGCGATATGGTGGTGGTCATGGGACAAGCGCATGACGCCAGCATCATCGAGCAAGTCAAAATGGCAAAACAGTATGGCAAGCAAGTGATGTGCGATGTCATGCTCTGCCCCGACAAACCCGGCCGGGCAAGGCAAGCGCAAGAAATGGGTGTGGATTACATCATCGTCCACACCGGCTTCGACGAGCGCAACATGATCCCGGGGCTAAGCCCGCTCGATGACCTGCCGGCAGTGTTGGAAGCAGTGGATATCCCGGTGCAGGCAGTTGGCGGCTTGAGCGTGCCCCAGGCGATCCAAACGCTGGAAATGGGCGCCGCGATCGTCGTCTTTGGCGCGCCACTGGTCATCAGCGGAAAAGAATTCAAAGCCGCCGACCCCAATTTTGACCAGCAATTGCGAGAGATCGTCCAGTCAGTTCGCGGGGCTGCGAAGCGACGCAAGCTATAATCAGCGTAGCTTTCTATCCTCCGGCGTGTTTTACCCTATAGATGATGATTGTGAAATTTTTCGCATTTCAGCTTGCCAAGCCTCGTATTGAGCATGAGAGAATTTGGGCGTATACTCGTTCATTTGACATACGGAGCGACTGATTGGGAAAGCTAGCATGTTTGTAGATGATGTCAATTTCGGCGAAATCGTGGACTTCGACCAATTGCGTCGGTCAATACGCGATTTGTACGATGCCCTCTTGCCGGATTTCGACATGCACAAGTCGCTGCAGGTCGGCACCGAATTATATGGGGATGACCCCAGTACGATGATCGCCGCCGGCGCCAGCATGTTGGCTTGGATGACCATCATCGCCGCCGGTGAAGACAACATCGCCGAAGAGTTGAAAGACAGCCTGTTCACCCTGGGTTGGACGGAAGAAGAGATCGGCTCCGACCTGTTAAGCGCGGGCACAATCGCCAAGCCCCTCAACGACGAACCCGATTGTACCGATTTTTATCTCAAAGGACGCAAATGGCTGATCAATAACTCCCACCATGCCGATTATCATACGATCGTCGCCAAGACCGATCCCAACTCCAGCGGACCACGGTCGCTATCGATCTTCCTGGTGCCACAGAGCAGTTGCAAGAATTGGCAACGGCTGGAGACACACGTGCTACGCCGCATGGTGCTGACATCCTTCGAGATTGATGGACCCGGCCGCCTGCTGGGCAAGCTGGGGCACGGCTTACAGATCTTGCAGCGGATGGCGATGCCGAGCAAATACCAATGCGCTTATGTCGGCATTAAGCTTTTGAACGAGGCGATCCCCGCCAGTATCGATCATCTCTCCAAAAAGCGCATCTTCAACGAGAATCCCATCAACTTCAGTAATGTCCTGCGACAAATGTATAACCTCGTCCTACAAGGCGCGGTGCTCAACTTCATCTACTATCGCGCCCTGGCTCTCAGTTCCAGCAACTTCCTGCAATTTCACGGCGTTATGCTAAAGTCTTGGTTGCTGCTGCGCGCTAACGAATTGCTAGGCCAAAACTTGTTGGTTGTCGGCTCGAAAGGGTTCCTGGCGGAATCGGTCATCGGGCGCAACGCCATCGATTCTTTTGTCCTGCCTGTCTTTGATGGACATTACACCATCAACACATTGATGACCGCCAAACACGCCAAGCGCTACTTGGGGGCAAAACGCCGCGCCGATGTCGATAAACGAATGGCGATATTGCGCCACGGCATTTCTTCATCGCGTTCCGGCGATCAAATTCGCGCCTCTTCCCGCCACTTGCGCAATCCCGATTTCTTCGATTATGCGAGTTACATTGAAGACCTCGAGCTGCCAATTAATCTTGATGCCCGCGGCTTGGTCGCTGCCATGCAATCGCTGACGGAGGAATTGAATCAACGCGATTTGACCACAGATCCAGAGCATCGCTATAAACTGGGCACCATGCTGCACTGGATGGAGGCGCTGCTGGCTGCCTGCGAATTGTGGAAAGCCACCGAAGAAGAAGAATTTCTTAACGCGGTGGCGCTGCAATATAACGCTTTTGCCAATCAATTTAATCAGATCATCAGCGAAAGCGCCTTGAATACGCCTTTCCTGTCGCTCATGCGGCAACAGCCCATGCGCTGCCAAGGGAAACCGCGCGATTTTCTGCTGCGCTTGTACCAGCTCGCCCAGCAATTTGCCACCCCGCGCGAAGCCATGGCGACCCGGTAAATGCGAAGTCGAATCGCACGATAGCGGCGGAACCTGCTCCTGCCCTGCCGCCTAACCTAAAGGACACTAACAGCTGTTATGGAAATAGTTAAAGACGCCCAATTTGGCAATATCTTGGATTACCAGCGCCTGCGCGACGGCATGATGGATGTGCTGGACAACGTCTACCCCAAGTTCAACTTGATGGGATCGATGTTAGAAGCCACGCGGCATTTTCGTAATAATCCCAGCTACATGACCGCCTGCGCCGCCAGTGGCTTGGCTTATATGATGCTGGTGGCCGCGGAAGAGTATGAGCTGGCAGCACAACTCAAAGGCAAGATCTTCACCCTAGGCTGGACGGAAGAGCATACCGGCACCGACCTGCTCAGCATTCAGACGCGCGCCACAGCCATGAATGGTGACCCCAGCGGCAAACAATATTACATCAAAGGGAAGAAATGGCTGATCAATAATTCCTATCACGCCGATTATCACTCGGTCATCGCCAAAACCGACCCCGAAGCCAGCGGTCCCCGCTCGCTATCGATCTTCGCCGTGCCACACAGCAGCACCAAGAATTGGCAACGGATGGAGACCCACGTGCTGCGCAGCATGGTGCTGACCAAATATGATATCGATGGTCCAGGGACCCTCATCGGGCAAGAGGGACATGGTCTGGAGATCCTGCAACGCATGGCGCTCCCCTCCAAATACCATTGCTCTTATATGGGCGTGAAGATGGTGGATGATTCACTGCCCGCCGCCATCGAGCATCTGTCCAGCAAGAAGATCTTCGGCAACAATCCCATCCAGTTCAGCAATGTCTTCCGCCAACTATATAATCTGGTGCAACAGGCGGCGCTGGTCAACTTCACCTTCTTTCGCGCCCTGGCTTTCAGCGATAGCCCCTTCTTGCAATTTCATGGCATCATGTTGAAATCCTGGCTGCTGCTGAAATGCAACGAGATCCTGTCACAGAATCTGCTGGTCACTGGTTCCAAAGGCTTCCTCAAAGAATCCAATATCGGCGGCAACGCCATTGACTCATTCGTTTATCCCGTCTTTGATGGGCATTACACGCTTAACACCCTGTTGACCTACAAACATGCCCGGCGTTACCTGCGCGCGGTCGAGCAAGGAGATCTCGCAACCCGAATGCACACCCTGCGCGAAAATGCTTATGTGCCCTTGGAAGGCAAGCAAATCCTCAATAACAGCCGGGAAACCCGACGCCCGCCTTTCTTCAATTACGCTGATTATATTGCCAGCTGCGAACTGCCGATTGAGTTAGACGCGGCGCAGCTGGTCAAGGCAAGCGAGCGAATTCTGGATGCCATTCAAGCTCGGGAAGCCACCAACGAACCCGAATTCCGCTACAAGATCGGCATGCTGATACATAATTTGGAGGCGCTGCTCTCGGCGGTGGAGCTGTGGAAAGTGACTGGCAACGACCACTACCTCAACAACATCATCATGCAATACAACGAGATCGTCAAACTGATCAACCGCATCATCAGCGAAGGGTATTTTGAGCTGCCCTTCATGAATCCACTGCGTCAATTGCCATTGCCGAAAGTGGATGATCCACAGAGCTTTTTGCTCAGCTTGTTGGATGTGAAGGGGCAGATACGAGCTTAGCAGTCTGCTCTTGCATAAGCCGAAGACATCCTTGCCCAAACGCGACCCTATAGTCGCCATTTTCTACATAACCGCGCTACACTCAGTGCATGACCGACCAGAGCCAACCTAAGATCCCGTCAAAAAACAAATCAAATCGGACATAAAAGCAGGTTGTTGCCGAAAAAGTTTTTATCTCGGCAACAAAATGGCAACAAAAACGTATTTAGCGTAATGAACCTCAAGCGTAAATCCTGGCTTAGTCGCATATTTATCGATTCACTATCACAGCAAAGATCACCTATAAACAAATACATTTCTCTCATTCTCAAAACAAAGGTTAGCTCATGAACGAACTGGTTAATCTGCTATCCGATCTGGTCGCCATCGACTCGGTCAATCCAGATCTGGTGCCGGGCGGCGCCGGCGAAGAAGGTATCGCCCAATATATCGCCGCTTGGGGGCGAGAGGCCGGCTTGGAAGTCCACTTGCAGGAAGCTGCTCCCGGGCGACCCAATGTGATCTTGATCGCGCGCGGCGCTGGTGGCGGAAAGTCACTAATGCTGAATGCGCATACCGATGTGGTAGGCGTGTCGGACATGGACAGCCCCTTCGAGCCGATCCTGCGTGATGGACGTATCTATGGGCGCGGCGCTTACGATATGAAGAGCGGGCTGGCGGCTTGTCTGTTAGCGCTCAAAGCAGCGGCGACTATGCCGCTCAAAGGCGATGTCATACTCAGCGCGGTCGTCGATGAAGAATATGGCAGCATCGGTAGCGAGGCGCTGCTGGCGGAATGGGCGCGCTGGCAAGCCGATGCCGTGCTGATTGCCGAGCCGACCGAACTCGCTATCAGCATCGCCCATCGCGGATTTGTCTGGCTCGATATCGAAGTGTTTGGCTTGGCGGCACACGGTTCCCGCCCGCAGCTCGGCATTGACGCCATCGCCAAGATGGGCAAAGTGCTGGTGCAACTCGATGCCCTTGATCGAGCCATGCGCGCCCAGCCCACTCATGATCTGCTGGGCAGCGGTTCGCTACACGCCTCGCTCATCAACGGCGGAACAGAGATTTCGATGTACCCCGCCCATTGCCAGCTGCTGGTCGAACGGCGCACCATCCCCGGCGAGACCAGGACCAGCGTCGAAGCAGAAGTCCAGACAATCCTCGACGAAATCGCAGCGACTGACCCCGACTTCAAAGCACAAATGCATGCTACCTTTGAACGCGGTCCCTTCCGTATCGAGGCGACGCATCCACTTGTACAGCAGCTCAAACAAGTTGCTGAAAGACAGCTGCAGTGCGATGTGCCTTTAATCGGCGGCAGTTGGTGGATGGACGCGGCGCTCTTCGCGGAAAACGGTATCCCAACCGTGGTATTGGGTCCAGCCGGCGCCGGCGCACATGCCCAGGTGGAATGGGTCGATCTGGCATCTGTCGAGCAGTGTTTAGCGATCTATATCGATTTGATCGCCGCGTTCTGTCACTGAGCCGATCAGACATTGAAGCGGAAATAGATCACATCGCCATCCGCCACCACATAATCGCGCCCTTCTACCCGCAGCATGCCCGCCGCTTTGATGGCATTGCGATCCTGATATTGCTCGAAGATTTCAAAAGGAATGACCTCGGCGCGGATAAAACCACGCTCCATATCGCTGTGGATGACACCAGCCGCTTGTGGCGCTGTCCAACCGCGGCGAATCGCCCAGGCGCGGGTTTCATCTTCATTGAAGGTGAAATAGCTGATCAAGCCCAGCAAACGATAACTTTCGCTGATCAACCGTTCCAGGCTACTTTCCTTCAAACCATAAGATTGTAGATACTCCAGCCGCTCGTCATCGCTCAAGCTCGCCAATTCCTGCTCCAGGCTAGCGCAGACCACGATCAGCTGGACACCGCCCGCCGCTGCAATTTCGCGGGCTGCTGCCAGATAGGCATTGCCCTGCTCTATGCTGTCTTCGCCGATATTGGCGACATAGATGATCGGCTTGGCAGTGAGAAAACGCAGCTCGAAATCCAGCGCGATGAAAGCGGGGTGATCGCGTTGATCGAAGTTGCGCAGCGGCTCCCCCGCCCCGACGAAGGCCTCCACCTGCCGCGCCATCTCGAGTTGGGCTTGCAGTTGGCGGTCCCCCTTGACCTCGCGCTCCAGTTTTTCCAGCCGCCGTTCCAACTGCTGCAGATCCGCCAGCGCCAGCTCAGTATCGATGACGGCGATATCATCAGCCGGCTGCGGTTTCGCATGCACATGGACGACATTCTCATCGTCAAAGCAGCGCACCACATGGACGATGGCATCCACATGGCGGATGTGACTGAGGAAGCGATTGCCCAAGCCCTCGCCTTGGCTCGCCCCTTTGACTAAGCCAGCCACATCGACAAAATCGACGCGGGCGGGGATAGCTTGTGCGACACCAACCCAGGCTTGCAATCGATTCAAGCGCACATCAGGCAGCGGCACCACCGCATGATTGGCATCGATGGTACTGAAGGGATAATTGGCGGCGACAGCGTTTTGAGCGCGGGTCAAGGCGTTGAATAGCGTGCTCTTACCGACATTGGGCAAACCGACGATGCCGATGCTCAAGCTCATGGCTCTTCCCTCATCAAGTTGTTTTCCAAAGATATTATCAGGTGATTTATCGTTCAAGGCGTTTTTTCTGCGCGCTGGGGAAAATGGTATAATCTCCCCTGACAAATCACAATGACTGCATTGGCAGGAAAATGATGAGCCAAGTCGCGCAATTTGAACGGGTTGAGCAAGGAATATTGGATGCCCTGCTAGAAATTGGTACAGCTACGATTGCTGGTGAATTGGCAAAGAAGGGCATTCGCAATCCTCACATGGTCGGTTTGACGCCCTTCAATCCCGGGGCAAAAGCCTGTGGACAAGCGGTGACGCTGCAGTTCATGCCCAAGCGTGAAGATGTGCATTGGGGCGATGAATATGCCGCCTCACCGGAACGCGAATTGCATCGGCAGGCGATCATAGCAGCCCAGCCCGGCGATATCATCGTCGTTGATGCCCGGGGGAGCATGGCGAGCGGCGTCTTCGGCGAGATGATGCTGACATCTTTCAAAGCGCGCGGTGGCGAAGGTCTGGTCATCGATGGCTGCATTCGCGATTTTCCCGAAGTGCAGAAGCTGGATCTGAGCTTGTGGCTGCGCGGGGTCACGCCCAATTTCCACACGCAGACCGATATCTTCCCGCATGCAGTCAATATACCGATCGCCTGTGCGGGTGTCTTTGTAGCGCCAGGTGATGTGGTGGTGGCGGACGATGATGGCGCGGTAATAGTGCCGGTTGCCTTGGCAGCTGCAATCGCCGAAGCCGCCTCAACCAAGGCGGAATGGGAAGTCTTCTCGCGCATGAAACTGGAAGCGGGCGGCTCGCTGGAGAAATACTATCCGCTGAACGAAGAAGCGCAGAAGGAATACGAAACCTGGCTGCGGGAACAATCCTGAAATCATGACGGAAGCCGCCCGGACGCTGAGTCTCTTCTGCCATATCGCGGCGACTGTGATCTGGATCGGGGGCCTCTTGCTGATCACGCTGCTGGTCCTGCCAGAGCTAAATCGCGCCTTGGCGGAACAGCCCACTCTATATCGGTTATTACGGCGCCTGCGCAAGCGTTTCACGATTGTGGGCAATCTGGCGTTGGCTGTGCTGGTAGTGACTGGTTTATTGCAGATGTCCGCCGACCCTAATTATAAGGGGATGCTGCAATTCAACAATCGCTGGAGCCAGGTGCTGTTGCTGAAGCATATATTGATCATCGCGATGGCTGGTATGGGTTTGGCTTTGCAATTCGGAGTGGCGCCCGCTCTGGAACGAGCGAGTTTGCTGCTGGAGCGGGGCAAGGGCGATGCCGATGCTTGGCGGCGGTTGCGGCGGCGGGAGGGACGGTTGACGGCGCTGGTGACTGTCCTGGCACTGCTGATACTGGCAACGAGCGCCTGGTTGACCGCTATATGAATGCCTATTATGCTATTCTCAACTGTTTTCTGTTATAAATGCTATAGGAACCCAATATTCTGCCAGCCACAAGGTCAAAAATGCTAGAAGAACAGACGCCGCCAGCAACCACAGACGCGATCAAAGACTTCGCGCTGGAAGATCGTTACACGGTCGCCGATGGCAGGGTCATCATGAGCGGGACGCAAGCCATGGCGCGCTTACCGCTGGATCAGCATCGGGCGGATAAAAGCCTCGGATTGCACACAGCTGGTCTCATCACCGGTTATCGCGGCTCACCTTTGGGCTCCCTCGATTTCGCGCTGGAGCGCATTCCAAACTTATTGCGCGAGCACCATATCCGTTTCATCCCCGCAGTCAACGAGGAGCTGGCTGCCACCGCCATCATGGGCAGCCAAACGGCGAACCTCTTGCCCGACCCCAAATATGATGGCGTCTGCGGGATATGGTATGGCAAAGGACCGGGCGTTGACCGCAGCGGCGATGCCTTCAAACATGCCAATCTGGCGGGTGTGGGGCAGTATGGTGGGGTGCTGGCGCTGGCTGGCGATGACCCCTCCTGTAAGTCATCGACCATCCCTTCGCATTCGGAAGTGGCGCTTTATGATGCGCTGATGCCCATCCTCTACCCGGGCAGCGCGCAGGAAATCCTGGATCTGGGCTTGCTCGGTTTTGGCTTGTCGCGTTTCAGTGGCTTGTGGGTAGGTATGAAGATCGTCAGCGATGTCGCCGACGAATACAGCAGCGTCGAGTTGGGGCTCGATCGTGTCAAGATCGTCGAACCCGAATTCAGGCTCAAGGACCAACCCTGGCGACCGACACAGAACAACGCCTTGATAGCGCCCTACAGCTTGCAACAGGAGCGGGAAATCCATGAAGCGCGGCTTGATGCGGCTGTGGCTTTTGCCCGGGCGAATCAATTAAACAATATCGTCGTGGAGGCACCTGATGCCAAGCTGGGCATCATCGCCGCCGGCAAGACCTGGTACGACTTACGCGGGGCGTTGCATGAAATGGACCTCGATGATGCGAGCCTCGACCGAGCGGGCATTCGCCTGCTCAAACTGGGTATGATCTTCCCCTTGGAGCCGGATATCATGCGTGAGTTTGCGGCAGGTCTGGACGAGATCTTGGTCATTGAAGAGAAACGCTCTTTCATCGAGACCTTCTGCAAAGAAACGCTATACGGCAGCGATTTTATGCCGCGCATCGTCGGCAAGAAAGATGCGGCGGGCAATCGACTAGTCAAAGCGGACAACGAGCTGGATGCCGACGAGGTCGCAAGGGTTTTGGCGCGCTGGCTGGCTGGGCGCATCGAGGCGCCACTATTTCAGCGGCGACAGCAAGAACTCAATACAATGCCCAATTTAGGCACGATACCAATGGTGGCGCGGCAACCCTATTTTTGCTCCGGTTGCCCGCACAATCGCTCGACCAAATTGCCCGAAGGCTCGATAGCGGCGGCTGGTATCGGCTGTCACACCCTAGCGATCACGATGGATCGTAACAATAATGCTGGCGTCACTCAAATGGGTGGGGAGGGCGCGAACTGGGTCGGCGCCGAGGCATTCACGGATATCAATCACATTTTTCAGAACATTGGCGATGGTACCTTCGCCCACAGCGGTTCGCTCTCGATTCGACAGGCGACAGCCGCCGGGGCAAATATGACCTTCAAGATTCTATATAATGCGGCGGTGGCGATGACTGGGGGGCAAGCGGCTGATGGCTTGATGCCAGTGCCGGAGCTGACCCATTTCCTCTATTCAGAGGGCGTCAAGAAGACCATCGTTGTCTCGGATGATCCAGGCAAATATCCACCGGATATACATTGGGCGCCGGCCGCTGAAGTTTGGGAGCGCGACCGCCTGGAAGAGGCACAGTTGCACCTGCGCGATATACCCGGCGTGACTGCGTTGGTCTATGACCAGGAATGTGCCGCTAATTTACGGCGCAAACGTAAGCGTGGTTTTGCGCCCGATCCAAGCTTGCGCATCTTCATCAACGAGGCAGTCTGCGAGGGCTGTGGTGATTGTGGCAGCGTCTCCAATTGCTTGAGCGTGCAGCCGGTCGAGACCGAGTTCGGGCGCAAAACGCAGATACATCAATCATCCTGCAACAAAGATTACACCTGCCTCGAAGGCAACTGTCCCGCTTTTGTGAGCGTAATTCCAGCGGCGACCAAGCGTGCCGACCGCCAGCCGAGCTTCCGCGCCGAGCGCCAGATCGCTGAACCACAGCGGAGGGTCAACGGGGCAGCCAACATCTTGTTGATGGGCATTGGCGGAACAGGGGTGGTGACATCGAACCAGGTCTTGGGCACCGCGGCGGTACTGGACGGCTTTCATGTCCGCTCGCTTGACCAGACTGGGCTAAGTCAAAAAGGTGGACCCGTAGTCTCTAATTTGAAGATAAGTGCCAAGCCGCTGGATATCGCGCCAAAGATTGGGGCGGCGGGGAGCGATGCTTTCCTGGTTTTTGATGTGCTGACAGCAACTGACCAGAAAAACCTGATGCGCGCCCATCCGCAACGCAGCATTGCCATCGTCAGCACCAGTAAAGTGCCGACCGGCGCCATGGTGCGGGATACAACCATCGAATATCCCCAGCCCGATCATCTGCTGGAATTGATCAACCGCGCGACACAAGCTGGCGATAATGTCTTCTTCGATGCCCTGGGTTTGGCGGAGGCGCTCTTCGGCGATCATATGATGGCGAATATGATCATCATTGGCGCTGCCTACCAAGCAGGTACCTTGCCAATGTCAGCGGAAGCCATCGAGCGCGCTATCCAACTTAACGGCGTCAAGGTCGAGGATAATCAACACGCTTTTCGGGCGGGTAGACTCGCAGTGGCAGATCCGGACTGGCTGGCGAGCCAAGACCTCAAGCGCGCTGGGGCGGTCAAGCCATCGGTCGAGCTTTCCCCGGCGGCGCGTGCGCTGGTTGAATCGCTTTCGGTCAGCGGCGAATTAAAACGCCTGCTGGAAATCCGCGTGCCGGAGTTGATCGCCTATCAAAACGAAGAGTACGCCCGGCGTTATCTCGCGGATGTGAAACGGGTCTACACAGCGGAACAAGCCGCCTGCCCCGGCAACACCGATTTTAGCGAAGCCTGCGCCCGTTATCTCTTCAAGTTGATGGCTTACAAGGACGAGTACGAAGTAGCGCGGCTGAGCCTGAAGACTGAGGTGCAGACCGCCATGACAGAGCAATTTGGCGAGGGCGCGAGAATACATTATCATTTGCATCCGCCGATCCTGAAAGCCTTGGGGTTCAAGCGCAAGATCAAGGTCGGGCGCTGGTTCAATCTGGTTTATCGCGTTTTGTATCGTTTACGCCGCTTGCGCGGGACGCCTTTCGATATCTTCGGTTATGACCGGGTACGGCGGGTCGAGCGGGATTTGATCGCGCAGTATCGCCGGCTGATTTTCGACGCCGCCGATGACATGAATGCGGCAAATTATGCGCGAGCGGTTGAATTAGCGACACTGCCCGACCTCATCCGCGGCTATGACGAGGTCAAGCTGGGCAATGTGGAGCGCTTCTGGCGTGAAGTGCGCGCGCTAGGCTTTGATGCGGGCTAATGCCAAAAGCAGCTGTGGCTCTCTTGGCAGCTAACCTTGCGGCAAGGTGAAACTGAAGGTGGTGCCTCCCGCTTCCGTACTGGTCGCCCAAATGCGCCCCTCATGCGCCTCAATAAAACCGCGCGCAATCGCCAAGCCCAAGCCAGTCCCGCGGGCACCATCATCGCCACGCATGCGCGAACCTTCGCCACGATAAAAGCTTTCAAACAAACGCGGCAGCACATCCTGTGGGATATATGAACCGCTGTTATGGATATCGATACGGATCTCGTCATTCATGCGCCAAGCCCGCAAAGTGACAGTTTCACCACTATCAGTATATTTAATGGCATTGTCCACCAAGTTGGACAGGACGCGCTGAATTTTATCTGGCGCCATCTGAATTAAATCTACATCATCGGATACCTTGCCCTTTAATTTGATACCATGCTGATTTGCTTTTGCCATCATACTGCCCAGGGTATCGGAGATTAGATCGCGGATGGAAGCTCGCTGCGTATTAAGCCGCAAATGCCCCACATCCAACTGCGCCAGCTCGAACAAGTTATCGATCAATCCGCTGAGGTGTTCGATCTCGGCGCGGCTATTATCGAGATAGCGGTGAATGGTTTCGTCGTCATTGACGACGCCGTCCAACATCGCCTCAATCATCACGCGTATTGATGTCAGCGGTGTGCGCAAATCATGCGAGACCCAAGCTGTCAGGTCGCGGCGGGTCTGTTCGAGTTGGCGTTTCTCTTCATCGATCAGCTCCAAGTTCTGCGCCATGCTATTAAACGTGTCAGCCAATTGGGCAATTTCGTCATTGCCAGAAATATTCAAGCGAACGGAGAAATCTCCCCGAGCCAGCGCTTGTGTGGCATCCCTGAGCTTGCTTAATCGATCCGTCATGGTTTTGGAAGCGAAGAAGCCGATAGTTAATGCCGACAATCCCGCGAATACCAGGAGAACCGATGTCAAAGATAGATAATGTTGTTGGAGGAAGGTCGCTTTGGCAATGAGCATGACGTTGAGAAAGATCATCAACACCAGCAGCGCGATCACCATCCAGATTGCCCAACGCAGGCTACGGAACCATTCCAGCACACCTAGCCGATAAAAGGCATAAGACAGCAAAGAACTCATCAGCCCTGTCACCGTCATGAAACCGAGCAATTGCAGCACTTCGTTCCCGGGCAAGTCAAACATCACCAGCTCGCTGAACAAGGTGCCGGCGATAGGGATCACCAAGAGGAAAGCAAATATCACAAAGGGATTTTGCGTTAGTTTTTGATTGAAACGTGTCATATCAATCCGCCTCGTTCAATGCCTGGGGCGCTTCGAACTTGTAGCCGACGCCCCAGACAGTCTGAATATACATTGGTTTGCTGGGGTTTTGTTCCAACTTTTCCCGCAGGCGCCGCACGTGTACAGTCACCGTGCTCTCATCGCCATAAAACTCATAGCCCCAGACTTGATCGAGCAATTGCTGCCGAGTAAAGACCTGTCGCGGATAGCGCAAGAGAAACCACAACAAGTCAAATTCTTTGGCGGTGAGGGATATGCCCTTGCCATCGACGCTTACCGAGCGGCTACGCGGATCTAGCGACAAACCGCCAAACTCGACCGAGCTTTCACTTTCGATTTCCACCGGGGCGGTGCGGCGCAATACCGCTTTCACCCGCGCCACCAATTCCCGCGGACTGAAGGGCTTGGTGATATAATCATCGGCGCCCAGTTCCAAGCCAGCCACACGATCCATTTTGTTGGTCCGGGCACTCAATATGACGATCGGAATATTGTTATCCGTGCGTAGCGGGGTGAAATCCGCTGGTTGTCGCAGCCGCCGTGTGATCGCTAAGCCATCCACACCAGGTAGCATGATATCCAGCACGATCAAATCGGGCCGCCTGTCCTGCAAGATCGACAACGCTTCCGGTCCGGTCTCGGCTTCGATGACAGCGAAACCTTCCAACTCCAAGTATCGTCGCACCACTTCACGGATCGTGCGTTCGTCATCCACAACCAGAATCGTTCGTTCTTTGGACATGTCAACCGGTCACTCCGCAATAATCAGCCCTTGCCTATTGTAACTCATATTTTGCGCCTGTTTATAACTCTATGTATTGCGAAGCAATTACAAACTAGCTCGAATAGGCTCTGTCGCCAGGTTTTGCAGCGAGATTACCTCGGCATTCAATATACTTGGTGCGGAAATATTTAGCTGTTTGCGCTAAGATTATGCAGACTTAATTCTTACAGTGAAAAGGTATCAAGATGACTGACACGATCCAAAACGCAATCGATTATTTACAAGAGACGCAAGACAAAATGATGGAAGATTATAAGGTATTACTGCGTTTCCCTTCCATCAGTGCCGACCCCGCACATGCGGAGGATGTGCGCGCCTGTGCCGATTGGATTGTTAATCAGCTGGAAGCAATGGGCTTCGACAACTGCGAAGCTATCCCGACAGCGGGTCATCCGGTGGTTTATGGCGAGTGGCTCAAGGCTGGTGAAGACAAACCCACCGTGCTCGTTTACGCGCATTATGATGTGCAGCCGGTCGATCCCTTGCCACTCTGGCATTCGGAGCCTTTTGAGGGGGTAATCCGCGATGGCAAGATGTTCGCCCGCGGCGCCAGCGATAACAAAGCGGGGGTTTGGGGCAATCTGAAGACCTTTGAAGCGATGTTGAAGGCAAATGGCAGGTTGCCCGTCAATATCAAGATCATGTTTGAAGGCGAGGAAGAGTCCGGCTCGCCCAGCATTGAGGACTTCGTTAATGCCAACAGGGAGCGTTTGCAGGCGGATTTGCTCTTGAATTGTGATGGCGATTTCGCCCCCGAAGATCCGCGGCTCTATTATGCCGGGCGGGGCATCGTCAGCGCGGAAGTGCGCGTTAGAGGACCCAAGGCTGATATTCATTCCGGTCTCTATGGCGGCTTGGTGCAAAATCCGCTGCATGTCGCCGGAAAGATCATTGGCTCTTTCCACGATGACGCAGGACGTATCCAGCTACCCGATTATTATGACAGCCTTCGAGAAGCTAGCAGTGCGGAAAAAGCGCGCATCGAAGCCGGCTTCCAGGCGGAGGCGCTGAAGGAAGGGGCGGGTGTGGATCAATTTTGGGGAGAGACGATCGCGCCGGCAGCTGAACGCGCCACCGTCTATCCCACGCTTGATGTCAATGGGATGTGGGGCGGTTACCAAGGCGCGGGCAACAAGACCATCATCCCCGCTGAAGCCGGGTTCAAACTCACCATGCGTATCTCCCCAGACCAGGATCCCCGAGTTGTTTCGCAGATTCTGAAGCAACATGTGGAGAGTTTCGCCACCGATACCGTCACAGTGGAATGCACTATCGGTGAAGAAATGTGGTATTTCAGCTTAGTGACCGAGGGTCCCTGGCTGGAAGCGGTGCAAGCGGCAATTGAAGCGACTATCGGCAAACGCGCTCAACTCGTGCGCACCGGTGGCTCTATCCCCATCCTCGGCGTTTTCAACCGGCTGATTGGCTTGCCGATCACGGCATTTGCCTATGGCGAAGGCGAAGGCATCCACTCGCCCAACGAGTATTTGAAGATCGACAGCTTCTTCACCTCGTTGGAAGCGGCGGTGCGCTTGTATCACAACTTTGGGGCAATAGATATCCAGTAAGCACAAGCATCGAGCGCTGCGATTCAGCATCCACAAGCAACTGCAGAGGCAGTCCACTGGGTCGCCTGCTAAAGCAGCAAACCCAGCGCCACAAATACAAAGCCCAGTATTACAAATATGAGTGCGGAGCGGCGTGTTTTGGCATCCCAAGCGGCCGTCCGTTCGGGATTATCTTTTCGCCAGCGAGGTTCAAGCGAATACAAGCGCCAGACCAGATCCAGCCGGAAATAACATAAGCCACCCAGCAGCCAAAAAGCAAACCCGCCCAGGATCAGAATGCCATCGCCCATGCCAAAACTCTTAATTTGGTTGCAAGATGATCTTGGCGTCTTGGCGGCTTTCCAGGCGTTTGAAGGCAGCCAGGCCCTCATCCAGCGATACGCGCGCGCTGACCATCTTGCGCATGTCGATCCTGCCCGCCGCCATCAGCCGGATCACATTTTGGAAGGTGCCGCCACCCGCATGACCTAACGAGCCCGCCAACTGCACACCCATGCGTTTGTAGGCTACGATGGGCAAGGTCGGTTGATCGCCGCCCATGCCGATATCAATGATGGAGGCGTTGACCGCCAGGCACCTGTCAAGTGGCTCGATTGTCTTGTCGGCCACACCAGCGCACTCAACCACATAATCAACGCCACGGCCAAAAGTGTGTTCCATGATGGCCTCATCCAGGTCGATGCCAGTAGGATCCAGCACAGCTGAGGCGCCCATATCCGTGGCGAATTGGCGTCGACTCTCTGATGGATCGAACACGATCACCTGACCCGCGCCGGCAGCGATCACCAGCGCCTCGGCCGCCAACCCGATTGGTCCTGCGCCGAAGATCACCACATTGTTGCCCGGCTGCCAGTTCTGCAAGCGGTTGAAGAGACCTTGGTAAGACACGCCGGTCGGTTCCACCATGGCACCCATCACCAGCGCTTCTTCTTCGCCAAAGCGTTCGGCGACTTCATCCAGCTTCCAGCAATATTTGTTGCGCACGGGCAGGTATTGCGCCATCGCACCGGGGATCGTGAAGCCCAGTTCTTCCACAGCCAGGCAATGATTAACGAAGCCGCGCCGGCAAGCCGTGCACTCGCCACACCATTGAATCTCTTCAACAGCGACAAGATCGCCAACCTGCAAATCGCGCACTGCTGAACCAACCTCGACAATGCGCCCCGCGAATTCATGTCCCAGGATATTCGGCGTACAGACCAAACCGGGGTAGAGCATATAGCCATCAGCGCCAGCTTCGTACATGTGCATGTCGGAGCCACAGATGCCAACTGCCGCAATCTCCAGCATGACTTGATCGGGTTGCAGGCTCGGGTCGGGCACATCGTCGAGTGCCAGGGTAGGCTTCTTCCAGACCATGTTTCCGTTGCGGGCGCGTTGCAGCTCCCGTTCGGCTTCGGTCAGATCGTAGCCGGGTTTTGGCGCCCATTCCGCCGTTAAGGTCAATGCTTTCATATTTGTCTTTTCTCCATCAGATTATTTTTCGGATTGCTCACTCTACTATGCAAGATCTACTGCAATGCCCGAGAAAGCCGGCTTACTTGACAGCTAGGCATGAAAGGCATCCCACTGCGCTTTGAAATCCCGCAAGCCATCCAACACAGTATAGGTCGTCCTGCCCAGCGCGGCGCAAGTCTTCTCGTTGCTGGTGACGATGCGGAAAGGTATGCGCACATGACGATAGCGATCAAGCACGTAGGGATCGGTAGGTACTGGCGCGATGAGCGTATGATCGATTGCAAAGACATCGGCAAGGTGATGCGCCAATTGCAAACGACTGACCGCCTCGCTACCCCAGCAATGAAAAATACCGTTTTCGTCGTGCTCGGCCAGGCGCAAAAGCATCTCGGCGCCATCAGATGCCAAAGTCGGGTGCGCGACTTCGTTGACTTTGGGACCGGTCCAGATTTCGGCGATCAAACCCCGTGAGAGTTGATCGACCACATAATTGCCCAGGTCGAAACCCAAGCCATTTTCCTTACGCAAGAGCGCGGGGTTGCTGTAATTCAAGCCATAGATGCCAGCCAGGCGACCGATGCCATAACTCAAGCCAGCGGTACCCATGATATCGCGTTCACAAACCGCCTTCATAAACCCATAAATATTAACCGGAAAAGGTGGTGAATCTTCGTCGACCAGGGACTGTTGCCCATCGAATACCCAATCCGACGATACAAAGACATAACGCGCGCCGATATCGGCACAGCTCTGGGCAAATGCTAGATTGCCCTCGACGGTCATTCGCCATACTTCTGCTCGGTTTTGGTACATATAGGGGTGGTCAAGGAGGGCAGCGCAGTGAATGACGGCATCAGGCTGGTATTTTTGGATCGATTCGCGGACTGCTTTGGCGTCAGCCATATCAAGCGGATCTAACTCATAATCCACATCCCACTCCGGTTCGGGACCATACTGTGAGGAAATGATTTCGATGTCATCCCGTCGCCGCGCAAGGCGAATGATGTTGCTACCAACAAGTCCTGTGCCACCGGTAAGATATATTCTCATCACATTGCCTTTAGTTGTTGAATCGCACTGAGTCAGACAGCGCAGCGAATTCCAGAAATTAAATAGATCCGTTCGCAAGAACTGACGCTGGCTGAGCAATTGATTGCAGCAGTCGCGCTAAGCATATATGATACATGATAGGCTGTCAAACAAAGAAGCAGCTGGTCTCATGATTCGATCTTCTCTTCCCATTTCACCCCTTTGGAGAAGCCCATGATAGAGGGAATTGTCCCAATCTTATTCACGCCCTTTGACGAAAATGGAGAAATCGATGCCGAGAGTCTGCGTCGGATTACGCGCTTCGAGCTAGATGGCGGCGTCCATGGCATCGGCATCAACGGATTCGCCAGCGAAGCCTATAAACTGACTGATAGCGAGCGGCGCGAAAATGTCAGCATTGTCGCCGGTGAAGTCGCCGGAGCAGTGCCCTTGGTCATCGGCATAGCGCCCGGCAGTACCGAAGCCGCGATTCATCAAGCACGTGAATTCGCCGAGTTTCAGCCCGCTGCTTTGATGGCTTTGCCACCGGCTACCATGGACAACGGAGTGCAATCCTTTGTCAATCACTATGTCGCATTAGGCAAAGCCAGCGATGTGCCAATCATCGTGCAGCAGGCGCCGCATATTCCGATGTATCGTCATACAGAATTGCCCGCCGAAGCTTTGGCTGAAATTGCCGATCGCACGCCGAACGTGAAGTACTTCAAAATCGAAGGACCTGGTTCGGCTGACAAGATGCGAGAATTGGTGCCACTACTAGACAGCGAAAAACGTATGTTTGGCGGCGGTGGCGGTATCACCGTGCTCAGCGAATTACAGAATGGAGCGGCTGGCTTGATTCCCGGGGTAGGGTTCAACGAAATATTTCTTGACGCCTGGGACAAATGGACAGCCGGCGATAGCGACAGCGTCGCCCGGATCATTGAGCGGGGCGAGAAACTGGTGAAAGCTGTGTCCGGCAGTGGGCATGAATACTCGCTGCACCTGCGTAAACATCTTATGAAACGCTATGGGTACATCCATCATGCTTATGTGCGCCAGCCCAGCGTGCTTTTCGATGAATGTGAACTGTCGGCTTTCTTTGCTATAGTTGATGCAATGGATCTGCGCGTCAAAACCTAAATGTTGAGGGCAATACAAACACATGTGTCAGCGCTTCATATATATCTAGGAGACCCTATGCAACTCACAGGACGCAACTATATCGCCGGTGACAGCTCCGCGGCAGGTAGCGACACTTTCTACAGCATCGACCCGCGCAGCAAGACAAAACATGATCTTCCATTTCACAATGCAACCCGCGAAGAGGTCGACCGTGCTGTCAGCAGCGCGCTAGCGGCTTTCCAAGAAATGCGCAATTTTTCATCTGACAAGATCGCCAATTTTCTCGATGCCATCGCCGAGCAAATCGAAGCGCTGGGCGATGACCTGCTGCATACTGCCGATCGCGAGACCGGTCTTGGTTTGCCGCGCTTAACTGGCGAACGGGCACGCACCACGGGGCAAATCCGCTCCTTTGCCAAGCTCTTGCGCGAAGGCACTTACCTGCGCGCGATCATCAATAGTGCGCAGCCCGGGCAGCCCACCATCAAACAGATGCAATTCCCAATCGGACCCGTGGCTATTTTCGCCGCGAGCAATTTTCCATTTGCTTTTGCCGTGGCTGGTGGCGATACTGCATCAGCTCTGGCAGCTGGTTGCCCAGTGGTTGTCAAAGCGCACCCCGGGCACCCCGCCACTTCGGAGCTGTTCGCGCGGGCGATCGGCGCTGCAGTCAGCGCGCGGGGATTCCCCGCCGGGGCGTTCTCCATGCTGCAGGGTAACACCATTGATGTCGGTCAATGGTTGGTGAGGCATGATGGTATTGAGGCGGTTGGCTTCACCGGTTCCCTGCGTGGGGGGCGAGCTATTTATGATACCGCCGCCAGTCGCGCTAGACCGATTCCAGTTTATGCCGAGATGGGCAGTGTCAATCCAGTGGTAATCACTCAAGCCGCGCTCGCCAAGCGGGCTGAAAGCATCGCCGATGATTTGCTTGCTTCGGTGACTATGGGCAGCGGACAATTCTGCACCAATCCCGGTTTAATCCTGCTGGAAGATAGCCCGGCGACGCAGAACTTCATCGCTTCTGTCGCGGGCAAGATGCAGGCGGCACCGGCCGGTGTATTGCTCAATGAAGCCATCGCTGCGGGCTTGGATACGGCGGTCAGCCAGACCAAAGCCAACCCGAATATCCGTGTATTGACCGGCGGGGATATCAGCACAGAAAGCGATTTTTTCTGTTATCGCAATACGGTCATGCAAACCAGCGCCGCCGCTATCCGCGAAGATGATCGTCTTCAAATTGAGCATTTTGGTCCCGTGACGCTTTTTGTCCTGTGCGAGGATATGGAGGATCTCAGCGCCACGGTCGACGCGCTGGAGGGCAACTTGACCAGCACCATCCACGCCGAAGAGAGCGAGCAGGAAACTATTGGTGGCTTGCTGGGTCAATTGCGTGAGAAGGCAGGACGGGTGATCTGGAACGGCTTTCCCACTGGGGTGGCGGTAGTGCATGCCATGCAGCATGGGGGACCCTACCCCGCGACGACCGCGCCGGGCACGACATCGGTGGGCATGAACGCGATCTATCGCTTCATGCGGCCGATCGCCTTCCAGAATGTGCCGGAGGCACTGCTGCCCGAGGCGCTGAAAGATGAGAATCCGCTGGGGATTATGCGCCTGGTGGATGATGTGTATACGGATGCGGCTGTCTAACCTTTCAAGAGCAAGACGTCAATAGCAACCGACACAAGTATATTGGACAAGAAAACAGCCCCATCATTTGATGAGGCTGTTCGTTTTTCGCTACTCTCTGTGGCGGCTCACTCTTCGGATTCTTCTTCCTCTTCCTCGTCCATCATATCGTCAGCTGCCATCAGGTCGCCAGAAACTGGATCAACACCCGTTTCGATCTCGCCAGCGATCATCAGCTCAGTAACTTCGGCAACTTTTTCGAAGATCTCATCGGGGATATCCGATTCATGCTTGTCTGCCAAGCCGACGCCATTCATCGCCGCATCCATCAAAAAGACGCCGCCACCGGGGAATTCGTCCATATCACCTTCCGCCAGCATAGCTGCCATCGTATAGACACCCTGGTCGACCCGCTTCATTGCGCTGGAGATGATGAACTCTGAACCCGGGGTTTCGCCAGCGCCGAAGCTCGAGAGCCACTCGTCTTTGTCGACGCCAATGACGTAGACCCCTTCTTGTGCCCCGGCCAGTATGGCGCCGGTACCGGTAGGTCCACCACCGCCGAAGAGAACAGAAGCTCCCTCGCCGATGAATTGCAATGCCGCGGAAGCGCCGCGGTCGGGCGCGACAAAGCTGTCAATATAAACGCCAAAGATAGTCAAGTCGGGATTGATATAATAAGCGCCTTGTTCGTAGCCATTGCGGAAGCGCTTGACTGGGGGAATATCGATACCGTAGACGCCGGCGATCGTGTCCGAACCCATCCATTCGGCGACATAGGCGGCCAGGGCGCCCGTCATGAAGCCAGATTGATCTTCGCGGAATTGAATGCCGACATAGTTTTCGGGACCGTCCGCAAGGAACTGATCGACACCGAGGAAATAGACATCGGGGTTAGCTTCAGCCGCTGCCCAAGTGGCATCAGCAATGAGGAAGCCGACGGTGATGATCACCTCGAAGCCCTCGTCGACGCAAGTTTGAATATTGGCGCTATAATCGGTTTCCGCTTGTGTTTCGATGAACTTGTATTCGAGGTCATATTCATCGGCTGCGGCGACAGCGCCTTCATGCGCCGATTGATTGAAGGTGCCATCATTTACACGACCGAGGTCCGTCACCAGGCACAGGGTTTCCACGCCATCTTGCGCCATCGCCAGTGGAGCGATCGACAGGACTAGCAGCAATAGGCTGAATACGACGATACATTTTTTCATTGGATTTTCTCCTGAACAAAATTAAGCGAGGTTGAATTGCTGACTCTTACTGTACTATTTTGCTGAGCAAATTTCAACGTTGCGGATGAGTCTATCGGGTGGCGAAACCCGTCACTCCTTCACGTAGGGTTGGCCGACCGCTTTCGGTGGCGAAGCGCGCCCGATGAAACCTGCCAGCACGACCAGCGTCACGGCATAGGGCACCATCTGCAAGAATTGCACCGGGAAATCTACACCAACCATTTGTAATCGGATGCCTAGCGAATCGGAAAAACCAAAGAGCAGTGCCGCGCCAAAAGCGCCGATGGGCGTCCATTTTCCGAAGATCATCGCTGCCAGGGCGATGAAACCGGCGCCGCGCGTCATGCCATCGTTGAAGCTGCCGGTTGCCTCGAGCGAGAACCAGGCGCCCGCCAAGCCAGCAACCATGCCGCTGATAAAGACATTGACCCAGCGCGTGCGATTAACATTGATGCCCAACGTATCCGCCGCGTGTGGATGTTCACCAACCGCCCTGGTGCGCAAGCCCCAGCGAGTGTAAAACAGCATAATATGTGTGAGGGCGAGTATGACAAACATCATGAAAAAGATTGGCTGATTGGTAAAAATCGCATCGCCGATGACCGGCAAGTCGCTGAGGATGGGGATAGCGAAATTGCCCAGCTTCGCCGCGCCAGCTTCGGTCGAGAGCAGATATTCGCGGCGCACGAAACTGGTGACGCCGACTGCCAAGATATTGATAACCGTGCCACTGACGATCTGGTCGGTGCGGAAGGTGATCGATAGCCAGCCATGCAAGAGGGCGATTAACCCGCCAGCGAGCACAGCGATGATAACCGCCAGCAACTGCGCCGTCTCCAATGGTAGTGATGTCCCGCGCAGGAAAAACAGCGTGGTGAAGCCGAAGCAAGCTGCGAAGAGCATCATACCTTCGATAGCGATGTTGACGACGCCGGCGCGCTCGCACCAGATGCCCGCCATCGCGCCAATTGCCAGCGGTGTCGCCAGGCGGAGGCTCTCGGCGATGATTGTTGTCAAGTTTGTTTCGTTGCCAGCGGCCGCCGCGATGATGACAGTAGGAATAAAGAGCGCTCCACAAAGCGCCAGCAGTGCCAGGCTGAGGCGGCGCCAGCGCAGCTCCCTCAATTCCACTAGATTGAGCGCGCCACTGATTATGAAGAGTGTACCAATCACCAGCAAATAGGGCGCGGTCGGCACAGGTATGTCGCCCACCGCAGGCTGCTCCCCTGTGGAGCGCGATTCAAAGGTCAGCGTGGTAATAAGCTCGCTATCGATTGTGCCCGCTTGCAAGAAGATGAAAGCACCCAGCAATAGCAGCAGGATAGCGATGATGCGCCTACGAGTGAGTTTGAATCGAAGGCGATTCGCAGGTTTGGCTTTGGTCGCTGGCGCCATGGCTAGCTTCCCCATCCAGTGGAGAACACCAGTTCACTCTCTTCTTCGGCGCTGCGTTTCGGCACCCGCCAAAGGAAGCGAATGATCTGATCTGCTGCCACAAACATGATGATCAGTGCTTGCACGATCTTGACGAGATCAATGGAGATATCGGCGCGGATTTGCATCAACGCCGCGCCACTGAGCAAGCCACCCCATAGCAAGCCCGCCCAAACCATGCCTTTGGGATTGTTGCGCGCCAACAGTGCCACCGCGATGGCGTCAAAACCGACGCCGGCAAAAAACCGCGGTAACATCTCGTGCTCGACGCCGCTGATTTCGATGGCACCTGCCAGACCTGCCAACATGCCACTGAGCGCCATCGCCAAAACGATATTGCGGGGCACGCTCATGCCGGCGTATTTCGCCGCATTCTGATTCGCGCCTACTGTGCGTAGCTCGAAGCCGAGGGTGCTGCGCATCAAAAACCAATCCGTCAACCAGACTGCCGCGATCATCAGCCAGAAGCCGAAATGCAATTTGCTTTGGTCGCCCACCGCAATCAGCACCAGCAACAATTGCAGGAGGCTCATAACCGCCGCCCAGATGAGACCGCTGCGCAACGCCGCTTGCGGATTATCGCGTCGGATCGGCAGATAATTGAGCAGAAAAGCGACGACAGCGACAGCTGCCACCATCAGAAGTAGTGTCAAAGGAGAGCTGATTAGATCCATGGTGGGCAGCATCGCCGCCGGCATGATTGTCGGTGTCTTGGGCACACTGGCCTTAACATCGCCTAGAATGACCGGATCAATCGATTTGATCAGCCAATCGACGAGCAGAATAGCGATGAAATTGAGCATGATGGTCGTGATCACTTCATGGGCGCCGGTGTATGCCTTGAGCGCCCCGGGTATCGCACCCCAGAGAAAACCGCCCAGAATGCCAAAAAGAAGCACCGCCGGCAACAATATAAGCGGGGATGTCTGTGGCGGAGAGAAAGCGCCCAAAGCCGCCACGGCAATCGCCCCCGCGTAGAGCTGCCCCTCGGCGCCGATATTGAAGAGACCCGCTTTGAAGCCCAGCCCCACCGCCAAACCAGCGATGATGAAGGGAATGGCGCGCACGATGGTCTTTTCTAAGTTGGCCGGGAAGAAGAGCAACACTCTGTTGCCCAAGCGCAGAAATAGCACTTCCAGGTCTTGATCGTTCTTCAGCACGCCGAAGCTCACATCACCAAGGTTATCGGCGCTTAAGACACGGTTGCCGGGGCGACGAATCACCAGATGTTGCGTTAGCGCGAGATCCAATTGCGTATCCAGCGCTGCATTGACCGAGTCACCCGTCAGATACTCCGCCTCGTACATCCTGCCGACGATGCGGAATTGCGCGCCCAAAGCTGCCGGATCATCAATAGCCAGTTCGTCAAGTATGGCTAGTGTTTCAATCGCCTCGCGCACATCTTCGTAGTCAGCCGCTACAATCGCCGCCAGCATCTCGGCTGTTGGGCTAGCCGCATCCATGCCAAGCATGTCCAAATGCATCAAAGCGTCCTGCGCCCGCAGCAAACTTACTTGACCATATTCGTCGATCAGCTTGAAGTTAGCTTGTGCCTGCTGCAATTCCGCCGCAGGCATGCTTGCCAAGGCCGGATACAGAGCAGCCGCCTGTGCCAGCCTTTCACCGGTTAGCGCAGCTTGGCCGGCAGCCAAACTCGCTAAATCCCGCACATCGGAACGCTTGAGATCTGCCAGGTCGTTCAGCAGCGGTTCGAGCGCGCGCAAACTATCGCCGCCGATTTCGCTAATGGTGGGGATGCGTTCGGCGATAGCGGTGGCGGTTTCTTCATCTAGCTCATATTGCGCGAAAAACTGAGCGTATTGGCGCGTTTCCTCCATGCCAACTTCCAGCACGCGCTCAAAGGGCCGCGCTTGTCGCGACAAGCTGCGCTGGGTTGTGATCTCGTGGTTTGCCGCCCAGGTGCGCATCTCGCTGAAATCATCGATGCCGGCCACCTCATTGATGGTCAAGCCAGTGATCGACTCGACCAGCGCCACGTAGGCGGTCGATGATACGCGCAAACCCGCGGCGATATCCGGCTGCAGCGCGTTATCGCTGACCGTTATCGTGATCAAAGGGATGCCAGCCAAAAAAGCAGTGATCACCGCCAGCAACGGTACCAGCCTCGGCGAAATACCTATCCACAAGCCAATCAACCCGCCAGGCTGTCGGTTTTCGCCGGGGGTACTCATGCCTCACCTACCATTTGACTTTGCCCGCGCACACCAGCCATCCGCAAACCAATCGTATCGCGATCGGCTTCTTCAATCGGTAAGACATCGATGATTTGCCCTTCGAACATCACCGCCACGCGATCTGCCAAGCTGAGTATCTCGTCCAATTCCGATGAGACCAGCAGGATGCCGGCGCCGGCATCGCGCATGCGCAGGATCTGGCGGTGGATGAATTCGATCGAGCCTACATCCAAACCGCGCGTCGGCTGTGAAGCGATCAGCAAATCAACATCGCGCGAGAACTCCCGCGCTACGATAACCTTTTGTTGATTGCCGCCCGAGAGACCACCGGCAATATTGTTAATGATCGGGGGGCGTACATCATATTGCTCGACCAAGTGGCGCGCATTTTCGGCGATTGCCCTGTCATCAACTACGATGCTGTTAGAGAAGCTATCCTGATAATAGGTGCATAGGACTAGATTATGCATCACGGTGAAGCTCGCTACCAAGCCATCCCGCTGCCGATCTTCCGGCACATGTCCAACGCCTTGTTCGGTGATCTTGCGCGGCGAGGCGCCGGTCACATCTTCGCCTTTTATAAAAATGCGCCCGTTCCAAGCTTGGCGCATACCAGTCAGCACTTCGACCAATTCAGTCTGCCCATTGCCCTGCACACCAGCGATTCCCAGGATCTCCCCACGTTGCAAGCTGAAGTTGACAGCTTCCACGGCCGGCAAGCCGCGGTCGTCATGCACATGCAGATTGACTACATTGAGTATTTCGTCCCCGGGAATGGCGGGCGCTTTCTCCACATCCAGGATGACATCGCGGCCGACCATCAGCGAAGCCAGCGATTGCTCGGTAGATTGCTTCGGGTCGGCTTTGCCCGCCACTTTGCCGCGCCGCAGCACCACCACATCATCGCAGATTTCCAACACCTCTTTGAGTTTATGGCTGATGAAGATGATGCTGACGCCCTTATCCAGCAAGGTACGCATGATCTTGAACAGGCTGCGGGTCTCTTGCGGGGTGAGCACGGCAGTTGGCTCATCGAGGATGAGGATATCCGCTTGTCGATATAGCGCTTTGATGATCTCCACCCGCTGCTGAACCCCCACCGGCAGGTCGGAAATTAGCGCATCTGGGTTCACATCCAGTCCATATTCTTGCGACAGTTGCATGATCTCCCGGCGCGCTTTGTCACGCCGCAGAAAAGGTCCGCTGACACTTTCATTGCCGAGCATGACATTCTCGGTGACGGTCAATACATCGACCAGTTGAAAATGCTGATGCACCATGCCGATGCCGAGTTCGATGGCGTCTTTGGGTCCGGCGATCTCGACTTCTTGCCCATTGACGTGGATTTCGCCGTCATCCGGTTTGTACAGCCCATAGATCATGTTCATCAACGTGCTCTTGCCGGCGCCGTTCTCGCCCAACAAGCCAAGGACCTCGCCCTTGCGCAGGGTGAGGTTGATGTTGTCGTTGGCGAGTACACCGGGAAAACGCTTGGTGATACCCCGAACTTCGAGGACGGGCGGGGCGGATGGCATGGGAGTCCTTTCGGCTTGGTTTGGAGTGATTAAGCGAAACGGCTCTCAATCCTCCAGTGTGCTTAAATCGCCCAGAGGTTGGCCCAGTGCCTGCGCCTTGAGCACACGCCGCATGATCTTGCCGCTGCGCGTTTTGGGCAGGTTATCAACAAATTCGATCTGCGCTGGCACAGCGATCGGGCCGACCTCGTGCCGCACATGCGCCTTCAGCTCCGCTTCCAGCGCTTCCGAGCCTTCGACACCGGCGACTAAAATGCAATAAGCGTAGATGATGTTGCCCTTTAACTCATCCGGAATGCCGATCACTGCCGATTCGGCGACGGCGCTATGGCTGACCAAGCCCGATTCGACTTCTGCCGTGCCCAAGCGATAACCGCTGACTTTGAGCACATCGTCATTGCGACCGATCACCCACAGGTAGCCATCTTCATCGCGCCGCGCGGTATCGCCCGCTAGATACCAACCTTGAGCGCGATATTTCTCCCAATATTGGCTCAGGAAGCGTTCATCATCGCCGTATACTGTCCGAATCATGCTGGGCCAGGGGCTCTTGATAACTAGGTTGCCGTCCTCATTCACTGCCACTGGCGAGCCTTCGTCATCGACGATATCCACCTGAATGCCGGGGAAGGGGCGGGTAGCGCTACCCGGCTTCAAGCTCACCGATGGCAGCGGCGTGATCATGAATCCGCCGGTTTCGGTTTGCCACCAGGTATCGATGATGGGGCATTGTTCGCGGCCGATGACGCGATGATACCAGCGCCAGGCTTCCGGATTGATCGGCTCGCCCACCGAACCCAAAAGACGCAGGCTGCTGAGGTCATGCCGTTTGGGCCAGGCTTCGCCAAAGCGCATCAAACCGCGGATGGCGGTTGGCGCGGTATAAAGAATGGTGACGCCATAATTCGCCACGATCTGCCACCAGCGATCAGGATAGGGATAGGTTGGCGCGCCTTCATAGATGATGCTGGTCGCGCCCAGGATCAGCGGCGCATAGACGATGTAACTGTGCCCGGTGATCCAGCCCGGGTCAGCCGCGCACCACCAGCGGTCATCCTCTTTGATATCGAATGCCCAGGAGAGCGTGGTCGAGGTATAGACCTGGTAGCCGCCGTGGGTATGCAAGACGCCTTTGGGCTTGCCGGTGGTACCGCTGGTGTACAAGATGAAAAGTGGATCTTCGGCATCCATCACTTCGGTTTCGGCTTTGGTGCTGGCGATCGGCAATGCCATCAGGTCGTGATACCAGTAATCGCGCCCTTGCTCCATGTTGACATCATGCCCGGTGCGCTTGACCACGATCACCGTTTCCACCACGGGCGAGCGTTGCACCGCTTCATCGACTGTGTCCTTGAGCGGGACGATTTTGCCACGCAACCAAGCGCCATCGCAGGTGATCAATACTTTGCTTTGGGCATCTTCAATACGGCTTGCCAGCGCCTGTTCAGAGAAGCCGCCATAGACGACGCTATGCGGCGCGCCGATTTTAGCACAAGCCAGCATGGCGATAGCGATCTCCGGTACGCGCCCCATATAAATCGTGACGCGGTCGCCTTTTTTGACGCCCATACTGCGCAGCACATTGGCGAATTTGTTGACCTCTTGCCAGAGCCGCCAGTAGGACATAGTGACTTTATCGCCGTTTTCGCCTTCCCAGATAATCGCCAGCTTATTGCGCCGCCAAGTTGTCACGTGGCGATCGAGGGCATTGAGCGCCATATTGGTCTTGCCGCCGACAAACCATTTGTAAAACGGCTTATTGCTATCATCGAGGACCTTGTCCCATTTTTGATACCACTCCAGGTCCTCGGCGCGCTTTGCCCAGAAGGCTTGCGGATCTTGCAGCGCCAAGTCGTATACCGCCTCATAATCCGGTACATGCGCTTGTTCCACCATATCCGCTGAGGGATGATACCATTCGCTGGTTGGCGGGGTAAAAGCTTGGTCAGTCATAAGATGCTCCCGTTTGTTGATTTGCTTCTTGCAGGCAAAGCAAGGTTATTGTTTCGACATTGGACTATTGCTGTCATATTATAACCATACCGACGCTAAGCCGAAACCCGCGCTTGGAGATTAGATTTGATGATACGCTTATTACACCATCTTGCTACGAAATAGGAACTTCTCGCTGGCGTCGAGCAACTGTGGTCAAATTTCCAGCATCTCGTTTATAATGCTCACATGCTAACCTAAGGTATAGGAATACATAGCATGGCAGCCACCAAACGATTTGTCTTGTTCCTCACCCTAATCTTCATGGTCTCGCTAACAGCGCTGTTACTGAGCGTCTATGCAGAAGGAAATCATTGGAGTTACGGGGGAACGAATGCACCAAAGCAACCGGGCGAGTTAGCGTCAAGCTATACACTCTGCGCCGATGGCTCCGCGCAATCGCCGATCGATATCCGCAATGCCGCCGAACTTGATTTGGTTGATATCGATTTCTATTATGGAGAAACAGCCAACAACATCGTCAACACTGGTTTTACCATTCAAGTCGATGTCGATGCTGGCAGCGCGATCGTCTACAACGGCATCACTTACCAGCTCGTGCAATTCCACTTTCATTATCCCGGCGAACACACCATCGATGGACAAGCCGCGGCGATGGAAATCCACTTCGTGCATCAAGACCTTAATTCGGAAAACCTGGCTGTGGTGGGGATCATGCTCCAGCAAGGCGAGGCTGACAACGGGGCATACGCGCCCATATTTGATAATTTGCCGCCCGAAGTTGGTGAAGAGACGGCAAGCAAGGACATAATCGCGCTGGAAGCGCTGCTGCCGGAAGAACGTCGTTTTTATACCTACCAGGGTTCCTTGACGACGCCGCCTTGCAGTGAGATCGTGCGTTGGCTGCTGCTCGATACTCCCGTCGAATTGTCGGCAGAGCAAATTGCCGCTTTCGCTGCCATCTACGACGATAATGCCAGACCAGTCCAGGTGCTGGGGAAGCGTGATGTGTTGCGGGATAGGTCGTAAAACAGTTGCTTAAGGCAGCTGCGCGCTACTTTCACGGATGATAAGCTGGCAAGGCATGACAATGCTGGTGGGTATCTGCCGCGGTTTCTCGATCAGTTGATGCAGCCTTTGTATGGCGATACGTCCCATCCCTAGCCGGTCGCTGGCTACCGTAGTCAGCCCAGGCGGCGGATAGGCATCCTGCGGCATATTGTCGAAAGCGGCGATGCTCATATCCTCTGGCACTTTCAAGCCCGCTTCCTCAATCGCCGAGATAGCGCCAAGAGCCGTCCGGTCGCTGACGGCAAAGACAGCAGTTGGCGGATGCTCGATAGAAAGCAAAGCTTTCATCTCCCGATAGCCTTTATTTGGCACTCCGCTTGACAAAGGCGCTTGAACAAGATGCTTGTCAATGTCATAACCTGCGTCGATCATCGCGTTGAGATAGCCATAATAGCGTTTTGTCAAGCTCTTGTATTTTCTTGGACCTTGAATGACAGCGATGCGCCGGTGCCCCAATTCAATTAAATGCTTCGTTGCCAAATAGGCGCCACGATAATTATCGACAACGACGCTATTGATGACATCCAAATAGCTCTGATTATCGACTGTTACCAACGGCAAGTTGCTATTGTCGATGAGTTGAAGCAGATGATCGGTGATATCCCCACCACCGATAGCGATGAGACCAACCACGGATTTTTCATTGACCAAACGAGGCAAGATCGCCGTAGGTTCGTTGACGACGCTGATGGCGATGCTATAGCCCAGCTGCTCCGCCTCTTTTTGTATGCCGGTAGCCACATCGGCATAAAACAGGTCGCCGGTTAGCGATGCCGAAAGCCGCTCCACCAGCAAGCCGACGAAACCCTTTGACTTGGCTTTTGATCCATTCGACCGTGGCACATAGCCCAATTCATAAACCGCATTGGCAATTCTTGTCTGCGTCTCTTCGCTAATGCCTGGGCGATTGTTGAGGTACATGGACACGGATGAAGGCGATACACCCGCCAGTTTTGCAACATCGCTGATGGTTGGTCTTGCCATATCACCTTTCTTGACAGATTCTATTAAACGATTTTGATGATGCTAGTTAAAGTAATAATAGCCGCTAGAGACAGTCAATACGCAAAGCTCCTTAATACCATCCTAGTAGATTACTAAAATAAAATCAAGTTTTCGCGCAAATTTACTAAACTAGGAATCCAATAACTTGACTTATTTTAGTAAATGGTCTATCATCTATTTGTTGCTCGATTTATTGCTGAATTAGGAGGTTTTACCATGTCAAATAGACTATCTCGTCGAGATTTTCTCAAGTACAGCGGGATGGGCAGCGCGGCTGCGCTGGCTTCCGCCTACGGCCTACCACTCAGTGCCGTTCTCGCTCAAGCCCCGCCAACAGACATCACCGACCATCTTGTGGTCTACAACTTTGGTGGCGCACAGCACCAGGAAGTATTCGCCAACGCCATCGCCCGTTTCAACGAGGTCTATCCCAACGTCACAGTGGAAGACCTGTACATTCCATCAACTGAAGGCTGGGGCGGCTTTACCACCAATATCCTCTTGCGCATCCGCAGTGGCTTGCAGACGGATGTGATCGCTATCGCCATCGAAGGCGCGCACGAGCTGATCGCCTCCGGTGCCCTGTTGCCGATGGACGATGTCATTGCCGCCGACGCGGCTTTGCAAGAAGTCGAAGCCGACTCCCACCCAGCCTTGGCTGCCGGGCTTGCCGGCGCTGATGGTAACACATACTTTATCACCCGTGAATGGAATAACATGATTTTCCACTACAACACGGACATGTTTGAAGCGGCTGGTCTTGGCACGCCGGATCCTATGTGGACTTGGGATGATTTCCTCGAAACCGCTTTGACCCTGACCACGGGCGAAGGCGGTGACAAAGTCTTCGGTTACGTCATCCCGTTCTTCTTCTTCGGGTTGCAACCTTGGTTCCATACCAATGGCACAGGCGTTTTGACTGACGACTGGACGCAATCCAACCTGGATGATCCCAAGATGCTGGAATCGGTGAAGTTCATCCATTCCCTGGTGCACGAACACGGTGTTTCGCCCGCGCCCGAAGGCACGGATTCGCTGGGTCTGTTCACCTCTGAGCGGGCGGCGATGGTTTGCTTCGGACGTTGGACCTTCGCCAATTACATCGCCAACGACTTCCGGCAAGTTGACATCGTCCCCTGGCCCCGGAAAGTTTCTGGCACGACGGTCTTCGGCTCCGGTGGCTGGGCTGTTACAAAGAGCGCACAAAATGTGCCGCTAGCGATTGAATTGATCAAGGAATTCTCCAGCGTGGAAACCGATGTCGATTCCATCCGCTTTGGCACGTTCATCCCATCGCGGCGCTCCTCCGCTCTTAGTGAGCAGTTCCTCGCCTTCCCGGATCACGCAAATTACTTCTGGGAGAGCCTGGATGACATCAAGCCGGTGCCGTCGCCGGCCAATTTCGCGGAAATGTCAGAGATCTTCATGCGGCACATGGGCGATATCATGGCAAACATCGCCACGCCAGAACAAGGATTGGAAGCCGCGCACATCGAAATGACGGCTGCAATGGACCGCTTGGCGGAGCGGATGGCCGATTCGTAGACCCGCCCAGCAATCGCGATAGAATGCAGGCTCGTATGAAGTCTATGCGAGCCTGTGTTACACTGGACAAGATGATCGACGGCAGCAATCAGAAAAGTCTCGCTTAAGCAAAAAGACAGCTTACGAGGTTTGCGAACCACGCAGCATATTGCCGGCTAGGAAATTACATGCTCAAGCTGACACCGAAACGTAGCGAAGCTCTGGCGGGCTACCTTTTCATTTTGCCCACTTTCATCGGCTTTGCGATCTTCATTTTGTATCCTCTGATCGAATCGCTACGCATCAGTTTTTACGAGTACAACATCCTTGGCGATTCTTATTATGTCGAGCTGGACAATTATTCCAGGCTGGTCAGCGACAGTCGGTTGCGTAAAACGTATAGCAATACGATCATCTTCACTGGCTTTGCGGTCTTCTTTAATGCGGGGATTGGCTTGCTGTTGGCTGTTTTCCTTAATCGGCGCATGCCGGTCCTGATGCGCAACTTTTATCGCTCGGCTTTTTTCTTTCCCATCTTGATCGCCCACACTTATATCGCCGTCATCTGGCAATATCTCTACCAACAAGATACCGGCGTCATCAACTATTACCTGGCATTTCTGGGCATAGACCCCGTGCCTTGGCTGAGTCATCCCGCTTGGGCGATGGCGGCTATCATCATCATGGATGTCTGGAAGAATACCGGTTTCGCCATGTTGGTCTTCCTGGCCGGCTTGCAGAGCATCCCACATGAATACTATGAAGCGGCACAGCTCGATGGCGCCAATGAGAGGCAGCTCTTCTCCCGGATCACGATTCCATTGCTCAGCCCTTCTATCTTCTTCATTCTCGTGATCTTCATGATCGGCGCGCTACAAGTGTTTGATTCCATCATCGTGCTCACCGATGGCGGTCCCGGCGATGCTACGCGAAGTGTCGTCATGTATATTTATCAGCAAGCGTTTCAACGACTGGATTTCGGCTACGCTGCCGCCATCTCCTGGACACTATTCCTTGTGATCATGGCGGTCACCCTGGTTCAGTTCCTGGTCAGCCGTCGCTGGGTCCACTATGAATAGCCGAGCGAAGGATCTTGTGTTGTGATTGCCCAAACCAAAGTCCCCTTTTCCGCCGGAAGACAATTAATTCGGCAAAGCAGAAAACCGCTCAAGTGGCACGACATCATCTCCTACGCCGTGCTAACGATTGCCGCGATTCTGGTCTTGCTGCCCTTGCTCTGGATGTTCTCGACTTCGCTGCGTCCGCTGGCTGACAGTTATAAGCTGCCGCCGCAGTGGCTGCCGACAGAGTGGCGCTGGGAGAATTATCTAGCTCCATTTGAATCGAACGTGCCCTTCGAGCTTTTCTTCCTCAACAGCCTCAAGATCTCTGCCTTGACGACCTTAGGGCAGTTGATCAGCTGTTCCATGGCTGGCTATGCCTTTGCGCGCCTGCGCTTCCCCGGGCGCAATTTTTTGTTCATGTTCCTGCTCGCCGCTTTGATGGTGCCTGGGCAGGTGACAATTATCCCGATCTACCTGATGATGGCAGAGTTGAAGCTGGTCAATACACATGAATCTTTGATCCTGCCCGGTTTGATCAGCGTCTTCGGCGTTTTCTTGATGCGGCAGTTTTTCAAGCAAATGCCGCAGGAACTCTTTGATGCCGCACGCGTCGATGGCGCCGGACATCTCCGATCCTTCTTGCAGATAGCGCTACCGCTGGCTGGACCGGGTTTGGCTACCCTGGGCATCATCACCTTCAACGCCACCTGGAATGGATATTTCACCGCTCTCATCTTCCTAACGTCCTGGGAAAAGATGACACTGCCGCAAGGCATTGCGCTGCTGACGGGCCACATGAATTCCGGCAATCCCTCGGTGGTGATGGCGGCAGTGGGCATGGCCATCCTTCCGGTGCTGATTGTATTCCTGGTGGCGCAACGCTGGATCATAGAAGCGCTAACCCGTTCCGGGCTAAAGGGCTAGGCAATCGTTGTTCCATTAACAAATAAAGGTTTGAAGACATGAACAATTTTGATGAGAGCCGCTTACCCGTTTTAAGGACTTACGATCAAGATCACTTGCGCCAAATCGGCTTGCCATTGGGCGGTATCGGCACCGGTGTCGTCTCCCTTGGCGGGCGGGGCAACCTGCACGATTGGGAGATTGTCAACCGCCCCGCCAAAGGCTTCGACCTGCAGCAGAGTTTCTTCAGCCTCTACACCAAAGCCGCCGATGGACGGACGTCAGCTCACGCGCTCGAAGGTATCATCCCGCCGGCGGATTATGAAGGAGCCCGTGGCGCTACTATCCCGAATCATGGTTTGCCGCGCTTCCGTCATTGTCGCTTCGAGGCGGCTTACCCCTTCGGGCAGGTCCACCTGAGCGACCCTGATGTGCCGCTTACCGTGCGCCTGGAAGCTTTCAATCCGCTCATTCCAGCCGATAGCGATGCCAGCGGCATTCCTGTCGCCATTATGCGCTTTGTCCTCAACAACGACAGCGATAATGATATTGAGGCGGCGGTTTGCGGCAGCCTGCAAAACTTCATCGGCAGTGATGGCACAAGCGGGGCGCCCAAAGACAACTTCAACATTTTCCGCGAGGCGGATGGCTTGGCAGGCATCTTTATGCAATCAGCCGGCGTCGACCAAGAGGCGGCGCAATGGGGTACGCTGGCGCTGGCCACTGAAGGGCGCGATGGCATCACAGCACGCAGCGCCTGGGCAAATTATACTTGGGGCGATTCCCTGCTCGATTTCTGGGATGATTTCAGCGCTGACGGGAAGTTGGAAGAGCGGGATCGTGATGGCGTGGACAGCCCAACCGGCTCTTTATCCGTCTCCTTGATGGTGCCGGCGGGGGCAGCAGCAGCGGTGACATTCTTCCTTAGTTGGCATTTTCCCAATCGCATCACCTGGAAAGAAGCCGGCTTGAACCACCCGCAAAGCCCGGTTCAAGCGGGTACGTGCATTGGCAATTATTACACAACACAGTATGCCGATGCCTGGGCAGCCGCCACTTATACCGCCAGCAATCTCGATTGGCTGGAAAGCGAAACGAGAGCCTTCGTCAGTAGCGTTTGTGACAGCGATTTGCCCACTGTCGTTAAAGAAGCCGCTCTCTTCAACTTGAGCACCTTGCGCTCACAAACAGTTTTTCGCACGCCAGATGGCTTCATGTTCGGCTGGGAAGGCTGCGATGATGATGCCGGCTGTTGCTTTGGCTCCTGCACCCATGTCTGGAATTACGAACAGGCAACTGCCTTCCTCTTCGGCGAGTTGGCGCTGGGCATGCGCGAAGTTGAGTTCAACTATGCCACTCGCCGTGACGGCGGCATGAGCTTCCGCGTCGATCTGCCGCTGGAACATGCCGCATCCTGGTCGCTGGCGGCCGCTGATGGGCAGATGGGCTGCATCATGAAACTCTATCGTGATTGGCAGCTTTCCGGCGACAGCGACAAGCTGCGGCAGCTCTGGGCAAATGCTCGCAAAGCAATAGAATTTTGCTGGTTGCCCGGCGGTTGGGATGGCGATAAAGACGGCGTCATGGAAGGCTGCCAGCACAATACCATGGATGTCGAATACTACGGACCCAATCCGCAAATGGGTATCTGGTATCTAGGCGCTTTGCGGGCGATGGAAGAGATGGCGCGAGCCATGGATGAGGGAGAATTCGCCGACGAATGCCGCAGTGTCTATGAAAGGGGCCGCACCTGGATTGACGCGAACCTCTTCAATGGCGATTATTATGAACACGAGATCCGCCCCGCCGCCAGCAAAGATTCCGTCTACAATATGCTAATAAGTTCGATGGGGGCTGCCGACCCCACCGAGCCAGTGCTGCAACTGGGCGCGGGTTGCCTGGTCGATCAGTTAGTGGGGCAATTCCTGGCGCATGTCTGCGGCTTAGGTTATGTGGTGGACGAGGGTCACGTCAAGAAGACGCTCGACAGCATCATGCGCTTCAACTTCAAAGAGAACATGTACGGGCATTTCAACCACATGCGCTCCTACGTGCTCAACGATGAATCGGCGCTATTGATGGCGACTTATCCGCGTGGCAATCGACCTGCGCGTCCTTTCCCCTATTACAATGAGGTCATGACCGGCTTCGAATACACCGCCGCTGTTGGCATGTTGTACGAAGGCGATCTCGATAACGGACTGAAGTGCATCGGCGCCATCCGCGATCGCTATGACGGCTTGAAACGCAATCCATTTGACGAAGCGGAATGTGGTCATCATTATGCCCGCGCCATGGCCAGCTGGGCGGGGATTCTGGCGCTCACCGGTTTTCAGTATTCCGCCGTCGAAGGGAAGATTAGCTTCGCCGCGCCCTCAAAAGCCTGTCAGCATTTCTGGTCCAGCGGTTATGCCTGGGGCAGCTGCGCCTTGAACCCGCGCGCTGACGGCAACTGTGATGTGATTTTTACTGTACTGGGGGGAGAGATCTCCTTCGCAGAATTCGAGTTGACCGGCTGTGGAACTACCCAATTTGATCAAATACAAAGGCTCAAAAAAGGCGATGAGCTGAGCTGCCAAGTCGGCGCATAACACTCGCGTTCCAAAGCACAGATCGAAATAAAAGAATTTGCCTCGGGCGATCACTCCATCATGGATTGCCCTTTTTCGTTTTCAGCAGTCGATGTTGTAAAATAGCGGCAGTTTCTATCGACACAAGACAACGAGGGCAAGCTCACCATGATGATCATCGCCAGTCACAATGGAGCCATCGGCATCGAGCAAGCCATGCAGACGCTCAAAAATGGCGCTAGCGCTATGGACGCGGTCGAAATCGGCATCCGCGCTGTTGAAGCCGATCCGGCAGATCACACCGTCGGCTACAATGGCTACCCCAATATCCTGGGCGAGCTGGAATTAGACGCCAGCATCATGGATGGCAAGACGCTTAATTCGGGCGCGGTGGCTTTGATGCGCGGCTTCCCTTTCGCCATCTCGGTCGCGCGCCAGGTCATGGAGAAAAAATTGCCGCATGTGTTCTTGGCGGGGGAAGGCGCCGAGCGTTTTGCTAGCGAGATCGGCGCTGAACGTTGGGATTGCATGCTGACGGACGAGATCAAAGCAACTTGGCGGGAGCGACTGGCTGCCCAGAGCAGCATGGGAAAGCTACTGCAGCTGAACGATGATGAGCCGCTGTTGGAATGGGTCAAGTTAGCTACTGATCCCGAGCGCGTGGCGGGCACTGTCAATTTCATCGCCATCGACCGGGCTGGCGATATTTGCACTGGGGTCAGCACTAGCGGCTGGGCATGGAAATATCCCGGGCGCATCGGCGATTCCCCCATCATCGGCGCGGGCAATTACGCCGACAATCGCTATGGCGCTTGCGCTTGCACCGGCATGGGAGAGATGGCTATTCGCGCTTGTACGGCACATAGCGTGGTGCTCTATTTGAAGCTGGGCATGTCGCTAGCAGAAGCGGCACAGCGAGCGATGGAAGACCTGCGCGACCTGGGCGGCGACTACATCAGCGGCATGAACCTGATCGCGCTTGATACTGAGGGCAACCATATCGGCATGACGACGCAGGCTGGCAGCCATTATATCTATCAGCATGCTGATATGGAGCGGCATCAAGAAATAGGGCGACAGCTGGTGGAGATCCCGGCGCGATGGGCGGGGGTGGAGCGCGCCTGAAATGAATTACCTAGACCAGGCGATATGCGATAGAATACGGCGATAAATTTGTAGATACCGCTCGGTAACAGTTGACGGGTTCACCAGGCTCATAAAGGAATGATACGCCAGCCCGCTCTCAGCCGCAGCATTGTTGATTGAACAAGAGGACCGCAATGCCAGATCGAGCTACCGTGATAGCCATCTTTGGAGTGACGGGAGACCTCGCGCGTCGCAAGCTGATCCCCTCGCTTTACAGCAATTTCATCAAGAACCGCTTGCCGGAAGATCTACGCATCGTCGGGGTGGGCCGGCGCGAGTGGACCGACGCGACCTTGATCGACCACGCTCGGCAATCCTTATGCAACTACGCCGCCAGCATCTTCAGCGAAACCAACTGGAACCGCTTCCGGCAGACGCTATCTTACAGCAAGGTCAACCTGCCCCAGCCCGACACCTATCAGAATCTCAAGGACGATCTCGACAGGCTTGATGGCGGCAATAGCAATCGGCTCTATTATCTATCGATCGCGCCGGAGTTTTACCGGGATGTCATTGTCAATCTGGGCAGGCTGGATATGGTGCGACAGAATGGTGGCTGGCGGCGCATCGTCATCGAGAAACCTTTCGGATATGACTTGCGGACCTCGCAATCACTTAACCAAGCTTTGCATTCGGTTTTCGATGAGTCACAAGTTTACCGCATCGATCATTACCTGGGGAAAGAAACAGCGCAGAATATCCTTTTCATGCGCTTCGCCAATACTATCTTCGAGCCGATTTGGAATCGCAATCATATCAGCAATGTGCAAGTGACTGTTGCTGAAACGGTTGGTGTTGGCACCCGCGCCGGTTATTACGATGGCTCGGGCGTCATGCGGGATATGGTGCAGAATCATCTACTACAGCTGCTATCGTTAATCGCCATGGAGCCACCTTCGGCTTTTGATGCCGATGCCCTGCGCAATGAGAAGGTCAAAGTCTTGCAAGCTGCGCGGGCTGTCAAGCTCGATGATACTGTGCGCGGGCAATATGATGGCTATCGCCATGCTGATGGCGTCGCGCCGGATTCAAGCACACCGACTTATGCCGCCCTCAAACTCTTCATCGACAATTGGCGCTGGAAGGATATTCCTTTTTATCTGCGTTCGGGCAAGGCGATGCACCTAAAAACCACGCAGGTCAATATCCAGTTCAAGCGCCCGCCTAACAGCATTTTCGAGCTGGCGGAAAGTGGCGATTACTCGCGCAATATGCTCTCCATCTGCATTCAGCCCGATGAAGGCATTCACTTGACTATTGAAGCCAAAATCCCCGACCAGCAAATCGCCAAGTCGGTCGATATGGAGTTGCATTACGAGAACGCCTTCCTGGCTGACAACTTGCCCGATGCCTATGAGCGGCTGATCCTCGATGCCATCAACGGGGATGCCGCGCTTTTCATCCGCAGCGATGAAATTGAGAGCGCCTGGAAAATCGTCGATCCGATTATTGAAGGCTGGCAAAGCGACCCATCAGCGCCGCCGATGCAGTCTTATGACAAGGGGTCATGGGGTCCCGCCGCCGCCGATAACTTGCTGGAGCGGGATGAGCATGTTTGGCGAGTCAGTTGTTTGCATTAAAGCAGCTGATCACGCTCCCCAGCGTAAAACAAAAAGAGCGGATGAAAACACCCGCTCCGTTGTAGATTCTTCAAGCTCGGAACTTATTCTTGCCAGGGGTCAACCTTGAAGAGTTCCATGATATAAAAATGCGCGCCAGCCGGGTCTGTCGCCAGCGCCCAATAACCTGTATCCGGCGCTTCGTTCGGTCCCATGTGTACTTGCCCGCCCAGCTCGTTGACGCGCGCGATACCCGCCTTGATTTCGCCGACGTTGAAATAGGGCATCCAACAGGGCGGCGTATCGCCAAAGCTCTCGTCCATTTGGATCATGCCGCCATTGTTGCGTCCCCGGTTCGTGATGTGGATGTAATGTCCATCGCCGTGGAACTCCCAGCCCAGCACCGTGCTGTAGAAGGCTTTTGCTGCCGCCGCATCATGTGTGAGCAGCTCGTTCCAGCACATCGCGCCCACTGTATTAACAATGCCCGCGCCGATGTGGTTGTGTGCCTGCCACAAGCCCAGAGCCGCCCCTGTGGGGTCCATTAAGAAAGCCATGCGCCCGCTGTCGAAGACATCCATGGGACCAAAGATGACCTGGCCCCCATTCGCCGTGACGACTGGCAAGAGCGCATCAACATCATCAACAGCCACATAGCATGACCAGTGCGATGGGATATTCTGCTCGAGCGCCTCTTGTGTCGCTTCGCTGAGCGCGGCGACATTTTGACCCTGGTGCTGGAACATGGTGTAGGTCATACCATCGCCGATTGGGATATCGTGTTTGCCCCAGCCAAACAGATCCATATAGAACTGCTTTGCCGCTGCCGAGTTGGTCGAACTGGTATCCGCCCAGCTAAATGTGCCGTGGGGATATTTTGTTACTGTATACATGCTTGAACTCCTATTGTTCATTTCTTTGTGATCGAAAAACTCCGCGAGTGATCTATTCTTCCCAAGCCTCAGCCTGGTTCAGCTGAATGATATAGAAATGCGCGCCAGCTGGATCGGAAAGATAGGCAAAATGACCGGCGCCAGGCGCTTCCGTCTTTGGAATGATGATCGTCCCACCCGTAGCTTGCGCTTGCTCGATGGACTTGTCGATATTGGCAACAGTGAAATAAGGCTGCCACATCGATGGCATGCCGCCAAAGCTCTCGTCCATCTGCATCATCGCGCCGTTGTTGCGACCACGATTGCTGATCATGATGTAGCCGTTCTCATCAACGTTGTATTCCCAGCCGAATAGAGCGCTATAGAAGGCTTTGGCAGCCTCCGCGTCATTTGTGAGCAGCTCGTTCCAGCACATCGCGCCCACCGTGTTGACGATGCCCGCGCCGATGTGATTGCGCGCCTGCCACAAGCCCAGCTGCGCGCCGGTGGGATCCTGAATAAATATCATGCGCCCATTCTCAAAAACATCCATTGGCTCAACCAGGACAGTGCCACCATTGGCGGTGACGACATCCACCAAGGCATCTACATCATCTACCGTTACATAATTCGCCCAACGCGAGGGGATGCCCTGTTCCTCCATGTCTGGCATCATGCCACTGAGCGCGGCGGCATATTCACCCTCGCGAGTGAACATGGTGTAGGTTATACCCTCCCCAATCGGCATTTCATCCTTGTCCCAGCCGAACAAATCAACATAGAAGGCCCTTGCCGTCTCCGGATCGGTTGAGCTGTTTTCCGCCCAGGAAAAAGTTCCATGGGGATATTTTGTGACTTTATACATCATGTTTTCTCCGCGTTATTAATCAAGCCCAGCACTTATTCTTCCCAAGCCTCAGCCTGGTTCAGCTGAATGATATAGAAATGCGCGCCAGCCGGGTCGGAAAGATAGGCAAAATGACCGGCGCCGGGTGCTTCCGTCTTTGGAATGATGATCGTCCCACCCGTAGCCTGGGCTTGCTCGATGGACTTGTCGATATTTGCAACGGTGAAGTAAGGCTGCCACATCGATGGCATGCCGCCAAAGCTCTCGTCCATCTGCATCATCGCGCCATTGTTACGACCACGATTGCTGATCATGATGTAGCCGTTTTCGTCAACGTTGTATTCCCAGCCGAATAGAGCGCTATAGAAGGCTTTGGCGGCCTCGGCGTCCTGCGTGAGCAGCTCGTTCCAGCACATCGCGCCTACTGTATTGACAATGCCGGCACCGATGTGATTGCGCGCTTCCCATAAGCCCAGCTGCGCGCCGGTTGGATCCTGAATAAACATCATGCGCCCACTCTCGAAAACATCCATTGGCTCAACCAGGATGATGCCACCATTAGCGGTGACGACATCCACCAACGCATCCACATTATCCACCGCTACATAATTCGACCAATGCGAGGGGATACCCTGTTCTTGCAGGTCTGGCATCATGCCACTGAGCGCGGCGGCATATTGACCCTCGCGAGTGAACATGGTGTAGGTCATGCCCTCCCCAATCGGCATTTCATCCTTGCCCCAGCCAAACAAACCAACATAGAACGCTTTTGCAGTCTCCGGATCGTTCGAGCTATTATCCGCCCAGGAAAAAGTTCCTTGCGGATATTTCGTGACTTTATACATGGTTTTCTCCATAGAATATTTGTTTGAGGTTTATTTTTACATAACTTGGATACCGCTTGTCAAGTGGCATTGATGGCAGGAGCAGAGCAATACAGATATTCGATGCGATTGCTTGATGGCGCGAGCTCATTCTTCCCAAGTATCATATGTGTAGGGCTGCAACAGGTAGAAACTGGCGCCCATGGGATCGCTGACAAAGGCGAAATGCCCAACGCCAGGGGCTTCCAGCTTCGGGATTAGAATTTTGCCGGCGCTCGCTTGCACCTGCTTGATCGCCCAATCGATATCCGCCACATGGAAATAGGTACGCCAATGTGGAGGCGTGTCGCCAAAGCTCTCATCCATTTGCAGGATTCCACCATTGCTGCGCCCCTTGTTGAAGATATAGATGTAGCCGCTCTCACTATCCTCAAAATCCCAACCGAGCAGCCCGCCATAGAAGCTCTTGGCGGCAGCCGTGTCCCCGGTTAGCAATTCATTCCAGATCATCGCGCCAGGCATATTGACCAAACCAGCGCCAATCTGTGTCCCCGCCTGCCACAGGTTGAGCGTCGCCCCGGTTGGATCCTGGATATACAACATGCGCCCCTTGTAAAACATGTCCATGGGACCAAAGAGAATCGTCCCGCCAGTGTCAGTGACGACATCTACCAGCGCATCGGCGTTATCCACTGTGACTTCGCATAACCAATGAGAGGGAATGCCTTGTTCAATCATCTCGGGTGTCATCCAGCTTAAAGCGGCGATGTTTTCGCCCTCCAATTGAAACACTTTGAGGTCCATGCCGGGAGCAAGCGTGAGATCGGCCGTCTCCCAACCAAACAAATTCCTATAGAAATCGATCGCCGTCTCCCGCTCGCTGGTCATGACCCCCGCCCAGGAAAAAGTACCGTGAGGGTATTTTGTGACCTTGTACAATTTGCTTTCTCCTTAACTCTCAACTGCCTTTTGCGGTGCAACAGCGGCTCAAATTATTGCTTCGCCATCTCCTTGTGTTGCAGCGCTTCTTGAATCTCGAAGATGGAACCGGCTTTTTCTGGCTTGGGCAAGGGGATGATCACTGGCACTGCTTCCACGCGCGGTGTCACCGTTGGCTCGCCGCGCAAGACAGTATCGCAGAATTGATCATAGCTCGTGTTGTCGGTCAGGGGCCAGGAGTCGATCGAGCAATATTGAAATAGCAACAGGCGCCGAGGTTTGGTCGAATGATTCGGGGTCGAGGCGTGCAAGGTGCGCGCATGATGGATGGTGATGCCGCCGGCTTTTACCAGACATTTAGCCACTTCCCGCGGTTTGAACGCCGGGTCGGAAACAGCGCCAACAAAGACGCCATTCTCATGGTGGCTGACTAACTCCGTTTTATGCGAGCCGGGTACCATCAACATACAGCCGTTTTCTTCAGTCATATCATCAATTGCAACGCCGACCGCCAGCAAGTCATCATTGGTATGAGGATAAAATGCCCAATCTTGATGCCATTCGACGGCAGAGCCATGATCCGGCTCTTTCATGTTTAGCTTGTTGCCATTGGAACGCAGGCCTGCCCCAATAAGCTGCTCAACGATGTCCAGAATAGCTTGATGCCGCAAAGTCTGATCATAAACTTCGTGATGCAAGATCGGGTTCTTGATCCGGCGCAAGCGGGGACGTTGTGTAGTGTGGTTCGGTTCCAGATCGAAGATCTCGTCATTTTGGCTAATCGCTCGCGAACGTTCGACAAATTCATCAGTCACCCGGCGCAAAGCCGCGAGCTCATAAGCACTAAGCACATTTGCGACGGTCAAATATCCATTTTTATGATAAAAGGCAATCTCTTCCGGGCTTAGCATTTTCTGTACTCTCCTAATTTCAAATTTTCCTGCAAGTTTGGACAACCCGCCAGCAGCTGTCAACGGCATCGATATTAACTGGCGGGTTCGCCGACTGTATCTTCCGATTCGATCGTGCGTTGAGCCACTGTCTCCATGCCAGCTTGCAATATGGAGGTGATCTTGTCCACATCATAGACGCTGCCCGCCCAGACCCCGCCACTGGCCGCTTGCAAAGCCGCCCACAAGCGCGTATCGGCCGGCAAATCGGGATGCGGCTGCAAGCCCGGATGCGGCTCTCGTTCAGCGAGCAGTGCCTCCGTTTCCGCTGCCGAGAGTTCTCCATCAGCAGTGCCTACTAAATGTACCGTCCCGCTAAGACCTTGGCGATCAATCTCTATCTCGATAAGATCGCCATCGCGCAGCTTTCCGATAGGTCCGCCGGCTAATGCCTCGGGTCCCACATGGCCGATGCAGGCGCCAGTGGATACGCCGGAAAAACGCGCATCAGTGATGATCGGTACCTGCTTGCCCCAGGGGATGAACTTCAAAGCAGAGGTCAATTGATAGGTCTCTTCCATGCCGGTGCCCATCGGTCCGACGCCAGCCAACACCAGTACATCGCCCGCTCGCAAAGACTGCTCAGCCAAGCCCTTGACCGCCCGGATTGCGTCACGCTCCGAGGTGAAGACCCGCGCCGGACCGCGATGCCGATAGACCCCGTCCGCATCAACGACAGAAGGATCGATAGCGGTCGCCTTAATCACCGAGCCTTGGGGCGCGACATTGCCCACCGGGAAGACCACCGTGCTGGTCAAGCCTCGCTGGACTGCTCGATCCGGTGACATGATCACATCATCGGGGTCGATACCATCGTTCGCCCGCAGCCGTTCCCGTGCGAAACGCCGTCGATCACTGCTTTCCCAACAATCCAGCACGCTATCGAGCTTGTCTCCGCTGGCGGTCAGCACATCAGTATTAAGCAAGCCTCGCGCGCGCAAATGGCACATTACCTCCGGCACACCACCCGCCATATAGACCTGCACAGTGGGATGGTTGCGCGGTCCATTCGGCAGGGCATCCACCAGGCGCGGTGTGCTGCGATTGACACGAATCCAGTCGTCCACAGTCGGCGGCGCCAATCCAGCAGCGTGGGCGATGGCTGGAATATGCAGCAGCAGATTGGTCGAACCGCCAAATGCCGAGTGCACCAGCATGGCATTTTCCAGCGCGGTCTCCGTCACGACCTCTTTCAGCGTCATGCCGGCCGCCTTCATGCGTAGCAGCGCCAAAGCCGAGCGCCGGGCGTTATCCAGCCAGACCGCCTCACCTGATGGCACCAAAGCACAATGCGGCAAGGTCATGCCGAGCGCTTCCGCCACTACTTGCGAGGTCGCGGCTGTGCCCAGGAATTGGCAGCCACCCCCGGAAGATCCACAGGCTTTGCAACCCATCTCCGCGGCATAATCGAGGCTGATCATGCCATGCGCGAAGCGAGCGCCGATGGTCTGGACGGTGCCGGCATCCTCGGCGCCTTCGGCAGGCAATGTGACGCCACCAGGCACGATGATACCTGGTAAATCGCCAGAGCCAGCCAAAGCGATCATGGTAGCAGGCAAGCCTTTGTCACAAGTTGCGATACCCATGACGCCATCCCGCGTCGGCAAGGAGCGGATCATACGTCGCATCACCACAGCCGCATCATTGCGATAAGCCAGGCTGTCCATCATGCCGCTCGTGCCTTGGGAGCGGCCATCACAGGGGTCAGAGCAATAAATCGCGAAGGGGATAGCATCCTGCTTGCGGATTGTTTCCGCCGCTTCCCGCACCAGCAGGCTGATCTCCCAATGTCCGGTGTGATAGCCCAACGCTACTGGGCTACCATCTTCGGCGCGCAAACCGCCTTTGGTGCTGACGATCACATACTGCTCGCGATTGACCTCTTCCGGATGCCAGCCCATCGCCACATTCTGCGTCATGGCGAAGAGATTGCCGCTCGCCTCGTTCAACAGCATCTCTTCATCCAGCGGCAGCCTGCCCTCCCTGCCCTGCCCGCGAGTGCGAGTCGATTGCAGCAGTTCCGCCCCGCCATAAATTTCGTTTTGCATGCTCTTTTCTCCCAAATCCGGTCAGCTATTCTATTAAAGCATTTCACTGAAGCTGCTCAGTGGCGGCGAACTGGTCTGTCGCCCAAAGCTGTGGTTACAATAGACTTGCGCGTCTCGCTATCAGGATAACAGGAGAGATTATGGCACAGAAGCGATTTCTAAATCAAACCGTCATCGTCACCGGCGCCGGCGAAGGCATCGGTTACGAAGTGGCGCGGCAATTTTGTGTGGAAGGCGCGCATGTATTTTTGAATGACATTTTGCCGGAGCGGGCGAAAGCCGCCGCCAAAGCGATCTCCGCGGAGACAGACGCACCCTGCATAGCCGTTCCCGGCGATGTCGCTGATGTATCGACAATGCGCGATTTGGTCGCACAGGCAGTGGATATTACCGACAAGCTCGATATCTGCGTTTGCAATGCGGGCTTGACCTCTTGGGGAGATTTTTTCACTTATATGATCGATGATTTCGAGCGCGTGATTAATGTCAATCTGCGCGGAACCTATTTTTTAGCGCAAGCTGCCGCGCGGCAATTTCGCCATCAAGGCAGTGGCGGGCGCATTGTGCTGATGTCATCGGTCACCGGTCACCAAGCTGTGCCCTATCTCAGCGCCTACGGCATGACCAAAGCCGCGCTGGAAATGCTGGCGCGCAACCTGGTGTTGGAGCTCAGCCCGCATGGCATCACCATCAATTGCGTGGCGCCTGGCGCTGTCATCACCCCGCGCAACCTCAATGATGATCCAGATTATGAACAGACCTGGGCAGCGCTGACACCGATTGGCGTAGCCATCCAAACCGAGGATATCGCCAATGCCGTGCTCTTTCTGGCATCAGCAGCTTCGGGTAAAATCAATGGACAAACGATCGTGGTGGATGGTGGCTGGACCAGCACCAGCCCGATACCTGATATGGAGTATGGCAAGGATTATCGGAACGAGAGTTAAGCAACAGCAAAGACGATTGTGAGGTTTTAGGACGTGGCGTCAGAAGCAGAATCCGCCGCTTTGTCTTTTGTCACAGATTTCCGCCGCCGACCACGCAAGATATCCGCACCCAGCCAGCCGAAACCAAGCAGGGCCAAACCGGCACCCCCGACAACCATCATATTGTACTGATCCGTCACCAGCTCGCGCCGCTTGATATCGGCGGCCATCAATCCCTGTGCCTGCGCATTGCTTTCGATAGCGACTTCCCCGCCGTCTTGGTGGATCTGCGCCGCCAAGTTGCCCGAAAGCTGGTTGGAAATATCCACATAGCGCAAAACCGCGACAACCGCCATGACCAAGCCGACAATCATCGCTGTGAAGAGCAGACGGTCAATCAATTCAGTATTGAGCAAATTGCGCATAAGCATCACCTGCAAAGCATTTGTTGCCTATTGCCCAGCGAAAAACTACAATAGGCGAATGTTCACCGACTATTTTACGGAAGATGCGCATGACTAGCAACATTGTAAATGTCGGCATGGTGGGGACCAGTTGGTGGGCGGATGCCATGCACTTGCCCGCGCTGGACAGCCACCCACATGCCAGGACAATCGCCATCTGCGGCCGCAACCGCGCCAATGCCCAGAAAATGGCGGATACTTGGCAGATTCCGCAGGTTTACACCGATTACGCAGACATGATTGACCATGCCGATCTCGATGCCATCGTGATCTCGACACCCAACGATTCGCATTACCCCATCGCCATGAAAGCGCTGGCGCGTGGTTTGCATGTGCTCTGTGAGAAACCTATTGCTCTAACTTATGCCCAAGCGCGGGAAATGGCGGAGGCAGCGGCGGCGAAGCAAATCAAGACCCTGGTGCCCTTCACCTATCGCTTCATGCCGACAGCGCGTTATTTGAAGGAGCTCATCTCTGGCGGCTATCTCGGCACAGCTTACCACCTCAACCTGCGCTATTACACCGGTTACGCCCGCGAAGGTGATTACCGCTGGCGCTTCGATCGCGGAATTGCCGGCAGCGGCGTCGTGGGCGATTTGGGATCGCATTTTCTCTATCTCGCCGAGTGGCTCTATGGCAAAATCAGCGCTATCAGCTGTCGCTTGAGTTATTATGTCCCGCGTCCTGCGACCGATCCCCAAGGCAATGCTTACGAGGTCACGGACGATAGTTGCATGCTGACTGTCGAATTCGCTAGCGGCGCTATGGGCATGATCCACTGCACTGCCGTCTGCTATGAAGATACGCCTTTTGGCCAGACGCATCACATGGAGTTCCATGGTTCCGATGGCACCCTTTATAGCTTCACTGATTGGGACAAGATCCAGCAAGTCAAGGGCGCTCGCCTGGGCGAAGGCATAGTGCGCGAGCTACCTATTCCGGAACATATCTGGGGGAATGCCCGGCGCGATACTGTGCATAACACTTATCGCGATATGTTCCGCTCGGAAGATTTCATGATCCGCGGTTTCATCAACGGCATTGTGGACGATACCGAACTATCGCCGAATTTCCACGATGGCGCCCGCATCCAGCGGCTAATCAGCGCCGCCATCCAAAGCCATGAAAGGGGCAGCCGCATCGAAATCGACACAATAACCGAATGATACACAAAGGGAAGCGTTATGCGTCTGGAAGGAAAAGTCGCTTTAGTCACGGGGGCAGCACGCGGGATCGGCCGAGGCATTGCTCACCGATTTGCTGCTGAGGGCGCCAAGGTCGGCATCATGGATCTCGATGCTGCCGCTTGCCAGCAGGTGGTTGAGGAAATCACCACCAGCGGAGGGGCTGCGCTAGCAGTAGCCACCGATATCAGCGATCCAACGCAGGTCGAATCGGCACATGTCAAACTAAAAGAACAATTTGGCACGGTGACGGTTCTGGTCAATAACGCCGCCGTCATGCCCGCTGGCAGCATTGATGAAACCAGCATCGCCGACTTCGATCGTTGTGTCGCCGTCAACCTGCGCGGCACTTTCCTCGTCAGCCGTAGCATCATCCCGGGCATGTTGGAGCTTGGCAGCGGCAGTATCATCCACATCGCCAGTGTCACTGGTTTGCTCGGCTTGCCCGGCATCGCCATTTACTCGATGACCAAAGGCGCCCTGATTGCGCTGACGCGGGTGATGTCCACCGATTATGCCGCGCGTGGCATCCGAACCAATAGCGTTTCGCCTGGCACTATCGATTCGCCCATGTTGCACGATTTTCTGGCAGCACAATCGGATCCCGAAACCTTGCGAGGGGAATTCGATGCCATGCACCCTATTGGCAGGGTCGGCACTATTGAGGAAGTGGCGAATGTCTGCCTCTTCCTGGCATCCGACGAAGCGAGTTTTGTCACCGGCTCAAATTATGAAGTGGATGGCGGCATCAGTTCCAAAGGCGAACAACCGCAAGATTAGCTGCCCGATGATGGTGATCAGGGCTGATGGGTTCAAGCAAATTGAAGCGCCGCCTCAAGGCAGTGACTAAAGAAAGCGATCGAGAAAAGTTTGGAGCGAAATTATGATGAATGCCCCACTGTTAATCCGTTACTATCAGCCGGAAGCAGGATCGCAACTCGGTGTCTTGCACGGCGAAACTGTCCACAACATCAGCCAGCAATTTTCGGCTTTGGTCGACATTTTCCAGGCTTCCTGTGGAAATGTGGAGAGCCTAATCAGCGAGGTCGCCGCAGCCGCCGACAAATCCACTGAACGCTTTCCGGCTAGCGAATTGAATAACGCGCCCTCCCCCGATATCCCGCATTGGCTGCCGCCGGTCGACGAACAAGAAGTCTGGGCGGCCGGCGTCACCTATATCCGCAGTCGCGAGGCGCGCCAAGAAGAATCCGCCGATGGGGGCGATGTCTATGCGCGGGTCTACGATGCCGATCGCCCGGAGATTTTCTTCAAGGCCTCCAGCAAAAATACTGTTGGGCACCTTGACCAAGTCGGCATCCGTCGTGACTCGCAATGGAATGTGCCGGAGCCGGAGCTGGGCTTGGTGCTCAACCCAGCAATGGAAATGCTCGGTTTCACCATTGGCAACGACATGAGCAGCCGTGATATCGAAGGCGCTAATCCGCTCTATCTGCCGCAAGCCAAGGTTTATACAGCATCTTGCTCTATCGGACCGGGGATTTTGCTAGCGCCGTCTATGGACTGGCTCGATACCGAGATCCGCCTTGACATCAGCCGCGGCGGTAGCAGCATTTTTGAGGGTTCAATTTCCACCGACCAGATCAAGCGCAGCATTAGCGAGTTGGTCGATTACCTGGGGCGCAGCAATACGTACCCCGGCGGCGTTATCTTGCTGACCGGGACCGGCATCGTCCCCCCCGCCGATTTCACCTTGCTGCCCAGCGATGTTGTCAGCATCACCATCGATGCCATCGGCGCGCTGCGGAATGAAGTCATCGAGGTTTGATATGGCGCGGTTCGTAGAGTTGGCGGAGCTTGATCTGCCGGAATTTGGATTGCCAACGATACAACCGCAGATTTCCGCGGCAACTTATCAAACGCGTATTGATGCCGCGTTGGAACGTGCCGCCCAAGCCGGCTATGATACGCTGATCGTTTATGGCGACCGCGAACATAGCGCTAATATAACCTACCTAACTGGCTATGATCCGCGCTTTGAAGAGACGCTGCTGATCCTTAGATTGGGGCGCAAACCTGTCTTGTTGCTTGGCAACGAGGGCATGGGGTATAGCGGCATTTCGCCTATCAACCTCGAACGGATACTATATCAGACTTTCAGTCTTCTGGGGCAGCCGCGTGGTCAAAGCCCCCTGCTCAAAGAAATCTTGTCCGCCGCCGGCATAGCGCGTGGACAACAGCTGGGCATCATCGGCTGGAAGAGCTTCAGCCAAAGCGAAGCGACCGACCCAGCGCGGACGCTCGAGATCCCCTCTTTCATCGTCGAGGTCTTGACTGACATTGTCGGCGACCGTCACAAGCTCAGAAACGCCACCGATCTCTTCATGCACCCGGCGAGTGGCTTGCGCGCCGTCAACGATGTCGATCAGCTCGCTTATTTTGAGTTCGCGGCGACTTTCACTTCGCAAGCTGTCCGCAACCTGATCTTCGGTGTACAAGCGGGCATGAGTGAGTTTGAAGCTGTCGCGCTGATGCAACTAACCGGCTTGCCCCAATCCTGCCATTTGATGTTTTCCAGTGGCGAACGGGCTGGTCTCGGCTTGGCCAGTCCAATGTTGCGGAAGCTAGAGCTGGGCGACCCCACCATGCTCGCCTATGGTATCTGGGGCGCGCTAAATGCCCGTGCCGGCTGGCTGGCGCAAAGCGAATCCGACTTGCCAGCGGAAGCGCGCGATTATGTCGATGTACTGGTTGCCCCTTATTTCCACGCCATCGCCGATTGGTATGAAACGGTGGGCATCGGCGTCACCGGCGGCGAGTTGCACGCTATCATTGAGGCGCAATTGGGCGATCCCTTCTTTGGCATTGGGCTTAACCCGGGTCATCTAATTCACCTGGATGAATGGTTGCACTCGCCCATCTATGCCGGCTCCAAGATCCCTTTGCGTTCCGGTATGGCAATTCAAGTGGATGTCATCCCCGCCACCCACTCCCCTTATCACAGCAGCAATATTGAAGATGGCATTGCCCTGGCAGATGAAGATTTGCGCAAAGCCTTCTGGCGCAAATATCCCGCCGCTTGGGACCGCATCCAACATCGTCGCGCCTACATGCAGAACACGCTGGGCATCACGCTCAAACCAGAGGTGCTGCCTTTCTCCAACATTCCCGCCTGGTTACCACCTTTCTGGCTCTCGCCAGAGCGCGTCATGCGCCTTGTCAATTGAAGTTGAAAAGAGCTAGTGGGAGCTTTAGGATGAAAATCACCGCCATCGAAACTTTGCAGTGGAAAGCCTATCCGCGTTTGCTGACCGTTCGCGTGCATACCGATAGCGGCATCATCGGTTTGGGCGAAACAGTAGACAAGATCCCTGGCGCCAACGCTGCCTTACACGGCACCATCGCTCCCTTGGTTTTGGGGCAAGACCCGCTTGATATCGAAGGGCTGTGGCGCTTCGTCATGGACAATATCATGTACCACGGTTATGCCGGCGCCGAGACACGCGCGCTCTCCGCCTTTGAAGTTGCCCTCTGGGATATCATGGGCAAACATTATAATGCCCCGCTCTATCACCTGCTTGGCGGCAAGACCCGCGAGGAAATCCCCACTTATAACACCTGCATCGGTTTTGGCGATGTGGGAGATTATGCCGCCTGGCATGAAGATGCTGGCGCTTTGGCACAGAGCCTGCTGGACGACGAAATCTACGCCATGAAGATCTGGCCCTTTGACCAGTTCAGCGAGCGCAGCTTTGGTCAACGTATCTCGCTGGCGGAGATCGAAAAAGGTTTGACCCCGGTCAAACAGATCCGCGATGCCGTCGGCGATCAAATGGACATCGGCATCGAGTGCCACTTCCGCTGGAACCGCGTCAGCATGGAGCGCATCGCCCGCGCCCTCGAGCCTTACAATATCCTTTTCCTCGAAGATGTGATGCCGGCGGTCTATCCTGATGAGATCAAGTTGCTTTCGGAACGAACCAGCATCCCCATCATTGGCTCAGAATTGTTGATGACTCGCTGGCAACTGCGCGAATGGCTGGAGAAACATGTCTCGCAAATTGTCATGACGGATGCGCTTTGGAATGGCGGCATCGCTGAAACGCGCAAAATCGCCAACTTGGCGGAGACCTTTGGCTTGCCGCTGGTGCTGCACAATGTCGCTGGCGCTATCTGCCACGCCGTTTGCATGCACCTCGGCGCTCATATCCCCAACCTCTATTATGTCGAATCGGTGCGCGCTTTTTACCAGAGCTACTTCGATGTATTGACCGATTTCAAACCGACGGTCAAAGATGGACACCTCGATATCCCCAAGGGTCCGGGCTTGGGCATCAACTTATTGGATTCGGCTTTGCAACGCGCAGACCTGATACGCCAAATCAGCGAGGGGGTGGGACTCGCAGGGGGACGCCGAGCCATGGGCGATCACTGGGCGGTGGAGGAGATCCGCTGAATTGAATGAAAAAAGCCCCTACCTTTCAGCAGGAGCTTGAGGGATTACACTGCATCGAAGAGCAGTCGAAAAGCAAACTCATGGCTTAAGCTTTAAAGCCACAAGCGCCCAATTAGCTCCGGTTTCACAGCCAGAGATGCCGCCAACTAAGCAGATGCGAGTATCGCCAACACACAGTTTTGTATCGGCGCTTGTCCCAAAAGCTTTCAGTTTTCCAGTTATTGCCCCCACCAGCGCCCCGATCCAACTATTGGTAGAGTACCACTTCATGTTCAAAACGTTGGCAGCAGATACATAGAACACGAATTGATAGTCATTATCAGGATCGGTATCACATCCGTATTGTGCGATTTGCCAGTAATCAGCAGAGTGCATGGAATCGTCGTATTGGTGAGTACGAGGAATCTCTGCCGAATACTGCGATGTCGAATACTGCGATTGTGCCGGATCAACTCCCGCAAGGGCTTTATCTTCTGCAATGATTTCCGCCGCCACTGCTTCAGGATCGTCCATGCCGCTCACTTTTGCTAGCGTGACATAGAATTCAGTCCAATCCTGCTCAGTCCAATTCGCCGTATATTCGGCTATCTGTTCATCTGTCAAGCTGCCGGCATAGCCTCTGGCAACGAAGTTTTGCATATTGGCTATGTCCTGCGCCATCGCTGGCAAAGCGGACAAGGCAACTGCAAGTACAAGGACAAAAAGTTTCATGCTTTTCACGATATGTCCTCCAACTCAGACTAAAGTCGCGATCGAATCGGATTACGCTTTTCTATGCCTCCTTCCTCCGCGAATAAGCTACTATATTCAGCTTAAGTTTGTTTTTAGTTTGTGTCAAGCGGATTCGTACAATTTGTACAGCGCGTTTGCCCGTGCGGTCCCTTTTTGCAAATTGTCGCTTGTTGGATGAAACTACCAATCAAATGCCGATTAGAATCGCATTTGACAGATAGCCTGTAGCAAGATATATTGGTGTCGGTCTCGATAGACATAAAGTCTGAGGCATTGTGCACATAACGATTATTTTGGAGGAGTCTCGATATGAGAAAGTTAATTCGTTCAATCCCAGTGCTGCTTTTGGTACTGGGTGTCATGATTGCCGGTATTGGCGGCGTCGGGGCGCAGGACCAACTGGTCTTCAGTATGGTCAGCCATGGCGGTATTGGCAATCCCTTCTGGGTCGTTGTCATCAAGGGTATGGAAGATGCCTGCGCCTTGCTCAACGCGGATTGCGCCTGGTTGGCTGATCCCGTTGATAACATTGACGATATGGCAGGTTATTGGGATGATGCCCTCGCGCGCAACAACGACGGTATTGGCACCACGGTTCCAAATCCCGAAGTTATCCGTGATGGCGTCAACCGCGCTGCTGAAGCTGGTATTCCTGTGATCGTCTTCAACACAGCCGATCCCAACGCTGGTACGCCGGATGCGCTGCCGACCCTCTTCTACATCGGCGCTAACGAGTTCCTCGGCGGGCGTTCCAACGCCAATGCCGTGCTTGACGCAGCCGATGCCGCCGGTGTTGAAATCGCCAGAGCTGTTTGCCCAATCCAGGAAGTTGGTCACAGTGGTCTGGAAGCCCGTTGCGCTGGTGTCCGCAGCGTCTTTGAAGAAGCTGGCATCCCCTTGGATGGTTTGACCATAAGCAATGATGTGACCGAATCCGCCGGCGTATTTGCCGACTACTTCAGTGCTAACCCAGATACCAATGCTGTCTTCAGCTTGGGTCCAAACCCGGCAAGCGCGCTGAACCTGTACATCCAGGAAGCCGGTGTCATGGCGGGCGAGATCTTCGCCACGACCCACGATACCAGTGCCGAGATCTATGAAATGATCCAGGACGGCTATCTGATCCAGGCAATTGATCAGCAACCTTACCTGCAAGGCTTCGAAACGATCATGTGGCTCTACCTGAACAGCCAATTCAAGATGGCTCCAGGTGGTGACATTCTGACCGGTCCTGGCGTCATCGATGGCAGCAATGTTGATGCGATCATCGAACTGACCGCAGCAGGTTATCGCTAAGCCGAAAACGGTATTCCGAATGGGTGGGAAGAATCTTCCCGCCCATTTCTTTCGTTATATGCCCTGCTGTTTTGAACTTTTTAGATATCAACCACTTCAGTTTGGTATAGCTCCCAAGAAATCCTTAGTCATATTCGAGAAACGCTTATGATGCAAGCATATTTAGACGGCAAACGAGAAGCCTCCAACATCGGCATGCTCGTTACAGCCTTGATATTTGGCTTCGCCGTCCTGGGGTTCCTCATCGCTTATGGGGTCTTTTTTGGTTGGATACCCCTTGGTGAACGGGCAAATATCCTGCGTAGCGACTTCAACGCCATAGAGACCGTCGCCACCCTCATCAGCCTAATATATGCCATATGTTGTTTGCGAACAGCTTACGGGCTTTCACGACGCGAACAATCGAGCTTGCGCTGGTCGCAATGGATGTATTTCATCACCGCGATAATTGGAGGCGCAATCCTGCTCAGCGTCATCATTCCGGTCGGCTTGAAGTTCTCGCTGTTACTGGGCCAGAACATTGATCTGCGTGTAATCATCGAAGAGGACATCGGCGGGTTGGCGCCTATTGCCTTGTCGGTTGGCGAAGGGCTGATCGGCATTAGTTTGTTTGTCATCGGGCTGCTTGCCCTTTTGGCTTTGCTGGTCTTTTTGATCCCGCCGCTGGATGTTTTACGGCGCACCGAAGGTATCCGTATGATCGTGGCCCCGCCACGCAGGTTTATCGTTGCGACACTTGTTGTTCTGGCTCTGGGGATTATCGGTGTGTTAATCGCGGGGACTTTTGTCGTGCCCCAATACCCGGGGGTTACGACCATTCGCGATGTAGAGAACCATCGCCTGTTGGCGGGTCTTCTCTTCTTCCTGCCGGGGCTCTTCGGGTATCGCATAGTGCGTCGGGTAGAAGAACAGTCGGATGAATTACGGCGGGCAATTGCTTTGACCCCGGGCAAGTTCATCCGCGCCGAACTAGCCAAATCGCCTAGTGCCGGCGCAATCATCGGCTTCATCGCTATCTTCATGGGCTTCACCATGGCGACTGATCTCTTCCTCGAACCGAGCTCAGTCGCGTCATTCCTCAGCAATGTGGCGACCAAAGGCGTCATCGCTATCGGCGTTACTTATTTGATGATATCTGGCGAATTTGATTTGTCGGTAGGTTCGATACTCGGTGTCACAGCGCTATCTTTCATGCAATTTATGACACTCGGCGCGCCGGTCTTTGGCGTGATGGATCCAATACCGGCGGCATTGCTCGCTATCTTCATCGCTTTCATCCTCGGGGCAATTAACGGCGTACTTTTGATCAGCACCCGCATCCCGTCTTTTATCGTGACCTTGGGGACGATGCTGGCATTTCGTGCCATCACCTTGGTCGCGATTGCTGGCGGGCGTATCTTGCGTTATAGCGACCATCACGACTCGCTGCCAGTGATCGGGATTAGCAATATTGTATTCCTTGCGCTGGTTGTGGTTGGTCTAGCAGTCACGGCTTTCACTGCTTATCGCGCCTTGCCCGTCTTGTACCGCAGGGCGACGCAGGCCTGGTCTATTCGCGAGGACAATGGCGATTTTGGCACGACGGGAGCGATCATTCGCCTAGTCTTGTTTTTGCTGGTGGTGCTTATCCTCTTGGCGGTGGTTGCCTGGTTAGTAGCAGTCTTTTCTTACCACGCCAATGCCGGCGGTGGAGAAATGGTGGAAGTTGGTTACTTCGATCTCTTTAACGGGCGCGTTCTCGCGATAGGCTCCGAAGACGACTTTTTCAACCTACAGATACCGCGCAATGCCAATGTCCGCCTGGCGATAGTATGGTGGTTCATCTTTGTCGCGATCTTCCATGTTATCTTGACGAGTACATCCTTTGGCAACAGCATTTTCGCTACCGGCGGTAACGAAGGGGCAGCACGCGCGCAAGGGGTTAATGTCGACAGGGTCAAGATGCAAAACTTCGTGATTGTGGCGGTCCTCACAGGTATCGCCGCCATTTATGAAACTGCGCGAAACCCTGGCGTCGACCCACTAAAAGGCACGGGCTGGGAACTGGAAGTCATCGCCATGACAGTGATTGGCGGCGCCTTGCTCACCGGTGGCTACGGCAGTGTGGTCGGCTCATTGCTGGGGGCGCTGATCTTTGGCATGTTGCAAACGGGCTTGGTTTTGGTCGGTATTGAATCCCGTCTCTTCAGTGGAACGATTGGCGTGATCATCATCGCTGCTGTCATTTTGAATACCCTCGTTCGTGGCGCACAGCGAAATTAGGGAGCGGGAATCATGCAATATGAACAAGTAAATGACAACGCGCTGGTGGATATGATCGATATCCACAAGTATTTCGGAAGCGTACAAGTATTGCGTGGTATCGATTTTCATGTCGATCGGCAGGAGATTGTTGGCTTGCTGGGGGACAATGGCGCCGGCAAATCCACCCTAATCAAGGTGCTGACCGGGTTCCACAGTTTGACACGCGGGCAGATCTTCTTCGACAACGAAGCGGTGAATATCGAATCGCCACATGATGCTCGTGAGCTGGGTATTGAAACGGTGCACCAGGACCTGGCACTGGTACCCTTGATGAGTATCGCGCGCAATTTTTGGCTCGGGCAAGAGCCCACATACAAGGTCGGTCCCTTCCAATTTCTCGATAAGAAGATGATGGCGCATGAATCCATACAGGCTTTGGCTGATGTTGGCATTCACATCCGTGATTCGCAGGAAACGGTCGGGACGATGTCCGGTGGCGAGCGGCAGTCGATCGCGATCGGGCGCGCCGTCTATTTCGGCAAGAAGCTGCTGATCCTGGACGAACCCACCTCGGCTCTGTCCGTCGGCGAGACACAAAAAGTGCTCGACTACACCATTGCCGCCAAAGAAAAAGGCATGAGCGTCATCTTCATCACGCATAACATCCGTCATGTCTATGAAGTGGCAGACCGTTTCACCATCATCGAACGTGGACACAAGCTGGGTGACTTTTACAAGAGCGAAGTGACCGAAAACGAGGTCGCCGATATGATCGTGACGGGCCAAATCCCCGAGCGCCTACGACTGTATCAAGAAGAAGGTGGGGATTAGATATGAAAGCAACTCCACATCAGCAATTCTCGTTTCTAGCTCTAGCGCTGATTGCCATGCTGGTCTTCGCCGCATGCCGCCCGGCCGATAACCTCGATATCACACCAACGCCAACACCAATGCCGGAACCCACAGCCACACCTACCCCAACCCCCCTTCCCGCAGGATTCGTGGAAAAAGGCAACCCGAATGAAGAAGTGATGGAAGCCTTGTTGGATCTATTGCCTAAGACGTTTCCCGCGGGCGAGGAAGAGTGGAAGCTGGATTATACGCGCGGGGAAGACGGCATAGAGAAAATCCGCGGGGTTCGTGGCACTGCCGTGGGCAAAAAAGTTCACTTCAGGACTCAAGAAGGCGGTTTGATGAGCCTCAACTTCGCCGTCTTTGATACGACAGAAGAAGCCACAGCCAATTACGAACGCATCCTCGGTATTCGCTCGGTATTGGAAAATGGCGAACCTAACGAAGACTTCCCGCTGCCCAATGTTTTTGGCGCCGGTTTGTATGGCTCTGTTTCTATCTTTCAGATCGATAATTATTTCATCGAAGTGTTTATCGAGCTTTTCACAAGAGGCAGCCCGCTGATTCCGCTCTCGCGCCAGACCATGCGCTTCTTTGAAGAAAATCGCAGCGCTTTCGAAGCTGCCGTTAGCGAGACTTCATCGGACGCCGGTTCTGTCGATGTCCTCGAGCTGGTCCTCGAGAGTCTGCCCAGCCAGATCGTCACCACAACACAATGGCAGCGTGATTTGTCCCGCTTTGACAATGGTGTGGATACACCGCGCAATATAGAAAAGGGCCGCGCCATCCGCGTCGCCTATATTGACCAGATGGCAAATAACTTCCAAATGACTTTTGGTCAATTCGATAGCCCTGCCGATGCCTTGGCGCATTACGAGAAGATCAAAGACATCCGCGAAGGCATCGAAGACGAGAACTCCATCGAAGACTTGCCGCAGCCACATGTTCTCGGTCGTGGTTTGTATGGCTCGGTCGCTATTTTCGCCATCGACGAATTCTTCATTGAAGTCTTGATGGAACGCGCGCCCGGTACCAGCGCCAACCCCACCGAAGCCATCGCTCGTCGCGCGCTAGCCATTTTGGAGGTGGCACGTCAAGGATAAGCCCCTGCCCCAGAAGCTGGACCTTATGCTATAATTCAGACTCGATTCCAACAAAAGGAGTGAGTGATGGACGCAATGCCAAGGTACCGGCGCTGGCAATTGATGGCGATGGAAAAGAACTTGCTCAACATCGAGCATATCGTGACCAGTATCGCCGATCCAACCGTCTTCCAAAAACGTGATGATGGGGATGGCTGGACCATCTCCGAAGTCCTGGGGCATCTCGTCGATGTCGATTCAGCCTTCCTGGAGCGAGCCCGTTGCCTCGCCGCAGGCAACCCTCCTCCGCCTCCGTCAGGCATAGATCAGGATACGCGAGTTAAAGAGCAGGGATATGCCGGGCAAAACGCGCAGGATTTACTCGAGAAATGGAAGCAAGTCCGGCTACCCTATCGCGTACTCCTGGCTTCTTTGCCAGATGACAATGCCGTCTGGGAACGTCCTGGGCGCGATGCTGATGGCGGCGGCTTCACCCTCAATGACCAGATCATTTTGACCGCCTATCACGACCTCGATCACCTGCACCAAATCGTGAAGATCATCCGAAGCTAGCTGCGAAATTCGGCCAGCCGCGGCCGTTTTACAAACCAAAAAACAACTTACTGGTGCCTGCTTGTGTATATCTATGGTATTGTACCTATAGATGGTGCTAAAACATCTGTGTACATTACACATCGTCCCCTTCGTAGAAAGGTATACTCATGATCGTCAAAACAAAGCCCAAGAGAATGCTGCGGCACGTTGTTGGCGCTGCTGTGGCAGCAATCGCTGTTATGGCAGCTGTGTTTTCGGTGTTGGCATTCAAAACGATAACAGCCCACCGCAGCCCGGATGTCAGTAGCGCTTTGCTTGCTCTGCACAATTCCGACAGTGCCGGCAGTGCCGCGATATCCATGGATACAGATGGAAGACCCACAACGCCAGCGTATACCATTTTGCAACAGCAGGTCGTCTACGATACCAATGCCATTCTCTATCTCTATACATGGGAATACCGTGGTGAGACCTGCCTGGCAATCCGCGAAGTGCGTGAAGCCCAAGATGTATTCGGGGGTTGGTTTGCTTTCACGCTGAGCAGACATTGTGACGACAGCCGGCAATACGCATTGTATACAGACCAGCTTGGTTGGAAACCGGGTCTGTTCGTGGTGTATGGTATCAGCGACGATGCCAAATTGGTGGATATCCAATGGCAAGATGGCGCTGCGAGTGCTGTCCGAGCCATCAACAGCAGCTATATGTTGCTGACCCGCCGGGAAAATGCAGAGGTGGCAAGAGCCGACTTCGTCGATTCCAATGGCGCTATCCTGCATTCCTTGATAGCGGAAAACCTGAGGAAATAGCATTTCTCGCAAGTCTGCTGATGCTGACCTGTCGGCAGACTTGCCTATCATCGCTTGTTCTGCTTTCCTTTTCGCAACCTGCTATAATACCCTCACCTACAGTCGGCTAAGCTGAAATGTCAATTCATGCCGCAGTCTCCTCAACCTCTTGCTGAGCGCATCCGCCCGCGTGATCTCAGCGGCTTCATTGGGCAGCGGCACTTGGTCGGCAGCGGCAAACCACTGAGCCGCGCCCTGCAACAGCGGACCGTGCCTAGCATGATCTTCTGGGGACCGCCGGGCGTCGGCAAAACCACCCTCGCCCGCATGATCGCCGAAGTCACCGAGAAGCCTTTCTACAATCTCTCCGCTGTTTCGGCGGGCAAAGCGGAGCTCCGGCAGATTGTGAATACCATCGGTCAAGCCAGGGACCAATCCAACAGTCAGCTCGATCTATTCGCGACATCCAGTCCGGTCGATTCACCGGATAGCGTCATCCTTTTTCTCGATGAGCTCCACCGTTTTAACAAAGCTCAGCAAGACTTTCTGCTGCCCTATGTCGAGGATGGCAGTATCACGCTCATCGGCGCTACAACCGAAAATCCCAGCTTCGAGGTCATCTCGGCGTTGCTTTCGCGCATGCAGGTATTCACGCTCAACCCGCTCAGTCTTGACGAGATCGAGCAGATCATCACCCGCGGCGTCAATGCCCTGGGTATCGATATCGAGCCGGACGCTATCGGTTTCCTCGCCAATTACGCCAATGGCGATGCCCGCGCTGCCCTCAACCTGTTGGAAAATGCGGCGCGTCTTTACAGCGCCAGCGCCATCACAGCCGACCACCTGCGGGAAACCCTGCAATCCAAACACCTGCGCTATGACAAAACCGGCGAGGAGCATTACAACACCATCAGCGCTTTCATCAAAAGCATGCGCGCCAGCGATGTCGATGCGGCGCTCTATTATCTGGCGCGCATGGTCGACAGTGGTGAAGACCCCAAGTTCATCGCCCGCCGCATGGTCATCTTCGCCAGCGAAGATGTTGGCATGGCAGATTCAACTGCTCTCACGGTCGCCAACGATGTCTTCCGCGCTGTCGAGACTATCGGCTTGCCCGAATGTCAATTCAATCTGGCGCATGGCGTCGTCTACTTGGCGACGGCGACGAAAAACCGCTCGGCCGGCAACGCCTATTTTGATGCGCTTGCCGATGTCAAAGACTTGGGCAATTTGCCTATCCCGCTGCACATCCGCAACGCCCCCACGCAACTGATGCGCGAATTGGGCTACGGCGCCGGCTATCAAGCATATACCGATGAAAGTATGTTGCCTGTCGAGCTCAAAGACAAACGCTATTTTCGAGACGAACGCTAATGCATGCTCTTGTCCATTTGCCGGGATAACACCAGATGCCAGCACTCAACATCTTGTTGATCACATCCGACCAGCAACATTGGCGGACGCTTGGGCAAAATAACCCCGAGATTCAAACACCAGCGCTGGACAAGCTCGCCGAACAAGGCAGCAGCTTCACCCGCGCCTACTGCCCCAACCCCACCTGCACACCAACCCGCAGCAGCCTAATCACCGGCAAATACCCTTCCCAGCACGGCGCTTATTCCCTAGGCACCAAACTGCCGGAAACTGAGCCGACAATCGGCGAGCTGTTCAGTGGGGCAGGCTACCGGACCGCTTTAGTTGGCAAGGCGCACTTCCAACCCCTGCGCTCCAGCGAGGAATACTCCTCGCTGGAAGCCTATCCCACACTGCAGGACCTCGACTTCTGGCAAGACTTCACCGGTCCATTTTATGGTTTTGACCATGTTGAGTTGGCACGCAACCACACGGACGAAGCGCATGTGGGCCAGCATTACGCTTTGTGGATGGAAGAAAAAGGCTTGCACAACTGGCGCGATTATTATCTCGAGCCGACGGGCAATGTCACAGCGCAACGCCGCAAGTGGCTCATCCCCGAACAATTTCACTACAATGCCTGGATCGCCGAACGCAGTAATGCGCTGATGTCACAATATCACGATGCCGAGCAGCCTTTTTTCCTGTGGGCAAGTTTCTTCGATCCGCATCCAAAATACTTGGTGCCCGAGCCCTGGGATACCATGTATGACCCGGAGGAGATCACCGTGCCTGGCATCACAGCGGGCGAACACGATGCCAATCCACCGCACCTGCAATTGACGCAAGACCCGAATGCCGATTTTTCACCCTGGCAAGAAGCCAACGGCAGCGCTTGCCACGGCTTTCATTCTCACTTGCACGATCGCGAGGAATTGGCAAAGGACATCGCTTGTTATTACGGCATGGTCAGCTGCATGGACAAATACATCGGGCAGATCATCGACCACCTCGATCAACTGGGCTTGGCGGAGAATACGTTGGTCATCTTCACCAGCGACCACGGGCATTACTTCGGACAACATGGGCTCGTTGCCAAAGGCGCCTTTCACTATGATGATGGTATTCGCGTGCCTATGATCGCGCGCTTGCCCGGGTGCATACCCGCAGGTCGCACCAGCCACAGCCTGCAATCCCTGGTCGATTATGCGCCCACCCTGCTCGACTATTGCGGCATGGATATCCCGCAGGATATGACTGGCATCAGCCAAGTGGCAATCTGGAATGGTGACGAAGCGAAGGCGCGCGAGCATGTCATCATCGAGAATCGCCATCAACCAACAACGCTGCACCTGAAAACTTATATCGACAAACGCTATAAAATCACGCTCTACTTCAACCGGGATTACGGCGAAATCTTCGACTTGCAAGATGACCCCGGTGAAGTGAAGAACCTGTGGCAGGATAGCGAGCTACGCGGGCAATTGACCGAGAAACTTCTGCGTGCCGAGATGCTCAAGGAAGAGCCGCTCGATGAAGATAGCCTGCAATTGCCGAACAAATCAGCCGCTATGTATCTTAAGAGCTACAACAAGCGTGACTATCGGATCCACTTCGATCCGTCGCAGAATCGCTACGAACTCTACAATCTCGCTGAAGACGCCGCTTGTTCACAGAATCTGTGGGATAACGGGGTCTTTCGCCATATTCGTGCCGATATGGTGCGGGCGCTACTCTTCGGGCGCTGGGGCTTGGAGCCGCTCTGGATGCCACGTATTGCGGGAGCTTAGCCCCAACGCATTACCACATAGCCGATGACCAGCGAAATCACGGTGGCCATTTCAATCGGTAGTGTCGGCTCCATAAAGCGCAACCAGAGTAGATGAATCGCTATCAAGATCACCAAGCTGATAAATACGCGGTCGAAGGCGTTGGTGTAAAAGGGGATGAAGCCGTCATACGCTTTTGTTGGTTTTTGCTTTTCATCCATATCCATCCGCCCTACTCTTTCACCGCGCCGAAGGTCAAGCCCATGACGATATAGCGCTGAGCGAATATCACAATAATGGCGGACGGAATTAAGGTCAGCATCGACATCGCCGCCAACTCACCCCAGTTGGTGCCCGTCACCGTCACGAACTCGGCCAGCGCAGTTGTGATCGTGCGCGCCTCCACACTGGTTAAATTGGCTGCGAACAAGTATTCATTCCAGGCGAAGATCCAGCTCAATATCCCCGTAACCGCCAAGCCCGGCGCCGCCAGGGGCACGATCACATAACGCAACACGCCCCACAAACCGGCGCCATCGATCATCGCCGCATCATCCAATTCAATCGGTATGCCATCCACCACGCCTTTGAGCAGCCAAATCGCAAATGGCAGGTTGAAGACGCAATAAAGCAGAATCAAGCCGATCTGCGTATCAAACAGTGTCCAATCCCCTATGCGGAAGGTGCGCGTGAACATGAGAAAGAGCGGCAGCAAAAAGGCGGCTGGCGGCGCCATCCGGTTGGTGATCAGCCAAAAGAAGATATTATCTTTGCCTACTAGCTTATAGCGGGACAGCGCATAAGTCGCCAAGAGAGCCAGCACCAGCACCAGCAGGGCATTGCCGGTGGAAACTATTAGCGAGTTGCTCATATAACGCTGAAAACTGCTGTCAGTCAGGACGTTTGCATAATTCTCGATGAATAGCCCGGTGAGCATGAGGTTAGGGCGACCGAATAACTCCACCCGGCTGCGCATTGATACGACGAACATCCACCATATCGGTATCAGCGTCAGCAAGGTCATGAAGATCCAAAAGCCGTAAGTCAGCAGAAAACGCCAGATCCGCTGCCGCAAACTGGTCGTCATTCGACATCTCCTTTGCTCTGCCCGGAGATGCCGATGAATAACAGCCAACACAACACAATGGTCAAGTAGAGCGTGATGATTGAAATGGAGGAGCCGTAACCATAATCTGTACGCGGGAAGACCACCCGCCAAATATAAATGCCGGTGAAGCGAGTGCCTGGTCCCCCGCCCGCCAGCATCCACACCTCATCGACAGTGCGGATGGCATCCATAATGCGGATGAAAATCGTCGTCAGCAGCACCGGACGCAAGAAGGGCAAGGTCACATACCAGAAAACTTGCATGCGATTGGCGCCATCGACCTTTGCCTGCTCCACCGGTTCCTTGGGAATCGATGACAAGCCTGCCAACATCGTCAGAGTGACGAAGGGCGTCCAATGCCAGATATCCATGATCACAGAAGTCAGCAAAGCCTGATCGGGATAGGTGCCGATTTGATACTTGATATCGAACCAGCGATCGAGAAAGAAGGGCACCGGACCAAAACCCGGGATCACCAACAAGCGCCAAATTGCGCCCACCGCGATCGGCGCCACCATCAGCGGTAAAGTATGCACAATGCGAAACAATGATTTGCCGGGGAAATTGCGCGTTAGCATCTGCGCCAACAAGAAACCAAGTACAATCTGGCTGGCGATGGCGAAGATGGCGAATCTTAATGTCAAGCCGACCGAAGTCAGAAAATCTTCATCAAAGACCAAACGGCGGAAGTTGTCCAAGCCGTTGTAGCGCAAGCCGTCTTGAGCGGCAAAAACATTCCACTCATGGAAACCAACAAATAAAACATAAAGAAATGGCAGAAAGCCAAAAAGAATAAGAACAATCAAGGTGGGGCTGAGCAAAAGCCAGCCGGTGCGCGGATTCCGCATTGAGCTTTCCTTGGTCGATGACAAAACAGGGTGACGAAGCCGCCACCCTGTCCACATAGTCTGAGCTTGTAGCTTACATGCCGTAACCCAAACGCGAGAGCTCTTCATCCACGGCGACAGCGGCTTGTGACAAAGCTTCCGCCGGGTTCAACTCGCCGAGAATAGCGCGATGCATGAAAGGATCGATGATCTCACGCACTTGCGAGTGGAAGGGGAAGGGCGGCGCGCCAGCAAACAGCGGACCCTGCTCTTCCAGCAGCGTGTAATAACCATCCACCTTGGCATCCTGCTCGGCAATCAGCGGATCGTCAAAGGTCGCGGTGTGGGTGATGCGCGCGCCAGCGGCAGCCCATTCCGCTTGTACCGATGGCTGACCGATGAACTGCAGCCAGAGCAGCGTCGCTTCTTTGTTGCGCGATGAATGGGGGACGCCGAAAGCGCCACCATCGTAGTAGCCAATGTAGCCTTCGCCCATTTCGGCAGCTTCGATGACTCCCGGCGCGGTCACCGGCAGGCGCACGCCAACATTGCCAGTGATATTCGAGCGGGTTTCATCGGTGGCGATCCAAGCGGCATTCTCGCCATAGACCCAGCCTTGCGCAGCGCGTCCCGCGGCGAAGCTGGAAGCAACTTCGTCCCAGGTGCTCGAGGTGGCTTCGGGTGGCGCGTAGGGCAGCATGCTCAGCCAGAAGGTCAGCGCCTCAACAGCAGCCTCGCCATCCAGCGCGCCGCCATTGGCGCTCTGTGCCGAGCCAGCATCCAAGTTTATGCCCCAATTGTACAAGCCAAAGGAGGGACCGATCGTCTCGAGGAATTCATAGGTCGAGGCGGGGTGGCCCGTCGTGCCTTGCACCGTCGTGCCCCAAAGATCCATATCCATTTCTTCGCCGTAAGCGGTGAAGAATTCGGCGTTGTCGCGATATTGCTCGAAGGTCTCGGCTGGCGCCAAAGGATAGCCGTATGCTTCTTCAAAAGCAGCCATGATATCGGCATCTTCAAAGAGATCCTTGCGATACAGGTAAACCTTGACAAAGGCTTCCATCGGTACACCGAAGAGATCACCATCAGCATTCTTGAAGTAATCAGCAAAGCTGGTGAAAGCGCTCTCGTCGTAGTCGCTGTATGCCAGGTCCGGGTTGTCCGCGGCAAATTGCGTCAGGTTGACCAGGTAATCCTGCGCCAGGTACGAGTAGATGATATCCTGCTCGATGTAGACGAAATCGTAAATGCCGGTATTGGCTTCCATGTCATTGATCGCCTTGGAATACATCTGGTCCCAGGACGTGGTTTCAAACTCGACATTGATGCCGGTGAGTTCAGTGAATTGGGCTGCCAAGACATCAGCAACGTAGTTCGAGGGCGGTGTGCTCTCGGATACGCCGCGGATCGTCGCGCCAGCATAAGGTGCGGCTGCCTCTGCCCACCAAGCCTCATCCGCCGAAACCAAAGACATATTGGCTAGCAGGACAAAGGCGATGAGCAAAACAAAAGTGAAAAGCTTCTTCATGATAGGTCTCCTTAGATTAACTCTACAGAATAGAAGAGCCGGACCGATACTCCCTGTAATCGACTGTGTTGTTGTCAAAGATAGGCGAATGACCGGCGCTATCCTAAGTATAACAGGTTATCTCAACAATTGGCAGTCTTCCTCCAATAATTGTTAACATAATGTAAGCCTAGTGGTCATGTTTATATGTTTTGCCAACCTGTTCTTGTCGGGGTAGGACAACGATATGGTGAGTCTCTTTGTATCTCGTATTGCGCAGCTAAACATCATCCACTCGCTCGCGTGATAGCATCGCCCATCGTGTTGATGACAATATCGACTTCATCCGCAGTGATGCAAAGCGGCGGCGAAAATGCGATCGTCCCGCCCAGTGGACGCGCGCGCAAGCCCAGCTCCATCGCGGCATCGCTAATCTTTGCAGCGGTATCCGCATCGGATTCGCGGCTCTGTTTGCTCAAGACCACATCAATACCCGCCAGCAAGCCGACCCCGCGGGCATTGTCGATATTGGGGAATTCATCGACCAGGCTCTGCAAGCCATCCAGCAGGCGCTCGCCCATGCACTGGCTGTTCTCCAGCAAACCATCGCGCTCGATGATATCGATATTGGCGATGCCAACGGCGCAAGCAGCCGCGTGTCCTGAATAGGTATATCCGTGCATCCAGCTTTGCTCGGCGGGGGCGTTTAAGATCACATCGCGGATCTCGTCATTGACTTGCATGCCACCCAGTGGCAGATACCCGCTGGTCACGCCTTTGGCAAACTGCATGATATCAGGGTTGATACCATATTGATCGCTACCAAACCAATTGCCGGTGCGCCCAAAACCACAGATGACTTCATCGACGATCAGCAAGACTTCGTACTTGTGGCAGACCTCCGCAACCAAGTCAAAATAGCCATCGTCCGGCAGTACCAAGCCACCAGCGCCCTGAACCGGCTCGGCGATGAAGGCAGCTACGGTATCGGGTCCTTCGCGCAGGATAGTCTCTTCGAGCGCTCGCGACGCCGCCTGCGCTACAGTTTCGCCCTCTTCTATCTCGCCAACATAGCGATAGGGATTGGGATCAGGCACATGAATGAAGCCATCCACCAGCGGACCAAACATGCTGTGATATTTGCTGATGCCGGTGGCGCTCATCGCTGCCATAGTAATGCCGTGATAACCATTCAAACGAGAGATGATTTTGGTCTTGTCAGTTTTTCCCAGTTGCCGCCAATAAAAGCGCGCCGTCTTAAAAGAGGTATCGCTGGCTTCCGACCCGCCCGAGGTGAAGTAGGTGAAGTTCATATTTGGACGGAAGAAACCAGCCAGTTTATCCGCCAGCATCGATGATGGCGGGTTGCTCATACCAGCGAAGCCCGAAGTATATGAGAGATCGAGCATCTGTTCATAAGCGACTTTGGGTAACTCGCTGCTGCCATAACCGATATTGACATTCCACAAACCCGCCATCGCATCGAGGATTTTCTTACCATCAGTGGTATAGAGCCAGACACCATCCGCCTTGGCGACCATGGCGGGGTTCTGGGCACGAGTCGGGTGATGCAATGGGTGTAGCTGCCGCTTGTCCTGCTCAATCAATGACTTGTGACTGTAATCGCTCATTTCTGCCCGCTCTTCTCATCGCTTGATAGTGACCCACAGCATACCCGATTTCGAGCCTATTTTCGAATGCTCTTTATCGATCATACGTCACTAAAGTTGTTTAAGCGCATCCTTAACCGCCCGGGGCAAGCAACGCGCCAGCAGCCCCTTGAGCTGAATCCAGCTTTTGCGCAAGAGCAACGATGGTCTATTTGCTATCATCACAAAAGAGCGACCAACTTGATAGCGTCTTGATTGGAGCAACGCTTCGACATCTTCAGTTTGCCGGATCTGATAAGGTGATTCGGGCGCTGTGATATCCTGCCACATCTGCACGACCTGCGGCGGATGCTCGCCATGGAAACGATACAAGCAGCCCGGATATTGGTCTACATTGTGCAAGTGGTAGGGACGGCGCAAACCCAAATATGCCTCATTCGCCCAGTCGACAGCGCCTTGTCGCTTTGCCCATTCCGCCCGGCTGTAATACTCGCATTTTTCTAGCACCTGCTTGGGCAACAGCAGCGAATAATGATAGAGATGGATCCCGCGCGCCGCCAACTCTTCCGCTCTGATCCAATGCAATTCACGCAGATTTCTTCCCCGCTCGTCCAAGACAGTGGGCGGACGATGGGTGGCATAGTGATACCCTGCGCCCCACTTGAAGAGACGGTGATAGATCGATGCGCCGCGGCGTTTATACCAACTATCTACCCGGTAATCCGGCGCGCCCCAAAACGTCAGCGTATCAAAGGACATCGCCGTTATAGTGGAATCCGCCATTAACATATCGCAGATCGCTCGCATATGCGCCGGTTGATAAAACTCATCGACATCCACCTGCCAGAGATAATCGCCGGTGGCTCGCTCCGCATAGGCTTGCGACATCTCGTCCTTTTCTGTCCAAAAACCATCACGTGTGACGATGGTCAGTTTCTTATCAGGGTCTTCCGACTGTTGGAAGTTACGCAGCGTGTGCAAAGTGCTGTCGCGCGAATGCCCGTCTGGCGTGGCTACATTTTTAGCACCGGGTGCGGCGCCTTCCACCACGATAATCTCATGCGCGAAAGGATAGAGCGCCCGCAGGGTATAGCGAATGAAGGGCTCGCCATTGAGCACGATGATACCGAATGTGATGCGCGGGCAGGTGTTCACGGGGCTTTGTTGACCAGTGATTGATACAGCCGGATATATTGCTGGCTCACTGGTCCCTCGCCATAGCGTTCTATTATGTTGCTGTGCAGTTCCTCCCGCGGCCACTCTTGCGACAACACCCACTCGATGCCCTGCCGCAAGTCATCACTGTCTTGCAGGCGCGCCAGGTAGCCATTGCGCCGGTGTTGCACGATATCCGTCGCGCCCGAGCCGCCAAATGTGACACAAGGTGTACCACAGGCGAGCGCTTCCAGCAGTGTATATGGCAAGTTCTCCTGCAACGATGGCAATACAAAAACATCACAAGCCGAATACAGCAGACTCAAACTCACTTCATCTTGCAGTCGTCCCATTTGATAACAGGGAAGATCTAGATTTAGGTCTTCTTTGTACTCCTCCCCAAATATAGCCAGTTGCAAATTCTCAACACTTTGAAGATTGCTTAAGGCTTTCTGCAAATAGTAGAAGCCTTTATGAGCATCGCTCGTTCCTCCAATTGCACCGAACAATATTAAACGTTTGTCCGAGGGAAGATTGTAAGCGTGTCGTGCAATAGCCCGGTCAAGTGGCTTGAATATATTTGAGTTGATAGGATTACCAATCACCTCGATGCGCTTGTAATTAAAAACGAAGCTGCTACCGGCGCAATCGCCTAGCCACTGACTGGGACAAACTAACGTGATCGGCAATGTTGAAAAGACGCGCTTTTTATCTCGGTTGACTCGCGCGCTAATGTCGTCTACCTCACCAGCAAGCAAGAGCGGACAATTCCCGCAGCCTTCACGGTAGTGCAAACATTCATAAGCACTATGGCATCCGCCGGTGAAAGCCCACATATCATGCAAAGTCCAGACGATCGGCGGGCGGATTTTGGCAATTTCGCTGATCGGCAGATAATTATCGCCTACCCAATGCAAATGCACGACATCTGCTGCGAAGGAGTTGATGACTTCCGCAATTGGATAGCTGAATCGATTCAGGCTCCAATAGCCGCTATGTTGTTTACGTGGATTGCTCTTAAGCTGTCGCTGATGGCGTCGCTCTGCCAGGCGGCGTTGCATCCGCCCCCAGCGATTGAGATAGCTCGAAAGGCGGTGGACGTTCGGATCCGCGCTGACCTTGCGCAAGACTAGCATCTCGCTTTGTATGCCAGCCCGCCGCAAAGCCTGATGCAGCCGATAAGCGCCGATGGCAGCGCCACCAAGACGATCTGTCGCCGACACCATCAAAATCTTCATAGAACTCATCCCAACTCGAACTTTATCATGCGATTATACACAGACATCAGCGAAACGATCAGCCAGGTCATAGCCGAGCCTGACATTGTCAAAACAAATGCATATACTTAGAGGGTAATGCACAAACAATGCGGAGAGAAAATGCAGCAAAACAAAGCCAGAGCTTGGTACCAAGCGCTGCGGCCGCGCGTTTTCACCGCAACCTACGTGCCTATGGGCTTGGCTGGCATTATCGCGCTAGACGATGAGGTCTTCGAGGCGCCGATCTTCCTGCTCGCGCTCATCGGGACGCTGCTGCTGCAAAGTGCCGCCAACCTGATCAATGAATACGCCGATTACCGCCGTGGCGCAGACCGCCTCAAGCAAGCGGGTCAAGGCATGACAATCAAACAGAAAATCCTCCCGCCACGCAGCGTTCTCTATGGCGCTATTCTGACCACATTATCCGGCTGCCTCATCGGGCTCTTTCTGTTGGCACAGAGCGGACCCCTACTTTGGCTCATAGGGATCGGCGGTGTGCTGGTAGCGATCACTTATACGGCTGGTCCCTTTCCCCTCGCTTATCATGGTCTGGGCGAAATTGCGGTCGCTATCTTCATGGGTCCGGCGATTATCGTCGGCGCTTATTATGTCATGTCACCCAGTGTCACCGACTCGCGCATCGGTGAACTCTGCTTGATCTCACTGCCCATCGCTTTCATGGTTGCGGCGATTTTACACGCCAACAATATCCGCGACATGGATGCAGACAGAGCGGTCAACAAGCGCACCCTGGCAGTCATCTTTGGCATCCGCTTCGCCCGTGCCGAATATATGTTCCTCGTGCTCGGCACTTTCGTAGCGCAACTGTTGCTGATCCTGTTCGGCATCTTGCCTATCAGTACCCTGCTGACTTTGATCACCCTGCCTGAAGCCTTGCGCCTGATTCACATTTTTAATACCAGCCAAGCTATTCCACTTTTGCATCAAGCACAGGGGCGAACCGCTAAATTGCACGGCCAATTTGGTTTGCTGGTCGTAGTCGGTTGGTCGCTTTCGATGCTTTTGCCTCTGCAATGACGTTTTACAGATAACGCGCCTACCAATGCCAGACTTGATCCCAGGCACTCATCCAATCATTAGCGCGACTGTATACTTTCTGCGCAGACCGATCTAACTCAACACCCTGACGTCCTCTAAAATCTTCCATCTTTTCGACTTGATCAACTTCAATAGTAATGGTCACTGGCGTGGCTGGCACATAGGGCACGACTGCATCAAGCTGTTGCAACGCCCGATAGGCGCCCTCTTCGATCATTTCACGCGCCCGGCTTGGCGGGATCTGACGGGCGGAGTAGCGCGTTAGCCCCCGCTTGACAGACACAGTCTGCAACCCCTCACCTAACAAGCTCCTCGATTCTCGGCAGACCGCTTCATCGCCAGTCACCAAGAGCACCGGGCAGCCATAATGCCCGCATAATGCCGCGTTCACGCCCACCTCGCCTACTAGATCGTCATTGAACCAAAGATTATGCCACTTCACTGTAGAGATCGTATGGCACATGACGCCATCTGCAGTATTATTACGCGCGTGCATACCCACTAGCAGGCATGCATCAGCGCCCTGCTCCAACAACTCGGTGTAACGCGCCCAGGGATGATGCGCCACCCAGCTGCAGGCTGGATCTAGCATTTCCGGTATTAAAGAGTTGAAGCTCCAATCCCCACCAGCGCCGTGACAGTCCACCACCACTATCTCAGTCGCTCCCGCTCGCTTGGCGCCGCGGACCGCCGCATTAATTTCCGCCGTATAAAGCTTCCGCCCTTCCTCGTACATTGGCGCGCCACCTGTCACTTGACTCCAGGTGACGATTCCACTCACCCCTTCCATATCCGTCATGATTAATACTTTCATCCTGTCTCCTTGGTCTGTGTTTTCCTTGTGTGATTATGACTATACGAAATTCCCGATCTCACTTTGTATCCGCTCTAATACCGGCATAGCCGTCTCCAGTTCCAGGTAACCATCGGCTATCGTTGGCGCTTGGCTTATACCCTCATCCGTCTTCAAAAAGAAGCTGCATTCGCTGGCGCGGTTCACCGCTTCATAGCCCGCGAATATCACCGCATGCAGGCAGCCTAGCAGAGAGCTCGCTTGCGAACCCACCATTACCGCTTTGTTCTTCGCCAAGCAGAGCTGTAGCATCCGCCATGATTGGGAAAAGCCGGTGCGCGCTGTCTTGATATTGAGAATATCAAAGGTATCAAAGGCGATCTCACGTTCCAGATCTTCCAAGGTAAAGGCGGAGTCATCGGCGATAAGCGGCATCTCGCAGTCTCGGCGCAATTGCTGCCGCTCCCAAAGCCGATGCACCGGTAAAGCCTCCTCACAGTGGATCACCCCCATCTCGTAGAGGCGCCCCAGTATCATCTTCGCATTCTCAGACTCGAGCGTTTCATTAGCATCGACATAGAATTGCGCTGCTGGGAAGGCGTTGATCAACCGTTCGATGGTCGCGATTTCATAATTGATATCCCTGCCAATCTTAACCTTGAAAACACGCAACCCCGCTTGATACGCCGTCTCGACATCAGTCAAGACCTCTTCTCGCTCGCCTGTGCTCACAATATAACTCAGGCGGATGCGCTCGCGAGTAATACCGAGATATTCCGCCAGGTTCTGCCCGCAACTAAAAGAAAGCGCCTGGTGCAATGCCATATCCAGCGCTCCTTTTGCCGTGTTATTGTTTTTGATATGCGCCAGCCTTTCAGCCAGCGCAGCCACCGATGCAAAGTCATCCACATGCTTGTCTTGCAACAGTGGCGCTAAATGCTCTCTGATAATATGCAGGACAGAAGCCTGTGTCTCGCCGTAAATGCTGGGGCGCGGGGTCGCTTCGGCGATACCGACGGCGCCATCCGCCAGTTCAACCCGAACCAGCGCATGTTGCAAATGACGCAGCTCATGGGCGCTGCCCCAAGTGAGCGCCGACTTCAAGCGCACATTATGCGGCGCCACGCTTATCCGTCTGATTTTTGGCATTTTTCCTAGTTCTCACTCTTTATGTCACTGCTTTTGATCACATTGATAACTGCGCGCGCAACCTCACCCGGGGAGCAGCCATCCACAGCGACCTGATGATAATTGGAATGCGACGTCCCCTGCTCAAAGGGATACAAACCATAATTTGCCGCCTCCGCGCGGACAATCGCCAGCGCCTTGCCCGTGATCTCGCCCGCCTCAAACAGAGACTGTGCTTCCCCCTGCAAGTCTAGCGGTAGAAAAGATAGATCTGCCCCGCCACCGGCTTGGTCAAAATCTTGTTGCCTGCCACTCAAACGGCGCAATCGCGTCAAGGGGTGCAGCGCCAATTCGACGATTTGCCAGCACGAGAACTGGTTCAAGACATAGCGAATTTCATTCGGACCCCGGATACCTTCGGACAGCACTAACCCGCGATAATCATCGGTGAGGTTGAGCCAGGAAAAAGCCGCCGCCATCCCACCCGGCACATGCTCAGCAAAGAGACGTGTATAGCGAAAACGCTTTACCCGATCCGATACCGGTGCGATTGGCTGGCGCAAAAGAACCTGCGCAAAAGGGAGCGCAATCCAATCTGCCACTTCCCGCCGTGATGGAATAACCCTCATCCCAGCGCCACCCGTTCGCTGCTGCAAAATATCCAGCGTTGTCGATTTTCCGGTGCCGGTCAAAGCCACCAGCATCAACAATGGATGATTAGCAAGCGCATGATAGCGATCGTGCTGAGTCAGGCTCACCAGCGGATACTTTTCCGCCAAGGGAAGTTCCAACTGCGGGTAGACCTCGTTCAGATAAAATGCGCGCGCGTCCATCACAGATCCGTCAAGTACATTGAGATGCATTCATGATACCCTCTGGCTGCGTCGCTTCCAACTCTCTGCCTGTCATCAGGGTTTCGCTAGCGTGCTAATATCATTTTCCCGGGCGCGAATACGAGAAATGCGCATTCGCGGCTATAATCTTCTCATGAAATGATCTTGCGTAAGGAGAAGGAGACCTGCCATGCCCCTCTTTGATATGCCTTTGGAAAAGTTGCGTCAATATCAGCCACCGCGGGAAGAACCGCAGGACTTCGACTCGTTCTGGTCCGCTACTTTAGCAGAGGCGCGCTCGCATGACCTCAACGCGACCTTCGAGCCTGTGGACTTTGGCTTGGCCACCGTCGATGTCTACGATGTGACCTTTTCCGGTTTCAATGGCGATCGTATCAAAGCCTGGTATATCCGCCCTCTTCATGCCGCCGCACCTTTGCCTGGCGTTGTTGAATATATCGGTTACGGCGGGGGCCGCGGTTATCCTCTAGAATGGCTGGCTTTCCCTTCCGCTGGTTTCGCCTACCTGGTCATGGATACCCGTGGTCAAGGCAGTGTCTGGCGCCGGGGCGACACGCCGGATCTGCCCAACGGCGCCAACCCCGCGACACCTGGTTTCATGACACAGGGCATCCTCGATGCGCGAACCTATTATTATCGGCGACTGTATACCGATGGCATTCGCGCCGTCGAAGCCCTGCGCAGCCGCGAAGAAGTTGATACAGCGCGGATCGCGGTCACCGGCGGCAGTCAAGGCGGTGGCGTGTCCATCGCGGTCGCGGGCTTGTTGCCGCAGGTGGCGGTTTGCATGGCTGATGTGCCTTTCCTCTCGCATTTTCGCCGGGCTGTCGATATCACAGAGCGGGACCCTTATCGGGAGATTTCGCGCTACTTGCAAGTCCATCGAGATAAGATCGATACTGTTTTCCAAACGTTAAGTTATTTTGACGGGGTCAACTTCGCTGCTCGTATGCACGCCCGAGCGCTCTACTCGGTCGGCATCATGGATACTGTCTGCCCACCATCTACCGTTTTCGCTTCATACAACCAGGTAACGAGCGAGAAGGAGATCAGAGAATATTACTTCAATGATCATGAAGGCGGCGGCGCACAGCAGCTCACTGAAAAAATACGCTATTTGCGAAAGTTGTGGCTGGAATGAGCCGGGTGCAGATGATCGTACTCGGCAGTGGCACGCCTAATGCCGAGCCCGAACGCGCCAGTTCAGCTCTGGCGATTGCTGTCGATGATCAACCCTACCTGATCGATTGCGGGCATGGCGCTGTGCAGCGTGTCGTGCAAGCGCATGCAGCCGGCAAAATCGCCTGGACATCGACCGATTTGACCCGCCTCTTCATCACACACCTGCACGCGGATCACACCGTTGGCTTGCCGGACCTGCTCTTCACACCCTGGATCCACGAACGCGCCGCCAAGGTCGAAGTTTATGGTCCCTTGGAGCTTGAGAGTATGCTGCAGCATATCTTGCTGGCTTATGCCGAAAACATTCGCGAACACCGCAGCGCCCATCCAAGCAGCGAACAAGGCTACTTGCCCCTTTTCCATCCTGTGCGCCCGGGCTTGTGCTATCAAGACGAGCGGATCAAAGTGCAAGCGCTGCCGGCGAATCATGGCGATCTCACTGCTTTCAGCTACAAATTCATCACACCAGCCGGCACAATTGTCGTGTCGGGAGATACCAAGCCAGTGCCAGAATTCGCAACCTGGGCTGCCGGATGCGATATATTGATACATGAAGTGTATTCATCGATGCGCTTCCCTGAGCGGTCCCCAGCCTGGCAGCATTACCACTCGCGTGTGCATACCTCAACACAAGAGCTGGCTGAACTAGCGAATCAAGTACATCCCGGCTTATTACTACTCTATCATCAACTTTTCTGGGGACAAACGCCCGAAGAATTGGTGGCGGAAATTTCTAGCAGCTATAACGGTCCCGTGTTGAGCACGAATGACTTGGATATTTTCTCATTATAAAGGTGACAACAGGAGTCTATGCTGATGCCCGCCGATGCAATATTTGAACGGCTCGATTTTGAGAGGATGGACCAAGCGGAGCAATTGCGCCATTCTGCCGAGTTTCTTCGAAGGATGTCAAAGCGCCGAACCGTGCGCCATTTCTCGCCCGATCCCGTGCCGCTTGAATTGATCGAGAATGCCATCCGGGTCGCCGGTTCCGCCCCATCTGGCGCCAACCAACAGCCTTGGACATTTGTTGTCGTTAGCGATCCTGCTCTTAAGCGCGAGATGCGTATCGCCGCCGAAGCCGAAGAGAAGGAGAGTTACCAAAGGCGGATGAGCCAGGAATGGCTCGCTGCCCTCGCTCCACTAGGTACAGATTGGCGCAAGCCACATATCGAAGACGCGCCCTTCATAGTCGTCGTTTTCCGCCAAGCTTATGGCTTTCGTGATGATGCGGATAGCGGGGAGCAGATCCGCATCCGGCATTATTATAGTGAAGAGTCAGTTGGCATCGCGGTCGGCTTCCTCCTGGCTGCCTTGCATCTGTCTGGCTTAGCCACCTTAACCCACACGCCAAGCCCGATGAAATTTCTGACAGAACTCCTGGAACGTCCCGCTAACGAACGCCCCTACGTCTTGATCCCTGTTGGCTATCCCACAGCGCAAGCCAGTGTGCCGGTGATCAGCAAGAAATCGCTCGACGAAATTATGATACGCAAGTGACCTTGGTCGAGACGATATTTTCTGCATAAATATTCGAGTTTCCACGCGACTTCATTTGCACAGTCTAAATTATGCCCCGATAATATAGCTATCAGCAGGCGGCATGTCGCCTGGTTTGGAGTTATTGATGCATATAATTACGCTCTTGAACGAAAAAGGCGGTGTTGGCAAGACTACGCTTTCATTTCACGTGGCGGCGGGATTGGCGGTGGCTGGCTTCCGCGTGGTGGCAATAGATGCCGATGCGCAAGGTTCTCTGACGGAGACGATGGGTTTCCAACAATCGCCCGCGCTTTATGACTTGATCGTGCGCAATCAGCCCTTTCGCAATGTGCTTCGCTTCGTGAATCCCGAAATATACGAATACCCCAATCGCGAGGTGACGGGGCAGCTCTTCCTGTTGCCATCGAATGTCGAAACCCAGAGCATCGCCAGCAACTCAACAGACGCGCTGGCTTTTGTCCGCCGTTTTACCGAATTAGAAGATGCGGTCGATTTTGTCATCATCGATACCTCACCCACACCCTCTTTGCTGCATGGCGCAATATACCTGGCAACAGATGCCATTCTCTATCCCACAAAATGTGAATATCTCAGCTTCCGCGGCTTGCAAAACAGCTTCATGCACCGCGATGAAAACGAGCGCTATCGTTCACAATTCAACTTTGCGCCCATCACAAACCTGGGCATCGTACCCAACATCTATCGCCATAGCACCCTGGAACACCGGGAAAACTTGACGGAATTGCGCGAGACCTACGGCGGACTAGTCTGGCAACCTATTCCGCAATCGACCATCTGGACCGAGAGCAGCCGCGTCCATCGTAGCATTTGGAATTACGCACCCGCATCTCCATCAGCGAAGCACGGCTGGAACCTACTAAAAACATTCCTGGAGGCGATCAAGCATGTCAAGCCGACGAAATCGTGACCGCGCAAAAAGCGCCTTGCCCAAGCTGGACAAACTGCCCCGCGTTTCCTATGAAGAGGTGGCGCAAGCGACTTTCGGCAAATCCGAGGGCGAAATTGTCAATCAATGGTTTGGCGATATCAGTCCAGGGGACTTGGCAGAGACCGGACTAGAACTAGGGGGCGATGGCTCGATTCAGGCTTATGAGTATCGGCTTACCGGGATGGGGCTGGATCCCGCGGCGATGCCCAGCGACAAAAGCAACTGGCAACAATTGGGCCAGCTTCTGTTTCGCTTCGACCGCTCAATCCAATGGCTGATTGGCGACTGGTTACTGCAGGGCGAGCAGAACAATTGGGGCAAGCATGAAGAAATCGCTGATGAAATGGGCTACGCGGTGAAAACGCTTTATGACTATCGCTATGTCGCCAGAAATGTTGATTTTTCGGTACGTACCGAAAATTTGTCTTTTGGGCATCACAAATTAGTAGCGCAGCTTCCTCCTGCCGAACAGAAATATTGGTTGGAGCAAGCGTCACAAGGTGATTTCGACGCAGGCACCCATCTTTCACGTCCCTGGTCCATCAATCGGCTGCGTAAAGAAATATCGGCCCCTCCCGCTGTTGCCGCATTGGAAGCATCACCCTTCGAGCGCAACCTAGGTCGGATCGACCGCGACACGACGCGCGAGAAATGGATTCTCTTGCCAGCCGACGAGCGGCTTAAGCGCTATCAATACTTGCGCGCTATACTCACCCGCATGGAGCATTGGGGCTTCGATTGAAGTTGCTAAATTTCGGTATGCACCAAAATTGCCCGCAGCTAAAAACGTGTGCCGTAGGCGGGAATGATAGCGCCCTGGATGATTTCGCCAGCATCAGAAGCGAGAAATGCGATCACGCGACCAAGCTGCTGCGGCGTTACCCCCGAATGCGGATCCTCGGCATAATGTTCGTCCGGCACAATAGCAGATGGCAGCAGCGCATTGACACGGATACCCTGTCGCTTGTATTCCTCCGACATGCTTTCGGTCAAACGAAGCAGTGCGGCTTTTGAGGCGGCATAGGCGGCATCCCTGCCACTCGATCGCAAGCCTGGGCGCGCGCCGATGTTGATGATTTTGCCGCTGCCTTGCTCCAACATGGCGGGAATTACCGCTCGGCTGATTAAAAAGGTGATGGTCGCGTTGAGACGCATCATCGTCTCCCAGGTCTCCAGCGTCATCTCATGGGCTGGCATGCCCGCATCCCAACCACCAACAATATTGACCAAAATATCGATACGGCCAAAAGCCTGCAAAGCCTTCTCCACCAAGCCATTAACCGTGGCTGCATCGGACAAATCCGTATTCGGCAAGCAGAGATGATCCGCATCGTCTCTTAAATCAGGGAAACGCTCATATAGTCGCTCGTCTCCACATGTCAAGACCAACCGCGCGCCACCTGCCCTGAACACTGGAATGACGCCGGAAGCCAATAAACCTGATGCGCCCGTGATAATCGCCACCTGCCCACTGAACTCAGTCATCATCTCCCCCTATCAGCACTGTTTTCAAATTAATGGTTATCATACTGTAGCACCTGGGACCTTAGCCAGCTGAGTGTGGTTTCTACAAACAATCTGCAAAAAGAAATAGCTTGTATCATGGTATTACTAATTATTACGAATTTGGTTTTGTTTTCGCGGCGCTGCCCTTAGCAATTGATTTGCTCCCATCAGATCAAGCATCTTTGGCATGCGTGGCGCCGACAGATTTGTTATGATTAGCGACACAATTATTCCTGCTAGGAGGTCTAATGCGCGTTTTGGTCATCGGAGGCAGCGGCATTGTCGGCAGCATGATCACGCCTTATCTTGGGCGAGATCATGACCTGACCATATTTGATCGTCAATCGCCAGCGGATTCATCTTTACAGTATATCCCAGGCGACATCACTCGCTACGAAGATCTCGCGGCCGCCACGGAAGGGCAGGACGCTCTGATCTATATGGCAATGGGCAGCATAGATTGGCAGACCATCGAGGGCATCAACAGCGCTTATGACATCAACGTGAAAGGCCTCCACTTGGCTTTGATGGCAGCGCAGGAAGCGGGCATCTCGCAGGCAGTTTACACCAGCAGCATGTCAGTTTATCAAGATCTGGAAGGGCGTAAATTCGCCGATGAAACTGTACCGCCGGATGCCTGGCACCTCTATGGTTTCACCAAAAGCCTCGGCGAGCAAGTCTGCCTGAATGCCGTGCGCAATTGGAACATGCATGTCAATGTGCTGCGCCTTTGCTTTCCCACGCCCGATGAATTGTTCCACGAGGTCGAGGAAGACAAGCGCACACTGGCAACGGCCGCCAGCGATGTTGCCCAAGCCATCTCCGCCGCTTTGCAATTCTCTGGTCGCTTCCAAACTTTCATGATCAGTGGAGATTTTAAGCAGTCTATGTTAAACATGAGCAAGGCGAAATCGCTGCTGGGCTGGCAACCGAAGCGCCGTTGAAGCAGATAGATTTTCATCAGGCGACAGTGCCAAGAAATCGCCGACTTGGTCCATTTCGCAACGATAACGATTAAGAAGAAAGACGAAAAGATGTCCCAATACGATTTACTGCTAAAGAACGGTCACGTCATTGACCCTGCCAACAAGATCGACGTGCCCATGGATGTGGCAATTGCCGGGGGCAAGATCGCCGCCGTCAATTCTAGTATTCCATCCAGTGATGCCGCGCAAACCATCGATGTTGCCGGTTTGTATGTCACACCCGGTTTGATCGACATTCATGTGCATGTTTATCATACCCGCGAGCCAGAAACGCTTAGCGTGATCGCCGATCATCATTGCTTTCGCTCCGGCGTCACTACCGTGGTTGACACGGGTACCGCTGGCGCCAAACATTTTCTGCATTTCAAACGCACCGTCATCGACCAGGCAAAAACGCGCATCTTCGCTTTTATCAACATCGTCAAATCGGGCATGATTGGTCCCTTTGAACAAGATATCAACGAGATGGATGCCGAATTAGCCGCATCAATCGTGCTCGCTTATCCCGAAGATTGCGTCGGCATCAAGACCGCGCATTACTGGGTCGCGGGTCCTTTTGACGAGGCGCACCCGCCTTGGGCAGCGGTCGACAGCGCCCTGGAGGCATCCGCCATCTGCAAAAAACCGTTGATGGTCGATTTTTGGCATCGTCCCGGACGGACTTATCAAGAACTGTTGCAAAAGATGCAACCCGGGGATATACACACGCATGTTTATGCCCAGCAATTTCCCATCTTGAACGACAATAAGGAACCAGCCGATTTCATGTTCGAAGCGCGGGAACGCGGCATTATCTTTGACTTGGGGCATGGCGCCGGCAGCTTCTGGTTCCGCCAAGCTATCCCCGCGTTTAATGGTGGTTTTGGTCCCGATTCGATCAGCACTGACCTGCACATCGGCAATGTCAACGGTGTCGTGCACGATATGTTGACCACCATGTCAAAGCTGTTGTGCATGGGTATGCCGCTGCAGGAGGTCATCGCCCGTTCCACCATCCGGCCCGCGGAGGAGATTGGGCATCCGGAGCTGGGTCATCTCGGGGTTGGAGCCGATGCTGATATCGCTGTCCTGCAACAGAATGAAGGGGTATTCGGGTATGTCGATTGTGGGCAGGCTCGGATGAATGGCGATCGTAAATTGACTTGTGAAATGACCCTGCGCGCTGGTGAGATCGTCTTTGATGTCAATGGCCGCGCGGCACCTGCCTGGGAAGAGGCACCCCCTTCATATTGGAAAATTCGCCAGCCGGAGGCAATCGTTTAGCCATGAGCACCTATCAACAGTTGGGCATCCGCCCGGTAATCAACGCCTACGCCACCGTCACCAAGTACGGCGGTTCCATGATGCCGCCGGAAGTCTTGCAAGCGATGAACGAGGCGGCTGGCGCTTTTGTGGATTTGGCGCAATTGCAACGAAAGGTCGGTGAGCGCATTGCCGACTTGACACATAACGAAGCCGCTTATGTGACCCCGGGCGCCGCCGCTGGAGTGATGTTGGCGGCTGTCGCTTCTATCTTGCATCACCATCCCGACCAAGCGATGAGCTTCCCGCAAATCGCCGCGCTCAAGAACGAAGCCATCGTCCAGCGGGCACATCGCAACGGCTACGACTTCGGTGTGCAGCAGATTGGCATGAAATTCGTCGAGATCGATTCCTCTCTTGCGGGATTGCGCGCCGCAATCAACGAAAAGACCGCTTGTATCTTCTGGTTTCAAGGCGCGATGAACAGCAGCGATGACATTCCCCTGGCCGACATGATCGCTATCGCCGATGAAGCAGGCATCCCCGTGATTGTCGATGCCGCAGCGCAACTGCCCCCGGTCGAGAATCTCTGGCGTTTTACCGAGATGGGCGCCTCCCTGGCGCTTTTCAGCGGGGGCAAAGACCTGCGCGGTCCCCAGCCGACTGGTCTGATGCTCGGGCGTCGTGACTTGATCGAATCGATTCGACCGATTAGCAATCCCAATCACGGTTTGGGCAGACCGCTGAAGGTGGGCAAAGAAGAGTTGATGGGTGTGCTGGCGGCTGTCGAGCGCTATTTGAAGCTCGATCATGCGGGGCGGGAACGCTACTGTGAAGACACGGTGGCGATGTGGTGCGCCGCGCTCAATCCACTGGCGGGCGTCCGCGCCGAACGCGCCTTTCCCAACGAAGCCGGGCAGCCGCTGCCTTGGTGCCGTGTGACTATCGACTCGACTGTGCTGGGTAAAAGCGCTGATGATCTAGTGACCGCCTTTCTTGAGCAGGATCCGGCGATTGCTGTCTCGCCGCTCAACGAGGCCGCTTTTCACCTCAACCCGATGACGCTCAACCCTGGTGAAGAACATATCGTGCGCGATGCTTGTCTGAGATTGCTATCTTGCTCCCCTGTCGCTTCCTAGTCGAATAAGGGCTTGATCAGGCTGCTGAGAGATCGTGGTGGGTGCCAGATGAATCGACCATTTGAACTGTATGACCTGCGTGTCACGGTAGAGCGCATTGAAGGACGTTCGGTCTGTGGTATGGCTGTGGGCGATTATTTTGAACTGACCGAAAGCGCCAAATTGCGCATTCCCGAAGGCAAGCATTTCTGCATCTATGCGCTTTCGGCGGTATTGCCCCTGCTGGCGGCGAAACAGCGCGAACTGGCTGAAAACGATTGGCTGGCGCGCGATGCGATCGCGGCTTGCCCGGATGTCGATGAGCGCCTGATCATGCGCATCGAGCGTATCAAGAAGCGCCGGATGGACAGCGACGAACTCACCTGAAGCAAAGCGTGACTCATATTGGGTAATTTGTTCAAGCGATGTGGCAGATCGCCGTCCTTCGTGTACTATGGAGTTAAGAGCATATTGGCAGGAAAAGAGGGCATGATGACAAAGCAGCGCAAGCATATCAAAGTGACGTATTCCACGCTGGGCAGTCCCGATCCATTGCTGCATCAGTATTTCGATGAAGATGTGGCGGCGTTGAAGGCGAACCTGGGCAAGAGCTACCCGATGTTGATCGATGGCGAGTGGGTCGTGGGGGAGGGCAGCTTCGAGAATCGTTCGCCGATCAACACCGATTGGCTGTTGGGAAACTTCGCCCAAGCCAGCGACAGGCATGTCGAGCGGGCAGTGGCGGCGGCAAAGGCGGCTTTCCCCGCTTGGCGCGATACCCCCTGGGCGGAACGAGCTGAGCTGCTCAACAAAGTTGCCGATCTCATCAGCGAGCGGCTTTTCGAGATCTCGGCGGTCGTCAGCATGGAGATCGGCAAGAATCGCCTGGAAGCCATTGGCGAGGTGGAAGAAACTGCTGATCTGATCCGCTATTGCGTCAATGCCATCAAGGATAACGCGGGCTTTGATCGGCAAATGCTGAGCGAGAGCGACAAGCATTTCAATCGCAGCGTGCTCAAGCCTTATGGCGTCTGGGGCGTGATTGGACCCTTCAACTTCCCCGCCGCCCTGACCGGGGGACCGAGCGGCGCGGCATTGATCGCTGGTAACACCGTGGTGCTGAAACCAGCCGCCGAAGGCTCGTTGACCGCTTATATGATCGCCAAGTGCATGGAAGATGCGGGGGTTCCCAAAGGCGTCTTCAATATGGTGCTGGGTGGTGATGAACCGGGCAGAGCGCTGACCGCCCAGGGCGACCTGGCTGGTTTGACTTTCACCGGCAGCTATGAGGTGGGCATGAACATCATCGGCAGTTTCACCACCGCGGCCGGCTACTACCGTCCTGTGATCGCCGAGATGGGGGGCAAGAACCCGACCATCATCACCGCCAATGCCGATCTCGACAAAGCCGCGCTGGGGGTGATGCGGTCGGCATTTGGCTTGACCGGGCAGAAGTGCTCGGCTTGTTCGCGGGTCTATGTTGATGCGGCGGTCAAAGAGACCTTCCTCGACAAGCTGGTGGATTTGACGGCCGGGCTGCAAGTTGGAGACCCCACCGATGCCGATATCTACATGGGACCGATCATCAACGAAAGCGCCTATGCCGCTTACCAGCGCTATGTGGGCGAGATGAGCGCCGGGGAGATCCTGATTGGCGGGGAGACTTTGGCGCCGGAGGATGGCTATTTTGTGGCGCCGACTATCGTCACTGACTTGCCGGATGAGCATCGGCTGTGGCAGCACGAGATGTTCGCGCCCATCGTGGCGGTGCGGGCAGTGGAGAGCAAGGACGAAGCGATGCAGCTGGCGAACGATGTCTCGCTGGGTTTGACCGCGGGTTTGTACAGCGAAGACCCGGCTGAGGTGGAGTGGTTCCTGGACAACATCGAAGCGGGCGTGCTCTATGTCAATCGGGCGGCTGGAGCGACCACGGGCGCTTGGCCCGGTTATCAGTCTTTTGGCGGCTGGAAGGGCAGCACCGGCAGTGGCAAGGCGGCCGGCAGTTGGTATTACTTGCAGCAGTACATGCGCGAGCAATCGCATACGGTCGTGGAATAAGCGCGGATTGAACCCGATCATAATCGATTACTACTTTCGGCGTTAATCGGATTTTGTTGCCGTTTTGTTGCCGAGGAAAATGTTTTTTCGGCAACAAAATCCATTTTGGTTGTTGTTTGATGGTTCGGTTGATTGGCGATGCGTTTATTGTGGCGGGGTTGGGGCGGGAGGTGGCGACTGAATGGTCGCGGTTTGGTGAGTTAATCCTCAAGTCCCATTTCTTGGCGGATTGATTTGATTTTTTCAAGCGTTTTGGCGAAATCGGGGTGGGTTCGGTCAGTGAATCTTGCCAGCGCGTCCGCTATCCCATCTTTTAATGTGATGACTGTCCCATCGGGCATTGTCGTGTTTTCTAGGATTGTCTCATCGGAAAAGGTTGCGCCCCGCAAGAATACGCCACCCAGATTCGCGTCCCACAGGGACGCGCCACCCAGATCCGCGCCCATCAAGGACGCACCACCCAGATTCGCGTCCCACAAGGACGCGCCACCCAGATCCGCCCTCATCAAGTCCGCGCCACCCAGATCCGCGTCCATCAAGTACGCGCCACCCAGATCCGCGCCCATCAAGTACGCGCCACCCAGATCCGCCCTCATCAAGTCCGCGCCACCCAGATCCACCTCCCACAAGGACGCGCCACCCAGATTCGCATCCCGCAAGTCCGCTCCACTCAGTTTCGCGCGCTCCAAGTTCGCTCCCTTGAGCAGGCCATCTTCGCCGATCAACCAGCCTTCAGCGCGCAGTTGGTCGATTGCCATGTTGGCGAGATCGTTGGAGGAGCGGCTGCCGGCTTCTCGCACCAGTCGGCGCTTTAGCCGGCCTCTCTCACGCCAATCCGTCCATAAGCCAATGACGACTACAGAAATAAAGACGCTGAGCAAAACTCCAAATAATTCGGTGTATAGATTCGTTCGATAATCAAGATCGTTGAAACCAAGTTGTGAGGAACCCGCCCAGATGAAGACACCCAGCGAAAGAATGAAGATGAAGATAGCGCCCGCGACGAAGAATCTCCAGTGACGAGCAATGAACTTGCCCAGCGGATGTGATATGGCAGACTCAGTGATTTCTTGCCGAAAACTGTACAGACGGCGAAAAACAAAGAAGAGAGCTAGCAAAAGGACAACTAAGGAGAATTGCGGATGTCGAGCAATGAATTCCAGTGCGATAGGAGCGATTATTTCCAGCAGAGCGAGAAGGGGACGAAGAATTGCTACGACAACAAAGAAAAGTAGGACAGCGAGGAATTTCTTGTGCCGAGTAATCAAACTCTTCATGCGAGCCACTATTCCGCATCACGTAGAAAAGATGTTAATATAGTATAAAGTATACAAATAGTTTTGTCCACAGATATGCGGCAACAATATTACGTCCAAGTAATTTGTCGTAAAATATCGTATATTAACGTAATGGCACAGGTTTTCGCTGTGCCTTGCGTCTCTGTGGTGGATCAGTCGATCACAATCAGATCCTGCCAGCCGTGGGTCAGCTTCTCGCCGCCGTTGGGGCGGGCGACGACGACATCTTCCACGCGGGCTGAGTAATCGTTGAATTGCATGATGCTGGGCTCGATGGTGAAGAGCATGCCGTCTTCCAATGGCGTCTCGTCGCCTTTGGTGAGGAAAGGCGGCTCGTGCACATCCATGCCGATGCCGTGGCCCAGGCGATGGCGGAAGGTCTCGCCGTAGCCGGCTGCTTCGATGACATCACGGGCGGCGCGGTCGGCATCAGTGGTGGTGGCTGCACCGGCTTGGAGGGCGGCGATGCCGGCGGCTTGTGAAGCCATGACCAGCTCATGCACGCGGATTGCCTCTGCGTTCGGTTGGCCGAAGAAGAGGGTGCGCCCGAAATCGTAACACCAGCCTTGGTAGATGCCGCCAAAATCGAAGAGGATGGAAACTGGCGGATTCAATTTGCGTTTCCAGCTTTCCATGCGTTGGCCGAAGAGCAGGGGATGGTCGGGAGCGGAGTTATAAAGCGAGGTGGTGAAAGATTGCCCTAGGGAGCCATGTTTGCGCAGCTGATAATTGACCTCTTCGACAATTTCCAGCTCGGTCATACCCAGGCGGAGTTTGGTGAGCGTCTCGGCGAAGGCGGCTTCGGTGATGCGCCCGGCTGCTTTCATCAGCTCGATATCGGCTTGCGATTTGATGACGCGCATGGGGCGCAGCAGCTCCGTGGCGGAGAGCCAGGTCGCGCCGGGGATGAGCGGTTGCAGCTGGGAGACGGTCTCGCCACTGGCGAAATCGCTGATGGCGACGCGCGGATTGTCTGGCAGGTTGAAGTCGGCGAGGATGCGCTTGACCATCTCTGCGGGTTCATCCCAATCGCCCAGCACGCGAATGTCGATGCCTTGCAGCCGGCTCAGCCCGCCGAATTCGGCGGTCATGCGGGGCAGGGGCAGCACTGGGGCGTGATCTGGGGTGATCCAAGCGCCTTCCAGCCAGTCGCCGGGGTGGATGGTGTGGCCGTAATTGGGGAAATCGCGCGGGACGCCGGTCAGATATTGCAGGTCGGATGAGATGGGGAAAAAGGCGAGATCGGCTTTGCCAGCCAGAATCGCTTGAAATTGTTGCAGGCGGTCGCTTGACATGGGGTCCTCCTAATATGATATGTTAGTGCCTGTATCTTAGCGCGTTCGCAGGGATATTGCATCTTATGGACTGTGTGGCAGACTGGGAAGAAAATGATTCATTTCACTACAGAAGCAATGTTTTATACTTCAGGCGAATGTGAATATGCTATGTTTTTGGCTATGGGCAGCGTTGTGGTATACTTTTCACAGTTCAAGGCAATCGTAGAGGAAAGCATGAAATGAACTGGGAACAAATCATCGCTATGAATGCGCCGGTCATCACAGTTGTAGTTGGCTTGTTTGTCTGGCTGCGGGCAGATATCAAACGTCTGGAAGACAGAATAAGAAGTGATAATAAGCGTCTGGAAGACAGGCTAGGTAGGGACATCAAGGACTTGAAAGCCAGTATAGATGGTGACATCAAGAGGCTTGAAAGCAAGATAGATGACGACATCAAGAGGCTTGAAAGCAAGATGGATGTTGACATCAGACGCCTGGAACTAAGCATCAGGGAACTTGAAGAAAAAGTGAATGGCGATATCAGACGTCTGGAAGTCAGTATCAAGGAACTTCAAGATAAGGTGGATGGCGACATCAAGGGACTTGAAAGCAAGATGGATGGCGATATCAGACGCCTGGAGCTAAGTATCAAGGAACTTCAAGACAAAGTAGATGGCGACATCAAGAGACTTGAGAATAAATTAGAAGCCAAGATCGAAAACGAAATCAACCGCCTTGAAGACAGGATGGATACAGGCTTTATTGCGGTAGATGATCGATTGCGTGGAGTAGAGACTGAACAGGCGCGGGTGGCTGGCTTGCTGGAGGGTTTGGCATTAACAGGCAAACTGCCGGAGGGCAGCGTTGAGACACCTCAATAGGTAGATCCCGCTTTATCGTTTACTTCAATCAGATTTGCTCTTGCTAAACGCTTAGTCCGTTCAGCAGATTTCCATTACTCCGTAATTGTAACCTTCGACAAGCCGCGCGGTTTATCGACCTGGTAGCCGCGGGCGAGCGCTTGCTGCATGGCGAAGATCTGCCCGGGCATGACTGCGATGATCGGGCTGAGCCATTCCGGTGCTTGGGGGATGGGCATCTGCTGTGTGCCTTTGGCAAGCAGATCGCTATCATTGCTGATGATGAGGGTCTCGGCAGCTTTCTCGTTTAGTATCCCCCAGATCTCGCGCAGGCCGGCGAAGGTTTTCCCTTGTGGCGCGACCAGAATCAGCGGATAGCCCGGTTGCACCACGGCGATGGGACCGTGGCGGAAGTCGGCTTCGCTGTAGCCTTCGCTGGCGATATAGGTCAGTTCTTTGACTTTCAAGCTGATTTCGCAGGCGGTGGCATAATTGAAGCCGCGTCCTAGGACGGTCAGGCGATCCATATAACGATAGCGCTGTGCCCAGTCGGCGATATTTTCTGACAGGTCGAGCGTCGCAGCAGCCTGGCTCGGCAGTGTAGATAGCTCATCATGTATCGTCTCATTATCGATCAAGGCGCTGGCCAGCATGGCGATAACCGTCAGTTGGGCGGTGTAGGTTTTGGTGGCGGCGACGCTGAATTCTCGCTCGGCGAGTAGTGGCAGATGGTAGTCGGTAGTTTGTGCCAGGGGCGAATCGTCAAAATTGGTGATCGCCAAGGTGAGGGCGCCTTGTTGGCGGGCATCGCGCAGCACGGCGCGCACATCTTCAGCCTCCCCAGATTGCGAGATGCCGATGACCAAGGCTTTGGACAAATCGGGCGGGGTCGCATAGACCGTATGCAGCGATGGTGTCGCCAGCATGGTCGGCAGGCGCAGCACACTGCCAAAGAGATATTGGGCGTAGAGAGCGGCGTGATCGGACGTGCCACGGGCGGCGATGCAAGCGCAGTATGGTTGAAACTTGCGGATGGCGGCCGCGACCGATTGCGTCTCGGAATGTCCCTCATCGAGCAGGCGCTTGATGACTGTTGGTTGTTGAGCGATTTCTTTTTGTAAATACATAGGGGTTCCCTTGGCTCAGTCATCAAGTGGACGGTAATTGACCGGTATGGCATCGAGGTGGGGTAGATGCCGCTTCAGCCGTTCCACCAGAACTTGGTAGCTACGATCCTCTGGATGGTTCCACAGCACATCGGCGATGGCGATCGCGCGCGGGTATGTCATGTATTCGGCATGCGCGGAGGTGGGGATGTATTCGGTCCAGATATTGCCTTGGCCCCCCAGGATATGATGTTTTTTATCAGCGGCGATTTGTTCGGGTACTACAACAAACTGATACACCTGGTGCAGTGGCAGGATAGCGGAGATAGCTGGGGGTTCACGATCGGTATCTTCATGTTGATAGTAATCCAAGTAGCAATAGGTATTGGGCGTCATGATGACATCGTGTCCGGCGTTGGCTGCGACGATACCGCCATCACTGCCGCGCCAGCTCATCACGGTGGCATTTGGCGCCAAGCCCCCTTCCAAGATCTCGTCCCAGCCGATCAGTTTTCGTCCTCGTTGGTTGAGCCAGCTTTCCATTTGCCGGATGAACCAGCTTTGCAACTCGTCTTCATCAGCCAGCCCTTCGGCTTGGATACGATTTTGGCAAGCGGGACAAGCTTTCCAGCGTGCTTTGGGCGCTTCATCACCGCCGATATGGATATATTCGGAGGGGAACAACTCCAAGACTTCGGTGAAGACATCTTGCAAGAAGGCGAAGACTTCATCTTTGCCGGCACAGAAGATATCTTCGGCGATGCCCCAGGTCTTGCGCACTTCATAATCTTCGCCGATGCAGCCCAACCCTGGATAAGCAGCCAGCGCGGCGACACTGTGTCCGGGCAATTCGATCTCTGGCACGGTGACGATACCTCGTTCGGCGGCATAGGCGATCACATCTCGTACCTCATCCTGCGTGTAGAAACCGCCGTAGGGAACACCATCGTACTGGTCCCAGTTTTTGGGCACGACGGTCTCCGCGCGATAGCCACCGACCTCGGTCAGCCGGGGGTATTTTTTGATCTCGATTCGCCAGCCTTGGTCTTCGGTCAAGTGCCAATGAAAGGTGTTGAATTTGTAGAATGCCAGCAAGTCAATGAATTTCTTGATGAAGTCGATGGGGAACATATGCCGGCCGACATCGAGGTGCAAGCCACGCCAAGCGAAAGCTGGCGCATCGTTGATGTGTAAAGCTGGAATAGTCCAATCGATTCCGTTGGCAATTTCGCCCGCCATGATTTGCGCTGGCAGCAGTTGCCGCAGCGTCTGCATCCCGTGCAGGAAACCGGGCAGCTGGCTGGCGGACAAGACAACTTGGCGCGGCGTTACTTGGAGCGCATAGGCTGCGGCCGGAGTAGCTTCTTGTTCAGCCAGGGAGAGTACGATGATATTCTCGTCACCGGGGTGCCGGGCGCCCTGCGACTGTTTTACCGGCAGATCGAAGCCGGTGGCGGGGCGCAGGTAGGCCGCCAACATTTCACCGATTTTGGGGTCGTGGGCGATGATACTGGTGCCGGCATCGAGCGTGAATTGTCCGGGCTGGCGCTTGAGTTGCTGGGGCTGCGGGAAAAGTGTAATTTCAGACATGGTGACTTTGTCCTTTTGGTCATTCAATTCTCATAGATCTTCGAGCGTGATAACGGCGCTCAAGTGATGCGGTTGGTCGGGATCACAATCATTAAAGATGGCGCGATAGTATGCGAGCAGTTGTAGCGCGGGCAGGTGCAGTATCGGTGTAGACCAGGCTGGCAATTCGTGGGGCAGGGCAATCTGATATGGGAAGTCATTTGGCGCTTGGCTGATGGCGAGAACAGTCGCGTTCATTTCCGCCATTTCATGCAGGACGCGAAGTTCTTGCCGGGCTGAAGTCGGTGAGATCAAACCTATGACCAGGCTGTCCTCGCCGACCATGGACATCGGACCATGGCGAAATTCCAAGGTGTGATAGGCTTCGCTGTAGGACAGGGACATCTCTTTCATTTTGAGCATGGCTTCGCAGACGATACCGTAGAGAGCATCTGTCCCAAGAAAGAAGAACCTGTGGAGATCGCCATTTTCACCCAACCTTTGTGCTAAACCATTTTGCGCTGAAAGCAGCTGGCGGCAAACATCGGGCAAGCGCAGGCTGGCGCCGAGATCGTGACCGGCGAGCAGAGCGGCCATCTGTTGTGCCACGAGAGCCATACTGCTGAAGGAGCGGGTCTGCGCCACGCTCATCTCTTGTGCCGCGTCAATGGCGAAAGCGAGATCAGCCTCAAGCGCCAAGGGGCTGCTGCTGTCACAAGTGACGGTAACCACAGGACCGCCGATCGCCGTTTTGAAGTTTTGTTGCGCCCGGACCGTCTCGGTGGTTGTGCCAGAGCGTGACAGGATCAAGAGCAGATAGTGTCGACCGGGGGGACAGATCGAAGCCGGATGCAGCAACAATTCGGAAGCCGGGCAGGCGCGGGCATCGATGTGGCTCTTGCGCAAGAGCCGGGCAACGGTGAGAGCGAGATAGTAGGTAGAGCCGCAGCCGGTGACGATGACTTGATCGAAAGCCGCCGATGTCATCAAGGCAGTGAATTCCGCTTGCCGCTGGGCAAAGGCTTCCAAAGCGAAGTTCCATACCTCGGGCTGGCTCATAATTTCATTGAAAGTATGCTGTCCCTTAGTCATGTGAGTTGCTCGTAGACAAATTGGAAAAGCCAGCTTCTATTCTAACAGTCGCGCGGCAATCCCGAAAAGGTTGTAGGCGAACACCAGATAAAGGAAATAGTCTCAAGCTGGTCTTAAAGAGGCGCTGTACTTTTCGGTGGCTAAAGCCTTACGCTACAATGTTATACTGCTGTGCAAATTTTGGTTCTGTAGGTGGATGAGTGCGCTTGTGCCACGTTTGTTGATCGAAAACAGCCAGATCTGGCAAAATGACCGCTTCCTCAGCGGGCATACGCTCGTGCTCAGCGGGGGCGTGATTCAGGATGTGTTGTCAGCTGCCGAGGTCGAAATAGGTCCTGGGGATCGTCGGCTGGATTGCGCCGGCGCTTATACGATGCCCGGTTTTGTCGATGTGCATGTGCATGGCAGCAAAGGCTTCGATGTGATGGATGCCACGGAAGCATCGTTGCAGGGCTTGAGCGAGTTTCTGGTTCGCCAAGGGGTGACCAGTTTTTTGGGCACCACCATGTCCGATTCCACAGAGCGCATTGGGACCGCGCTTCGCAAGATGCAAGCCTTCGCCGGAGAGCCGCAGTCGCCTTTTCTCGGTGTACATTTGGAAGGACCGTATCTCAATCCAGTGTATCGTGGCTCGCAGCCGGAGATGCACTTGCGCCCGCCATTACGGGAAGAATACTCGCCCTGGTTCGAAACTGGGTTGATCAAATTAATCACTGTCGCACCCGAATTAGCCGGCGGCGAATTATTAATTCGAGAGGCGCTGGCGCGGGATATCACCGTTTCTATCGGGCATAGTGGCGCCAGTTATGCTGCGGCACAAAGCTATTTTGAGGCCGGTGTCAGCCAGATCACGCATACATTCAATGGCATGGCGGGCATTCACCATCGGCAACCGGGCATTTTGGTCGCTGCCTGGGAAGATCCGCAGATCTATTTTCAGATTATCGCTGATGGGGTACATGTGCATCCCGCTGTGATTAGGATGCTACTGCGGTTGGCAGGCAGGGAGCGGGTGTTGGCGATCACAGATGCGATGCGCGCGACTGGTTTGCCGGATGGGGAGTTCGCGCTGGGCGATGTGTCGGTGGTCGTCAAAAATGGCGAAGCGCGCAGCAAGGCTGGCGGGTTGGCTGGCAGCACCTTGACGATGGCGCAGGCGCTCAAGAATATGATGCGTTTTTGCGGTCTCAGCCTGGCGGAAGCACTGCCCATGTTCACGCGGGTGCCGGCGCGGTCGATCGGCATGTATCCGCAAAAGGGATCGCTGAAGCTGGGCGCGGATGCCGACATCGTCATCTGGGACGAAGAGAGTGGTCCGCAGGCGACCTTGATCGCGGGCGAGCTGGTTTACTCAAACGGCAAGATGGTGACAGCGAGCGTCAGCGCAGTCACTTAGTACATCAGGTGAATATCCAGCAGGTTTTCCAGCGGTCTGCCAGCGAGATAAGCTTGCAGGTTACGAATGAACAGGTCGGTGAGTTTGCCATTTTCGGTGTCGGCGGTGCTGGCGGAGTGATGGCTGATGATGACATTGGGCATGTCCCATAAGGGGCTATTGGGCGGCAAAGGTTCGGGATCCGTGACATCGAGCGCGGCACCACGGAGATGCCCTTCGCGCAATGCCTGCGTCAGCGCGACTTGATCAAGGATAGCGCCGCGAGCGATGTTGATTAACACGCTGCCGGGTTTCAACCGGCGAATGCGTTCGGCATTGATCAAGCCATCGGTCTCTGGGGTATGGGGCGTGCAGAGGACCAGAAAATCGACTTGTGGCAGGATCTCGTCCAACTGATTTGGGGCATAGAGTTTGTCCACGGTGGCTGGGGTGTTGCTGAGTGTGCGGCGGCAGCCGAGCACACGCATACTGAAGAATTTGCAGACTTGCGCCAAATCGATGCCGATGCGTCCCAAGCCGATGATACCGACAGTCATGCCGCGCAATTCAGTATTGTTGAAGCGCTGCCATTGATGCGCGCGTTTCAGCTCGTCCATTAAGGGATAATTCTTGATGAACATCAGCATTGCCATCAGGCAGAATTCTGCCAGCGGGCGAGCATGGACACCACTGGCAGTGGTGAAGATCCAACCTTGTTTGTCATAGTGGTAGCGTTTGACAAATTGACCGATGCCGGCGCTGGTGGCTTGAATCCACTTCAACTTGGGCGCTAGCGTAGGTAGATCTTGGCGGTGCGTGTGATCGAAATCGAAGAGGATATCGGCTTGAGCCAACAATTGGCGCCACTCGGCTTCTTGTTGCGGGCTGCGCTCGATGATGGCGGTGTGGTGAGCCTGGTATTGTGGCGCGCCGATGAGATCGGGACGATAGACAAGCTCGACCTGCGGGACTTCAGCGCGTATGCGTTCGATATGCTCGCTTTCGAGAAAAGAGGCGATCAATACTTTGGGTTGCATCGTCTTTGCTTAGGCTCGTAAAAGCTGGAATATGGTCAAACTGTAACCGAAAGCGCCGCTGATGCAAAGTCTGTTATGCTAAAGTTTTATGTGAGAATTGAAGAGAGGATCGAGCGGGCGGGGCTTTGAAATGTATTGTGGCTATTGTGGTCGAGTGCAACATCGCTGCGTTTGCCAGCGAGCAGATAGTGATATCATCCGTTTTCTGGCGCGGGCGGGGCGGCGCTACCAGCCTGCCGTATCCTCGCATGCTCCCAAGTGGGGCGTGCCGCCACAGGTCAAGCGGCGTGAGCGACAGATCTTAGGTCGGCATTATCGCCAATGGTATCAGCAGCTGGCCGCTGAATATGGTGAGTATTGCGCGAATTGCCGGCTAGAAGCAGAGCTTGTGCTCGATCATATCATTCCGATTGCCAGAGGGGGTAAATCGCAACTGGAGAATCTGCAATTGCTTTGCGCCACTTGCAATCGTATCAAGGGCAAGCTAACGATCGATTGTCGGGGTTTCAAACATCCGGAATATAAGGAGCTGGCGGACTGTGGTGGGAGGAGGTAGTCGCGGCGCGGAGGGGAGGTTTTTTGATTTAGGCAAAATTTTCGCTTTTTGCGGCTAAACGCGATATACTAGCTGGGCATCGGCGTTAAGAATGCGCATTAGCATATTTTGGCGTCGCTTATCTGCAGTTTTGGTCAGTATAGGAGTGTTCCATGAAAGTTAGTATTGTCATTTCAATCCTAGTCCTTTTGACAGGGGTGTTCGGTGTTGCGGCACAGGACACATTCTTTGGCAAGACAGCGGAAGATCTGTTCCCAATCCCCGATGTCGCTGCCACCGAGCTCGAGCAAACATTGGCTTTTGAGGCTTTGCTGAACGCCAATATTCCTGATGGCAGCGCCCTGGGCGAGGGCCAGCGGATGACATTTGGCGTCTTGGGGCAGGGCTCACGCGGCGGTATCTCCGGCACAATCTACTTCTGGCGCAACGCCTTCGAAGCGGCGACCGGCGCTACCATGGATATCGTCGAGATCCCTTATAACCAGCTTGGCACCACCATCCCCGCTGATTTCCTGACAGGTCAATACACTTATGATGCCTTCATCGGCGCCGCCTGGCAATATGGTGATTGGATCAGCAATGGTTGGATCCAACCAATTGATCAATGGATCGGCGATGAGCGCTTCGCCCACTGGACGCCAGAGGACACCGCTCCCGCTTTCCGCGCCCTGCTGCAATGGGGTGGGGAGACCTATGGCACGCAAATGGATGGCGATGCCCAGCTCTTCTACTATCGCCATGACATCCTCAACGACCCTGATTGGCAGGCAGCCTACGCAGAAGAAGTCGGCGAGCCCATGCCTTATCCGATTCAAACCTGGCAGGATCTGTTGGCGATCACCAGCTTCTTCAATGGCAAAGACTGGAATGGCGATGGCGACCCCGATGACGGCATCAGCCTGCACTTGGCGCCGGGCGGGCAGGGTCACTTCCATTACGCCACTTTGGCCGCGTCCTTCGCTGTGACGCCAGCCGATGGGGATGATTCACGCGCTGTCAGCAAATATGACAACGTCTTCTGGTTCGATCCGGATGATATGACACCGCTGATCAATGAACCGGGTCATGTTCGCGCGCTTGAATTCTTGCAGGAACTGGCAGCCACTGGCTCCGAAGCGCAAGCTGGCTGGCAACTGGGTGAAGCCTGGGATAACTTCCTCGGTGGCAACGCGATCGCTACCTTCTCTTGGGGCGATGTTGGCTCGTTGTCACAAGACGAGAATCGTTCCACCATCAAAGGCAACCTGGGCGCCTCGGCGATTCCTTGTTCCTCCGAATGGTATGACCGGGAAACCGGCGAGTTCGTCACTGACACGGAGAATCCCAATTGCGTCGGCAATACCACTGGCGGCTCTTGGCACCCGACCATGTCGGCATTCACCGAGATTCCCGAGTTGACCTATTTCTTCATGTCAATGATCGCCAACCCTTCCATCAACTTCTACAACGCCACCACCGGTTGGCAAGGGATTGACCCCTGCTGCACCTATCAGCTCTATGAACCACGTGGTTCCGCCACTTCCGAAGATTACACCGCTGTTGGCTTCAATGCTGATGATATGGAGCGCTATATCAATGCCTATGGTTCCAATGTCTATGACAAGCCGACTTCGGTCACCTATCTCCGGATTCCGGGGACGCTGGAATACATCCAGGAAACGCTGGACATTCGCCTATCCGAAGCGATGACAGGGCAATCCAGCGCCCAGGAAGCGCTCGATGACACCGCTGATGATTGGGACGAGATCACTGATGATCTCGACCTTGATAGCCAGCTGGAAATCTATCAACAAGCTATTGGCTACGGCGGGTAGTTGCTCTGGGTGTAAGTCATGAAATTTGTGGCGCAGGGGCGTGGCGCGGTCATGCCCTTGCCCACTTTTCCTGAAAACTGGACCGAATCATGAAGAATAGCAAAGCGAAATATTTCTTTCTGATGCCCGGCGTATGTTGGATCTTGTTGTTTACCTTGTTCCCACTGTTGTATTCCTTCGGCTTGAGCTTGACCAATTATCGCTTGGGCAAGAACCCCAAATACATTGGCTTTGAGAATTATGCCGAGATCCTCGGTATCGGCGAAGAAGAGCCCGATGACAAAGCATTGAGCACAGCGAGTTTCAGCGCTTTTCTCTTTTTGGGCAGTACGGCGACCACGCTGATTTTCGGCACTTTTGTCGCCTGGGTTTTCAACCACGACCTGCCGTTTTTACGACAAATGCGAGCGATCATCACCATGCCGCTGTTCGCGGCGCCTATCGCCCTTGGTTGGCTGGGCGTCGTCATCTTTAATGAACAAGCCGGACCGGTGAATAATATCTTGCAGGGAATTGGCTTGGAGCGAATCAATTGGTTCATTGAGCCTTGGCCCGCTCGCTTCGCTGTGATGTTCACCGATATGTGGCAGTGGACGCCTTTCGTCTTCATCATCGTGCTGGCTTCCATGCAAGCCATACCGGATGATCTCTATGAATCGGCGCGGCTGGATACCAAATCGAACTGGGTGCTCTTCCGTTCCATCACCTTTCCGATGATTGCGCCGGCGCTGGGGACAGTGATGCTGCTGCGTATGGTCGAATCGCTGAAAATCATCGACATCCCTTTCAGCTTAACGCGCGGTGGTCCCGGTTCAGTAACCCAGACTTATGTCTATTATGCTTATGAAAAAGGCTTGATTGGCAGTTTCCAATTGGGTGAGGCGGCGGCTTTGGCTTATCTTTTGGTGATTGCCGCCATCATCATTTCTTCGATTTATTTCTACCGCGTTCGCGAGCGCTTCGAGTAGCGCGTGGAGGATGACATGCAAGGAAACCCCGAAGTCACTCCACAAACTATTCAGCCGAGACAGATGATACGAGGTTCGTCGCTGGGCGAGCGGGTCATCATCGCGCTAGCACTGATCTGTACTTTCATCGCTTTTTCGCCCTTTGCTTTCGCTGTCACCACCTCTTTCAAATCGCAGATGGATTCGATTGATGGCACGGTCATTCCCTGGTTGCAATACGAGCCCACCATTTTGAATTGGCAACAGGAATTTGGCTCTGGGGGCGCGGAAACTTTCAAAGCCTTGCGCAATAGCACTCTGATTTCCCTGGGCGCGACCTTGGTGGCGACTACACTGGGCACCTTGTCTGGTTATGGCTTGGCGCGTTTCAAATATGGGATTGGCAATCGCAACCTGGTTTCCTGGTTTTTGTCGCAGCGCTTCTTGCCGCCAGTGGCGACATTGATCCCTTTTGTATTGATGTTCCGTGATTTGAAGCTGCTGGATACGCTAGCGGGCATGGTCATCGTCAATGCGACCTTCACTTTGCCTTTTGCCGTGTTGATCATGCGGGATTATTTTGCGGATCTGCCGCCGGAATTGCGCGAAGCGGCGCTGGTCGATGGCGCGGGGGAGTTTACTACATTTTGGCGTATCGCCCTGCCGCTGGCGCGTCCCGCTTTGGTCGCTTCCACACTGATCTGTTTTGCCTTCGCCTGGAATGAGTTTCTTTTTGCCAGCGTCTTGGCAAATCGCGATTGGAAACCCTATCCCATGTTGGTCGCTGGTTCGGACACCGTGCGCGGTATCATGTTCAATTTTGTCACGACGCGCATGCTGATTGCCGTCACTGTGCCGGTGATCTTGTCATTGATGGTGCAGCGTTTCATCGTCCGCGGCTTGACCTTCGGCGCTGTCAAAGGATAGGGCAGTCATTCAGGGATTTGCGCTAAATCAGTGACTTGCCAAGGCTTCCAGATTACGGTAACTGATCGCCAGACTCTCAAACGGATCCCGCTGGCAGATATCCTGTTCCACCGCATACCACTCCACAGCCGCTCGCCTGCAAGCCGCCAAGATGGCAGAGAAGTTCATATTGCCTTCGCCGATTTCCGCCATCACTTGCTTCGCCGCCGCCCCTTCACCCGCCTGGGCAGCCATGTCTTTCAAATGCACCACCGGCATCCGCCCTTTCATGCGTTCAATCCAGAGCGCCGGATCCGCCCCGCCATGCTGCAGCCAATAGGTATCCAGCTCCGCCAATAGGTAGCGACTGTCGCTCTCGCTGAAGAGAATGTCCAAACCCGTCCGCCCATCAAATTTCACCAGCTCAAAACTGTGGTTGTGATAACTGAAGCTCAGCCCGGCGGCTAGTAGTCGCTCGCCGATGTCGCTGGCGATTTGGGCGAAACGTTTGTAACCAGCGGCGCTGTCGCGGAATTCGGCTGGCATGCTGCCAATCGCCACATGGCGGCAATCCCAGAGCGCGTGCTGGGCGATCACCCCGTCCAAATCATTGAGCAGGCTCTGGTAGGCTACATGCGTGTTGCAGATGGTCAAGCCATGGTCATCACAGATGCGCTTGACTTCTCCCGGAGCGATATCGCCGATGGCTGAGACTTGTACTGCCCGGTAACCGATCTCACGGATCTTGCGCAGGCTCTCGGCAAAATCGGTTACTGTCTGTGTGTGCGCTCGCACTGTGTATAGCTGCGCCGCGACTTGCTTCATCTGCATAGGATTTCTCCTAGGTGTTGGTTTGCCGGGTTAATGCTGGGGCTTGTGGAGGTGATTTAGTGTATCGCCCCATTTGCCTGGTATTGTGCCAGCAGGTCGGCATAGGCATCGCCATCGAGTGGCAGTTCTACAGCGCCCCCTCTGTGGGCGGAGAGGATAATGCCATTTGCCAACATGAGCGAGTTAAGCCCCTCTTCGGCCGGCGCGATCAGCTCCGCACCAGTCAGGATAGCATCGGCGAAGTTAGCGATAATCAGCTCATGCCCGTGGGTCTTGCGCGGGGGGTAGTCGATCTCTTCGCGCATGTGGGGCACTTTCTCGAAGCCTTGGCTTGACTCGCGGATTTGGGTAATCGACGAGCGGGCGTTGCGGAAGAAGGTTAAGCCACCTGGCGATTGGTAGACCAGCTTGCCACACTCGCCCACAATCTCGAGATGGTTGCTGCCGGGGGATTCACCGGTGGTGGTGATGAAATGGCTGACCATGCCATCGGCGAATTCAAAATAGGCGGTCACCTCGTCCTCGACTTCAATACGATGGTGTTTGCCGAAGCTGACAAAGCCGTGGATGCGCGTCGGCATGCCGACCATCCACTGGAAAAGATCGAGATTGTGCGGGCATTGGTTCATCAGCACGCCACCGCCTTCGCCGTTCCAGGTGGCGCGCCATTCGCCGCTGTCGTAGTAGCTTTGGGCGCGGAACCAGTCGGTGATGATCCAGCTACAGCGCAGCAATTTGCCGAGCTGGCCACGGTCGATCATCGTTTTGATCATGCGCCAATGCCCCCAAGTGCGTTGCATGAACATGGCGGCGAAGACAAGGTTGGGCTGTCGCGCTTTGGCGGCGTGGTAGGCATCGATCATGCGCTGCGCTTCTTTGACATGTACGGCGATCGGTTTCTCGACCAGGACATGGAGATCGCGGGCGAAGGCAGCCAAGCTCATCTCGGGATGGTCGTAATGCGGTGTGGCGATGATGACGGCATCCAGCTCGCAATTGTCGAGCATGCGCTCATAATCAGTGAAGCGAGCAACAGTGGGGGGGACCTCCACCGCCTCCAGCCGGTCAGCATTGCGATCACAGATGGCAACCAGTTGGGTATTTGGCAATTCCAGAGTGTGGCGGGCGTGGGCGCTGCCCATGTTGCCGATGCCGACGATACCGATTTTGACTCTATCCATAGTTCTGGTCCACTCTTTGTGTTGTTAAATCGCAAAATGTCTTGCAGATCGCGGTGATGATTCCGAGGGCTTCGGGCGTTGTTTATGCGCCATTCAGCTCGGCGGCGACATTGGCACTGACCCACAGATTTTCCAGCGCCAGCGTGTTCTTGATGCGCATCACCCGGGCATCGGCAGTGCGGGAGGGGTCGGCGCGGAAAGCATCGAAGAGAGCCGCCTTGATGGTTTCTTCATCGCTTTCGAAGACGAGGGGCATACGACAACGCTTGAGAAAGCCGCTGGTAAACATATTCTTGGTGGTGATTTGAAAGTCGATTTTGTCGAAGAGTTTGCGCGACATAAAATCAGCCAGCCCGTAGGCGGTAGCGTTGCCATGTGAGGCGGGGGTTAGATCGAGAATGACAATGCGCTTGATATTGGGTGTGGCTGGTTCTGGCTCGCCATCGATCATCCAGCGGCCGATGATATTGGTATCCAAGCCGGCGCCGCTGATATCTTTGCCAATCTCATCGATGATCAGCAGATCGAGCTCGTCCACTGGCAGGCGCGGCATGAGCTCGCGCGAACGCTCCAGCAGGCGCTGATCGCCCTCGACGACCGTGTCGGCAGTGAAACCTTCGAGCTGGGCGACCGCGTGGTAGCCGTCTTCCACTATGCCGAAGCCAGCGACAAAGTTGATGCGTTGCAACAGGTGCTGGGCGATGACGGGCATATAATCGCGCAAGCCAATGATACCGTGCTGGTGGATGAGGCGGGCGCCGGTCTCTTTGCCCAAGCCGATCGCCAGCATCTTGAGCAAGCCACTTTCGTGCGGTCCGTGAAAATCAGTATGGACTTTGGTGCGGTTGCTGATGATCAAGCCATCGGCTTCGGCGACATTCTTGTCGAGATAGGCGGGCAAGCCGATGCTGGTCATCCCTGTGTCGACAACCTCCATAGTGGCGTGAACGGGGCAGCCCATGGTCGCCTGGTTGATGCCCAAACCATCCAAGACATCAATTTGCCCGGCGGGTGTGCCGCCGCCGTGGCTACCCATCGCTGGCACGATGAAGGGATCGCCACCGGAAGCCTTGACCAGCGCCACCAGTTTGGCGGCGATACGGTCGATACTGGCAATGCCGCGGCTGCCGAAACCGAGGGCGATGCGTTTGCCTTTCACCTGTTCTGCCAGCCCGAGCTTCGCCCATTCGGCTTCCAGCGTCCGGTCGATATCGACGGGGTCGCCTTTGGGCAGGGATTGTTTGACGGGATAGAGTGTTGGTATGGTCACATTTTCCATGGGGGCGCTCATTTCATTTGGTTTTTGCTATGGCGGGTATTGTAACGATTTTAGAGGACTTAGACATAGTAAGTTGATAATGTCTACAAGAGTTTATGAGCGAACGACACAGTGCAAACAGGTTTTATGTAAGAGCAAAGAATCAATAAACTTCTTACCTCTTGTTACTATTCTCGTGATTCTGTAGATAAGCTATCGCATTCCGCAAATAGTTCTCACCATTCTTGAATCTACCCAAGCCGGTGTTACAACTATCGCACAAAAAGCCCCGCCAGCGGCCAGCATAGTGATCGTGGTCAGCAACAACCTTGACATTAACTCCGACAATACCCATCTTTCGACAAATTGGACATCGCCACAAAGTCCTTTTTTGTGGTCTCAGACTTTTTGCTTCTTTCTTTTCACGACTAGGAATCGAGCGACGATCAATATCCTGGCGACATATATTACATGACGGTCGTCGAGTTTTTCTCCCTTTCGCATCGGTTTGATTGATTTGAAACTCGTCTTCAGGTTTCAACACAAAACATATGTTGCAGATCATCTGATCGTAGCCCTTGCCGGTCTTATAAACATCAACCTCTGATGTATCGCTTCGCTCTACAATAAAGATCTGATCTTGTCCGGGCAAAAAAACTAGCAACTCCAAATCTCTGTCTTCCAATATTACAGCGAGTGAATTCTTTGGATAATGACTACGTATTGTATCCTGAACACCGTGTGGACATGCATAGCCCAAACCACTTTTACAAAGTATCCAGTTTGAATTCCCAATGGGGTTAAGCATTGTCGACGTCAACTGCCAGCCTCGATTGGTTGAATCGTTGATGAGCAATTTCGATGTATTCTGGGGATATATCGATACCGATGAACTGGCGATCGTTGAGAAGAGCCATCTTGCCAGTTGTGCCAGAGCCACACATGGGGTCGAGGATCAGGTCGCCGGGGTTGCTCCAAGACAGAATGTGATCGAGCGCCAGTTTCTCGGGGAAAACAGCGGGGTGTTGAAAGGCGATCTTGTCACGAGTTGTGCCGCCCAAGCCCACGGCATAAGACCAGATATTGGTGCGGGTCTTCTCTTTTTTGAGCTCCCCGAGCTTCTTTTTATTGATGCCATCGGGCAGCTTGTTATGCGTCAGCATCTCGTAGCCATGCCGTTGGGTCGGCACCTTCAAGGGATTGAAAGTAGCGGGTTTGCCTTTAGAAAGCACAAACATCATTTCATAGGCGTTGGTATAAGCATTGCTGCGCATGAATGGCGTGTTCTTCTTTTGGTAGATCATCACATCATGGACAGCAAAACCGATCTCCTGAAAATAGAGAGCCTGCCGGAAGGAGGTGAGACTGCGCCCACCATTGATGCGATCGCCCACCACCCAGACCACCACACCGCCTTCAGCCGTGACGCGAAACAACTCATCGGCAATTTCTTCAAAAGGAAAGCTATATCCCTGGTAATCTCTCAGTTGATCATAAGGCGGGGAAGTGACAGTCAAATGGACGATGTTGTCTTGCCAGGTTCGCATCACGTCGACGCAGTTGCCGACAATGAGACGCCCGCGATGGTGAGTGATTTTATCCCTAGCCATAGCTTCGGGTTGGCTGGTTTGAATTGGCCGGGATTTTGCTTCGGTAAATGCCATCTCCATCTGCTGCATGAGGATTTTCCTTGTGATGCTTGACGCTTCTGTGTCAATACATTTTACATCAATACTATAGCAAAACACAAAATGAGCTAGAGTCAAACACTGGCGCGAACAATCGACCAAGCATGAGCTGCTGTGGTGAAATAGCAAAAATGCTAGAATCGCGAGTGGTTTGCACCAAAGGAGAGACATGATGGAATTGAAGGGAAATCCCTTGCTATTGGATGGCAGCATGGGGCAAGAGATCGTCAATCGCGGCGGCAAAGGCGGCTACGGCGAATGGGCGGTGGCTGCCTTGTACGAAGACCCCGCTCTCGTGCGGCAGATCCACTGCGATTATATTCGGGCTGGCGCCGATGTGATCACTACCAATACCTATGGCACGACAAGGATGCGCCTGCGGCATGTGGGCATGGAAGAGCGTTTTGAGCAATTGGTGGGGACCGCGGGTCAGTTGGCGCTGCAAGCTCGGGCAGATTGTGCTGCCGCTAATGTGCGCATCGCTGCCAGCTTGCCGCCGCTGGAAGCCAGTTATATCAATGAATTCGCTTTGTCTTTTGAGCAGACGGTGGCGCAATTTGCCGAACTGATCGATTTGCTCGATGCATATGTGGATATCTATCTGGGCGAGACGCTCTCCACCAGCTTTGAAGCGCGGGCTTTCCTGCAGGCAGCCAGCGGTCGGGGCAAGCCGATTTGGTTGTCGCTGACTTTGCGCGATCATGGGGTCAGCGACTTGCGGGGCGGTGAGAGCTTGGCAGCGGCGCTCGGCGAGATTCGGGATTTTGCGCCCGATGCTTTGCTGGTCAATTGTTGCACGCCGGATAGCATCGAGGCGGCATTGCCGGCACTGCAAGCGAGCGGCTTGGCATTCGGCGCCTACGCCAATGGCTTTGTGGAGATTCCAGATCATTGGGCAGAGCGAGGAGGGGTGGCGCAGTTGAGGACGCGGGAGGATTTGACGCCCGAGCGTTATGCCGAGGAAGCGCGGAAGTGGATTGCGGCGGGGGCGGGGATTGTCGGCGGTTGTTGTGAGGTGGGTCCGGCGCATATTGCGCGTTTGCGGGGCGTGGTTGATGAAGGAAGTTAGGAGGAAAATGTTTATGTCTAACAAAACAGCTCTAATCACAGGTGCGGGGCAGGGCATGGGGAGAGCCATCGCGCTTAAATTTGCCGAGCAGGGCATTGATTGCATTCTCGTCGGCAGGACGGAAGCCAAGCTGAAAGCTGTCGCAGCGCAGATCGCTGACCGCGGTGGCTCGGCGGCGTTGCAGGTTTTGGATGTGACCGATGATGATGCGGTGGCACAGTTGGGAGCGAGCTTGGCGGATACCACGATCGACATGCTGATCAATTGCGCCGGCGATTGGTTGATCGAGTATCTGCAGGATACCAGCAACGCGCAACTCGACCATATTCTGCGCACTAACTTGCGGGCGCCTTATATTATGTCGCGGACGGTCTTGCCCAATCTGCGCCGCAGCGACAATGCCAGCATCATCAATATTGGCTCCATCGTCACGACGCTATCGGTGCCGGGCGTCAGCGCGTATACGGCAGCCAAGGTCGGCTTGAAGGGCTTGACGGGGGCGCTGGCGGCGGAGTTGAGGCCGGAGCGGATCCGTGCTGTGATGATCTCGCCCGGTCCGGCGGATACGCCGATGCGCGAGGCTGCTTCGCCGGGCATTGACAAGGCGATACTCGTGCCTGTCGATACCATCGCCGAGATGGTTTATGCGGTGGTGAGTTTGCCGCGCGGCATCAGCACCAGCGATTTTGTCTTGTATTCCATGCTCTGGGAATGAGCGATTTCACAGCTTCAGGCGTGGGTCGAGGATATCGCGCAAGCCATCGCCCAACAGGTTGATCGACAGCACGGTGATCATGATCGCCAGCCCGGGATAGGTGGTGACCCAGGCGGCCGCGCGAATATAATCTCGCCCTTCGTTGAGCATCAAGCCCCATTCGGGATCGGGCGGTTGTTGACCCAAGCCGAGGAAGCTCAGCGCCGCGCCAGCGATAATCGCGCCGGCGACGCCGTTGGTCGCCACCACCATGATCGGCGCCAGCACATTGGGCAAGATATGCCGCGACATGATGCGCCAGGAAGAGCCACCCAATGCTTGCGCCGCGATGATAAAGTCGAATTGTTTGACCGATAGCGTGCTGCCGCGCACCACCCGCGTATAAACGGGAATTGAGGATAAGCCGACAGCGATCATCACATTTTGCAGGTTGCGACCCAGCACGGCGATAATCACCAGCGCCAGCAGGATGCCTGGGAATGCCAGCATCATGTCAATGAAGCGCATGATCAGCACATCCACCCAGCCACCGATATAGCCGGCGATCAAACCAAGCAGCGTGCCGATGGTGGCGCCGATGGCGACGGAGACGATGCCCACTTGCAGCGAGACTTGCCCGCCGTAGAGGATGCGCGTCAGGATATCGCGGCCCAGGTTATCGGTGCCCAGCAGGAAGTCGGCATTCGGGGCTTGCAGGCGGTGGCGGCGGAATTGCTCGGTTGGTTCATAGGGGCTGATCAACGGGGCGAGCAGCACCAACAGAATGACGATGGACAAGACTATCGAGCCCGCCATGACATTCCGCGAGCGCAGGACACGTCCGACGAAGCGCCGCCATTGGGATTTGCGTTCGCCATCCAACGGGATGACTGTGACAGCGGCATCAGACATAACGAATGCGTGGGTCTACCAAAGCGTAAATCATATCCACAAGAATATTGACCAACACATACATCAGGGCGATGAAAAGGGTCGTGCCTTGGACCATGGTGAAATCTTTTTGCAAGACCGCTTCGACATATTTTTGACCGATGCCGAGGCGGGCGAAGATCGTCTCGGTGATGACGGCGCCGCTGAGCATATTGCCGAGCATCAAGCCGAGGATAGTGACCACCGGGATCAAGGCATTGCGCAGAACATGGCGGCTGACCACCAGGCGCTCGCCGATGCCTTTGGCGCGTGCCGTCAAAACAAAGTCCTGATTCAACACTTCCAACATGCTGGAGCGGACCATGCGCGCCAAGGAACCCGCCGAGACCAATGCTAGCGCGGTGGCTGGCAGGATCAGCCGCTCGACCCCGCCTTGGCCGATGGCGGGCAAAATGCGCAGTTGCACGGCGAACAGCAAAATCAGCAGTAACGAAGACCAGTAGACTGGCATGGAGATACCGACCAGCGCCAGCGCCATTGCGAGAGTATCAATGACGGTATTGTGGTTCAAGGCGGCGATGATGCCGACGCTGATGCCAACGCAGGCGGCGATGAGCAGGGCAGCGGCAGCCAGCTCGATGGTCCAGGGCAGGCGATTGAGGATCTGTTCCATGACTGGCACATTGGTTTGCAGCGAGCGCCCCAAGTCTCCACGCAGGGCGGCGCCCATATAGCTGAGGTATTGAATGTGCAGCGGGCGATTCAAGCCCATGTCTTCGCGCACTTTGTCCAGCAGTTCTGGTGTGCTGCGTTTGTCACCGAGGAAGACCTCGGCCGGGTCGCCGGGGGTGAGGTGCAACATCAGAAAGACAGCGACCGTCACCAAGAAGACGGTCGGTATTGTCTGTAGCAGGCGCCCCGCAAGGTATTTTCCCATGAACGTGAACTTGCTTGCAGATAAAACCCAAGCAGGGACAGAGAGCCTGCCCCTGCTGCGAGGTTGATTATACGACTATTGCTGCGCTACATACCGAGCGTGGCGGAATAGAAGTTGGGCACGAAACCGCCGCCGAGGATGGTCACGTTTTGCACTTCGGGTCTACTGGCGTATAAGACCACTGGATCGTTGAAGTAGACCATGACCACTTCGTCAGCCAGTTTCTGCTGGATCTCGGCATAGGCAGCGGCGCGCGCTGCTGGATCGCCGATGCCGACAGCCGCATCAATCATGGTGTCCATCGCGTCATTGCGGTAGTTGTTGCGGTTGGTACCGCCGCCGGCATTGGACGAATGGTAGAGCGTGCGGAAGACGCCGTCGGGATCGGTCTGCGTATCCCACCATTGCTGCGTATTATGCTCGCCCGCGCGAACTACCGTCAGGTAAGCGGCGATATCAGCCAGGTTGATCTGGAAATCGATACCGATGGCGTTGAGATCTTCTTGCAGGAATTGCGCGGTGGCGGCACTCAGCGGTCGATCGGGCGACCAGTGCTCGATGGCTAAGGGAGTACCATCACGCTCGCGGATACCCGTTTCCTCATTCATGACCCAGCCCGCTTCGTCCAGCAGGGCGCCGGCGGCATCGGGATCGTAGGGGTTCTGCTGGCAGTAGACATCAGTCCAGCCAAACATCGATTGCGTCAGAGCGCTACAGGCTTTGGAACCCAGGCCGTCGTAAACGATATCCTGCATGATCTCGATATCGATGGCTTGGGCGATTGCTTTGCGCACCACCAATTCATCAGTGGGCGATTTGATTTGGTTGAACATGAAGGAATAGCCGTGACCAGCTTGATCGTACTGGGTGACAACGAAGTCGGGGGTTTCTTCCAGGCGTTGTACATCCAAGCCGGGGATATTGTCGATCATATCGACTTCGCCACTTTCCAGCGCAGCCATTCGAGTGCCGGGGTCGGTCAAGATCTTGAAGACCAGGCGGTCAATATCGGCTGGACCGCTCCTGCCGAAGACATCTTCGTTGCCCCAATTATAATCCGGGTTCTTGACCATGACGACTTCTGAATCGGCTATGTAGGATTCGAAGATGAAGGGACCGGTACCGACGATGCCGGAGAAACCCCAATCAGCCCCCAGCGCTTCAACCGCTGCTGGCGAGATCGGACCAAGCTGGGGATGGGAGACGCCATCCAAAAAGGCGGCATTGGGCGAAGAGAAGCGGACAGCGATGCTATGTTCCCCAAGCACTTCGGATTCGGCATAGGGACCGATGAAACTGAAAGCCATCTGTGACTTGGTATCGGGATCGACAATGCGGTCGAAGGTGTATTTGACCGCTTCCGCATTGAAGGCTGTGCCATCGTGGAAGCTGACATCATCGCGCAATTCGAAGATGTATTCGGTGGCATCTTCGTTGACCGTCCAACTGGTGGCCAGCGCGGGGTGGAAGACGCCTAGCGGCTGCTGTTTGACTAGGGTGTCGAAGACATGACCGACGATGACTTCGACGCTGGAGAAAGTGGTGGCGGTGGGGTCTAGTGTATCGACCCCGCGGCTGATGCCGAAGCTGAGGGTGACCTCGTCTTGAGCCGACATTGGCGCAGCGACGAGCGTCAACAAGAGTAGTAATGCCAGAGAACAGGACAAAATGCGGATACAGCGTTTCATAAGAGACTCCTTTTCTGATAGAACAATTGTTGCGAGAAATTTATGCCCGACAGTTGAACCACTGCGGCATAACAAAAGTTGACAAGCCCCGAAGAAATTTCTAGAATCCGCAGCACTCCGGGCAGTTGTCGACAGTCTACTTCGTAATGGGAGTATAGTTTTTCTATTGGTCACTGTCAAGCAATTCGGAATTGGGCGGGCAAATGGCGAAGCTTCAAGAAAGAATAAGTTGGCGTGAAATACCTATCGGCGTCACTTCGGCGATGGGCAGAACGAATCTGTTACTCGGTGAATTCGGCAGCGCTGGACCGGGTATCTTAATCACAGCCGGCATACACGGTGACGAAGGACCTTGGGGCGCTTGGGCGATCAACAAGCTGCTGCAGAGCATCGACGAGCATGATGTGGCCGGTTTCATTCGAGTGCTGCCGATGGCGAACCCCTTGGCGATGCAAGCCGATAAACGCAACGCGCCCGTCGATCAACTTGATCTCAATCGCGCTTTTCCTGGCGACCCCAGGGGTTCCTACACTGAACGGCTGGCGCATATTTTGGCGACCGTGGCTTTGGAAGATATCGATTATGTGATCGACTTGCATGGTGGCGGCAGTTGGTGCGTCAACGCCTTTGTCTTTGAGATGGAGGGCGGGCGGGATTTATCGCTTTGTTTTCCCGCGCCATTCATCGTCGAGGCACCGGCGCGAGATCATAGCTTGACTGGTTTTGCGCGATCCTTGGGGTTGGCAGTGGCTGCTGTGGAAATGGGCGGGCGCAGCCAATACGAAGCGCAATGGGCGGGCAGCATCGCCGAAGGCTTGTTGCGGGCTTTGTGTGAGGTCGGCATTGTTGATGGACGTTTGATGCCGCCGTCGATTGAACCCCCTCTAGCAGTTGGGGCGAGCGAGGTCTTGCGTCCCGATCAAGGCGGGATATTCCTTCCGATAGTGGGCGCCGGGCAGATCGGCACAGTGGTGGCTCGGGGGGATCTGTTGGGGCAGATGCTGCATCCTGTCACCTATCGCGTACAGCAAGATTTTCGCGCGCCTTTTGAGGAGACGGCGCTGCTATTGCTGCGGCCCTATCTGGCGCAGTTGGAAGCTGGCGCTATGACCTATGTCGTTTCGCAACCACTGAATCAGGGTGCTCAAGACTAAGATGAAATTCAGTCTGCGCTTCAACAATGACTTGCCGGTAGCTGATTACATCAAGTATGCCCGCGCGGCGGAAGCGGCCCGTTTCGACCAGTTTTGGGTGAGCAATGATCTTTTTTTGCGCAGTGGGCCCGTGATCCTGTCGGCGGTGGCGATGGCCACCAAGCGCATCGAGATCGGCAGCTGCATTCTTAACCCTTACACTATCAATCCAGCCGAGATCGCCATGCTGGCAGCCACGTTGGACGAGCTGTCGGGCGGGCGCTTCAACCTGGGCATCTCCAGCGGTGCTGAGGATTTCATGCGTTGGTTGGGTTTGGAATTTCGTTATCCGCGCAGCTTTGTCATAGAAGCGATAGCGGCGATCAATCGATTGACCTCGAAGCAAAACGCCGCCATGCAAGGCAAGGTCTTGCGTTGGGAGGAGGAAGCTTGGCTGCGCTTCGAGCCTGGGCGGCGGGTGCCGATTTATCTGGGCGCGATGAGTCCGCGGATGTTGGAGGAGATTGGCGCGCTGGCTGATGGTGGATTGCCACTGCTCTTCCCGCCCGAGCATTATGCCAAGGTGCTGCCCCATGTGGAGCGGGGCTTGCGACGGGCTGGGCGCTCGCTGGACGATATCGACCTGGCTGCCTGCATTTGGTGTTCGGTCTCGGCGGATCAGGAGGCTGCGGAAGCGTTGCTAGCCGACAAGATCGCTTATTATGGCCACGCCATGAGTCCCTTGATTTTGAATCAGCTGGGTTTGACGCGGGAAGATTTTGAGCCGATACGGCATGCCTACCATGTACTGGGAGATGTGGAAGCGGCACAGCAGATGATAACACGGGAGATGTTGCAGATTGGCGTGGCGGGCAGAGCTGCGGAATTGGTGGAGCGGCTGGAAAAGCTTTCGGCGATGGGGGTACGGCATTTGAGCTTTGGTCCGCCGCTGGGTCCAGATATCCTGGCAGCTATCGAAGCTATTGGCAAGGAGATCATCCCACATTTCAGTTGATTCGCGATTGCTCAAAACCGACTTGCTGACCAGCTAGGCTGCAGTAAACTGGTGCATTGTGTGTATTGCGGGCACTGATACGATTGCCCTATGATGGCGACAGCGGCGTTGTCATATTGTATTGCTATACCGTAAGATTGACGCTGTGGGATGGGCAGTTGCCATGAAAGGCTGAAAATGCGCCGATTCTTGTTTCTCGGCTTAATCATACTGATAAACCTCTTATCACTATCGCGGGCGCAGGGATATCAGCTGCCGATCTGTAGCAGCGACGAATTCATCGACACTTTCAACCTTGTAGCAGATTTTCAAATGGAAATAGCGGAAGCGCCCGATAGCTTCAGTGATTTGCTGCTCCAAAGCGTGATACAAATTGACCATCGGGAAAATAGCTTATCGCAGTTGCCGCAGTGCGCGGTTGGTATCGCGGCTCGGGATTTGCTGATTCGGCTGGGCGGAGACGTTGTGGGGCGTGCTGCACTCGATATGGCTGGGTTGCCGCCAGAGCGGAGCCCTTACCGCCAGCGGCTCGCCAGCGACCAAGATCGCTTGGAGGAAATGCTCTCTGGCATGCTCGATGTCGACTACTCGCAGGCGCTATCGTCAGAAGAGCAGAGCCTGCCCCAATGCGAGGGGGAAGACATTGACGCGCTCGCTGCTACTTTGACTGCAGCTTTGCAATTGCTTGAGACGACGGCGCTGGTAGCAGAGCCGGCGCAATATATCGCGTCAGTCGATCAACGTTTAGCATGGCGCGAAGAGAATTTGGCGCTGTTGCCGGAATGCGGTGAGGCGATTGAAGTTGGCACACTCGTGAGCGCGCTGGTCACTGATGCTGCCGCTCGCCATGCTTTGTCCTATGCTGAATT